>NZ_JCAFUR010000001.1:0-722642 GCF_059371575.1 Stenotrophomonas sp. YJH_SMC_4
AGATTCCGGCGTGGGCGCCAAGCTACATGGCGATCGTCGAGATCCAGGCTCGTACGGCGGCCCACGCCGGCTCTCGACACCTACGCTGACAGATTTTCATCAGATAAGGCTCGGTCGCCGCATCCATGCGGCTCACGCCCCCGCAACCGGACCCACCCCGCCTTCGACAGATCTCCGCGATCTGCAGTAGATCCACGCCATGCGTGGATGAATCTCCATCGGAATCGAATATTTCGAGTTGGAATCGAAATGCATCCACGCATGGCGTGGATCTACCGTGTCGACCAAGGTCGACACCTACCAACAGCCGCAGGAATCTGTCAGAGGTGGGGCGGTGTGGGTTGGCAGGACCGTTGGCGCCATGGATGGCGCCATCGAGCCCCCAGGGACGGGTTTACGGCGTGTCCTGCCAACCCACACCGCCCCGCCAAACCACGGAATGCCGCTGTCGCTGTTGCTGTTGCTGTCGCTGTTGCTGTTGCTGTCGCTGTTGCTGTCGCTGTTGCTGTTGCTGTTGCTGTTGCTGTTGAGGTTGCCGGCCAGCGGCCGGCACTACCGCGGGTGCAGGGCGAAGCCCTCCCGACACCCCCTCAACGGCGGCGGCGCTTGCGGTCCACGTACAGGGTCTTGGCGATGCTCAGCACGATGCCGACCCCGATACCCACCACGCAGCCCAGCAGCAGGTTGTCGGCCCCCAGGCCCACACCCACGCCGACCACGGTGGCGATCACCATTTCGGCAGTGTGGGAAATCGGTTCGGGCTTCGGGGCGGACATGCGGGCTCCAGCGTCAGATCGGTTCTTCGGGATGGGCCAGTGGCCCGGAAACGACGAAGCCGGGTTGCCCCGGCCTCGTCTGGTGTCACCTGCAGCGGGCCGTCAGTGCGATTCGGCCGGGCCTGCGATCGGCGGCAGCGGACGGGCGTCGCCGCCCTTGTCGTTGCCGCCATCCTTGTTCGACTTGCTCCAGCCCGCCGGCGGCGGCGGATCGCGGCCTTCCATGATCGCGTCGATCTGCGGCGCGTCGATGGTCTCGTACTGCAGCAGCAGCTGCGACATCGCGTGCAGCTTGTCGATGTTCTCGGTCAGCAGCTGGGTCGTGCGGGCGTAGGCCTTGTCGAGGATGTTGCGCACTTCCTCGTCGATCCGGCGCGCCGTGTCGTTGGACACGCTCTTGTGCTGGGTGACCGAACGGCCCAGGAACACCTCGTCGTCCTCTTCGCCATAGGCGATCGGGCCGAGCTGCTCGGACAGGCCCCACTTGGTGACCATGTTGCGGGCCATCTTGGTGGCACGCTCGATGTCGTTGGAGGCGCCGGTGGTGACCTTGTCCTCGCCGAAGATCAGCTCTTCAGCGACGCGGCCGCCGTACAGCGAGCACAGCTGCGACTGGATCGCCACGCGGTTCATCGAGTACTTGTCGCCTTCCGGCAGGTACATGGTCACACCCAGCGCGCGGCCGCGCGGAATGATGGTGACCTTGTAGACCGGGTCGTGCTCGGGCACCAGGCGGCCGACGATGGCGTGGCCGGCCTCGTGGTACGCGGTCAGGGTCTTCTCGTCCTCGCTCATGGCCATCGAGCGGCGCTCGGCACCCATCAGGATCTTGTCGCGTGCACGGTCGAAGTGGTCCATGCGGACTTCCTTCTCGTTGCCGCGCGCGGCGAACAGGGCCGCCTCGTTGCAGAGGTTGGCCAGGTCCGCACCGGAGAAGCCCGGGGTACCACGCGCGATCACCATCGGCTCGACGTCGTCAGCCAGCGGCAGCTTGCGCATGTGGACCTTGAGGATGTGCTCGCGGCCCTTCACGTCCGGCAGGCCGACCACGACCTGGCGGTCGAAACGGCCCGGGCGCAGCAGCGCCGGGTCCAGCACGTCCGGACGGTTGGTCGCGGCGATCACGATCACGCCTTCGCCACCCTCGAAACCGTCCATCTCGACCAGCAGCTGGTTCAGGGTCTGCTCGCGCTCGTCGTGACCGCCGCCCAGGCCGGCGCCACGGTGGCGGCCGACGGCGTCGATTTCGTCGATGAAGATGATGCACGGCGCGTGCTTCTTGGCCTGCTCGAACATGTCACGCACGCGGCTGGCGCCGACGCCGACGAACATTTCCACGAAGTCCGAACCGGAGATCGAGAAGAACGGCACCTTGGCTTCGCCGGCGATGGCCTTGGCCAGAAGCGTCTTGCCGGTACCCGGCGGGCCCACCATCAGCACGCCGCGCGGAATCTTGCCGCCCAGCTTGGTGAACTTGGACGGGTCGCGCAGGAAGTCGACCAGTTCGCCCACTTCTTCCTTGGCCTCGTCGCAGCCGGCGACGTCGGCGAAGGTGACCTTGATCTGGTCTTCGCCCTGCAGCTTGGCGCGCGACTTGCCGAAGGACATCGCGCCCTTGGCACCGCCGCCACCGCCCTGCATCTGGCGCATGATGAACAACCAGAAGCCGATGATCAGGATGACCGGCAGGAAATTCATCAGGATCGCGCCGAGGGAAATGCCGCTGGACGGCTCCTCCTGCACGATCTCCACGTTCTTGGTACGCAGCACGTTGATCAGGTCACGATCGAACGGCGCGGTGATGGTGGACGACTGCCCACCGCGGGTGGTGTAGGTCAGCTGGCTGGTGCCGCCACGCATGTCGCCGCCAAAGGCGACCTTCTGCACGTTGCCGCTGTCCACCTGGTCCAGGAACTGCGAGTAGGACGCGCCCTGCGCGCCGGCCCCGGAGGACTTCGGCGAGAAGCTCTGGAAGACCACCATCAGCACGACGGCGACGACCACCCATAGCAGGAGGTTCTTGGTCAAGTCGTTCATCCTCATTGGCTCCGGTGTTCCTCTCAGTGCTGGCGTTGCGTTGGGGTCGAACTTGCGTACGTTGCGAGCTTACTTCATGTGGGCGCGTTTTCCCTGACCCAAGGCATACACCTCGGGAGAGCGCTTGCGCGACGCTTCCGGCTTGCGGATGGAGACCTTGTCGTACCGGCGGCGCATGTCGCGCACGTAGTCGTCAAAGCCCTCACCCTGGAACAGCTTGATCAGGAACGCCCCACCGGTCTTCAGGTGGTTGTCGGCAAAATCCAGGGCCAGCTCCGCCAGGTGCATCATCCGCGGCTGGTCGACCGCGCCTACACCACTCTTATTGGGGGCCATGTCCGACAGCACAAGGTCTACCGGCTGATCCCCGAGCATGGCTTCAAACTGCGATAGGACGGCTTCTTCCCTGAAGTCACCATGAAGGAACTCCACGCCGGCCAGCGGCGGCATGTCCAGGATGTCCAGCGCCAGCACGCGACCGGTGTCGCCGATCTGTCTCCGCACCTGCTGAGACCAGCCGCCCGGGGCGGCACCGAGGTCGACGACCACCATGTGCGGCTTCAGCAACCGGTCACGTTCCAGCAGCTCTTCGAGCTTGTAGGCGGCGCGCGAGCGCATGCCTTCGGCCTGGGCCTTCTTCACGAAGGGGTCGGAGAAGTGTTCCTTGAGCCAGCGCTGGCTGCTTTTGCTGCGGGTAGCCATTGAAAATAGGGGCTGATGGGGTCCTCATGATACCCTGATCGCCCCATTCAACCGTGTTTTCCTGCATGTCCATCGCCCTGACCGCCTCCCAGACCCGTTTCCTGCGCGGCCAAGCCCACGACCTGAAGGCCCTGCTGCAGACCGGCGGCAAGGGTGTGACCCCGGCCTTCATCGCTGAGCTGAACGAAGTGCTGGAGCGCCACGAGCTGGTCAAGGTGAAGGTCGCTGCTGAAGACCGCGACGCCCGTGACGTGATGATCGGCGAGATCGTCGAAGCCACCGAAAGCGCGCTGGTGCAGCGCATCGGCCACGTCGCCGTGCTGTACCGCCCGAGCAAGGAACAGCGCCAGATCGTGCTGCCGCGCGGCTGATCGCCCTACTGCCATGCAGCTGAACCACGAACCGCCGGATTACGCCTATAGCCTCCGTGCCGCCGATGGCCGCTCGGCCAAGGTGAATGACCAGGCGCTGGGCAGCAGTTTCTTCCTGACCCCGGACCAGCTGGTCACGCAATGGCCGGTGGTGAGCGCCACTGCGCTGCATGTGGCTGACCTGGAGCCGATCCTGGCGCTGAATCCGGCGCTGATCGTGCTCGGCACGGGTGACCGTCAGGTGTTCCCGCCGGCGGTGGTGATGGCCGCCTGTCTGTCACGCGGCATCGGCCTGGAAGTGATGAACAATCCAGCCGCCGCGCGCACCTTCAACATCCTGGCCGGCGAAGGCCGCAAGGTCGCCGCCGCCTTCATTCTGGAAGGCTGAGGTCGAGTCGCCGGGTGGCTCCCGGCTAGCTGCCCGAAGGTGTGCAGCGGAATGCCGAGAACGCCTTGAGCCGGCCAATCAGGTTGCCGCCCTGCCCCCAGCGGATATCCATGACCTTCCAGTCCCGGTCCTGCCGCTGCAGCAGGACCCGGTCGGTCCAGCGGTAGTCGCCCACGGCCATGTCGACATGGATCCAGGTGGCGTCACCGCTCGATCCGGGCATTCCCACGGATATCGTTTCCGGTCGATCCGGCGCCAGCAGATACGGGCTCTGGTCCAGCATGTGCGGCTTTTCATCGGGCGCCGCCAGTGCGGTGCAGGCCTGTTCATATGCACGCTGCGCAGCGATGGCTGAGCGGAGGGCCTCACCCAGCAGCGGGGAAATGGCCGTTTCGTTCGACGTCGGCGCCTGGATGACGTCGTAGAGGCGGGTGACCACGTCACGTGGATCGCTGCTGGCGGCGGCCGCCAATGGCGCGATGAGCAGCACGAAAAGGGCTGTTGGGCGAGACATGCGGCACCGGATTGGGGGGGGCGGGTTCCGTTGAAGCATGCCGCTTCCCTGGCTTGCCGGGAAGCTTGAGATGCGCCACTCATGGTCGCAAATGGCCACCCACGGCAGCCAGCGTACAGCGAGTCGAGCATGGCTCGACGCTACAGGTCGGGAACGCTGAGCATTGCCCGGCGCCACCCGACCCCACGGACTCAACGCGCCGGCAGGTACTGCTGCGGGTCCACCGGCTTGCCGTTACAGCGGGTGAGCCGAGGGCGTTTGCGGCCCATGGGCCGCACCGTCGGCGAACGCCCGGCGCGCTGCGCCGGGCCGGGGATCCGCCCAGATGGCGAATCGACGATCAGCGTGCCGGCAGGTACTGCTGCGGGTCCACCGGCTTGCCGTTGTAGCGGGTGAGCCGGCGGTGTTTGCGGCCCATGGGCCGCACCGTCGGCGAACGCCCGGCGCGCTGCGCCGGGCCGGGGATCCGCCCAGATGGCGAATCAACGATCAGCGTGCCGGCAGGTATTGCTGCGGGTCCACCGGCTTGCCGTTGTAGCGGATCTCGAAGTGGACCATGTCGCGGTTCGCACCGGTGCGGCCCATCTCGGCGATCTGCTCACCGGCCTTCACGCTCTGCCCTTCATTCACCAGGCGCTTGCGGTTGTGGCCATAGGCCGACAGCCACTGGTCGCTGTGCTTGATGATGATCAGCTCGCCGTAGCCAACCAGGCCGGCGCCGGAGTACACCACCACACCGTTGGCGGTGGCCTTGACCGGCTGGCCGCTGGTTCCGGCGATGTCCACGCCCTGCTTGGTCGCGTCACCGGCCACGTAGCGGCCGACGATCGCGCCATCGGCCGGCCAGCGCCAGGCGATGTTGCTCTTCACCGGACCCACCGGCGCCGGGGCCGGGGCCGATGTGGTGCTGCCGCCGCTGCTGCCACCCGAGCGCGGCGGGGTGACCACCGTGGTCGGCGCGCGGCCGCCGCTGGCACCGGCCGGATACAGTCGGATCACCTGCCCGGGATGGATGGTCGAGGGGTTGTCCAGGCTGTTCCAGGCAATCAGGTCGGCCGGGGTGATGTCATGGATGCGGGCCAGCGCATAGATGGTATCGCCCTTGCGCACCACCACGGTCTGCCCGGGCTTGGGCACCGAGGTCTTCGGCGTGGTCACACCGCCACCGGTGCTGCCACCACCAGGACGAACCACGGTTGCGGTGCCGCAGGCGGCCAGGGTGGAAACCAGCAACGCCAGCGCGCCGATGCGCACTCCCTTGCTCAGACGATCAGGATTCATGCGAACTTCGACCTCCATACAAGCCAGGCGATCAGCACCACCACCAACGCGGTGGCGATCCAGCCCAGCGGTTCAATCCAGCGACGCAGTGCCGCTTCAGCACGCGCACCACCGATACGGATGACCGCAGCCAGCACGAACACGCGCTTGCCGCGACCGATCAGCATGCTCAACAGGTACTGCGGCATCGGCACGCCGACGATACCCGATGCCCACGTGAAGACCTTCATCGGGATGGGCATGAAGCCGCCCAGCACCAGGAAGGTGAACACCGCCCACGGCGACTCGGCCATCTTGGCCTGCACGGTGGTGATGCCCTGCTCGATGGCCGGCAGCATGCCCAGTGCTTCGAACAACGGCTTGATCGCTTCGAAGGCGTAATGACCCAATGCATAGCCAATCAGCGCGCCGACCATCGAGCCGGCCAGGCTGAGGGTGGCGAACCACCAGCCGCGTTTCGGCTGGGCCACGCACATCGGCGCCAGCATCACTTCCGGCATCACCGGAAAGATGATCGCCTCGAAGAAGCTCAACACCGTCAGGTAGGTCGGCGCGCGTTCGTGCGCCGCCCACTTCATCGCCCGCTCGTACAGCGGCCCGAAAATCTTCATGCAACCCTGCTCCGTGGATTAGTCGAGCATGCCGGACAGCAGCGGCACGAAGGTGACCGGCGCAAGCACGCGTTGTTCGATGCTGCCGTCAGCCCTGCGGTCCAGCTGCACCAGCGACTGCCCACCCGGCCCGCCGACCGGCGCCACCAGGCGGCCGCCCTCGGCCAGCTGCCCGACCAGTTCATCGACCAGTGCAGGCGCCGCGGCGGTGACGACGATGGCATCGAACGGGCCGTGCTCGGCCCAGCCCGCGCGGCCATCATCATGCTTGGTGCGGATATTCATGCCCAGCGCACGGAAGCGCTTGCGCGCCTGTCGCAGCAGGTCGCCGATGCGTTCGACGGTGTAGATCTCCAGGCCCAGCGCGCCGAGCACGGCGGCCTGGTAGCCGGAGCCGGTACCGACTTCCAGCACTTTCTTCGGCGAGACCTGCAGCACGGCTTCGGTCATGCGCGCCACCACCCAGGGCTGCGAGATGGTCTGGCCGTGGCCGATCGGCAGGGCGGTGTCTTCGTAGGCGCGTGACGCAAGCGCTTCGTCGATGAACAGATGACGTGGCACCACCCGGATCGCATTCAAGGTCGACTCGTCGACGATGCCAGCCTCGCGCAGGCGATCGACCAGGCGGTCGCGCACACGCTGCGAGGTCATGCCGATGCCGACGGCTTCCGGTTGCAGGCGCAGGCGTGGACTCATGCCGGCTGGTCCAGCGCGGCGCTGAGGCCGCCGACCCAGCTGGCCACTTTCTCCAGTGCCTGGTAGCGGGTCAGGTCGACCTGGATCGGGGTGATCGAGATATGCCCGGTGCGCACCGCGTGGAAGTCGGTGCCGGGGCCGGAGTCCTGCTCACGACCGGCCGGGCCGATCCAGTACACCTCGTTGCCGCGTGGGTCCTTCTGCGCGATGCAGCCTTCTGCACGATGGCGGTTGCCCAGGCGGGTGACCTCGAAGCCCTTGACCTCGTTCCACGGCAGGTCCGGCACGTTGACGTTGAGGATGGTGTCAGCCGGCAACGGATCGGCCTTGAGCCGGGCGACGATCTCCACCGCAGCGCGCGCGGCGGTCTCGAAGTGTTTCGGATCGTGGTTGCGGGTAACCAGCGAGACCGCCACCGCCGGCAGGCCGAGGAAGCGACCTTCCATCGCCGCCGAGACGGTGCCGGAATAGATCACGTCATCGCCGAGATTGGCGGCGTTGTTGATGCCGGACACGACAATGTCGGGTTCGAACTCGAGCAGCCCGGTCAGCGCCAGGTGCACGCAGTCGGTCGGGGTACCGGCCACCGAGACGGTGTAATGGTCGATGCGCTTGAGGCGGATCGGCAGGTCCAGGGTCAGCGAATTGCTGGCGCCGGAGCGATCGCGGTCGGGCGCGACCACCGTGACTTCGTGACCGGCCTCACGCAGCACCGAAGCAAGCATCCGGATGCCTGCGGCGTCGACGCCATCGTCGTTACTGACCAGGATTCGCATCTTCGATTTAACCGCTTGATTTTCCAAGAATTCGATTCCATCACCGTGCAGTGTGGGCGGGACCGTCGTACTCCCCTGCGGAAGCCGTCGACCCTGCAAGGGCATCGTCTATTGTGCCGCATGCGAGCCGCCGGTCCTACCCTGCCGGCGGTCACGGCCGACATCGAACCGTCATAGGCAGACCTGCGCCAGCGGTTTACCCTGTGCGCATGTCGCACCCTGAAGACGAAGATCCGGCCGCGTTGTTCCGCGCGGCCATCGGCGAAGTGACGCCGCTGCGCAAGGATGCCGAGCCGGCACCGGCTGCGCCCCGGCCGAAGCCGCGCGCGCGCATGGCCGAACGTGACGAGGCCGAAGCCGCCGGCGAGTTCGCCCGGCTGCTGCGCGACAGCACGCCACTGGAAGCCGGCGACGTGGCCAGCTATCGCCGCGACAACCTGCCACCTCGCCTGTTCCAGCGCCTCAAGCGTGGCCAGTATTCGGTGCAGGACGAACTGGACCTGCATGGCGCCACCGCCGCGCAGGCGGAGACGCTGCTGCGCCAGTTCCTGCTGGAAGCGCATGCACACGAGTATGGCTGCGTGCGCATCATCCACGGCAAGGGATTGCAGTCCGACGGCGGTGCACCGGTACTGAAGAACCTGGTCGACCGCCTGCTGCGGCTGCGCAACGACGTACTGGCATTCCATTCGGCGCCGACCGGGCAAGGCGGCACCGGCGCGGTGCTGGTGCTGCTGGCGCGGCGCTGAAAAAAGGGGACGCCATGAGTCCAGGTAGAGTCGACTGTCAGTCGACTGCTCTTCCAGCGGCAAGCGAATACCCCGCGCTGCGCGCGCAAGTCGACTGACAGTCGACTCTACCGCGCGCCCTGCTCAGGCCTGCGAGGCGTCTTCGACCGGGCCGAGCTCGTGCAGCACGGCGGTGGCGTAGCAGCCCGGCGGCAGCGCGAACGATAGCTCCAGCACGTCATCGCCCAGCCACTGGTGCTGCAACAACGCGGGGCGCAGGCGCAGCGCGCGGCGCTCCTGCTTCAGGCGCGCGTCTTCCAGGCCGGCCCGCAGTGCCTTCGATTCCTCGTCGTCGAGCGCGGCCAGCTCCAGCTCGCGTGCCGCTTCGGTGCTGCGCAGCTCGCCTTCGCCCCACAGCGGTGCGCTGGGATGGATGTCGAACCGCGCGAGGCGCTCGGCCAGCACGTCGGTGTACGGCTCCGGGCCGAACACGCTGCGGCTGCCGTCCAGCATCCACACCTCGCCGTCCAGTGGCTGATCCCAGTTGCCCTGCTCCACGCGCGCAGCCAGCACGCGGTTGAACAGCGCCGATCGGGCGGCAGACAGCAGCAGTGAACGCTGGTCCTTGCGCATGCGGCGGCCACCGAACATCGCCAGTGCCGCCGGCACGTTGCCGCCGTCGCGGCCAAAGCGCTGCTCGCCAAACCAGTTCGGCAGGCCGCGCCCGGCAATCTGCTGCAGGCGTTCGCTGATCGCTGCGGCATCGCCCTGCACCTCGCGCAGGACCAGCTTGAAGCGGTTGCCGGCCAGTGCGCCACGCTGCAGCTTGCGGTTGTGCCAGGTCGCTTCGAGCACTTCGATCTCGTCACTGGCCAGCTCGGCCAAGTCCGGCGCAATGCGCTTGGGCAGGTGCACGCTGAAACGCTGGGTGGTGACCGCGTGGCGGTCTTTCATGCCGGCGTAACTCACCGCCATTTCCGGCAGGCCCGCCCACTTGGCCAGCACCTTGGCCACATGCACGGTGTTGGCACCGCGCTTTCGGATGTGCAGCAACAGGTGCTCGCCTTCGCCGGTGGCCTCGAAGGCCGGCAGCTCGTCAACCTGGAAATCGTCTGGCGTGGTGCGGATGCGCGCCGTCAACAACGGCGCACCAAATGCCAACGGCAGCGGAATCATGCCGCCACCAGCAACACGACCGCCTGTGCGGCAATGCCTTCACCACGGCCGGTGAAGCCCAGCTTTTCCGAGGTGGTGGCCTTGACGCTGACCGCATCCAGCGGCAACTGCAGCAGGCCGCCGATGCGCTCACGCATCGCCAGCGCATGCGGGCCAACCTTCGGCCGCTCGCAGATCACGGTGATGTCGGTGTTGCCGACGCGCCAGCCGCGCTCGCGCAGCAGGCTGTCGCAATGACGCACGAAGTCGCTGCTGTCGGCGCCCTTCCAGCGGTCGTCACTGGGTGGGAAATGCTGGCCGATGTCGCCCAGCGCAAGCGCACCGAGCATCGCATCGCACAAGGCGTGCAGGATCACGTCGCCATCGCTGTGCGCAAGCACGCCACAGCTGTGTGGAACGTTCACGCCGCCAAGCATGATGTGATCGCCTTCGCCGAAGGCATGGACGTCGTAGCCCTGGCCGATGCGGACGGGCGGGAACGGTGCGGTGCTCATGGATGCAACCCTTGCAGCAGGGCCACGCGGGCGGTCAGCCGGCGCGGCGGGAAAGTACGAATTCGAACCGGTCCAGATCGGCCGGGGTGGTGACCTTGAAGTTGTCCTCGCTGCCTTCCACCAGCAGCGGGCGCTGGCCCTGGCGCTCCATGGCCATCGCCTCGTCGGTGACTTCAACACCGGCGGCAGCGGCGTCGGACAGCGCGCGGCTGAGCTGATGGCGGCGGAACAGCTGCGGGGTCAGTGCACGCCAGAGGCGCTCACGCGGCTCGGTGCCATCGATGCCACCGTCGTCGCCTGCACGCTTGAGCGTGTCACGTACCGGTGCGGCCAGGATCGCCCCCACCGGGTCGGTACGACCGACTTCAAGCAGGCGGCCGAGATCGGCCGGCGACAGGTTCGGCCGCGCGGCATCGTGGACCAGTACGAACTCATCAGCGCGCACCGTCTCCGGCAGCGCCTGCAGGCCAGCCAGCACCGAAGCGGCACGGGTCGCGCCACCGATGCAGGTCAGCACCGGCTTGCCCGCCCACTCGTTCCAGCCGGGCCAGTCGGCGTCGTCCTGGCCGATCACCACCATCGCCCCGGCCACGGCCGGGTGCGCCAGCAGGGCGTCCAGGGTATGGGCAAGCAGGATCTGTCCCCCTGCCTGCAGGTATTGCTTGGGCAACGGCGCGCCGAAGCGGGTGCCACGGCCCGCAGCCGGAACCACGACCCAGATGGCCGCACTCATGGCACGTCCGCCGGGTGGTCGCCAACCTGCGCACTGACACCTGCCGCAGGCTGCGCCGGGTGGACCGGCGCATCCTCGACCACACGATAGAACTTCTCGCCGGGCTTGATCATGCCCAGCTCGCTGCGTGCGCGCTCCTCGATGGCGGACTGGCCTTCCTTGAGGTCCTTCACTTCGGCAGCGAGCGCGTCGTTGCGCTGCTGCAGACCCTCATTGTCCCGCTCCTGGTTGGCGACCTGGGCTTCGAGCATCATCACTTCGCCCGAATTGCCCGGACCGAACCAGAAGCGGTACTGCAGCCAGCCCAGCAGCAGGGCCAGCACCAGCAGCATCCAGCGCCAGTCGCGCATCGGCTCAGCGCTTCAGCGAAACGAACGCGTCACGACCGGCGTAACGCGCGCCGGCGCCGAGGGCTTCCTCGATGCGCAGCAGCTGGTTGTACTTGGCCACGCGATCGCTGCGGCACAGCGAACCGGTCTTGATCTGGGTGGCGGTGGTAGCCACTGCGATGTCGGCGATGGTGGTGTCTTCGGTTTCGCCCGAACGGTGCGAGACCACCGCGGCATAACCGGCGCGGTCGGCCATGGCGATCGCTTCCAGGGTTTCGCTCAGGGTGCCGATCTGGTTGACCTTGATCAGGATCGCGTTGGCGGTGCCCGAGTCGATGCCTTCCTGGAAGATCTTCGGGTTGGTCACGAACAGGTCGTCACCGACCAGCTGCACCTTCTTGCCGATGCGATCGGTCAGCAGCTTCCAGCCAGCCCAGTCGTTCTCGGCCAGGCCGTCTTCGATCGTGATGATCGGGTACTGCGCGGCCCAGTCGGCGAGGAAGTCGACGAACTGCTCGGAGGTCAGGCGCTTGTTCTCGCCGACCAGGTTGTACTTGCCGTTCTCGAAGAATTCGCTGGAGGCGACGTCCAGGCCCAGCAGCACGTCTTCACCGGCGGTGTAGCCGGCCTTGCCGATCGCTTCAAGGATGGTGTCCAGCGCTTCGACGTTGCTGCGGAAGTCCGGAGCAAAGCCGCCTTCGTCGCCGACCGCCGTGCTCAGGCCGTGGCCCTTCAGCACCGACTTCAGCGAATGGAAGATTTCGGTACCGGCACGCAGCGCTTCGGAGAACGAGGTGAAGCCGACCGGCAACACCATGAATTCCTGGAAGTCGACGTTGTTGTCGGCGTGCGCGCCGCCGTTGATGATGTTCATCATCGGCACCGGCAGCGACGGGGTCACGCCGGTCCTGGCGGCCAGGTACTGCCACAGCGCCTGCTTGTTCGATGCGGCGGCGGCGTGCGCAGCGGCCATCGAAACACCCAGCAGTGCGTTGGCGCCCAGGCGGCCCTTGTTCTCGGTGCCGTCGAGATCGATCAGGCGACGGTCGAGGCCGGCCTGGTCGGTGGCCTCAAAGCCCTTCAGCGCGGCGGCAATCGTGGTGTTGACGTTGTCGACGGCCTTGCGCACGCCCTTGCCCAGGTAACGGGTCTTGTCGCCGTCACGCAGCTCGACCGCTTCCTTGGTGCCGGTCGAGGCGCCGGAGGGAACCGCGGCACGACCGAACGAACCGTCCTCCAGGATGACTTCGGCTTCCAGCGTGGGGTTGCCACGACTGTCGAGGATTTCACGGGCGTGGATGCTGCGGATCGTGCTCATGGTCGGACCGGTTACCTGTCTGGAGAGGGGGCGACAAAACGAATGCCGCGTGATTATCCCCGGCTGCCCGCCACTTGCCAAATTGCGTGGGCGGCTTCAGCCCCAGCTGGACCCGATCACGATCAGGACCATCGACACCAGCATCACCAGCAATGCACCAGCAAGCGCCGCCAGGATGGGGCCACGCCGCCGTCGCCAGGCCAGCACCATCGCCACCGGGCTGCCCAGGAAGGACAGCACCATCGTGACCAGTGCGCCCAGCAACCACCACTGCGTGGCCTGCACGCCGTTGTTCCCGTCCCCCGGCGGCCGGAAACCGGCGGTGAAGGCCAGTACGCCCACCACCAGGGCGATCCAGGTCAACACGGACAGCCCCAGGGCGATCAGGCCCCAGGGCCAGCCTCGCGCCGATGTGGTCGCATTCATCAAAGCACTCCGTAGAACAGGGCGCCGAGCCAGAGCGAGAGCAGGATGATCGCCAGGCCGGCGGCCACCTTGCCGCGATTCAGCCTCCAGGCCTGCGCAGCAGCAGCGACGCATCCCACTGCACCGAGCAGCTCTGCCACCAGCAGCGCAATGAAGTACGCGCGCAGATCGAGTGCGCTGCTGCCATCACCCGGCGGCCGCACGGACGCGGCACCGATCAGCACCAGCCCGAACATGCCCACGGTGAACAGCACGGCCAGGCCCAGTGCGATCAGGCCCCACGGCCACTGTTCCCAGTGCCGGCGGCGGCGCTGGGTTTCCAGCGCCAGCCACGGGTCACGACTCACGCGAAGCGCGAGAAGCCGTGCTTCTTGGTCACTGCGTCGAGTTCCATCAAGGTCTCAAGCAGTGCTTCCATCTGGTCCAGCGGCCACGCATTGGGGCCATCGGACAGCGCCTTGGACGGATCCGGATGGGTCTCGGCGAACAGGCCGGAGATGCCCACCGCCACGGCGGCACGGGCCAGCACCGGCACGTGCTCGCGCTGGCCACCGGAACTGGTGCCCTGCCCGCCCGGCAGCTGCACCGAATGGGTGGCGTCGAACACCACCGGGCAACCGGTGTCGCGCATCACCGCCAGCGAACGCATGTCGCTGACCAGGTTGTTGTAGCCGAAGCTGGCACCACGTTCGCAGACCATGATCTGCTCGTTGCCGGTGGCCTTGGCCTTCTCCACGACCGGCTTCATGTCCCACGGCGCCAGGAACTGGCCCTTCTTGATGTTGACCGGCTTGCCGGCCGAGCACACCTTGCGGATGAAGTCGGTCTGGCGGACCAGGAACGCCGGGGTCTGCAGCACGTCCACCACCGAGGCCACTTCGTCCATCGGGGTGTATTCGTGGACGTCGGTCAGCACCGGCACGCCGATCTGCTTCCTGACCTCGGCCAGGACCTTCAGGCCCTCTTCCATGCCCGGGCCACGGAACGCGGTGCCCGAAGTACGGTTGGCCTTGTCGAAGCTGGACTTGAAGATGAAGTTGACGCCGAGCTTGTCGGTGACTTCCTTCAACTTGCCGGCGGTATCGAGCTGCAGCTGCATCGACTCGATCACGCAGGGGCCGGCGATCAGGAACAGGGGCTGGTCCAGCCCGACCTCGAATCCACACAGTTTCATGGCGTTTCCTTGTTGTCCGCAGCACCGGCCGGGCCGGTGCGCTGGGGGTTGAAGCATGCAGGATGGGGGCCGAAGCCCCCATTCACAAGTCAGGCGCGCGCTTCGGAAAGCAGCTTGCCGCCGGCCTTGCGCTCGCGTGCGGCGCGGATGAAACCGATGAACAGCGGATGGCCGTCACGCGGCGTGGACAGGAATTCCGGGTGCGCCTGGCAGGCCAGGAACCACGGGTGCGCGTCGCGCGGCAGTTCGACCACTTCCACCAGGGTGTCGTCCATCGACTTGCCGGCGATCACCAGGCCGGCATCTTCCAGCTGGGTGCGGTAACGGTTGTTGAACTCGTAACGGTGGCGGTGACGCTCGGCGACGACGTCCTTGCCATACAGCTCGCGGGCCAGCGTGCCCGGCTTCAGGCGCTGTTCCTGCAGACCCAGGCGCATGGTGCCGCCGAGGTCGCTCTTGTCGTCGCGCTTTTCCACGTCACCGGTCGCGGTGCGCCATTCGGTGATCAGGCCGATCACCGGGTTCGGCGACTGGCGGTCGTTCTCGGTGCTGTTGGCACCTTCCAGGCCGACCACGTTGCGCGCGTAGTCGACCACGGCCGCCTGCATGCCGTAGCAGATGCCGAAGTACGGCACCTGCTGCTCGCGGGCGAACTTCGAGGTCAGCACCTTGCCTTCGAAACCACGGTCACCGAAACCACCCGGCACCAGGATGCCGTCGACATCGGCCAGTGCGGCCATGTCGGTGCCTTCCAGGTCCTGTGCTTCCAGCCACTTCAGGTTGACCTTGGTGCGCTGGCGCAGGCCACCGTGCTTGAGGGCTTCGCCGACCGACTTGTAGGCATCCTGGTGATCGACGTACTTGCCAACCACGGCGATGGTCACTTCGTCCAGCGGATGCAGGGTCGCGTCGACCGCGTCTTCCCACATCGACAGGTCGACCGGGCCGGCCTTATCGGCCAGCTTCAGCTGGTTGACCACGATCTCGTCCAGGCCCTGCGCGTGCAGGCCCGACGGAATGCGGTACAGCACGTCCACGTCCGGCACGCTGATCACCGCGCGCTCGGAGACGTTGGTGAACTGGGCGATCTTGCGGCGCTCCGAATCCGGCACCGCCTGCTCGGAGCGGCACAGCAGCACGTCCGGCTGGATGCCGATCGAGCGCAGCTCCTTCACCGAATGCTGGGTCGGCTTGGTCTTCAGCTCGCCGGCGGCGCCGATGTACGGCACCAGGGTAAGGTGCATGAACAGCGCCTTCTCCGGGCCACGCTCGGTGCGCACCTGGCGGATCGCTTCCAGGAACGGCAGCGACTCGATGTCGCCGACAGTACCGCCGATCTCGACCAGCGCCACGTCGTAACCTTCGGTGGCTTCATCGATGCAGCGGCGGATCTCGTCGGTGATGTGCGGGATGACCTGCACGGTCGCGCCCAGATAGTCGCCACGGCGCTCCTTGCGGATCACGTTCTCGTAGATGCGGCCGGTGGTGACCGAGTTCTTGCGGCTCAGGCGGGTGCGCACGAAGCGCTCGTAGTGGCCCAGGTCGAGGTCGGTCTCGGCGCCGTCGTCGGTGACGTAGACCTCACCGTGCTGGAACGGGCTCATGGTGCCCGGGTCGACGTTGATGTACGGGTCGAGCTTCATCATCGTGACCTTCAGGCCACGGGCTTCGAGAATGGCGGCCAGTGACGCAGCGGCAATGCCTTTGCCGAGCGAGGACACCACGCCGCCGGTTACGAAAATCAAGGGAGTCATGGCTGCAAGCATCCTGTCTGGAAATGGAAAACGGCAGCACCACGCGCACCCGGAGGGCGGGCATGGAGCTTGAAGGGGGTTTTCCGGTTCGCTGGGGCAGCGAGGGAGGTGCTGGGCCGTGCGGCGGCAGGCGCCGGACGGGGACCACCCTGCGAGGTCGGGGCGGCCGTGCCGGTCAAATCGACCGTCACCTGCGACCCGCATTGCTGGCGACCACGCATGGCCGTGCCAGCCCATTCGCAAAGGGTGGACACGCACTTACTCCCGGAAAGCCATAGTTTACAGATTGATGGCCGCCAACCCAAGGGGCAGTTGCGGCCGTCACCCAAAAGAAACGCCCCGCTGGGCGGGGCGTCGGGGGGCGAATCCCTTGCGGCAAGGGCTTCGGAGGGCGGAAGAATTACTTCTTCTTCCGCGCCTCTTCTTCCTCTTCCTGCTGCGGGGCCGGCTGGCCCTGCGCCTTCATTTCGGCATTGGCCTGGGCGCGGCGCTTGGCCTTGGCATCGGCTTCGGCCTGCGCCTTGTCGGCCTGGCCACCCTGTTGCGGGGCCGGCTGGCCGGCGTTCTGCGCCACCACCAGCGGCACTGCAACGGCGGCAGCGGCCAGGATCGCAATGGTCAGCAACTTCTTCATGAGGTCCTCCTCGCGGTATGGCTTGGATGTTTCGACCCAACGGGGGTCGCCGGCATTCAGATTCCAGCGGCTGCCATTTTACCCCCTCTGCGTCGCCGAGACTGAACCGCAGGCGTGCAAAATCCCGTGCCAGACCCCACACTTGCCCGTCGCTCCAAGCTTTCGAAGACAGATGAACGCCCGCTATAACGCCGCCGATATTGAAGTCCTGTCCGGCCTTGACCCGGTCAAGCGCCGTCCCGGCATGTATACCGACACCGCGCGCCCGAACCACCTGGCGCAGGAAGTGATCGACAACTCGGTGGACGAGGCCCTCGCCGGCCACGCCCGCTCGATCGAGATCACCCTGTACAAGGATGGCAGCGTGGAGGTCAGCGATGACGGCCGCGGCATGCCGGTGGACATCCACCCGGAAGAGAAGATCCCGGGTGTCGAGCTGATCCTCACCCGCCTGCATGCGGGCGGCAAGTTCAGCAACAACAATTACACCTTCTCCGGCGGTCTGCACGGCGTCGGCGTCAGCGTGGTCAATGCGCTGTCGACCCTGGTGGAAGTGCACATCAAGCGCGAAGGTGCCGAGCACCGCATCACCTTCCGCAACGGCGACCGCGCCACGCCGCTGGAAGTGGTCGGCAGCGTCGGCAAGAAGAACACCGGCACCCGCGTGCGCTTCTGGCCTGACCCGAAATACTTCGACACGCCCAAGTTCGCGGTGCGCGCGCTGAAGCACCTGCTGCGCGCCAAGGCCGTGCTGTGCCCGGGCCTGACGGTCAAGCTGACCGATGAGGCCACCGGTGAAGTCGACACCTGGTACTACGAGGACGGCCTGCGCGATTACCTGAAGCTGGAACTGGGCGAACGCGAATCGCTGCCGGCCGACCTGTTCGTCGGCAACCTGAAGAAGGACACCGAGGTGGTGGACTGGGCCGTGGCCTGGCTGCCGGAAGGCGAGCTGGTGCAGGAAAGCTACGTCAACCTGATTCCCACCGCCCAGCACGGCACCCACGTCAACGGCCTGCGTACCGGCCTGACCGAGGCGCTGCGCGAGTTCTGCGACTTCCGCAACCTGCTGCCGCGCGGCGTCAAGCTGGCCCCGGAAGACGTGTGGGACCGCGTGTCGTTCGTGCTCTCGCTGAAGATGACCGACCCGCAGTTCAGTGGCCAGACCAAGGAACGCCTGTCCTCGCGCCAGGCGGCCGGTTTCGTTGAAGGCGCGGCCCACGATGCCTTCAGCCTGCTGTTGAACCAGAACGTGGAGCTGGGCGAAAAGATCGCGCAGATCGCCATCGAGCGCGCCAGCGCACGCCTGAAGACCGAGAAGCTGGTCGTCCGCAAGAAGGTCACCCAGGGCCCGGCCCTGCCCGGCAAGCTGGCCGACTGCATCAGCCAGGACCTGTCGCGTACCGAGCTGTTCCTGGTGGAAGGCGACTCGGCAGGGGGCAGCGCCAAGCAGGCCCGCGACAAGGACTTCCAGGCCATCATGCCGTTGCGCGGCAAGATCCTGAACACCTGGGAAGTCTCATCCAACAGCGTGCTGGCCTCGGAGGAAGTACACAACCTGGCCATCGCCATCGGCTGCGACCCCGGCAAGGACGACATCAGCGGCCTGCGTTACGGCAAGGTCATCATCCTGGCCGACGCGGACTCCGACGGCCTGCACATCGCAACGCTGCTGACCGCACTGTTCCTGAAGCACTTCCCGGCGCTGGTCGATGCCGGCCACGTGTTCGTGGCGATGCCGCCGCTGTTCCGCATCGACGTGGGCAAGCAGGTGTTCTACGCCCTGGACGAGGAAGAAAAGCGCTCGATGCTGGACAAGATCGAACGCGAGAAGATCAAGGGCGCCATCAACGTCACCCGCTTCAAGGGCCTGGGCGAGATGAATCCGCCGCAGCTGCGCGAATCGACCATCCACCCGGATACGCGCCGCCTGGTGCAGCTGACCGTGGACGATCGCGAGCAGACAAGCTCGCTGATGGACATGCTGCTGGCCAAGAAGCGCGCCTCCGACCGCAAGGGCTGGCTGGAGAGCAAGGGCGATCTGGCCTCGCTGGAGGTCTGATCCCGGCACGGGGTCGGATCCCTTTGCCTGGCAAAGGGCTCTGACCCGGTTGCCCGGTAGTGCCGGCCGCTGGCCGGCAACCTCGACTGCCGGCCAGCGGCCGCCATTACCGGCTCATGCGCCCTTGGCATTACGCCGCCATCGGCAAACCCGGCGGCGGCATAATGCGCGTCCACCCGTGTGGACCATCGTATTGGCCAGCCACTCGCTGCTGTTTCCCGCCCTGCCGCTGCACAGCGCGCGGTTGGTGCTGAGCCCGATCCGCCGTGACGACGCGGCCGCGCTGTTCGCGCTGCAATCCAATCCGGACGTGATGCGCTGGTGGAACCATCCGGCCTGGACACGACCGGCCGAAGCCCGCGAACAGATCGACGACGACCTTGCCGCGCACGCGATCGGCACCCAGTTGAAGCTGGCCTTGCGCGAATCACCCAACGGCCCACTGCTGGGCGTCTGCGTCGCATTCGCCATTGATCGTGAGGCCATGCGGGCCGAGATCGGCTATCTGCTGGCGCCCGACCGCCAGGGCCAGGGCTACATGCATGAGGCCCTGCAGCAGATGCTGGGCTATCTGTTCCACACCCTGCACCTGCACCGCATCGAAGCCGAGATCGATCCACGCAACGTACCCTCGGCACATGTGCTTGACCGCCTCGGCTTCCACCGCGAGGGGGTGCTGCGCCAGCGCTGGCGCATCCAGGGCGAGCTTTCGGACTCGGCCGTCTATGGCCTGCTGGCCAACGACGAAGCGGCAGCCACCCTGCCCGTTTGATCCAATCTGGCCGCAAGCCGCTGCAGAACGTGGCCATGCCTTTGGACACATACGGCATGGCACTCCACCGGCCTAGCATCGGAACCCCCTTCCGCTGCCGATCCGGTGCCATGAAGTCCCTGCTGCACACTGCCGCGCTCTGCGTCGGCCTGCTCATCGCCCCCACCAGCGTGCTGGCCGCGCCCGCCGCTGACACCAAGCCCGATTCGAAAGACGACAGGACCGACGCGCCTGCGCTGCCCGCCGATGCGTCGGCGCGCCAGAGCATGCGCCTGGCCGGCCGCACCCTGGACTACACCGCCACCGTCGGCACCCTGCCGGTGCGCGATGAGAAGGGCAAGGTCATCGCCGATGTGGTGTTCACTGCGTACACGATGCCGGGCAAGGACCGGCCGGTGACGTTCGCGCTCAATGGCGGCCCTGGTGCCTCGTCGGTGTACCTCAACATGGGCGCGATCGGGCCCAAGGTGGTCACCTTCGGTTCGGAAGGCGACAGCGCCTCGGCGCCCGCGACCCTGCATGACAACCCGGGCACCTGGCTGGATTTCACCGACCTGGTATTCATCGACCCGGTCGGCACCGGTTTCAGCCGCGCGCGCATCGGCGATGACGAGGCGAAGAAGCAGCTGTACAACCCCGGCGCCGACATCGAGTACCTGTCGCGCTCGATCTACGACTGGCTGCTGCGCAACCAGCGCATGGCGTCACGCAAGTACCTGACCGGCGAGAGCTACGGCGGCTATCGCGGCCCGCGCATCACCCATTTCCTGCAGACCCGGCTGGGCGTGGCGATGAACGGCCTGGTACTGGTCTCGCCGTACCTGAGCCCGACGCTGGAAGACAACGCCGACGTCTCGCCGATGGCATGGATGCAGACGCTGCCGTCGATCGCCGCGGCGCACCTGGAGCGCCAGGGCAGGCTCACCGACGCGGCAATGCGCGAGGTGGTGGAGTACACCCGTGGCGATTACGCCACCGCGTTGATGAAGGGCCGCAGCGATCCGCAGGCCACCGAGGCGATGCTGCGCCGGGTGACCGAGCTGACCGGGCTTGACCCGCAGTTCGTGCGCCGTGCCGGTGGCCGTCTTGAAACCCAGGCCTACCTGCGCGAAGTATTCCGCGACAAGGGCACGCTGGGCAGCCGCTACGACTCCAATGTGACCGCGTTCGATCCATTCCCGAATGACCCGGAGCAGCGCGCCAATGATCCGCTGCTGGACAGCATCATCGCGCCAACCACCACGGCGATGGTCGACTTCGTGACGCGCGTGGTTGGCTGGAAGGTGGATGCACGCTACCAGGCGCTGAACTACGACGTGAATCGTATGTGGGACCGCAACGGCGAGCTGCGCCAGGGTGCGGTGACCCAGCTGCGCCAGGCGGTGGCGATCGATCCGCATCTGCAGGTGCTGATCGTGCATGGCTGGAACGACCTGTCGTGCCCGTTCATGGGCTCGATCCTGACGGTGGACCAGATGCCGGCGATGGGCAGCAACCCGGACCGGGTGCAGGTGCGGAGCTATCCGGGCGGGCACATGTTCTACAGCCGGACGGACAGCCAGGCGGCGTTCCGCAAGGATGTGCAGGCGCTGTTCCAGCGTAATTGAGGGGTTCGGCCGGGCCTGCGGCCCGGCACCCGCTGACTGCCACGGCCACTGCCACTGCAAAAGCGGGCTTCCTGGGGGCTGGCAAGGTGGGGTGGATATGCAGGACACGCCGTAAACCCGTCCATGGGGGCTCGATGGCGCCATCCATGGCGCCAACGGTCCTGCATATCCACCCCACCCCGCCGCTGACAGGTTCCTGCTGCTGTTGGTGGGTGCCGACCGTTGGTCGGCACGGGATCGGATCCCTGCTTCTGCTCTGGTAGGTGTCGACCTTGGTCGACACGATGTGTGCGGAAAATTCTTTGCCCATGAAAAAAGCCCGCCGGATACCGGCGGGCTTTTTCGTTTGCAACCCTGGCGTGGCGATCAGGTCCAGCCGAACAGCTCGAACAGCTTCAGGATCAGGTACGCACAGCCGCCGGCTGCCGGGATGGTCAGGATCCAGGCCCAGACGATGCGTTCGATCACGCCGAACTTCAGCGAGCGCGGGTTCTTGGCGAAGCCGACGCCCATGATCGCGGTGGAGATGCTGTGCGTGGTCGAGACCGGCATGCCGAAGTGGGCGGCCAGGGTCAGGATGGTGGCCGAGCTGGTCTCCGCGGCGAAGCCGTGGATCGGGTGCAGCTTGACCATCTTGTGGCCCAGGGTCTTGATGATCTTCCAGCCGCCCGAGGCGGTACCGGCAGCCATCACTACCGCACAGGTCAGCACGATCCACATCGCGATGCCGTCACCGGCGTGCGCGTCCGGGTGCATGAAGGCCAGCCAGGACGGCAGGTCATCCAGTGCGCCGGTGGCCTCGGCACCGATCAGGGTCATGGCGATGATGCCCATGGTCTTCTGCGCATCATTGTGGCCGTGGGCGAAGCCCATGTAGGCCGCCGAGGCGATCTGGGCCTTGCCGAAGAAGGCATTGACGATGCGCGGGCGGGCCAGGCGACCGATGGCGCCACCGATCCTGGCCAGGCCGGCGATCAGGCCCCACAGCAGCACCATCACCACGATGCCGAGCAGGAAACCGGCGATCGGCGAGGTGATCATCGGCACGAACACCTTCCACAGCAGGCCCTTGTTCTGCGCCCAGCTGCCCAGGCGCTCGGACCAGATCAGCGCGTCCCAGTTGTTGTGGGCGGCCGCCAGGCCGGCGCCGCAGAGGCCACCGATCAGCGCATGCGAGGACGAGGACGGCAGGCCCTTCCACCAGGTGATCAGGTTCCAGATGATGCCGCCCAGCAGCGCGCACAGGATCACCTGCGGGGTGACCTCGACCACGTTGGTGTTGAGCAGGCCCGAAGCGATGGTCAGCGCCACCGCGGTGCCGGTCAGCGCACCGATGAGGTTCATGAAGGCGGCCAGCATCACCGCCCAGCCGGGCGAGAGCACCTTGGTCGCGACCACGGTGGCAATGGAATTGGCGGTGTCGTGGAAGCCGTTGATGAACTCGAAGACGAGTGCGGCCAGGATCACCACCAGGACAAGGGTCAACATGCGGCGGCGTCCGTCAGCTGTTCTTCAACACGATCTGATACGCAACCACGCCGGCCTCGCGGCAACGGTCGATGGCCTTTTCCAGGATCTCGAAGAATTCCTTCAGCAGGAACATCTGCAGGTTGTCCAGGCGGCCGGAATAGATGTCGCGGTACAGCTCGAGCATCAGGCGGTCGGCCTCGTTTTCCAGCGAGCGCAGCTTCTCGTTCAGCGCGGTCATCCGGTCCAGGTTCATGTGGCGCAGGTCGGCCACCATCTCCACCACCACGCCGGCGGCCTGTTCCAGCATCGCCGCGCGCGGCGCGAAGTCGATGTGCTCCAGGTGGGTCGTGGCCAGCGAATAGCGATCGGCGAACTTCTCGATCTGCTTGGGGATCTTGTACAGGGCCGAGCCCAGCGCTTCGATGTCTTCGCGCTCGATCGGGGTCATGAAGCTGTCCACCAGCGCCTGGCTGATCTTGTCCGAGGCCGCGCGCTCGCGCAGGCGGGCCAGCTTGAAGGCGTCCAGCGCGGGCTGGCGGTCGGCCTCGCGCAGCATGGAATGCAGCGCCTTGGCGGCGTCGGAGGCCGCGACGGCGGCCTCATCGAGCAGGGTGTAGAACTGTTTGCCGGAACCGAAAATGGTCTGCAGAGAGAACATTGAGAAACCTGTCAGCCGTCGCGGGAAGGACGGCACCAGACGGAATTATGACGGCTAGATGACCATCTCGGGTATCCCCGCCCCCTTTCCGGGGCTTGGAACCCCGAACCTGAACAGGCGGTTGCCACCCTGCCACGCCCCTTTGCTAAGATGCCAGCGCGCCTTCGGGCGCATCCTATGGACGACGACCCTTATCCCCCAGCGCCGCGCCGGACCCCGTTCCTGAGCGCCTGCCGCCATCGCAAGCACCCGCCCTCCCTGCCACCAACCGGGGACGACGCCCGTGTTTGAAATGATCCTGATTGTCTTCGCGCTTGTTCTGCTGAACGGCTTCTTCGCCATGTCCGAGATGTCGGTCATGACCTCGCGCAAGAGCCGCCTGAAGCAGATGGCCGCCACCTCCAAGCGCGCGGCCAAGGCGCTGGAGCTGTCCGAGAAGCCGGAGAGCTTCCTGTCCACCGTGCAGATCGGCATCACTGTGATCGGCGTGCTGACCGGCTACCTCGGCGGCGAAGCGCTGGGCGAAGCCTTCGCCGGCTGGATCCAGGGCCTGATGCCGGGCTTCGCCTATGCCGGCAACATCGGTACCGCGCTGGCGGTCAGCCTGATCACCTTCATTACGCTGATCTTCGGCGAACTGGTGCCCAAGCGCCTGGCGCTGACCCGTTCGGAGGCCATTGCGGGCCTGGTCGCGATGCCGATGAGCTGGCTGGCCAAGCTCGCCCTGCCCTTCGTCTGGCTGCTGTCCAGGACCACCCAGCTGGTGCTGCGCCTGTTCGGCCTGGGCAAGGATGAAGTCGCCTCGGTGACCGAAGAAGAGATCCGCATGCTGGTCGCCGAAAGCCACGAGGCCGGCGTGATCGATGCCCACGAGCGCGACATGATGAACCGCGTCATGCGCCTGGGCGACCGCACCGCCGACAGCCTGATGACCCCGCGCAACCGCATCGCGTGGCTGGATACCCAGGCCGGGCTGGAGCGCAACCTGGAAATCATGGCCGAACACGAGTTCTCCCGGTACCCAGTGTACCGCGACAACGACATGGACGTGGTCGGCGTGCTCGAACTGAAATCGCTGGCCACGCGCATGGCGCGCGGTGACAACGCGCTGTTCCAGACCCTGCGCGAACCCCTGTACGTCTCCGAATCGACCCACGCGATGAAGCTGCTGGAAATCTTCCGCGAGGAACAGCAGTCGATGGCACTGGTGGTGGACGAGTACGGCGAGATCCAGGGCCTGGTGACCATCAGCGACCTGATGGGCGCGGTGGTCGGCCGCCTGCAGGCGGTGGAGAACGCCGACGAGGACGCGCTGGTGGTGACCCGCGAAGACGGCTCGCTGCTGGTGGACGGCTCGCTGCCGATCGAAGACGTGCGCGAACTGATCGGCAGCAACGACCTGCCCGACGCCGAGGACGGCGACTACTACACGCTGGCCGGCATGTGCATCCATTACTTCGGCCGCATTCCGCACGCAGGCGAGTACTTCGACTGGGCGGGCTGGCGCTTCGAAGTGGTTGACCTGGATGGTGCGCGCGTGGACAAGCTGCTGCTGCGCACGTTGTCAGACGAGCAGGCCGATGAGCTCACCGCCTGAGCCCGGCAAGGGTCCGGGCGACGAGCGCCCGGCCTACCGTAACGAGGGCATCCGTACCCTGCTGGAGATGTTCGCCTCTGGCGATCCCGCCGAGCACATGCCGCTGGGCCAGATCCTCGGCAACCTGCAGCAGAGCGCGTTCGGCGTGTTCCTGTTCGTGGCGATCCTGCCGTCGTTCATCCCGATCCCGGGCATGGGCGGCGCGGTCAGCGGCCCACTGGTGGTCCTGATCGGCCTGCAGATGCTGTTCTGCCTGCGCCGGCCCTGGCTGCCCGGCTTCATTGCCCGCCGCGGGCCGAAGCGCGGCACCATGCATCGTTTCCTGGACCGCATCGACCGCCCGCTGCGGCGCCTGGACAAGATGCTGAAACCCCGCCTGCCGCAACTGCTGACACCGCTGATGGCGCACGCCTTCACCGGCCTGCTGCTGGTGCTGCTGGGCCTGCTGCTGTCGTTGCCGATTCCCTTCACCAATTTCCTGTTCGGCTTCCAGCTGCTGCTGTTCTCGCTGGCGCTGCTGGAACGCGATGGCGCGCTGATGCTGTTCAACTGGATTGCCGCCGTGGCAGCGATCGCGTTCTTCGGTTTCAGTTCGGGGCAGCTGGTGGGTTATACGGTGGAGCTGTTCCAGCGCTGGTTCTGATCCGGAATCCGGTAGAGCCGGGCGCTGGCCGGCTGCCACGTTTCCAGGGCTGCCGGCCAGCGGCCGGCACTACCAATACCGGACATCGGTCATCACCGAAGATCAATGAAACCGTTGTCGGCCAGCGCCGCCGGTTCGTCCTGCACCGCCGACAGCACGAACGTCAACGCCTTGCCCAGCAGCGTGCCCGGACCGTCCCAGTACTCGGCACTGTCGGCGCGCACATGGATCAGGCGAAGGTTGGGGTCATCCTTGCCACCGGGGAAGAACAGCTTCATCGCCGGTGACCACAGCTCCTCGATCTTCGCGCGATCATCGACCACGCGTGCCCGCCCCGCCACCGACACATAGGTGTTCTTCGAGGGCGAGGCATACGCCACGTTGACCCGCGGGTCGAGCGCGATCTCGGCCACCTTGGGGCTGTCGCCGGTGATCACGAACCACAGGTCACCGTCGAAGGCGACCTGCTGGGTGGCCAACGGCCGGCTGTAGAGGCGGCCATCGACGCCGGTGGTGGTGAACATCGCCACCTCCACGTCCTTGATCAGTTCGGCCAGCTGGGCGATGTGTTCGGCACGGGTGTCGGCCATGTGGGGGCTCCTTCGATATGAGCCCCCATCAGACGCGGTTCGGCCGCAATGGGCCGTGACGCAATTGTTCAGCCCGCGTGGCGGGCGTGCCAGGCCTGCATGGTCAGTTCGAACGAGCGCAGGCGCGCGCGGTGGTCGTACAGGTTGGCGGTGAGCATCAGCTCGTCGGGCTTGTGCCGTTCGACGAACGCGGCGATGCCCTCCGCCACCTGCTGCGGATCGCCCAGCACGGTGCAGGCCAGCGCCCGCTCCACGCCCGGTTTTTCGTGCGGCTCCCAGAAGGACTCGATGTCGTCGATCGGTGCCGGAATCTTGCCCGGTCGGCCGCGACGCAGGTTCACGAAACTCTGCTGCTGGCTGGTGAACAGGCGCCGCGATTCGGTTTCGCTGTCGCTGGCAACGACGTTCAGGGCCAGCATCGCGTGCGGCTGCTTCAGCGTGGCCGAGGGGCGGAACTCGCGCCGGTATACAGCAACGGCTTCATCCATCGCGTCGGGTGCGAAGTGCGAGGCGAACGCATACGGCAGGCCCATCGAGGCGGCCATGCGCGCACCGAACAGGCTCGAACCGAGGATCCAGGTCGGCACCCGCAGGCCGCCACCCGGAACCGCCTGCACCGCCTGTCCGGGTTGTACCGGCTCGAAGTAATGCAGCAGCTCGCGCACGTCCTGCGGGAACTGGTCGGCGCTGTCGAAGTAGCGGCGCAGCGCACGCGCGGTCGGCTGGTCGGTACCGGGTGCACGGCCCAGGCCGAGGTCGATGCGGTCCGGATACAGCGAAGCCAGCGTGCCGAACTGCTCGGCCACCTGCAGCGGGGCATGGTTGGGCAGCATGATGCCGCCGGCACCAACGCGGATGCGCTTTGTGCCACCCGCCACGTGGCCGATCAGCACGGCGGTGGCCGCGCTGGCAATGCCCGGCATGTTGTGGTGTTCGGCCAGCCAGTAGCGGCGGTAGCCCAGCGCATCGGCGTGCTGGGCCAGTTCCAGCATGTTGGCGAAAGCGGCGGTGGTGTCACTGCCCTCGCAGACCGGGGCCAGGTCAAGGATCGACAACGGGATCATCAGGCGTTTTTCCGTCACAGGATCCCCCATGCATGGGGTCGGCCAGGCGCCGCGGCCAGTGACGGTGGCGGGATGCTGATTCCCGTGTGGCGGGTTCAGGGCTGACCGGGCCGATCCGGGGTGCCCTGGTCCGCGCCAAGCGCGATTGGTAGTGCCGGCCGCTGGCCGGCATACAGGTAGATGGCTTCGCAGCCGGCCAGCGGCCGGCTCTACCGCGGAAGCGTCAGAACGCGCTGGGGCGCGGCTCCGGCAGCGGCTGGTCGACCATCGGCTTCAGCTCGGCATCCAGCGCCACGCGCTCATCGAACACGAAGCAGCGGCCTTCGTAGCCTTCGCCGCCCACCTCCTCGAAGTAGCCGAGGATGCCACCGTCCAGCTGCAGCACGTTGTCCATGCCGTCGTTGACCATCCACAGCGCCGCCTTCTCGCAGCGGATGCCGCCGGTGCAGAAACTGACCACGGTGCTGTCTTTCAGCGCCTCGCGGTGCGGCGCCAGCGCCTCGGGCAGGTCGGTGAACTTGTGAATCGGCAGCACCAGCGCATCCTTGAAGGTGCCGTACTCCACTTCCTGCAGGTTGCGGGTATCGAGCATCACCACCGGCTTGCCGGCGTCGTCATGCCCCTGCCGCAACCAGCGTTGCACCGTGGCCGGATCGACCGCCGGCGCGCGCGGATAGTCCAGCGGCTGACCGTCGTCACGGCGGAAGCTGATGATCTCGTCCTTCACCTTGGCCTTCAGCCGCGCGAACGGCTGATGTTCACTGAAGCTGGTTTTGACCCGCATATCGGCAAACCGCACGTCAGAACGCAGCGCCGCGTAGAAACCCTCGACCGCCTCCGGCGCACCCGCCAGGAACAGGTTCAGCCCCTCGCCCGCCACCAGGATCGTGCCCCGCAACTGCGCCGCCTCGGCACGCGCCAGCAACTGGTCGCACAGGGCCTGGGGAGCGTCGATGACGGCGAAATGATAGGCAGCGGTATTGGCGATCATCCTGGCATTTTAGCGCCTCCCGCCCCTCCGGGCAGATTCAGGGGTCAGAGCCCTCTGCACGGCAGAGGGACCCGACCCCAAGCCCGGCAAACAACCGGAATCTGTCATGGGTGGGGCGGTGTGGGCAGGCGGGGGCGCAGAGCGCCATGGATGGCGCTCTACGAGGCACGCAGGAGCAGCTTTTGCCGTCCCCCGCCTGTCCACACCGCCCCGCCCTCCCACTGAAGCCCGGCTTTTGACGTTGCTGTTGCCGTTGCGTCTGCGGGTGCCGGGTGCAACCCGGCCAGAAGCCCCATTACCCCCGCAACAGCACGAACGGCAGCAGCACCAGCGCCGCCGCACCGGCCATCCCCAGCAGCACCAGCACCACGTAGACCGGCCGCCGCCGGAACAGGCTGCCGAAGGTCTCCGCCGTGCCATCACGCAATGCCTGCTCACGCTCGGCACGGATGCGCGGCCCGCGTTCGGCCTGGTATTCCGCCATCAGCGCCTTCGCTCGTGGATGATCAGCGTCCTCGCGCAGCCACAGGCCACCATTGGAGATGCCCCAGGGGCTGGGTTCGGTGCGATACCAGGCGATGTCGTGCTGGTCGAGCAGCGTGCAGACATCGGCATATTCGTCGTCGCCGACATTGCGCAGATTGAGCAGGAGTTTTGCCATGCCCCCATGATACCCGGCGCCGATGCGCTACCCTTGCCGCCCTCGCCCTGCGCCCTTCCGGAGACGCCCGATGCGCCGCCTGCTGCTTCCCCTGCTGCTGTCCCTCGCCGCCGCTGGCTGCACAACCGAACCGTCCGGCCCACCGCCCGGCGGCACCCTGACCACCTTCGAGCGCATCGATACCGTGCCCGGCACCGGCACCGAAGCCGTTGCCGGCAGCAAGGTCACCGTGCACTACACCGGCTGGATCTACGACAACCGCACCGAAACCAAGCACGGCAAGACCTTCGACAGCTCCTTCAAGCACGGCGAACCGTTCACCTTCGCACTCGGCGCCGGCCAGGTCATCCGCGGCTGGGATGAGGGCGTGGCCGGCATGAAGGTCGGCGGCAAGCGCACCCTGATGATCCCGCCGGATTACGGCTACGGCGACCACCGGGTTGGCCCGATTCCGGCCGGCTCGTCGCTGGTGTTCGATGTCGAGCTGCTCGATGTCAAACCGTAATGCCGCACCGCTTCCGCGGGTCGCCGTCATCGGCGGCGGCCCGGCCGGCCTGTTCGCCGCCGAGCGCCTGCGCGCCGCCGGTCTGGAGGTGGACCTGTACGAGGCCAAAGGTTCGCCCGGCCGCAAGTTCCTGATCGCCGGCAAGGGCGGGCTCAACCTCACCCATTCCGATCCGCGTCCGCTGTTCGACAGCCGCTACCGCGAGCAGTCCACGACCGTGGGCCGCTGGCTGGATGGCTTCGATGCGCAGGCATTGCGCGACTGGGCCGGCGGTTTTGGCGTGGAGACCTATGTGGGCAGCTCCGGCCGCGTGTTCCCGGTCGACCGCAAGGCCGCGCCGCTGCTGCGTGGCTGGGTGCGCCGGCTGAAGGAACAGGGCGTGCGCCTGCATGCCAACCACCGTTGGATCGGCTGGAGCAACGACGGCGCGCTGCGCTTCGCCACCGAAGCCGGCGAGATCGATGTCCACGCCGATGCCACCGTGTTGGCGATGGGCGGCGGCAGCTGGCCGCAGCTGGGCAGCGACGGCGCCTGGGTTGCCCCGCTGCAGGCCCGTGGCGTGGACATCACGCCACTGCAGTCAGCCAACTGCGGCTTCGACGTGGACTGGACCCCGTTCTTCGCCCAGCGCAATGCCGGTGCACCGTTGAAGCCGGTGGTCGCGCACTGGATCGACCTGGCCGGACAGCCACAGTCGCTGCAGGGCGAATGCGTGGCCAGCGAGTACGGCATCGAAGGCAGCCTGATCTATGCGTTGGCGGCGGACCTGCGCGAGACCATCAACCGCGATGGCCACGCGATGCTGTGGCTGGATCTGGTGCCGGGCCGCGACGAAGCGCGCCTGCTGGCCGATCTGTCACGCCCGCGCAAGGGCCGCAGCTTCGGCGAGCACCTGCGTCGCCAGGCGGGCCTTGATGCGGTGAAGGCCGCACTGGTGTTCGAGATTCTGGGTAAGGAAGCCGGCAACGACCTGCCTGCCGTGGCGGCTACGCTCAAGCGCCTGCCGCTGCGCCTGCTGCGTCCCCGGCCGATGGCCGAGGTGATCAGCACCGCCGGTGGCGTGCGCCTGGATGCGCTGGATGATGGCCTGATGCTGCGGGCCGTGCCCGGCGTGTTCTGCGCCGGCGAGATGCTGGACTGGGAGGCGCCAACAGGTGGCTACCTGTTGACCGCGTGCTACGCCAGTGGCCTGCGCGCCGCCGAGGGCGTGATCAGGTGGCTGGCCGGGCGGTGACGCCTGCATTGTAGAGTCGAGCCATCCTCGACTGCCTTACAGTCCCCGGGCGCTCACCATGGCCTGCGCATGCTCACCGAAGCCAGCGCCACGCCGCTGGGATGCGGGTAGACCTCTTCGCGCACGCTGATGAATCCCTGCCGTTGGTAGAACGGCACCGCGTTGAGCGAGGCCGACAGCACCACCTCGCGCTCACGATCGGCCATTGCCAGCAGGCGCTGCATCAGCGCCTGGCCAATTCCCTGGCCGCCACGATCAGGATCAACGAACAACGCGTCGACTTCATTGGCATCGGCATCGAACACACCGAAGCCAAGAAGGCCACCCCGCCCATCCTCGGCCACCACGCAGCCGCCCTGCCCCAGCAACCGCGCGTACTGCGACGGCGGCGGCGAGGCCGACCAGGGCGCAATCACTTCGGGCGGATAATGGCTGCTGCAGGTCTCGCGCACGCAACGCGTGCGCAACGCCCACAGCGTGGCCACGTCATCCGTGGTGCCGATCCGGAACCGCATGGCATCTCCTTGCAGCGTCGAGCCATGCTCGACGGTTCTTCGTTCCAACATCGCGATGAGAGAAGCAGCCGAGCATGGGCTCGGTTCTACAGCAACACGTTATCGCGACTTGCTGGCCCGCAGCGCCTGGATCTTCGGCGGCGGCTGGAAGGAATCGCTGCGCGCATCGGCCCAGAACGCATGGAACACGGCGTGGTCCGGCACCTTGTGCAGCAGCTCGCCCGGTTCCAGGTAGCGGTACAGCGAGGCCAGCGAACGGATCTCAACAGGCGAAACCCGACGCAGGATATGCTCCGGACCCAGTTCCGCCGGGTCGTTCAGGCCCGCGGCACACAGCAGTTCCTTCAAGGCATGCAGCGTGTGCTCGTGGTAGCTGTACACACGGGTGGCCTTGTCCGGTGCATCCAGATGCTTCCAGCGCGCCGGGTCCTGGGTCGCGATGCCGGTGGGGCACTTGTCGGTATGGCAGCTCAACGACTGGATGCAGCCCAGCGCGAACATGAAGCCGCGGCCGGCATTGCACCAGTCGGCACCCAGCGCGATGGTGCGCGCGATGTCGAACGCACTGGTGATCTTGCCGGCTGCACCGATGCGGATGCGCTCGCGCAGATCGAGGCCGACCAGGGTGTTGTGCACCAGCAGCAGCGCTTCGTGCATCGGCACGCCGACATGATCGACGAACTCGGCCGGCGCCGCGCCGGTGCCCCCTTCGGCACCATCCACCACGATGAAATCCGGCAGCAACCCGGTTTCCTGCATCGCCTTGGCAATGCCGAACCACTCCCACGGGTGGCCGATCGCCAGCTTGAAACCGACCGGCTTGCCCCCGGACAGCTCGCGCAGGCGGGCGACGAACTGCAGCAGCTCGACCGGTGTCGAGAACGCCGAGTGACGCGACGGCGACACGCAGTCCACGCCCATCGGCACGCCCCGGGTCACCGAGATCTCGGCAGTCACCTTCGGCGCTGGCAGCACGCCGCCATGACCCGGCTTGGCACCCTGCGACAGCTTGATCTCGATCATCCTGACCTGTTCATGGGTGGCATTGGCAACGAAGCGTTCCTCGCTGAAACCACCCTTCTCGTCGCGGCAACCGAAGTAGCCCGAGCCGATCTCCCAGACCAGATCGCCGCCCATCTCACGGTGATAGGGCGAGATCGAGCCTTCGCCGGTGTCGTGGTAGAAACCACCACGCCGCGCGCCTTCGTTCAGTGCGCGGATGGCATTGGCCGACAGTGAACCGAAGCTCATCGCCGAGATGTTGAACACGCTGGCCGAATAGGGCTTGGCACAGTTCGGGCCGATCAACACGCGGAAGTCATGCTTGGCGATGGCGGTTGGCGCCAGCGAATGGTTGATCCACTCGTAGTCCACCGCATAGGTGCTGCGCAGGGTACCGAACGGCACCGTGTCCATCTCGTTCTTGGCGCGCTGGTAGATCAGTGCACGTTGCTGGCGCGAGAACGGCACATCCTCCAGGTCACTCTGCACGAAGTACTGGCGGATCTCCGGGCCGATCGATTCCAGCCCGTAGCGGAAGTGCGCCATCACCGGATAGTTGCGGCGCAGCGTGCTGCGTTTCTGCAGCAGGTCCCAGGTCCCCAATGCCACCATCGCGGCAGTCAGGCCGACGCCCCAGTACCAGGCCGGCCAGATCGTGGCCAGCCACAGGCATATCGGGAACATCAGGATGGCGAGCAGGTAGACGATGTACCGGTGCATGGCTTTCCTCGGTTGCAACTGTTCCCGAGTCTACCGCGCCGCTCGCTGCCAAGGCTTACAAACGATCGTCAACCACGTTGCGCGGCCAGGCCGATTTGACGTCGTAGACCAGGCCGCCTGGCGCCAGCAGCGCCCGGATTGCGTCTTCATCCATTGCCTTGAAACGGGCGTGGGCCACCGCCAGCACCACCGCGTCATAGCGCCCTGCCCCGGGTTCGGCCAGCCAATCCAGGCCCTCGCCGGTCAATGCCGCCGGGCCGACCCACGGGTCGCTCACCTCCACCTGCGCACCCGCATCGCGCAGGCGCTGGGCCAGTTCCAGCGCGCGGCTGTTGCGCAGGTCGGGGCAATCCTCCTTGAAGGTCACGCCCAGCACCAGGATGCGTGCCTCCGCCGGTGCACGGCCACGCTCGGCCAGCATCGCCAGCACGCGCGCCGCCACGTGCTCGCCGACGCGGTTGTTGACCTGCCGCGCGGTGTGGATCAGGTCCGGGTGGTAGCCCACGCTTTCGGACTTGTGCAGCAGATAGTACGGATCGACGCCGATGCAGTGACCGCCAACCAGGCCTGGCCGGAACGGCAGGAAATTCCACTTGCTGCCGGCGGCGTCCAGTACGTCCTGGGTATCAATGCCGAGCCGGTCGAAGATCAGCGCCAGCTCGTTGACCAGCGCGATGTTGACGTCGCGCTGGATGTTCTCGACCACCTTGGCTGCTTCGGCCACGCGCATCGACGGCGCCGGGAACGTACCGGCGTCGATGATGCGCTGGTAGAGACCATCGATCACCGCAGCGACTTCCGGGGTCGAACCAGACGTGATCTTGCGGATGTCGGCCAGGCGCCGCTGGCGGTCACCGGGACTGACCCGTTCCGGGCTGTAGCCGCAATAGAAGTCTTCGTTGAAGCCCAGGCCCGAACCCTGTTCCAGCAGCGGCACGCACACTTCCTCGGTGGTGCCGGGGTACACCGTGGACTCGTAGATCACCAGATCGCCGGCGCGAAGATGACTGGCAATCAGCCGTGTCGCCGAACGCAGGGGCTCCAGGTCGGGCTGCTCGTATGCATCGATCGGGGTCGGCACGGTGACGATATAGACGTTGCAGGCATCGAGCAGCGAAGGATCGCTGCCGTACTGCAGATGCGTGGCTTCGGCCAGCTCGTCGGCCTCCATCTCCAGCGTGTGATCGCGGCCACCGCGCAGCTCCGCGATGCGGCCGGCATCGATGTCAAAGCCCAGTGTCGGCCAGTGCCGGCCAAACGCCACCGCCAATGGCAGGCCGACGTAACCCAGGCCGATCACGGCGAAACGCGGCGTCACCGCCGCCGCAACGGGCACGCTCATCGGCATATCCCGTGCGCCGGGTGAAACCGGATGCGTGCCGCCATGGCTTGGGCCAACCCACTCATTCGCTGTACCACTCCGGGAAACCCGCACCAGAAAGGCTACAGCCTACCGGCCCCGATACCCCGCCGCCAAGGCGGGCTCAGGAACCCAGCGCGACCGCGGCGGGTTCCAGCTCGCCGTCGGCACCGGTCCAGGCCTGCAGCAGGCGCTCGAAACCACCGCTGCCAAGCAGGAAACCCGGCCACGCCGCGTCAACGATCTGGGTCAGCAGGTCCGCATCGATCCGCCGCGTCCCCATCGACCAGCGCGGGAACGCACGCTGCACCACCGGCGCGCGGCACAACAGCCTCATCTGCGCGTGGCTGCGTGCATTGAAGATGCGCTGGAACACCGAATCGATGCCATCTTCGGGGCCTTCCAGATACTGCAGGAAGCGGCTGCCGTCGAACATCAGGACACCGGTGACACCGGCTACACGATTGAATGCCGTGGCGTCGGCCAGCAGGCGATCAAGATCGGTTGTCCGCAGATCGGCGCGGGCCTCACTGGCATAGGCAATCGCGTGCAGCGACATCGGGTGGCTCCCCCCCTGGGAACGGTGGCTGGGACTATGACATGAACAGGGATAACAGTTAAGCACGTCGCTCCCGCGCAATCCGGCTGCAGCGACACGGGTAGGCTACAATCGGCGCCGCGCTGCAGGCCCGGATGGCGAAACTGGTAGACGCATCGGACTTAAAATCCGCCGGGGGCAACCCCATGCCGGTTCGATTCCGGCTCCGGGCACCACACGCACGCAGCACATCCCGCTTTCAGATCGCCCGCGAGTAACGTGGCTGCTCATGTGCGGCACGCAGATACGGGTCGAAGCACATTGCCAGCAACCGCAGCAACGGTCGCCCGGGCTCGCTCGCACGCACCACGCCATCGCGGTATTCGGCCAGGCCATCTTCCTGCAGCCGCTGTACCGAACGCAGGTCCTCGGCGAAGTACTGCTGGAAATCCACGCCGTGGCGCTGCCCCAGCACCGCACCATCCACCTCGCCCTGGCACATCAGCTGCTGGATCAGCTCCGCGCGCAGCTGGTCGTCGGCACTCAGCGCGACACCGCGCCAGACCGGCAACTGCCCCTGGTCCACCGCGTCCTCCCAGGACGCCAGGTCACGTGGATTCTGGCTGTAGGTGGCGCCGATATGGCTGATCGCACTTACACCCAGGCCGAGCAGATCGGTATCGGCGTGGGTGGTGTAACCCATGAAGTTGCGATGCAGCTGGCCGGCACGCTGCGCGCGTGACAGATCCTCTTCCGGCAATGCGAAATGATCCATGCCGATGTACTGGTAGCCAGCCGCGGAGAGCTTCTCCACCGCCAGGCCCAGCAGCGCCAGCTTGTCTTCCGGCGACGGCAACCGGCTTTCGTCGATCTGCTTCTGTGCCCGGAACAGATGCGGCAGGTGCGCGTAGCCATACACCGCCAGGCGGTCCGGGCGCAGCGCCAGCACCCGTTCGAGGGTGCGGCCGAATCCTTCCAGGCTCTGCCCGGGCAGGCCGTAGATCAGGTCGACGTTGACCGAACGCATGCCGCTGTCGCGGCAGGCGCGCAGGATGTCCAGTGTCTGCTGCACGCCCTGTATGCGGTTGATCGATTCCTGCACCTGCGGGTCGAAATCCTGCACGCCCAGGCTGGCCCGGTTGAAGCCCAGGCGCGCCAGCATGGCGACGTCACGGGTGTCGATGAAGCGTGGATCGAGTTCGATCGAGAAATCGCGCTGCGGTGAATCGCTGAAATCGAAGCGCCGGCGCAACCCTTCCACCAGTGTGGTCATCGCCTCGGCATCGAGGAAGTTCGGCGTACCACCGCCCAGATGCAGCTGGATGACCTCGCGACCGTCCTCGAACTGTGGTGCCAGCAGATCGGCCTCGGCCAGCACGCGCGACACATAGCTGTGGCCACGGCCGCGATCGCGGGTGATCACCCGGTTGCAGCCGCAGTAGAAGCACGGGCTGGAACAGAACGGCACATGCACGTACAGCGACAGCGCGCGGGCCAGCTGGTTGCTGTCGGCGATCGCCTGGCGCAGCGCCGGCGCGTCGAACCCATCATGGAAATGCGGCGCGGTCGGGTACGAGGTGTAGCGCGGGCCCGGCCGGTCGTGCCGGCGCAGAAGGTCGGGGTCGAAGGTCCAGGCCAGGCCACCAGCGGCGGGAGAGAACGTGTCCATGGCGCCAGCATCGCGCCGGGCGGCCTGCGCCGCCTTGACCCAGATCAATCCTTGGCGGGCATCCCCAGCACCGGCAGGCCGACCTGCGGCCATCGCAGCATCTGGTAGCGCTTCCAGAAGGTGTCACCGATGCGCGCAGCCACGTCGTTGGCCAGCTCCTGCATCGGCGGGTTGTCGCATTCGGCGGTGGTGATCCGGAACAGCACCAGCCAGCGGTCGAACAGATCCTTGTCCAGCTCGATGGCCATGTGCTTGGACATCGGCGAACCCTTGAAGCGCCGGGTGCCGCGCAGCATCGCCGACCAGAAGTCGACCAGCTGGGCCAGATGCTCCGGCCAGTCGTGGACGTGGGCCTCGAACACCGGCCCCAATCGCTCCTCCCCGCGCACGCGGGCGTAGAAGTCGTGCACCAGGCGGGTCACTTCCTGCTCGGTGCACAGCTCGGGCGAGGCGACAGGAAGGACAGGCGGCGTTGCGTTCATCGGGGTACCCAAAGCGTGCCGGCAGTGTGCCGCAGCCGGCCGGCACCACCGTTGATCCAGATCAATGTCGGCGCAGTCCGCTGCACCTAGGCTGGCACGCTTGCAGGAAGCATGCCCTGCGGATGCCGCGCCAACCCAGGCGAGTATACGCGCCGCCCACTTTTCGATCCGGGACAGCATGAACAGACCCTCTCCCAACCGTCGCCAGCAGTTGATCCAGCAATGGGGCGCGATCCTCTGGCCCAGCTTCATCGCTGCCGGCCTGGCCAGCGTGGTGTTCTTCGCCTTCGTCGACCCGCTGCGGTTGCAGGCCATCAGTTTCCCGGGCACGCAGATCAGCCGTGAAATGGGCTACACGGCCGGCTTCTTCATGTTCTGGACGGTGACGGCGCTGTCCAGCGCGATCACCTGGTACCTGCAGCGACCGATGCCCAGCGGTGACGACGACGAGTTGCCGCTGGGATGAGTACGACCTGCACACCGAGACCACGGCACTGGCGCGGCACGCTCAGCGCCGCCTTGCTGGTGCTGTTCTACGCATTGCCATGGCTGCGCTGGGATGGCCGCCAGGCCTTGCTGCTGGATATCAACGCCCGCCGCTTCGATCTGTTCGGCTGGACGCTGTGGCCGGGAGACATCGGGGTGCTGGTCGGCCTGCTGGCGGTGCTCGCGGTGGGGCTGGCACTGCTCACCCACCTCGCCGGGCGCATCTGGTGCGGCCACGCCTGCCCGCAGACACTGTGGCGCCGTGCCTTCGACTGGATCGCCGACGGCATGGCCCGCACGCTTCCGGCACGCGTTGCGCGCGCGGCCACACAGCTGGCCTGGGGGCTGCTCTCGCTGTGGACTGGCATCACCTTCGTGGGCCTGTTCAGCCCGATCGCCGAGCTGGTGATCGCAGCGCCGCGTGCCGGCTGGAGCGGCTGGGAAACGTTCTGGGTGCTGTTCTATGCCGCCGCCACCTGGGCAAACGCCGGCTTCCTGCGCGAGCAGGTCTGCCGTTCGCTGTGCCCGTTCGCACGCATGCAGCCGCTGCTGACCGATCCACATACGCCGCGCATGCTGTACGACGCCCGCCGCGGCGAGCCACGCGGACCTCGCCCATCTGGCCTGGGCGGCGTGCTGGGCCGTGGCCGCGGCCTGCTCGACCCGACTACTGCACAGGACTACGTGTTCCGCGCCGCGCATCCGCTGCTGGCCGGACCAATGCCGACCTTCAGCGCCGACCGTCTTGGCGACTGCACCGATTGCGCGGCCTGCATCAGCGCCTGCCCGATGCAGTTGGACATCCGCCAAGGGCCGCAGGCAGACTGCCTGGCCTGCGGCGCCTGTCTGGAAGCCTGCGCACGGCAACAGCACCGGGCCGGGTTCGGTCCGGGGCTGGTGCGCTACTGCAGTCCGCAGGCGATGGCCGGGCAACCGAAGCGCTGGTGGCGACCCCGGACCCTGGCCCTGCTGTCTTTGCTGCTGGCGCTGCTGGCGCTGCTTGCCTGCGGCGCCTGGCGCCTGCTCTGAATCAACGCGGCCCGTCGGCGTGCGGTGGTACCAGCTGCGCGCGTCGGACAATGCCCAGCTGCTCGATGATCAGCGCCATTTCGTTGGTGAACTCGGTACGCTCGGTCCCCTGCGGGACGAGCCGGTCCAGCACCTGCTGGTAGGTATCCCAGAACGCCGGACCGCATCCGTGTTTGTGATAGCTGGCTTCCAGTTCGCGGCGTACCCGTTCAGCCAAGCCATGCATGCCGTATTCCATACGACCTCCGTTGGACTTGTTCTGCATCGTTGACGGTCTACCGACTCACTTGCGTGCTACTGAAAGACTCCCAGGCTTCACGCCCGGTTGATCCAAATTAGTCACAGATTTCACGACAGGTCAATTACATGCAGCGACTTTCACGATTGAAATTATTAATCGTTCACGAAACCACATACGGGACCCCGCCCCTCCCGGATGGGGTGAAGCCGACAACGCGCCCCAGCCATCTGTCCGACAGCCGGTAGGCCTCGACAATAGGTACTGCCAGAACGATCAGTTTTTCCTATTTTGCTAAGTGTACTTAACAGAATGCGCTTAGCACGCTAAATGCGACAAAAGGCGGCGTAATTCAGGCGGATTCAACTTCGGCGGCGCCCGTTGCGGGGAACAGGTTCGGGTAGCGCTGATGCAGGATGTACTGCCGCAGAGCGGGGATCGGGAAGTCTTTCGGCCATTGCGATACCGCGGAACGGCTGATGCCGAAGAAGCGCGCCAGCTCCGCATCGGTCTGGAACCCCAGCCGCGCACGCACCTGCCGCTTGTTCCAGAATTCGGTCATGGTCTGCCCTTTTGTTAACCAGACTTATTCTTGCGGCAAGGATTCTTCGCATTCCACGCGTTAAGCTGGCTTGCATAGATGAATACTCTCGGCCAACGACTCGCCGCCGCCATGAAGAAAGCCGGGCACCCCCGCCCGGCCGATCTGGCCCGCGCCGCCAAATCCACCACGGCAACCATCAGCAACTGGCTCAACGACCATGTCAGTGCGTCCCATGTGAAAGCCGAGCAGCTGTTCCGCATCGCCGATGCGGCCAAGCTGGACGCACGCGAGCTGCTGTATGGAGTGAACGGGCGCGGCGTCGGGGAGCCGGGTAACGCCTACATTCCCAGTCAGGCCCACCTTGACGTCTGGCAGGACGCCTATGAGCTGGTCAGTCACCTGGTGGCCGAGAATGGCCTGGAGATCGACCACCGCCGCCACGCGGCGCTGGACCTGCTCGCATTCGAACTGCTGATGGATGGCTTCAGCCGCAGCAAGGTGGCCCGCGTGCTGACCACCTCGATGACGTGAATGCACCGCCGCTGGTAGCATGGACCGCGATGGGGATGGGGCTCCCCCGATAACCGCCTGAGAAGGCTGATGGCTCCTGCCAGGACGAACCCGGTGTTCGTCGACGGCAGGTCTTGCCTGCCCTCGGCGTTCGCCATTGACCCTGCGAACCCGCATTCGAGGCACGCCATGCAAGCATTGAACAACTATTTCCTGGTCTTCGTCGGCGGCGGCATCGGTGCCTGCCTGCGCCACGCCTGCAACCTGATCGGCGCCCGAGTGGCCGTCGGCAGCCCCTGGCCGTGGTCGACCTTCCTGATCAACATCAGTGGCGCCCTGCTGATGGGCGTGGTGGTCGAGGTCTTCGCGATGCGCAATGGTGCCTCGCCGCAGCTTCGCCTGTTGCTCGCCACCGGCATCCTTGGTGGCTACACCACGTTCTCTACCTATGCGCTGGAGATCGGCCTGCTGCTGCAGCGCGGGCAGCACGGACTGGCCGCGCTGTATGCCGGTGGCTCGGTGGCGCTGGGCCTGGCCGGCCTGTTCGGTGGCATGAAGCTGGCCCGGCTGGTGCTGGGCTGAGGCTCAGGCCGCGCCAGCACGCGCCTGTCCGCGCCATTCGCGTGGTGACTGCCCCGTGTGCGCCTTGAACGCGCGCGAGAGTGCCGCCTCGCTGCCATAGCCCACCTCGTCGGCAATCCGCTTCAGCGGCCGGCCCTGGCGCAGCGCCTGCTGTGCCAACCCGACCCGCCAGCCTTGCAGGTACTGGCCCGGGGTGGTCCCCATCGCTTCGCGGAAGCTGGCGGCGAACACGCTGCGTGACATGCCGGCCACCTCGGCCAGATCCTCCAGCGTCCACCCCTGCGCCGGGGCTTCGTGCATCGCCACCAGCGCCAGCCGCAATCGCGGGTGGCCAAGCCCAGCGAACAGACCGCCGCGCATTTCGCCACCTTCCATCAGCTGGCGCAGCACCTGGATCATCACCACCTCGAACAGGCGGTTGACCATCGCCGCGCGCCCGCAACGCTGCTCGAACGCTTCTTCGAACAACAACTCCAGCGCTGCGTTGCCGCCATACAGCCCAGCCAGCGGCAGGCAGATGAAATCCGGCAACGCGGCGCTGATCGGATTGAGCCGGCCGCCTTCGAAATGCAGGTTCGCGCAGGCCATGTCGGCGCCCTGCTGTGGGTCGGTACTGAAGCGGTGCGGCATCGGCCGCGGATACAGCAGCAGGCTGGGCACATCCACCTGTACGGTCTGCTGGGCATGACTGACCTGCAGCGGGCCACGTCGCACCAGGTGCAGCTGCCCGGCTTCATCCTCACCCTCCAGCGTGTTGATGCCGCACAGCGCACCGGCATGGAACACCGAGGCGGTGACCGCGAAGCGTTCAAGCAGAATGGCGAGACGGTCGACCATGACGGGACTCCGGGTCAAGCGAGACAAGCTCAATGTGACAGATCGTATCGGAATCGGCACTGGAAAGGACGGCACTGGCCGCATGATCTGGCGGGCGCTATACAGGCCGCACATTCCCGCGCATGGAGGCACCGATGTCACTCCGCATCGCCCTGGCCCTGTTGCCGCTGCTGCTCGCGGCCCCGCACGCGCTATCCGCCTCACCCTCGAAGATCGAACACCTGGCCTGGCTGGCCGGTTGCTGGCAGCTTGATGGGCAGCCACCCGGTGCCGGCGAGCAATGGACCAGCCTGGCTGGAAACACCCTGTTCGGCAGCAGCCGCAGCCTGCGCGACGGGCGAACCGTCGGCTTCGAGTTCATGCAACTGCGCCAGCACGATGATGGGCGCCTGGTGCTGACTGCCCTGCCCTCTGGCCAGAACGCCACGGACTTCAACGCCACCCGGGTCGATGCCAACGAGGCGGTCTTCGAGAATCCTGCCAACGACTTCCCACAACGTATCCACTACCGGCGCCTCGACGACCAGCGCGCACATGCGCGCATCGAGATCGCGCAGGACAATCCGAAGCAGGCAATGGACTTTCCCATGCATCGCGTCGCCTGCGGTGCACCGACGCCCGCACCCTGACACGCAGACGCCCCGGACCGGCCGGGGCGCCTGCATGCGGTCAACGCCACACGGGCATTCACCCGGCCAGCGTGGTTTCCAGGGCCTTCAGGCCATCGCGATAGATGCCCTCGAACAGCGCGGACGCTTCTTCGTTGCTGACGCCCACCGGAGTGAACTCACCGGACCAGTCGATCCGCGAACCGTCGCCCTGCTCGACCACACGCAGGGTGGATCGATAGCCGCTGACCGGGAACGGGGCCTGCAGGATCGAGTAGGTGTAGCTGCGATCGGCCTGGTCGAAGGCTTCCAGGCGCTCGACGATGGCATCGCCATCGGGATTGGCCAGATGGCGCACGCGACCGCCTTCGCTGAGCGTGCTCTGGGGAATGTACGGAAGCCAGTCGGGCAATGAATCGAAGCCGCCGATGAGGTTCCAGACCTGGTCGGCCGGGGTCGGCACGGTGATGGATACAGAAGCAGTTGCCATGGGAATGTCTCCTTCGGGACTCAGATGTTGTCAATCGGCAGCGGGGCGTTGGCCGCGACCAGGCCCTGGGCGCGCAGCGCCTGCCAGAACCCGGCCGGGATGATTTCCTTCAGTGCGGCGTAGTCTTCGGCGATGCGCTCGGGACGGCTGGCGCCCGGGATCACCGCAGCCACTGCCGGGTTGGCCAGCGAGAACTGCAACGCGGCCGCCTTGATGCTGATGCCGTACTCGGCCGCGATGGCCTTGATGCGCTCGACCTTGGCCAGGATCTCCGGCGACGCCTTCTGGTACTCGAAGTGGCTGCCACCGGCCAGCACGCCGGAGCTGTACGGACCGCCGACCACGATGCCGGTGTTGCGCTCGGCCGCCTTGGGCATCACCCGCTGCAGCGCACGCTCGTGGTCGAGCAGCGAGTAGCGGCCTGCCAGCAGGAAGCCATCCGGACGGGCTTCGTCCAGGTCCAGGGTCAGCTCGATCGGCTCGACACGGTTGACGCCCAGGCCCCAGGCCTTGATCACGCCCTCCTCGCGCAGGCGGGTCAGCACCTTGAAGGCACCGCGGCGTGCGGTCTCGAAGTACGACAGCCACTCATCGCCATAGAAGTCCTGTGCGATGTCGTGCACCCAGACGATATCCAGGCGATCGGTCTTCAGGCGCTTGAGGCTGTCGTCGATCGAACGCAGGGTGGCATCGGCCGAGTAGTCGTTGACCAGCTTGTTGGGGCGGCCGGCGACGAACAGGCCGCCCTTCTCGCCAAGGTCGCGGGCGCTGGTGTCTTCCACTTCGTCCAGGATCAGGCGGCCGACCTTGGTGCTGAGCACGAAGTCATCGCGGTTGCGCTTGGCCAGCGCGTCGCCAAGGCGGATCTCGGCCAGGCCTGCGCCATAGAACGGGGCGGTATCGAAGTAGCGGGTGCCCTGTTCCCAGGCCGCGTCCACCGTGGCCTGGGCCTCGGCTTCCGGGATGTCACGGAACATGTTGCCCAGCGGCGCGGTACCGAAGCCGAGGGTCTTGCCAGCCAGCAGCGTGTTGATGCTCATGGATTCCCCCTTGGGGAGGTTGTTAAAGTTGAGGCACAGGCTAGGCTTGCCCGATAAGACTGTCCAAGACATAATTTAATTATCTTGAGTCCTACAAGGTCTTATGCTCGACCTCCGCCAACTGCGCTACTTCGTGGCCGTCGCCGAAGATGAACACGTCGGCCGCGCTGCCGAGCGCCTTCACATCTCCCAATCCCCGCTCAGCCGGCAGATCGCCCAGCTGGAGGAACGGCTGGAACTGCAGCTGTTCGAACGCTCGCAGCAGCGCATCCGGCTGACCGCCGATGGCCGTACCTTCCTGGCCGAGGCGCGGGCCCTGCTGACCCATGCCAACCGGCTGGAATCGCTGGCACGCCGGCTCGGCCGCGGCGACGAAGGCGGCCTGTGCATCGGCTATCTGGAGTACGCGATGCACTCCGGCGTATTGCCCACCGCCCTGCGCGAACTGCGCGGCGATCGCCCGGCGGTGCATATCGCGCTCTACAACCAGCAGTCGGACGTGCAGCTGGAAGGCCTGCGACAACGCAGCCTGGACATCGCCCTGGTCTGCGAACCACCGGCGTTCGACGATCCGGACCTGGAGGCCACGCAGGTGCTGAACGACCCAATGCTGCTGGCCGTGCCGGCAGCGCACGCACTGGCCAGCGCAGAACTCATCACGCCCGCGGATCTGGCCAGCCAGCAGTGGATCGGCGTGATGCACAGGGAAAACGCACTGCGCCACGACACCTTCATCGCCGCGTGTGCGAAAGCCGGGTTCACCCCGACCATCGCCATGGAAGCGACCGAGCCACTGGCCGCGCTTGGCCTGGTTGCCGCCGGCCTGGGCCTGACCACCGTCCAGCAGAGCCTGGATCACCAGGCGCCGGACGGCGTGGTGCTGCGCGAGCTGCCGTGGTTCAGCTACCGCACACCGCTGTGGGCGGCCTGGCACCGCATCAACCTGCGCCCCCTGGTCGAGACCTTCCGCAGGACGCTCGTGCGCACCGCCACCGAAGGCAAGCCGGCATTCGGCGACTGAGCCGACCGCGCTATGCCGGGCCTGCCTCGGTGTAGCGCATCACCATGAAACCCTCTTCTGCGGCCGGTGCAACGAAGTGGCGGGTGATCTGCTTGAATTCCTCATCGCTGGCCTGGAAGGGATGCTCGCCGCATGCATTGCGTGCACGCAGCCGCGCCTTGCAGACCTCGTCGGCGATATCGAGGAAGTGCAGTTGATGCGCGGCGCCCACTGGCGAGAACACCTCACGTGCCCACCCGCGGGTGGCGGGCGTGTTGAAGGGGAAATCGAGCACCACCGAGACGCCGGCCCGCAGCAGCGTACGCAGATGATCGGTCAGCACGCTGCGCAGCGTGGCTGCGCGCTGCAGATAATCGGCGACGGAGTGGATTTCGCCCGGGTGCAGCGTGGCCAACCAGGCATCTTCGCTGATCAATACGTGGCGAGGCTTGGCCGCCAGCTGTTGCGACAACGTCGATTTTCCTGCGCCGATCTTGCCGCACAGCAGGTGCAGGGTTGCGCCGCCATCGGCGGATGAAGGGTGTTGCATCTGCGATCTCCTCGGTGGATTCCAGTTCCCGGGAGAGCGCTGCATGCAATCCGCCTTCCCGGGCGGGTTGCAGGGCCGTGACGACCGCGCGCTACCCCGCCTTCCCGTGGGGAATGCGGATAATCAACGCGGTGACGTGCGGGACCATGTCGCCAGCGTAGAGCGCCGCCTGTTCGGCCCGCAATCCCCTGCGGCAGTGCAGCGCGCGCAACATTCCGCTGGCATCTATGCTCTGCGCCATTCCCGCATGGAATGACCACGATGCGCCCCTTGCTTCGATGTGCCCTCGCCCTTGGCCTGCTGCATGCTTCGACGGCATCGCTGGCAGCACCAACCACGGCACCACGCACGCTCAGCGGCGAGCTGCAGGGCGCCCCCTGGCGGCTGGATGTACCGGCAGACTGGAACGGCGACCTGGTGATGCTGGCCCATGGCTATGAGCCCGTGGGCGTGCCACGCACCACGCCGATGGCCGCCGGTGACAGCACCGCAGCACTGCTGGGCGCGGGCTACGCCGTCGCGCAGAGCGCGTATTCCAGCCAAGGCTGGGCGGTGGCCGAGGCGATCACCGACATGGAACACCTGCGACAGCATGCCCTGGGTGAACTCAAGCGCGTGCGACACACCTGGATGCTGGGCTTCTCGATGGGTGGTGCCGTAACCATTGGCAGCCTCGAGCGTTTCCCGCAGCACTATGCCGGTGGTGTGTCGCTGTGCGGCGCCAATCTCAGTGGCGAACAGATCGCGGCCGACCTGCTGACCACACTGGTCGCGTTCGATTATTTCTTCCCCAAAGCTGAGGGGCTGCCGGTCACCGGGTTGGCGTCGCGCGAAGCAGCCATGCTGCCCCAGAGCGAGCTTTACCAGGGCATCGTCACCGCGCTGCAACGCGACCCGGCGCATGCCGCGTTGCTGGCGCAGCGGCTGCAGGTTTCCCCCGATGAAGTGGCCGGCACGATCAGCCTGCACGCCCTGGTCCTGCACGAGCTGGCCACACGCAGCGGTGGCATGCCGGTCGGCAACAGGGGCATGGTCTACAGCGGCTTCGGCGATGACGCCGCATTCAACGCCGGGGTGCGGCGCATCGATGCTGTACCTGCCGCGCAGGCCAGGGTGCGCGCGACGCTGGCGCTGACCGGCGCACTGCAGCGCCCGCTGGTGATCCAGTTCAACCACAACGACCCGACCATCGTGCCGCACATGCAGACGGTGTATCCGCAGTTGGCCGCACACGCAGGTGCGCGGCCAGCGCCACGGGTACTGCCATCGGTGGGCGAAGGACATTGTGGCTTCTCTGAAGCACAGGTTGTCGATGCCTTGAAGACAGTGCAACGCTGAGTCCATCGCGTAGCGAAACGCGTCCGCCACGCTGGTAACGCTTACGGTGCAGGGACCCGCGCAGCATGTGCCGCCTCCCCTCGATCTGACCGCGCACCTGTTCGGCATGCCCGAAGGCGAGTGGCTGGGCTTCGACATGTCGGTGCCGTTTGGCCACCCGGGTGTCGGCCGACCAGCACAGTGCCGTTCGATGCGCGCGGTCAGATCGGCGCGCTCGGCCAGGTCTTGGCCGTGCGCCCGTGGCCGCGGCAGGCGGGGATCAGCCGCCCAGCGTGCCCATCGTGAAGGTGTAGCCCGAGCTCATCAGGAATTCGCGCATGCGCATTTCCGCGCGCCGCGGTGAGGCCAGGTTGGCCGGCGCATACAGGGCATACACCAGGCCCGATCCCTCGATATGTTCGCGGCGGACCTCGCAGCGGGCGGTTTCCGAGGCTATCACCCATCCGTCCTTCAGCCGCTCCGGCCCGATGGATTGCCCGTTCTTCAACCGAAAGGTCAGCCAACGCACATCTGCCATGATTTTGCTCATTTCCGATTCGCTCCGTGCCCGAAGCGACCCGTGATGTCCTTGCTCGCCATTGCAGCTCCCTGAGACGTGGAACTCGACCATAACGCCTTGCCATGTCGCGGGTGACTGAGACTGGCCGCGCCGCTCAGGTCGCCAGGTTGAAGAGCCGCCACAACGCCTCGCGCCCGGGTGGCGTCAGCCGTAGTTCGCGCCGGCCCTCGACGCGCCGCAGCCAATCGTTGTTCACGAAACTATCCAGCATCGCCTCACCGACCAGCCCTGCCAGGTGTGGCCGCCGTTCGGTGCAGTCCAGGCAGCCACGGCAGTAGCGCGCCGGGTTGGCCGCCACCGGCTGCTGCAGGAGCTCGCGCAACGGCAGGCCCAGTCCGGCAAGGAATGCGGCGCCTCCAGCGCTGATCTGCCAATGCCCTTCGCATGGCAGTACATGCCCCGCCTGCAGCAGGCGATCGGTGATGGCGACCGCGTGCACGCCGGCCAGGTGCCGATAGCAGGAACGCGCCTCGCGCAGTGCAGGCATGCTGCGCGTGGCCGCAGCGGTACACGAAGGGGTACGGTCGGCCACGCGCAGGATGCCTTCGAGCATCTCTGCCACCTCGCTCGATGCCAGCCGGTGGTAGCGATGACGCCCCTGCGCCACCGCCACCAGCAGGTCGCCCTCGACCAGCCTGCGCAGGTGCGTGCTCGCCGTCTGCGGCGTTACCCCGGCCACGCGCGCCAGCTCCATCGCGGTGTAGGCCCGTCCATCCATCAACTGCAGCAGCATGGCGGCACGCGCCTGGTCCCCGACCAGGGCACCGACACTGACAAGGGAACCGGAGGTGTGGACCATGCCCCATTGTGGCATGCCGTCATCTGCCAACAGTTCGATGCAGGCCGAAGCGTCAGCAGCCGACTGCGCGGCACAGTGCTCGCCCGCAACCGCGAGACCTGCCGTGAAGACCGCTTCGATCCATCGCCGCCGCATCACCCCTTCGGTCCTGTACCCAGGCACGCCCGTGCTGCTGATGACCACGTTGAATGACGACGGCAGCAGCAACATCAGCCCGCTTTCTTCGTTCTGGGCGCTGGGCAACCGGGTAGTGCTGGGTCTCGGTACGCAGGGCCAGGGCTATCGCAACCTGCAGCTGCGCAGCGAGTGCGTGCTGAACTTCCCCTCATCCGCGCAGGCCGCACAGGTCGAGGCGATCGCGCGGGCAACCGGCTGTAACCCGGTGCCGACCGCCAAGCAGGCGATGGGCTACGTGCACGTGCGCGACAAGTTCGCACTGGGCGGATTCACTGCCGCCGTGTCGACGCATGTTGCTCCGATGGCCATTGCCGAGTGCCCGCTGCAGGTGGAGGCCACCGTCATGGCGATGCATCCACCCGGCGAGGATGATGGCCAGGGCTTCGTGATCGTCGAAGGCCGCATCCGCTGCGTGCATGCGCACGAAGACATCACTGTGGGCGGCACCCAGCACATCGATGTGGCGCGCTGGAAACCGCTGATCTACCTGTTCCGGCACTACCTGGGCGTGAGCGCGCCGGTTGGGCGCAACTTCCGTGCGGAGACACCCATGCGCCTTCCCGCCTAGCGGGAACGACTCATGGCGTACCCGCGGGTACGTTGCTGAACTTGTCGCGCACCGAGCGCTCGCGTTCACGCCGGGTCGAGGCGCACTGTTCGCGCGCACTCGCCATCTGTGTATCCGCCGCCATCCGCTCGGCACTCAACGATTGCTGCAGGCTGGCAATCTGCGTGCGGATGCCCGAGTCACGGGTTGCGCCGGCCAGATTGTTGCTCGACGCGGCCATCTGCCGGTTCAACTCGGCGATCTGCCGACCGATCTGCTGGCTGCGCGACTCCAGCGGACCGTAGATGCGCGAGCGCTCGCCCTGCACGCAGTTGCGCTCGGCGATACCGGCGTCGGCCAGTTCGGTGTTCTGGTACACCGCCGCGCGGTTCGATGCCTCCCCCGCCGTTTCCGTGGAGGAACGGCTGGAACGCAGCTTCATGGGTTCAGCGCCGGCAGCACAGGGATTCTGGCTGTATACCGTTTCACCGGAAGCGCCCTTGCACTTGTAGACCTGGGCCGATGCCAGCGGGAAACACCCCAGCAGCAGCATCGCCATCACTACCTTCCCCTTCATCCTGCACCGCTCCCTGGTTCATTGGACAACCGCCACGATACGGTGGTTTGGTGGTGACTGCACGCTGGCGCCGTTCAGACCGTTTCGCCCTGCAGATCGAGCAAGACCGTGGCCCAGCGGCGCGCTCCCAGCGTGGCCACCATGCCGCCGCGGTAGACGAACCTGCGTACGTGGCCGTCTTCAATGAAGCAGGTCTCGTTCTGCATCGGCACATAGCCCACAGAGGCATAGTGCCGATGATCCAGGGCGAACAGCACGGCGAAATCGATACGGTGCCGGCGCAGCTCTGCATGGGCCGCTTCAATCAACCGCGAGGCAACGCCCTGCCGGCGAACGTCGGCACGCACCACCACGCCGCCAATCAAGCCCATGCGTTCCGGCTCGCCGTCCAGCAGTACGTTGCGTTCGTACAGCGCGAGATGTGCGACAACGTGATCACCTCCCATCGCCAGGACCAGAGCGACCGGCCCCGGGATGGCGTAGCCCTCGCCCTGCATGTCCGGGAAAGCCTGGCGGAGCAGATCCACCGCCTGCTGACGGTGTTGCGGCGCTACGCTTTGCCAGCGGCATACCTGAACGCGCATTGCCCTATCTTCGTCGAATGAATGTGTGTCCAGGCCCATCGTGCCACGGAAACATGACCGGGCTCGCAGTAACGTTTCACTGTCAGTGCAATGTGATCCAGTACGAGACGATATCCGTGTAGATGCCCTCGCGCTTGACTGCGCGCGGCTCCCTGCCGAGTACGCTGAAACCCAGCGATTCATACAGCCCGCGCGCAGCAGCATTGTCCTCCAGCACCGTGAGGGTGAGCGATTCAATGCCCTCGGCGCGCGCAGATGCAAACGCAGCAAGAAGAAGCTGGCGGGCGATACCCTGGCCACGGTGGCCGGTGCCCACGTGGACACTGTGCACTTCCGCCGTATGCCGTCGCGCCATCCGCATCGGGCGTACGTAGCGCAGGAAGCCCGCAAGCTTGCCGTCGATGAAAGCGCCGAAATAGCGCGTGCCGGGATCAGCAAGCTGGGCGCGCATCACGTCTGCTGTCTCATTCTGCGCCTCGGCCAGCGTGGACAGGAACGCAGCGGGCGACTCGCGAAGCGCCTGCAACCGCGCCTGCCAGAGACTGTCGGCGTCGTCAGCACCAAGTTGCCGGATGACCATGCGACACACCCGCGAGGTTGTTGATGCACAGGTGCCCAGCCTAGCGCGAGTTCGCCCGGTGCGGCGTGCATGCAAGAATGAAAACCGTCCCTTCTTCATTCACCGCCATGACTGAACTACAGATTCCCCGCGTTGGATGCGGCGCCGTCGTCCGTGATGCCGACGGCCGCATCCTGCTGATCCAGCGCGGACGCGATCCGGAGCGCGGGCATTGGGGCCTGCCCGGCGGCAAAGTCGACTGGATGGAAACGGTGGAGGCTGCCGTGGTCCGCGAAGTCCGCGAGGAGACCGCCTTGGAAGTGCAGCTGCTGCGCCTGCTGTGCGTGGCCGATCATTTCGAGCCGGCGCTTGTGCAGCACTGGGTCGCGCCCATCTACGAGGCACGGGCACTTGCGGGTGCCGAGGCTTCCATCCAGGAGCCGGGCGTGCAGACCGGGCTGGGCTGGTTTGCCGTGGATGCTCTGCCCCAGCCGCTGACGCAGGCCACGGTGCAGGCGCTGGCCAGGCTGTAGCCCATCAGGCCACGACCAAGGCGGCACGGATGCCGCCCGGCCTTGCGGCTCACTCGATCGGAAGACCGTGCATCTTCAGGAACGAGAGTTTGTCCCAGTAGCCGCGCTGGAACGTGATCAATCCTCCGTCAACCGTGAAGAAGCCGCATCCACGCAGGCCAAGAGGGTCGCGCCATTCCAGCGCAGCGACATTGCCGGCCTCATGGATGACTTCGGGAATGCAGACCATTTCAGCAGTGCTGAATTCACGCTCGAAGGTGGCACGGATCGCATCGCGGCCCTTGATCGGGTCCTGGGTGACCTGGTGATTGATCGCGTCGGGGTGATACAGCTCCGCCAGGCCAGCAGCATCGCCTGCGTTGAAGCGCTCGATCCAGGTTTCCACGATGTGTCGGGGAGTCATCCGCATGAAGTCCGCTAAGGTCCAGACCCGATCATAGCGCTCGAGCGACCCATTCCAGACCGCAAAAAAAGCCCTGGCCGGAGTCAGGGCTCTTCAAATGGAGGCCTCAAGCGGAATCGAACCGCTGTAAACGGATTTGCAATCCGCACCTTATCTTTTCATTTCAAATGATTACTCAATCCCTCCACCCGGACTGCCACCTTGGATGAGCTTGCGCAAGAGCAACATGTTCGACCCGACTACCGCGTGCCAGCCGGTCCGAACTGCGAGGGAGACCGAAGCAAACAGCACGGCCGCCATCGCGCCTTCCACCGGCGCCCGTGTCTGGCAGGGAAGCAAGTACGGCAAATTCAGTAGAGGGACACACCAAGCGGAGATGACGGAAATGTTGATAAGAATGCACAACTGAAACGTGTAAACATACTCCAGCGGCCCACCCTTCTCGTTCAAGAATTTCTGCACCTCTTCGGTCTGCATGATCGAATTAACGTTACCGGCCCAAGAAAAGGTCAGGCCGACCAGAATCGCCATCAGAGGTAGCAGTGCACCCTTCGCAAGCTCCTGGAAGTCAACTTCGACCACGAACGCGACAATGCCCCCCAAGGCAAGATGAAGAAATCCCCAAGCATTAGCCACGCGCCTATAGCCAGGCCTTTTGGCAACACCGTGGAAGAACCAATGCCAGAACGTGGGGATGGGCTCGTCACTCATGTCTTATCTTTAAGTACTCTTCTCTCATACGTCGTACTATGAGGTCCGCAATTCTCAGTGGCTGAGATTGTTCGACGTACGCCACATCCTGCCCTGAGACAGACGAGTCCTCTGTGACGATATCCTGCTCAAGGATCACAGGATTGTTCTTCTGCTTGACGGTCACAACTCTATCGCCGGCAGACTTCTTCACCCAAGCGACAGCTGCCTTGCCAATTGCGGACGATGCCTTTGCGAGGCGAACTAGCGGCCCTCTTCGAAGATCATCACCCTTGAAGACCGCAGCTCCCTCATCGGCACCCAGAATGCGAGTTGTTTCCTGCATTGGCTTCTGGAAATCATCGGCGTCCCAAACGTTCGGCAGCCCGTAGGTGACCTTGAACTTCACCACCGCCTGAGCCGTCTCCAAGACCCGAATGAAATCTGTAGGGTCATTAACGGCTGCTACAGAAACTTTGCATTCCGTCTCACGGACACTCTGACTTGACGCAAGCAAAGTGCGAATCCTGCTCGCGACCGCGTAAACACTCTGAGAGAGCTGCACCCGGTGAGCAATGGCTAAAAGCTGATATTTGAGATCCACAACAACCAGAGTATTCGGAGCCACTACTGCCTCCGCTTCATGGAAATCGCCATCCGCGCCGACTGTGCCAAACGTCGTCGGCTGCTCTTTTCCTATGAAGAAAACCATCGCATCGCCGGAGACCTCGCTGACATTGCCAACTCTCCAAATGTGCCCTCGGACCTCGTCCCAAGGCTTTTCGAGCAATGCAGCTCTGAGGATTTGCGCTTCTGTCGCCTCCACCCCAAGCAGAGGCATCTGTTGAGGCTTGTGTAGCTGAACGCGAAAAAGAGTAAATGAATGGGTAAGTCTCTGCATGCGCCTCCCCCTGAGGCTTCCTTGCCAATCTTGGAGCTTCGCACGGAGGGACGACGAGAGCTATAGGGAGGAACCTTACCTACTGCTTCGCGTTACTTCGGTGCGCCCAGCTCTCACCCATGCCTTCATCGGGTCCTTCGCCCTGGGCTTGGTCTCCTCCGGCGATCGGCGCGGCTCCAGTGCCTCCCTGACCCTCGCTGTGGCAGCTGACGTGGCCTCGGCCAGCCGCCGGGCCTGTTGCTGCTGCTCTCGGGTCGGCGGCAGGCCGGGCACCGGCGGCTCGGGCTGAATCGGGGTGCTGTCGGTCAGCCGGGCAACCGCTTGGCGCAGAGGCAGATCGGGATAGAGCCTGGCAGCACACCATCGCTCGGCGTATCGCTTCGCCTGCCGGACGTTTGCCGCGCGCACTTCCTTCACCTGCCACATCTTCTGGCCTTCCATCCATAGCCGGCCCCTGGGACCACCATCGGGCGTGACGCCAGCCGTCTCGCGGCCGTTATACCAGAGCGCCCAGCGCTCACCGGTCTGGGCCCAACCAGAGGGAATTGGCGCGGTGCGGAAGCCTTGGTAGGTGGAGGAGATCATGGCCGGAAGGATACGACCGGCCGTCTCAATCGCTGCGATTCGCTCAACCGCAAGTCTTAACCGCTCAGGACGCCCTGCTACACCTCTATCAGCGCCGCCCCCTAGGCTTTTCCCTACATGCCAGTGAGCGGTTTTCCTATTGCGAGCATCCAAGTCCGTTGAGACCTTCCAGTTGCCCACCGGGCATTCATCAACTTGACAACCATAGGACCACCTTCCATTCAGACCTAGAGAGCGATAGCTCTACTGCCTAAGGAGAAGCGCTTGTGAAAGCAATACTCGTATCTCTGTTGCTTGCGACCCTTACCGCGATTAGCTTCGGCGCCAGTGCCGCTCGAAACAGCTCGGTCAACTACGTTTACTTTGATGTCAATGGCACGCCTGTCGGTCAACGCGCATACTTCTGCAACGGCAGAAGGCTGGAGGGCGGCGACACCACCACCCCGTACTACCTGAAGGTCACTGATGGCTGCGATGGGAGAGTAATCTGCACCCCTAAGGGTCAATGCCATATCGGCGACGACCCATCGCACGCAGTCCTCCTGCTCGGTAACCCGCCGTTCACCAAGGAAGAAGCTTGTCAATTGGCGGGCGAGATGGTCTGCCTGTCCATGGAACCATGGATCTTGTACGAGTTCGGTTGGACACCTAGCTGATTCCTAGCACTGCCGGTGCAGCCCGTTCGCGGGCCGCACCTGCGCTTCACTTCACTTTGCTGGAGGGGTCTGTTTCGGCCTTCTGATCGTTTTGATCTGCATCGCTTGCCGGTATCGTATCCGCAGCTGGGCGGGCCACGAACTCATCCCCATGGAGCGCATTTTGCATTGCGCCGAAGGTTTGGCGGTTGGCCTGCGCGCGGTACTCGCGGTCAACCCGCCCCATTTCCGCTACGGCTAGGACAACGCCGACGATAATCACGACGGCAATGGTGCTCTTCCAAGGGAAGCCGTCTTTGCGGCTGGGCTTCTTATTCCGCTTTGGCAATTCTTCCATGATCCAGTCCGGCCATATCGGTCAAGGGCTTCAGGGCCATGCTAGCGTCATGGCCCCCCATTGGCACCAGCTACGCGGCAACAGCATAAAATTCGACCGGCCAGGCAGGAGATACGTTGCCATATTGAGCCGACGAGGCGCTGCTCACGCGCCCCCCGGGTTGGCTGCCTGCGGCCCCGGATCCGGCATTACATTACTTACTCGCGAGTCACACCGATCTCAAGTCCTTGCTTAGAAACACACGACGCGTCCCAGGGGGATCACACGGCACTTCGCCGAATACTATCCAGCCCCGCTTCCGGACCGAATCGACACCCTACCAGCGCATAGCGGTACATTTGTAGGGGTCGCGTGCAGAAGCGCTGCACACCTTGTGGTTCCCGCATCTCGGATGCACCGCGCTTAGCTCTTCCTCGATGCGCAGGAGGGTTCAGCCGCGGACCTCCAGCCGTGACCACACCGAACGATTGACCCTGCACCTTCCCTCCTAAGGCCAGCTTCTGCAGGTAGTAGAAGCGCGCAGCACGCTGAATGTCGGTCAACGTCTCCGGCCGCTCCATCTGCGCCCACTCGAACATCTGCCGCGATACCAGAGACCAGCGGAACATGCGTACGAACTCGTCCAGGTGATGCCGCACGCAGCGGTACAGGGAGACCAGCTCACCGTTGATGTCGTTGAGCACTTCCATCTGGGCTGGATACGGCCGCATCAGCAGTGAGGCGGCGCCACCAGCAAACGCCTCGACGTAGCAATCGTGGATCGGGAAGTGGGGATACAGGTGCTTCAGCAGGCGGCGCTTGCCGCCCGGCCACGAAATGATGGGCTTGGACATGGTTTCTCAGTATTTGCGATAGAGGAAGCCGACAATCCCGTCGCTCTCGCGAGGGCGACGGGGCCACGGCCAATGCCAGGTGCTGAGATCACCTGTGTTGCGGCGCTGTCTGGATGCTTGCAGGCATCTAGGCAGCGCCCTGTCTTGCTAGATGGTGACTTCCATCACCGGAAGGTTGGGAGCCGCCTCGACCAAGCGAGCACCACGAACCCAGACGTTGTATGGGATGGCCTGCTGCAGCTGGCCGAACGCCCGCATCTGTACACCGTCATACGTCGTCAGCGTGCTGCTGCCATCACTGTTGTGCGCGGTGACGGTCGCCAGCAATCGAGGATTGCTGCTGACCAGTTCGCCGAATTGATCCCGAAGGTCAGTTCGCATCGTTGTAGTGCCTTTCGAGGGCTGCGGCGTGCTCGATCACAACTGCCTGTTGATCGATCACAACATCAACGCGCAGCGACTCGCACTGCCCATGCCATCTCCCCGCAGCGCCAACCACTTCCACCAGGTCCAATGGCATGACTGGGCCGACCTCACCTGGCTTAATCGGCTTGGGGAACAGCGGCATAGTGAGGTCGACGGCGGCTTGCTCACTTCGTTTACCAAGGATGTTCCGCCCGCGCTCGGCGCCGACGGCAGCAACATGAATCAGTGGGCTGCTGACCTGCTGTGCGAAAAGCTGACCTGCCTGACCGTCCTTGCGTACTTTGCAGGTGATGCCCTTCCCCGGCAGCTCACCAGTGACCACCACCGCATCGTGCGGCGGTTCGCTACGCATCTGGAGGCTCTCGGCAAGGACGATGTCCTCCTGCACAACGTGATCAGGAGGTGATTCCCGCCAAAGCTACGGGCTGACCGGATAGCTGGCCCGAACCCGCAACACCGGCTGCGCCGGGTCGGACTGCACACCACCGCGACACTTGCCCCGGCCAAGCCGCTGATGGCATCGAGAGGCGTGTTCGCGTCGCAGATTCTTCGCTGCCGCCTCGGTGTTGGCTAGCTCCTCCGGCACCACGCCGCGATCAAGCAGCACGTCCAGACGACGTACATACTCGTTCCTCGGCTTCATAGGACCTGCTGACAACGGGTGGCAAACAGATGATTTCATGGCCGAATCAAGAGATTCTGCACAAAGGCGTCGAACGCCAGGCAAACAAAAAGCCCTGACCGGAGTCAGGGCTTTTCAATTGGAGGCCTCAAGCGGAATCGAACCGCTGTAAACGGATTTGCAATCCGGTGCATAGCCACTCTGCCATGAGGCCAACGTACTGCGCGCCAGGAACTGGGCCCTGACAAGACAAAACCCCAAGATGGGGCCTGTCGGAACATGGAGCGGGAAACGAGACTCGAACTCGCGACCTCAACCTTGGCAAGGTTGCGCTCTACCAACTGAGCTATTCCCGCATAAGCCGACATGCTACCGGAAATCCGGAAAACACACCAGCGATTTCACCTTTCTGACTGCGCGTAAAGCCTTGTGGCCCAACGTGCCCCGCCTTGCCGTGGCGGGAGAAAAACAAGGCCCCTGCCGGGGCCCTGTAGAATCTGGAGCGGGAAACGAGACTCGAACTCGCGACCTCAACCTTGGCAAGGTTGCGCTCTACCAACTGAGCTATTCCCGCAGATTCCGTTCGACCTGCGTCGAAGGAGCGCTATTGTGTCCAAATTCCTTCACGCCGTCAACAGTCTTCACATCATGCGGTCACGGACGTCCGCAGTGGGGTACGCTGCCCCGCCCGGCCCCGTTCGCCCATGCTCCTTCGCGGCACGCCTCTGTTGATCGCCCTGCTGCTGCATCTGCTGGTGGCCCTGCTGTACTGGGCGCTGATGCCGATGGGAATGAACTGGTATCGCGACCATTTCGGCTTTGCTTCACATCGTGACATCGGCCTGGGCATCGCCCAGTTCTATCTGTTCTGGATGTTCATTGGCGCCCAGCCGCTGATCGCGGTGCTGCGGCCACTGTTTGCCAAGCTGCTGGTGCTGGCGATTCCCCTGGCGTTCGCGAGCTGGACACTGATGCACAACCATCCGCTGCGCCTGCTGTACTTTACCCTCGGGCCCGGCCTGCTGGCATTGGCCGCGATCGCCATTTCCGCGTGGTATGCATCACGTAACCGCCTGCCTGCCGCCACGGACACCGCCGATGCCTAGACGCTACGTCCGCCTGTTCTGGTTGCTGGTTGCGTTGACCTGGCTGGCGCTGATCGCCGCACTGGTCAATGCCGGCTTCACCCCAGACTACTGGCTGCTGCATCACCTGGAGGGCGCCGAACTGCCCTACCCGACCAGCACTGTCATCGTGTTCGCGTTGCTGGGCACCGTCGAACTGGTGGTGGCCGCCTTGATCGTGCGGCCGTGGAGACTGAAACGCCTGTGGCTGCGCCTGCTGATCGCCTTCGCCCTGCTGCTGGCATGGTCGGTGCCGTGGATGCTGTCAGCCATGCACCAGCCGCCGGTACACGGCATGCATCTGCTGTGGTTGTTGCTGCTGGACGTGGGACTGCTGCTGGCGCTGTGCATGGTGTCGGCGGTGAGCGCATGGCGGGTGCTCAGGCGTCGAGGGCGCGCGGATGCGCCCCCGCCGCAGCACTAGGCTTACTTCCGGAACTCCACCCGCACATGCTGGCCGAAGCGCGCCTTGGCCTCGCCATCGAACTCCAGCACGCACTCCACCACCTTGGCCACGCCACGCCCAGCGTCTTCAGGCAGGCGTGCCTGTGCGAACACCGGGCTGATGCGTACCACGCGTGCGGGCGGCAGCGTGCTGGTGTTTTCGGCGCCATCGCTGTCCGGAACGACGGTAGCCTTCATGCCGACCTGCACGGCATCGGCGTAGGCCGCGCTGAGTTCGGCACGTACCTGCAGCGGGCGCGCGGGCAGCAGGGAGATTGCCGGCTTGCCGGCCTGCACGAATGCGCCAAGGCCCGGCACCTGGCCGACCACGGTGCCAGCTTCCGGCGCGCTCAGCGACATCTGCTGCAGTTTCAGCCTGGCGTGTTCCAGCTTGTGCTGGGCCAGGTCGACCTGCGCACCGGCCACGTCAACATCGGCGCGTACGCCAGCCAGCTGCTGCTTGGCCGCATCGGCCTGCTGGTTGGACGACACGCCTTCGCTGGCCCCCGTAGACAGGCGAGTAGCGTTGCGCTCCAGTTCGCGCAGCTGCGCCTGACTGCCCTTCAGGCGGTCATTGGCCAGGGCGAGATCGGCGGTGGCCATCGCCACCTCCTGCTGCAGCAGCGCACCGTCCAGCGACAGCAGCAGCTGCCCCTTCTTCACCGTGGCGCCCTCCTTCACCGGCGCGGCAGTGATCGAGCCGTCCACCGGCGGTGCCAGCGCGATCAGGCCACCCTCGACGTCGATGATGCCGCGCGCCACCGCGACCTTGCCGACGGCGGTTGCACCGGCCTTGCCCGAAGGCGACTGTGCAGGCGCAGGCGCGTCCCTGGAACAGGCGCCGAGCAGCAGTGCCGCGGACAGGGCCAGGCTGAGGGGAAGCAGGTGCGACGTCTCGGTCATGGGGCGGACTCTACAGTTTCGTTCTGGCGGCGGTCATCACGGACCATGCCGTCTTCCATGGCGATCACCCGATCGGCATGCCGGATCAGGCGCGGATCGTGGCTCACGCACAGCACGGTGGCGCCATGCGCACGTGCGTAGCGATGCAGGATGTCGATCACGCGCTGACCGTTCTCGGCGTCCAGCGCGCTGGTGGGTTCGTCGGCGAAGATCAGCGTCGGCGACTTGGCGAAGGCGCGGGCAACGGCCACACGCTGCTTCTCGCCGCCGGACAGCTGCGCCGGGCGCATGTGGCTGCGGTGGCTGAGGCCCACTTCTTCCAGCGCCTTGCGCGCCAGCGGTTCGCTTTCGCGATTGCGCATGCCGCGGTAGCCCAGCGGCAGCTGCACCTGCTCCAGCGCAGTCAGTGCCGGGAACAGATTGAAGCCCTGGAACACGAAACCGACATGGTGCAGGCGGAAGCGCTCCACCTCGCTTCGGGTCATGTGCCCCACATCCTGGCCAAGTGCGTGCACGCGGCCACCATCGGGCGCGGACAGGCCGGACAGCAGCGACAACAGCGTGCTCTTCCCGCAACCCGACGGGCCCGACACCAGGGTCAGCTCGCCAGGATAGATGTCCAGCGACAGGCCGCGCAGCACCGGCACCTGCACATCGCCGGACATGAAGCCCTTTTCAAGTGCATCGGCCCGCAGGGTCGGGGCGACGGCGCGTGTGGAAGTCATCGGCCGGTCCTCAACGCAGCAGCAACGATGGATCGGAGCGGACGACACTGCGCACCGCCATGATGCTGGAGAGCATGGCCATCACCGCAACCAGCGCCACGCAGCCAAGGATCACCATCGGTGTCAGCTGCACCGGAACGCGCTGGGTCTGCGCGATCAACAGCACCACGGTGCTGAAGGCCGCCGCCAGCAACATGCCCACGCCACCGATCAGCAACGCCTGCTCGAACACCACCCGTGCCAGCGCATAGCGGCCTGCACCGAGTGCATTGAGCGTGGCGTACTCGCGCACTGAGCCGGCCACCACCGACGCGAACGACTGGTTGGTGATCACCGCGCCGACGAAGCAGACGATGACGGCCATGAACAACACCGCGATGCCGGCACCGGTGTCGAACAGCCAGTACTGCTGCGAGCGGCTGGCGAACTCCGGCGCGGTCCAGAACTCGACCGGCGTAGCTTGGCCCATCGACGCGGCCAGGCGATCGCGCACGCGGTCGGCCAGGTCCGGCGAGCGCAGGCCCGCCACGAAGTAGGTACTGCCCTCATGTGGGTCGGTACCGGCGATGGCGCGCGCGGTATCCAGCGAAGCCAGTACGTTGACACCACCAAGGCCACGCAGGCCCGGCTGCGCGGCAACCACGCGCACGGCCTTGCCATTGATCCAGGCACGGTTGTTCTGCAGGTCCACGCCCAGCGTATCCAGGTCAGCGCTGTCGACGATCACCGCACCCGGTTCGCGCAACTGCGCGCGCAGGTCGATGGGCAGGATGCGCGCGAACATCATCGCGTCGTCCTGGGTGGAGATGCCGGACAGATACACCGACACGTTGCCGGTGCCCTGCGCGCTGGAGCGCCATTCGCCATCCACCCACTCGTAAGGTTCGACGCGGGTGACATCCGGATCCATGCGCAGGTGGCTTTCCACATCGGCGCTGATCGCGTGGCCGTAGTTGACGCTCTGGGTGCCGGGGAAACCGGCCCAGATATCGGCCGAGGATGCCTTCACATAGATCGCGGCGGTGCCGAAGATGCCCAGCACCAGTGCGGCCTGCACGATCAACAGCACGCCGGCGAAACACATCGCCAGCACCACCGGCAGGAACCGGCGCCACTCATAGGCCAGGGTCTTGCGGGCCAGCGCGATCATTGCGGTTCGCCCTCAGCCTCGACCGGCAGCGGTGCGCCACCAAGGGCGCGGTACAGCGACGCAAACGCCAGCACGCGCGCGCCCTGCGCACCGATCAGGTCGGCCTGCGAGGCCAATGCGGCACGCTGCGTATCCAGCCCATCGAACTCGCTGGACAGGCCCAGCTGCACCTGCCGCACCTGGCGCTTGACCTGCTGGTTGGCGGCATCATTGGCCGCACGGAGCGATTGGATGCTGCTGTCCTGGCGCGCCAGGCTGCCCAGTGCGCCTTCCACTTCGCTCACGCCTTCCAGCACGGCCTTGCGATACCCGAGCAGCGCGGCGTCCAGTTGCTTCTCATCGGCATGGAAACGCGCACGGCGTTGGCCCCAGTCCCACAGCGGAATATCGACGTATGGACCGATCGACGGACTGGAGTCGGAATTGGAGCGCGCGTTCTGGGTGAGGTTGTAGGCATACAGAATGGAGCCGCCGAGGCTGATCCGCGGGTACATCGCGGCGCGCGCCGAGCCCTTGCTGGCGGCGGCCTGCATCACCTCCGATTCGGCCAGCAGGATCTGCGGACGATGGCGCAACAGGTCCGCTGGGACCTGCTGCAACGAGAACGTGCCCAGCTTCGGCGGCGTGCGATAGGCGCGCCAGGCCGGGTCCGGGCCGTCACGGCCCAGCAGCAATGCCAGCGCGCGGGCCGCGTTGTCAGCATTTTCGCGGGCCTGCGCCGTGGCTGCGCGGGTCGCCGCCTGGCGCGCACGCAGGCGGTCCAGCTCGCCGGGTTCATCCAGGCGCAGGCGCTGGCGGACCAGGGCCAACTGTTCACCGCGGTCGTCCACAGTCTGCTGCCGGGCCAGCAGGTCCTGCTGGGCCTGTGCCACGGTGAGGTCAAGATAGCTACGCACCACGTCGGCGATCACCGCGACCTGCGCGGCATTGCGCAGCGCCTCGGCATTGCCAGCCGAAGCCTGCGCGCTCAGCTGCACACTCTCGGCGGCGCCGAACAGGCCCAGGTCCCAGATCGCTTCAATGCCGGCATGGAAGTAGGTATCGACAGCGGCGGCGTCCTGCACCTGCTTGGCGCTGGCGGAGATTTCCGGCAGGAAACGCGAGTCGGACGTGCCAGCGACGATCCGAACGGCCTGCAGGCGCAAGGTGGCCTGCTGCAGGTCGAGATTGCCGGCGACCGCCTGATCGACCAGGCCATCCAGCGCCGGGTCGGCCAGCACCTTCCACCACTGCCTGGCGTCCACCGCCACGCCCTGGCCCTGCGGTACCTGGGTCCAGGCGCTGGGTGTGCGATCAGGCAGGTCCGGGACGGGCACCGACATGCAGCCGGCAAGGGCCAGGGTTGCCAACAACGCACCGGGGCGCAGCACTGCCTGCAGGGAGAGTCCGCGCCCTGTCCTGGGCACTGCCACTGAAGTGATACGCCTGACCACCAGCCCGCCAACGTGTAGAAGGAGCATGAAGGCTACCGTGCGATTGTGGAGCGAACATGGAGAAATGGTCCGAAAAAGGTCACAGCACGCATGCGGTTCAGGCAACGATGGCGTTGGCCTTTCGCCAGCCTTTCACTGCATGCGACGCACGGAACGCTGGTGCGACATCCGGGCCATTGCGTCTTGTTGCCACCTTCCCCGAGCCCCGCCCCTGCGGTCATCCCCACGACCGATACGCCCCGCCATTCCGATTGCGACACTAACGCTGGAATCGTCCCGCCAGGCCGCCGATATCACGCCCGCCATGACAATGCCATGGCGCGAATGTAGCGCCCCGTGCCGCCAACGTCATGACAAACGAAAAACGCCCCCTTTCGGGAGCGTTCTTCTTGAATCTGGAGCGGGAAACGAGACTCGAACTCGCGACCTCAACCTTGGCAAGGTTGCGCTCTACCAACTGAGCTATTCCCGCAGATTTCGTTCGACCTGCGTCGAAGGAGCGCTATTGTGTCGATATTGCTGCACGGCGTCAACAGGAATTTTCGCCTGCATTGCGGGGAGGCGTTCAGGCCCCCAGGACCGATACCTCAGGTTCGCAGGCCACGGCGGTGGAAGTAGACCTGCTCGGCGATGCGCCGCGTGGCCGCCGTGTGCAGCAGTGCATTGAGCGGCCAGTCGGCCTGCAGATGGTCCATCGCCCAGCGCAGCAGGCGCTTGCCATGGAATGCCGGCGCCACCCGCCGCGCCACCCGTTCCGCTTCCGGCCCTTGCCCACGCAGATGGCGGGCAATCGCCTCGCCGACCGCCCAGCCATGCCGCCACGAGGAGTGGATGCCCCCGGCGGACAGCGGCGAGACGATGCCTGCCGCGTCGCCGGTCAGGATCACGCGTTGGCCGGTGAACGGCCCATCCGGCCGGCCGCACGGGACCAAGCCGGCGCGGGTGGCCGAGGGACGCGCCGAAGGCGGAATGCCGACCACATCGCGCACGTGGTCGAGGAAGCCATCGATATCCGGCGGCCGCACCTGTTGCGGGTCATGACGCAGCGCCAATCCCACCTGCAGCCCGGTCGGATTCTGTGCGACCCAGCCGATGTAGCCCGGCGCGTAGCGCTTGCTGACAAAGCAATGCAGCGCATTGCCTTGCGCCACCTGCAGGCCGGCGAACTCGCGCTCGACGCCGTAGAGGGTGTCGCGCACCTGGCCAAGGCCGGTGCGCTGGGCCACGCGTGAGCGTGCGCCATCAGCACCAACCAGATAGGCGCATCGCCCTGCCCCATCCACCTGCCAGCCATCACCACTGCGATGGGCATCGGTGAAAGACCGTTGCAGGCGCAGGTCGACACCATTCGCGCGCAGCTCGCTGGCCAGCCAGCGCATCAGGTTCGGTGTATCGGTGGTGAGGAAGTAATAGCCCGGCGCGGCCAGCAACACGTTGCGCAGGTTCGGCGCATACAGGCGCACGTTTGCGACCCGCTGCACCAGATGCTCGGGCATGCGCCCCAGCCAGGTCTGCTCCATCGCTTCCTTCACCACGATGCCGGTGGTGTGCAGGCGCTCGCCGGGGTCGGCCTTGCGTTCAAGCACGCAGACGCGCAGACCGTACTGGGCGGCAGCCAGTGCGCAGGCGGCACCGGCGAAGCTGGCGCCGACGATGACGACGTCGTGGTCGTAGGCGGAGAGAGTGTGAGGCATTGCGGCATCGCCGTGGAGAGTCGGAGATGCAGCTTCGAACTGCCGCGTGGTGAGGCGAAGGAGTGGCGGTGAAGTGAGGATGAAGCGTGGAACACGCAAACGAAAAACGCTCCCTTGCGGGAGCGTTTCTCTTGAATCTGGAGCGGGAAACGAGACTCGAACTCGCGACCTCAACCTTGGCAAGGTTGCGCTCTACCAACTGAGCTATTCCCGCTTGGGAGGCGAAATTTTACCTATTCCAAGGATGGCGTCAAGCGCTTTTTTCAGGGTCTGTGAGGCGCCTTGCACCGCCTATCCACGCATGGCGTGGATCTACTACAGCGTCTCCGCAAACTGATGGATCCGCCCCCTCCGTGGATGCGGCATTTCCAATAGATCCACGCCATGCGTGGATGGCAGCAACCGTGGGGTCAGAGCCCTTTCCTGCAGAAAGGGATCCGACCCCGGGCTCAGTTGCCCAGCTTCTTCTGCCGCGCACGCTCGCGCGCAGCGCGCTCGTCATCGCGCAGGCTCGGCCAGGCGGCGTGCAGGTACTGCAGTCCCGACCACAGGGTCAGCACCGCGGCAATCGCCAGGGTCCAGTCGCCGATATGGAACACCGGCCAGCCCATCCAGATGTCTTCCACCGGCACGTTCGGGGCCACCGAGTACAGCAGGCACAGCAGCGCGACCATCTGCGCGGTGGTCTTGACCTTGCCGATCATCGCCACGCGCACCTTCGCACGCTGGCCCAGCTCGGCCATCCATTCGCGCAGCGCCGATACCGCGATCTCGCGGCCGACGATCACCGCCGCCCAGAACGCCATCCACGGCGTCGGATGGCCCTGCACGATCAGGAACAGTGCCACTGCCACCATCAGCTTGTCCGCGACCGGGTCGAGGAAGGCACCGAAGGCCGACTCCAGCTGGTAACGGCGTGCGATCCAGCCATCGAGCCAGTCGGTGATCGCGGCCAGGCCGAAGATCGCCGCCGAAGCGAAGTTGGTCCAGGTGTAGGGCAGGTAGAACACCAGCACCAGCACCGGGATCATCACGATCCGCAACAACGTCAGCCAGGTGGGCAGGGTCAACTTCATGCTTGCGTGCTTCTCTCTCTACTCGGCCGCATCAGGCGTGGCCAACCCGTGCAGGTTAGCGTAGATACGTGCCGCGAGGGCGTCATTGATGCCTTCCACCTTGGCGATTTCCGCTTCGCCAGCGGCTTTCAGCCCCACCAGGCCCCCGAAATGCTTGAGCAGGCTGGCGCGGCGGCGCGGCCCGATACCGGGAATGTCCTCCAGCTTGCTGGTCATCCGCGCCTTCTGCCGGCGGCCGCGGTGGCCGGTGATGGCGAAGCGGTGCGCCTCGTCGCGCACCTGCTGGATGAACTGCAGCGCCGGGTTGGCCGCGCCGGGGCGCAGCTCGCGGCCGTCGGGCATCACCAGCGCTTCATGGCCGGCGCGGCGCTCCACGCCCTTGGCCACACCCACCAGCAGCACGCCTTCCACGCCCAGGTCGGCCAGTGCGGCCTGGGCCTGCGCCAGCTGCCCGGCGCCGCCGTCGATCAGCAGCACGTCCGGCAGCACGCCCTGCTCTTCCACCGCACGGCGGAAGCGGCGGTCGATGGCCTGGCGCATGGCGGCGTAGTCATCGCCCGGCTCGATGCCGCTGATGTTGAAGCGGCGATACTGCGCGCGCACCGGACCGGCAGCGTCGAACACCACGCACGAGGCCACGGTAGCCTCGCCCAGGGTGTGGCTGATATCGAAACACTCGACCCGCTTGACCGGCTCGGCCAGACCCAGCATCTCGCGCAGTGCGTCGCTGCGCGCATGCTGCGCGTTGCGGCTGTTGAGTTCGGTGGCCAGGGTCAGCTGCGCGTTGCGGCTGGCCAGTTCCACGTAGCCGGCGCGCTCGCCGCGCACGTTCCACTTCAGCTGCACCTTGCGCTCGGCCGAGGCCGACAGCGCGGCGACCAGCAGGTCGGCATCGGGGATCTCGCGGTCCAGCAGGATCTCGCGCGGCGGCTCGAATTCGATGTAGTACTGCGAGACGAACGCGGCCAGCACTTCCTCCGGGCTTTCTTCACCATTGGTGCGCGGGAAGAACGGGCGGGTGCCGAGGTTGCGGCCATCGCGGAACGCCAGCAGCAGCACGCAGGCCTGCGAGCCCTGCATGGCCACCGCCAGCACGTCCAGGTCGGCAGCACGGCCATCCACGTACTGGCGGGTCTGCATGCTGCGCAGCGAGGAAATCAGGTCACGCAGGCGCGCGGCCTGCTCGAATTCCAGTGCCTCGCTGGCGGCCTGCATCTGCTCGCCCAGCTCGCGGGTCAGTTCGTCGCTCTTGCCTTCCAGGAACAATGCAGCGCGACGCACCGATTCGGCGTACTCGGCAGGCGCCACCAGCTCCACGCAGGGCGCGCTGCAACGCCCGATCTGGTATTGCAGGCACGGCCGCGAGCGGTTGCGGAACACGCTGTCCTCGCAGCTGCGCAGCTTGAACAGCTTGTGCATCAGGTTCAGCGTTTCGCGCACCGCAGTGACGCCGGGATACGGCCCGAAATAGCGGCCGGGAATGGCGCGCGGGCCGCGATGCAGCGCGATGCGCGGCCAGTCCTCGCGGGTCAGCAGCACATGCGGATAGGTCTTGTCGTCGCGCAGCGAGACGTTGTAACGCGGCGACAGCGACTTGATCAGCTGGTTTTCCAGCAGCAGCGCCTCGGCTTCCGAGCGCGTCACCGTCACGTCCATGCGCACGATCTGCGAGATCATCGACATGATCCGCGCATTCTTCGGGCTGCCGTTGAAATAGCTGCCGACTCGGTTACGCAGCGCACGCGCCTTGCCGACATACAGCAGGGTGTCGTCGGCCGCGTACATGCGGTACACACCGGGGGCGGTACTGAGCTGGGCCGCGAAGGCCTTGCCGTCGAAGGCCGGGGCGGGAACGTCGGTCATTCGCTGATCGGCACTTCGCTGAGCACGCCGCTTTCGGGGTCGAATCGCAGCACGGCGTGGGCATCGGTCTCGGCGATCCACACCGCACCGGCACCCACGGCCAACCCGGCCGGGCCGTGCAGGCGGCGCGGCAGCGGCTGGGTGGTCAGTTCGCCACCGCCCAGCCGCAGCGTGCGCAGGCGACCATTGCCAGTATCGGCAATCCACAGCAGCGGCGCATCCGGACTCAGCGCGATCGCCTGTGGGAACTGCAGGCTGGCCTGCGCGCGCGGGCCATCTTCGTCACCGAAACGCCAGGGGCCCTGCCCGACCAGCGTCTGCACCAGATCCCCGCGCAGCTGCAGTGCACGGATCGAGGAGCCCAGCGCATCGGCCACGTACAGCACCTGCTGCACCACGGCCAGCGCAGTCGGTTGGGCAAAGGCAGCCAGGTGGCCGCTGCCGTCACGCTCGTCGATGGCACCGCTGCCGGCGCGCCACTGCAGGCTGCGCTGACCCAGGTGGTAGCTCCAGATGCGGTTGTCGCCGGCCATGGCGATGTGCAGCTGGTTATCGGCGATGGCGAGGCCGACCGGGTGGTCCAGCGAGACCTGCCGCGCCTGTGCTACCGGGCCCTCCACCGGCGCACCGGGGCGGCCATTGCCGCACAGCGTGTCGACGATGCCGGTCAGCAGGTTGATGCGGCGCACGGCATGGTTGCCGGTGTCGGCCACGTACAGCGCGTCGCGCTCCAGCACCAGCGCCTGCGGGCGATGGAACGCCGCTTCGGCGAGGTTGCCGTCCATGAAATCGGCCGTCCCCAGCCCGAACTGGCGCAGGATGCGGCCGCCGTGGCTGCATTCGAGGATGCGGTGATGGCCACTGTCGGCGATGTACAGGCGTTCGGTGCTGACCGCCAGGCCCAGCGGAAAACGCAGGGCCTGCCGCGGCTCCGGATGCAGCTCGGTACCGCCGCGCGGCGGTGCCGACGGCGCACCGTGGCACAGCGCATTCAACGCACGCTCAAGCTCTCCCGGAGCCCCCAGCCCGACCAGCCGCTGCTGCTCGCGACCCTGCGCGTCCAGCAGCACCACGGTCGGCCACGATGTGATGCCGAAGCGACGCCAGCCATCCCAGTCGGCATCGAGCAGGACCGGCATTGACAGCCCCTGGCGGCGCAGCAGTTTGAGTGCGGCGCCGGCGTCACGCTCGAAATCGAAGCGGGGTACCTGCAGGACCAGCGGCTGCAGCATGCCAGGGTGACGCGACAGCCATTGACTGAATTCGGCCAGGCGCTGCGCGCTCCAGGCAGAAGCGGCGTTGACGAACAACAGCGCCACCGGCCGACCGCGCAGTTCGGTCAGGGTACAGGGAGCGGCATTGAGCCAGGTGGCGAACTCGGGCAGGTCCGGGACGGGCTGGACGTTCATGGCCCGATTATGCCGGAGTCGGCGTCATGCAACAGTCGTGCCACTGCACGTTTTGCAGCATTGTCGACCAGCGTCCAGACCTGTTCGAAGTGATCGCTGCCGCCGGTGTAAGGATCCGGGATGGCCGCCTGCCCCTCCCCGCCCGACCAGGGCAGGTACAGCGCCAGCCGCTCACGCTGGGCGGGTGCCACCAAGCGTCCCGCGTCCCGCAGGTTCGCCTCGTCGGCGCAGAGGATCCAGTCGAAGCGGTCGAAATCAGCGGCGTGCAGCTGGCGCGCACGCAGGCCGCCGATGTCCACGCCGTGCCCGGCCGCGCAGGCGATCGCACGCCGGCCCGGCGGCTCGCCCACATGCCAGTCGCCGGTGCCGGCCGAATCCACCTGCACCCGCCCCGCCAGCGGTGAAGCGTCCAGGCGTGCGCGGAGCGCACCTTCGGCCATCGGCGAACGGCAGATGTTGCCGAGGCAGACGACCAGCAGCCTCATCGCGCGGCCAGCGTCTGCAGCAGCGCTTCAGCGCGTTCCAGATCCTCGGGCGTATCGATGCCGGGCGGGAACGGCTCCGGCGAGATCGCCACGCTGATCGGGTAGCCGGCCTCGAGCACGCGCAGCTGCTCAAGCGATTCGACCTGCTCCAGCCGGCCCGGGGGCATCGCCGCGAACTGCTGCAGGAAACCGGCGCGGTAGCCATAGATGCCGATGTGGCGCAGCCAGGCATGCCCTTCCGGCAGCGTGTCGCGGCTGCGCGCGAAACCATCGCGGTGCCAGGCGATCGGCGCGCGGCTGAAGTACATCGCCTCGTTGCGCACGTTGCGCACCAGCTTGACCACGTTCGGATCGAACAGGGTTTCTGCATCCTCCACGGCGGTCGCCAGGGTCGACATCGGCGCATTGCCTTCAACCAGCGCCTGGGCCACCGCACGGATTCCCGCAGCCGGCGCGAACGGTTCATCACCCTGCAGGTTGACCACCACGGTGTCGTCGGCCCAGCCGGCGATGCGCGCGCACTCGGCCAGGCGGTCGGTACCGGAGGCATGCGAGGTGGCGGTCATCGCCACCTTCACCTCGGCCAGCCCGGACAGCGCGTCGGCAATGCGTTGATCGTCGGTAGCGACCCAGACCTCGCCAGCGCCGGCCTGCAGCGCGCGGCGCGCCACGTGCAGCACCAGCGGCTCAGCGCCCAGCAGGCGCAGCGGCTTGCCCGGCAGCCGCGAGGCGGCATAGCGGGCCGGAATGGCGACGACGAATTCGGTCATGGGGCAATACTCGGCAGGCTCGTTACAACGGGGATGCGGCCGGCGGCACGTGAATGCAAGCGCCGCCGCGCCGCTCAGTTCGGTCGCAGCTTGTCCAGGCGGTCGGTCAGCGCCACCCAGAACGCGGCAGGCAACTCGGCACGCAACGGCACCGCGTAATGCCAATCGTTGCCGAACGCGCGGCATTTCACCGCATCCTTCTCGGTCATCAGCACCGGCAGCTGGCTGCCGAACGACAGGTCCTGCGGCTGGTAGGCCTGGTGGTCGGCAAAGGCGTGCGGCACCACGCCGATGCCACGCGCGCGCAGCATGTCGAAGAAGCGCTGCGGATGGGCGATGCCGGCCACCGCATGAACACGCTGGCCCTTGAAGTACGACAACGGGCGCGCGCGGCCACCGGCCAGCGGCTGCGCACTGTCGATGTGCAGGGCCATCGGCCACTGGCCGAAACCGCAGGCCTGTGCCGCGCTTTCCTCATCGGCCTGGCCCAGGTTGACCACGCGGAAATCGCATTCGCCGGCACGGCTGACCGGCTCGCGCAGCGGTCCGGCGGGAATCATGCGGCCGTTGCCGTAGCGCCGCTGGGCATCGACCACTTCGATCTCGATGTCGCGCGCCAGCCGGTAGTGCTGCAGGCCGTCATCGCAGACGATCACATCGCAGCCGGCCTGGACCAGTGCCCTGCCTGCGGCCACGCGGTCAGCGTCCACGCGCACCGGTACGCCGGTCTTCCAGGCGATCAGCACCGGTTCGTCACCGCCCTTGGCGGTCGGCGTGTCGGCCTGCACCCACAGCGGCTTGTCAGCGTCTTCACGGCCATAGCCACGGCTGGCGACGCCCGGCTTCCAGCCGGCCGCACGCAGGCGCTCGACCAGGGCGATGGTCAGCGGCGTCTTGCCGGTGCCGCCGGCGGTGATGTTGCCAACCACGATGACCGGCACCGGCAGCGCGTAGCGCTTGCGCCATCCACGCCGGTAGGCACGGCGGCGCAGCGCGGTGATGCCGGCATACAGCGGCGCCAGCAGGCGCATCGCCCACGGAACCGGGCTGCCGTCGTACCAGTACGGCGGGGTCTGGGTACCCTTGCCAGCCATCAGTCCTGCCTTTCGCGGAACTGCATGCTGTGCAGATGCTGGTACAGGCCACCCATGGCAAGCAGCTCCTTGTGGGTACCCCGTTCAACGATGCGGCCGTGGTCCATCACCAGCACCTGATCGGCATGCTCGATGGTCGACAGGCGGTGCGCGATGACCAGCGTGGTGCGTTCGGGCATCAGGCGCTGCAGCGCATCCTGCACCAGTCGCTCGGATTCGTTGTCCAGCGCGGCAGTGGCTTCGTCGAGGATCAGGATCGGGGCGTCACGCAGGATCGCGCGGGCGATCGCCAGGCGCTGGCGCTGGCCGCCGGACAGCAGCGCGCCGTTCTCGCCGACCGGGGTCTGCAGCTGCTGCGGCATGCGCGCGATGAACTCCCACGCATTGGCTGCTTCGGCCGCCGCACGGATCTGCTCCTCGCTCGCTTCCATGCCATAGGCGATGTTGGCCGCGATGGTGTCATCGAACAGCATGACCTTCTGCCCGACCATCGCCACCTGCCGACGCAGGTCGGCCAACGGATAGTCATCCAGCGCGACGCCATCGAGGGTGATGACACCACCGCTGGGCTCGTAGAAGCGCGGCACCAGCCGGATCAGGCTGGTCTTGCCACTGCCGGAACGACCCACGATGGCGGTGACCGTGCCGGGCTTGGCAACGAAACTGATGTCGTCCAAGGCAATGCCGCTGTCCTCGCGGTAGCGCAGCATGACGTGGTCGAAGGCCAGTTCGCCGCGTACGCGCTGCACGCTGTTGCGGCCCTCGTCACGCTCGACCTGCATGTCGAGGATGCCGAACAGGCGCTCTGCGGCGGCCACGCCGCGCGAGATCGAGGTCTGCACGCTGGTCAGGCGGCGCAGCGAAGGAATGATGGCCATCATCGAGGTCATCAGGCCCATGAACTGGCCGGCGTTGAGGCGGCCGGCCAGCGCTTCGCGGGTCGATACCCAGACGATCACCGCCAGCGCCAGTGCGGCCAGGAACTGCACCACGCTGGAGGCGGCAGCACGGGTGACTTCCACCTTCATGTTCAGCGACAGCATGCGGTTGGCCAGGCGCGAGTAGCGCGAGATCTCATGCTGCTGGGTGCCGTGCACCTTCACTTCCTGCTGCGCCGCCAGCGACTGTTCGGCGGTCTGCGCCATCGAACCCATACCATCCTGGATGCCACGGCTGATGCGGCGGTAGCGCTTGCCCACGTAGGACACGATCACGCCGATCAGCGGTACCACCACCAGCATCGCCACGGTGACCTTCACGCTCATCTGCAGCATTACCGCCAGCATGGCGATGATGGTCAGGGTGTCGGCCACCACGGTCTTGAGTGCGTCGGCACTGGCCTGAGTGACCTGTTCGGTATCGAAGTTCAGGCGGCTGACCATCACCGGCGTCGCTTCGGTATCAAAATGCGAGGACGGCAGGTGCAGGTACTTGGCCAGCACCTGTTCGCGCAGGTCGCGCACCACGCTGCGACCAGTCTTGGCCAGCGCGTAGTCGCTCACCCAGGTGGCGACGCTGCGCATCAGGAACAGGCCCAGGATGGTCAGCGGCAGGATCACCGCCATGCGCGGTTCCGGGTTGACGAAACCGCGGTTGACCAGCGGCTCCATCAACTTGGTGAAGTGGTAGCCCGCCAGGGCTTCGACCACCATGGCGATGACCGCGGCCACCATGAACACCCAATAGGCGCGGGTGTACCCCAGCAGACGTTTGTAGATCGGCCACACCGGCGCGTGATTGGAACTCATGGACGCACCTCGGGTGCTGTTGCAATGGCAATACGGCGGAAGCCGAGCTGACCCAGCGCGTCCTGCGCGGTCACCACGGCCTGGTAGGGAGTGCGTGCGTCGGCACGCAGCAGCACGGTCTGCTCGCGATCGCTGCCGGCCACGGCGGCGATGGTCTGCTTGACCGACTCTACGTCGCTGCGCAGCACTTCCTGGTCGTTGATGAAGTAACGGCCTTCGGCGTTGATCAGAACGCTGAGCGAGCGCGGCGGCTCGTTGGTCTGCTGCTGGCTGGCGGTCGGCAACTGCACCTGCAGCGTCGAACGCGCGTCGAAGGTGGTGGTGACCACGAAGAAGATGATCAGCACCAGGATGACGTCGATCAGCGGCACCAGGTCGATATGCGGCTCATCCTGGGATCGGTCGTTGCCGATACGCATCGATCAGGCCTTCGCCGTGGCGGCGCCGGACTGGCGCGCGGCCGGGGCCGGGTTCATCACCCCGGGGCGGCCGTCGAGCGTATCCAGCAGGGCGCTGGCTTCCTGCTCCATCTCCACCACGTAGCCGTGGATGCGGCCCTTGAAGTAGCGATGGAACATCAGCGCCGGAATCGCCACGATCATGCCGGTGGCGGTGCACACCAGCGCCTTGCCGATGCCGCCGGCCAGCTGGTTCACGTCGCCCACGCCGTGGTCGAGGATGCCCAGGAACATCTGGATCATGCCGATCACCGTGCCGAGCAGGCCCAGCAGCGGGCCCGCCGAGGCAATGGTGCCCAGTGCGTTCAGGAATCGCTCCATGCGGTGCACCAGGTGGCGGCCGGTGTCTTCGATGCGCTCGCGGATCTGGTCGCGCGGGCGGTTGCGGGCTTCCAGTGCGGCAGCCAGCAGCGCGCCCAGCGGCGAATTCGCCCGCAGGGTCTGCAGGTGGGCCGGGTCGAGCTTGCCGCGAGCGGCCCAGTTGCGCACTTCCTGGCCGAGGCCGGGCGGCAGCACTTCAGTCCGCCGAAGGGACCAGAAACGCTCCAGGATGATCGCCAAAGCCAGTACGCCCAACAGCAGCAGCGGCACCATCGGCCAGCCACCGGCCTTGACCAGTTCCCACACGTTTCAACCCTCCGGCCCAACGGCCGCTTGTTCGATCGGCGATAGGATAGCAGCCGACCGCGCCCGCCCAGCGGCATCCCACCACCGGGATGCATGGATGCGCTGTTCACGCAGCTGCAGGCCTTGTGCGCCAAGCCATACGCGGATCGCCCCGGAGTCGGCCGTGGCCAGCACCTCCGCGCCTTGCGCCTGCCAGCGCTGGACCACCTCCCGGCGCGGGTGGCCGAAGCGGTTCCGGTGCCCGGCCGAGACCACCGCCAGCCGCGGCGCCACCGCCGCAACCCACGGCGCACTGGAGCTGCCGCCGCTGCCATGGTGCGGCACCAGTACCACGTCCGCCCTCAGCGCGTGCGGGTACGCCTGCAGCAGCGCCCCCTCGGCCGGTCGACCGATGTCACCCGGCAGCAGGACCACGCCGTGACGGCTGGCAATGCGCAGCACGCAGCTGTCCTCGTTTTCGGCTTGCCGGCCGCCCGGCGCCGGGTGCAGGACCTGGAAATCAACCCCGTCCCACTCCCAGCGCATCCCCTGCTGGCAGGGCGTGGCGCCGCCGATGGTGCTGCCCGGTGGCGCCAGCAGCTGCAGCCCGGGCAACTGCCGTCGCAGGCTGGGCAGGCTGCCGGTGTGATCCAGGTGGTCATGGCTGAGCATCACCTGCCGGGGCGGCCCCTGGCCGAGCGCGCGCAGGGCGGGGACCAGGATGCGTTCGTTGCCCTCGCCGCCAGTCGGCGGCCCCACGTCGTACCAGAGCGCGTGCCGCGCCGTGCGCACCAGCACCGCCGTGCCCTGGCCGACATCGTGCACCAGCAGCTCCAGCTCCCCCGCGGCCGGTGCATGCCGGGCCGGCCACAGCAGCGGCAGGCACAGCAGCAGGCCCGCCAGGCCACCGCCGGCGCCGCGCGGCAGCAGCCACCAGAACACGCCCAGCAAGGCCACGGGTAGCGCCCAGCGCGGCGCCTCGGCCAGCCACCACATCGCCTGCGGATGCAGCGCCAACGGTTGCAGGGCCCCCCAGCTGAGCTCGAACAGCCAGGCCGCGGCACGCCAGGCCCAACGCCCCGCGCCGTCATGCAGCACGTGCAGGCCGGTACCGAGCAGCGACAGCGGAACAACCAGCATTGTCCACCACGGGATGACCGGCAGGTTAACCAGCGGCCCCAGCCGCGCGGTCCCGCCGAACAAGGCGATGCACATCGGCAGCAGCCCAAGGCTGGCAACACCCTGCGCGGCAAGGAACCCGCGCAGCCCGCCACCGATTCCCTCCGGCCCCGTCCTCGGCAGGCACCAGAGCAGCCACAGCACGCCACCGAAGCTCAGCCAGAATCCAGCCGAGAGCACCGACAGCGGCGCAGGCAACAGCATCACCATCGCGGCCAACGCCAGCCCCTGCCCTGCGCCCACCGGGCGACGCCCGGCCCTGGCCAGTGCGACCAGCCCGATCATCAGCGCTGCGCGCACCGTCGGCAGCGCACCACCCGCCGCCACGGCATAGGTGGCTGCGGCCAGCGCCGCTCCCCATGCGGCGGCCTGCGGCCGTGGCCAGTACCGTCCCAGCAACGGGCACAGCCACCACCACAAGCGGCACAGCAGTACACCGAAGCCAGCCACCACGCCCACGTGGAAACCGGAGATGGCGACCAGATGGGTCAGGCCCAGCGCGCGCAAGTGTTCCCAGTCGGCATCGGACAGGCCACGGGTATCGCCCAGTGCCAGCGCCTGCACGAACCGCGCGGCAGGATGTGCCACCTGCACGGCGATCGCCGCACTGCTGCGTTCCCGCCAGGCCTGCAGGCCCTGCGCCGGCAGCCACTCCCGCGCACGGGCCGGATCACGCACCGAGGCATTGCCGGAGATGCCCCGCAGCACGGCGTGGCGCTCGCCATCGAAGCCGCCGGGATTGATCCGCGAGCGTGGCGCGCGCACGCGCAACGACAACTGCCAATGCGATCCTGCGCGAACCGCATGGCGCCCGCCCTCCGCCTCGTGCGCCGGCGATCCGCGCCACGGGTCGCTCCAGGTCACCTGCAGGCGCTTGCCACGCAGCGATGGCAGCGCGCCGGCATCTTCGACATGCAGCACGAAACGCGTGTAGCCGGGCCCCTGCCGGGGAAGGTCGGCCACCCGGCCCCGCACCTGCACATCCTGCGGTGGCGCGCCGGGTGGCAGCTGGCCATGCAGGACCCAGTGCCCGTGCACCGTTGCCCAGGCCAGGCCGAGCAGGGACGCAGACCAGGCACGGCCGCGCCAGGGCAACAGCCAGCCGCCGGCGCCGGCGATCGCCATCGGCACACTCAGCCACAGCGGCAGCAACATCGGCATCTGCACGCAGGCCAGCGCCCCCAGCACCAGGCCTGCAGCGCAGCCAAAGCCAAACAGGGCCGGGGCGGATCGATCGGGAACCATTTCCCCAGCCTGCCGCTGGAGGCCGCAGGCTGCCTATCGGGCCTTTCCCCGTGCGCCTGTCAGCGCCGTACGGTACCGCGGTGGAAATTGACTCTGAAGCTGGCGCCGCCGCCAGCCGCTTCGCCAACGCTGACCGAGCCACCGTGGTGCTGCACGATTTCCTTCACCAGGTGCAGGCCCAGGCCACTGCCGCTGCCGGCTGCACGCAGGCGGTGGAAGGGCTCGAAGATCGCTTCGCGGTCGCCGACCGGAATGCCGGCGCCCTGGTCGCTGACCTCCAGCAGGCCGCGTGCATCGAGGCGCACGCAGATCGTGCCGCGCCCGCCGCCATGGACGATGGCGTTGTGCACCAGGTTGGCGATCACCCGCCCCAGCGCCAGGCTGTCGCCATGGATCCACACGGGCGACTCCGGCGCATCCACCTCGAAGCCATAACCGGCGCCGACCACCAGCGGCGCCAGATCGGCGGCCGCCTCGCGCACCAGCAACGCCAGGTCCAGCCGCTGCAGCGCGCCGACATTGCGATCGAGACGCTGCAGGTCGAGCAGGTGCTCAGCCACGTTGCCGAGGCGGGCGACGTCGGTCAGCAACTGCGATTTCAGTTCACCCTGCGGCAGCTGCGACAGGCGCGCCTGCACCACCGCGATCGGTACGCGCAGCTCATGCGCGGCATCGGCGAGGAACTTGTCGCGCGCTGCATAGCCCTGCTGCACCTTGTCGATCGCATCGTTGAACGCTTCCACCAGTGGTGCGACCTCGGTGGACACCAGCTGCGCATCCAGGCGCGCGCCCGGCTGGCCGATGTCCAGTTCCTTGGCCTGCTGCGCGGAGCGGCGCACGCCGCGCATCGCGCGATGGATCACCGTCGGCATCACCAGCAGCGTGACCACGATCAACGGCAGGAAGAACCACAGGCCGATCAGGCGCAGCACCATCAGCGCGCCATCCAGCAACCCACCCTTTGGAGCACCACCGACCATCACCGTGATGCGGCGTCCATCCTCGTTGCGGATCATCACCCGCGCCACGTCCAGATAGGGTGGCACCAGTGAACCCAGTTCGGTGGCGCCCACTGTCGGCAAGCGTGCCAGCAATGGCGCGTGGACCGCAGGAATCGTGCCGCGCTCCAGCCACGTGCCCCTGTCATCAACCGCCGCGAACCAGAGGTTGCCGCCGGCCCCGGCATTGAGCTTGTCCCAGCGCGCCTGGTCCAGTTCCAGCCGGCCGCCTTCGCTGTGCACGGCTTTGGCCACCGCCTCGGCCGTGAACATGTCCATGCCCCAGGAGTCCTTGTCACCCCAGGTCAGGATCAGCGCGACCACCGCGAACAGCACGGTGAACGCCTGCGCAAGGAACAGGCGCCAGGCCAGGCCCAGGGTGATGGAACGGATCGGGCGTGCCATCTCAGGCCTCCGCCAGCAGGTAGCCGACGCCGCGGATCACATGGATCTCCACGCCGGCCCCGGCCTGTTGCAGCGCCTTGCGCAGCTTGGAGATGTGCGCGTCCAGTGCATTGGACTGGATCTCGTCATCGAAGCCGTACACCGCCGCCTCCAGTGCACTGCGGGTGACGGTGCGCCCCTGCCGCATCGCCAGCGCCTGCAGCACCAGCACCTGGCGCCGGGGCAGCGCCAGCAGCTGGCCATCGACCTGCGCCTGCAGCGATTCGAAATCGAACTCCAGCCGGCCCAGTCGCAAGCGTGGTGTCACCATTGCCGAGGGCCGTCGCGAGACCGCACGGATGCGCGCCATCAGTTCCTCGATCGCCACCGGCTTGACCAGATAGTCATCGGCGCCGACATCCAGGCCCTCGACCTTGTCCGACAGCGTGCCCTTGGCCGTCAGCATGATCACCGCCAGGTTCGGACGCAGGGCCCGCGCAACGGCAACGAAGCCAGCGCCATCGCCATCAGGCAACTGGCGGTCGAGCAGCATCAGCTGGTGCACCGGTTCGCGCAGCGCGATGGCCGCTTCGGCCAGGCAACCAACCACATCGGCGACCACGCCCTGCCGCTCCAGCCCCGATTGCAGGGCACGGGACAGGTCAGGATCGTCTTCGACCAGGAGGATGCGCATCGGGGGCTCGGCTACCGGAAACGGTGCCGATCATAGTGCCTGGCGCCCACTTTTTCCGCTTCGGCCTGGCGGATGCGCCGACGCAATGTTCTGACAATGTTGCGCCCCCATCATGCGCAGCCATCCTCCGCAACGTCGTTGACCGATGCCGCCACTGCCCTCGACCCTGCTGCGCCCGCTGCTGTTCTCCGCTGCCTTTGGCCTGCCGGTGTTCGCGCAGGCCGCCGACAGCAACCCGGGCATACAGGCCGGCATCAGTGCTGGCGCGACCTCGGGCGCGTATGCGCACTACGACGTCAAGCCACTGGTGGTCCCGTCCATTGCCTGGCAGGGCCAGCGCTTCTTCGCCAGCCCGGGCTCGCTGGGCATGTACCTGTACAAGCGCGAGGGCCTGCGCCTGTCGGCGGCGGTCACGCCCTACACGCTGCGCTTCAAGACCGACGACGTGAACGATCCTCAGCTGCGCCGCCTGCACAGCCGGCAGATGTCCGCCATGGCCGGCATCAATGGTGAATACAGCGCCGACTGGGGCATCGTCGAGGCCAGCGTGATGCGCGAGGTCACCGGGCACGGAGGTGGCATGGAGTCGCGCCTGCACTACAGCTATCCGATCCAGGCTGGTCGCTTCACCTGGGTCCCGAAGGTCGGCGTGGTCCACTCCAGCGCACGCTTGCTGGATTACTACTACGGCATCAGCGATGAGGAAGCGCTGCGCTCGGGACTTGCCGCCTACAACCCGGGCAGCGCGACATCACCGAGCCTGCAGATCGCGGTCAGCACGCCCCTGGGCACGAAGTGGCGCGCGACCGGCGTGGTCGCCAACCAGTGGCTCGGCGATGCAGTAAAGGACAGCCCGATGGCACGACGCGGCACTCAGTCATCGGCCTTCATTTCCCTGATGCGCTCGTTCTGAACGAGCACCCGCTACGGACAAGGACTCCCCATGGCCTCCGTCTCCCCCACCTCCGAAGCACACGCGATCCTGCGAGCCCCCGATCTGGACAGCGCCGAACGCGTCTACCTTGGCCTGATGCCCGACCTTGAGCACGTAAGCGCGCTTGCACGTCGCGCGCTCGGCCAGTCGCGCGTTGCCGACGCAGCCCGGGGATACGCGCTTTCGATGACCCTGGTCGGGCTGCGCCTGCAGGAACTGGAAATGGGCGAGGCCAGCGCGAAAGAGCACCGGCAGGCCACCCTGCGCAGCCTGCGCCAGGCCTTCAGCGCCTGAGCACCGGCCTGCCGCAACGCGGCGGCAGTGCCGCGCCCCCGCTCAGCGGAACGTGGTCCAGGCCAGCACAGCGGACAACAGGGCGACCCAGATCACTGCCTTGAACGTACCTTCCAGCATGTTGCCGCCGAACAGCAGTTCAAAGAACGGATTGGGCCTGGAAACCGGCACATGATCGCTCATCGTTGAAAGATCCTGGGGATGGGTGGAGGGCATGCACGCATGCCTGCGCGGGCACAACTCTAGTACATGCGCTCCGTCGGAGGATGTGCCGGGAACATCCGCTTAACAACCTGCGCGCCAGTTCGGGTATGTTCGACCCAACGCTGTGTTCAAGGATGATCGATGCTCAAGCGCGTCCTGTTCCCCGTTGTCGCCCTGCTGCTGTCCGTGCTGGTCATCGCGCTCGGATGGCAGAACCGCCAGCTGCGGCAGATCAATGAGCAGATGGCCACGCAGCTGCAGGACATGCGTCTTGCAGCACATGGCCTCGAACTGGGTAGTCGCCCGGATGCGCTGGCGCTGCGCACCACGCAGCAGACCTTCGTCGATATCGGCGGTGCCCGCGAGGTTCCGCAGATCCTCTATTTCTTCTCCACCGCATGCCGCTACTGCCTGGCCTCGGTACCGCAGCTGCAACAGATCGCTGCGGCCCGCGGCAACAGCGAACTGGTCGGTGTCGGCATGCCGCCATACGACCAGCTGGCGGACTACGCCGGCAAACATGCACTGCGCTTCCCGATCGCCATCGACAACGAAGCCGCCGCGTCCACGCGCTATCGCGCCACCGTCACGCCGATGCTGATGGTGCTGGCTGCCGATGGCCGCGTTGCCTACAAGCATGTCGGCCAGCTCGACGCCCAGGTCGTGCAGGCTGCCGTCGCGTCGCTCGCACCGAAGCCGGCGCTGCCCTGATCCCGCGTGCCGCGCATTGCGTCGCGGCCCCCTGTTACCGCATTCGCGCCACAACCGGCACTCCCGTGCCTTCGGCAACTGCAACTCCACAACGCCAACCAAGGAGATACACATGATCGGAAAGAAAGTGCTTTCGTCCGTCGCCGGTATCGTCGTTGTCGCGGCCATGGCCTTCGGCGCCAGCCAGGCCTTCGCCGTCTCGCCCAAGACCGGATATGCACCGGGCTGCGAACCACACCCGCAGTGCCCGTTCGGCAACGCGGGCAAGCACGGCCAGCTGCTGTGCTGCGATCCGTTGTAACCGGATCCGTGCATGGGGTCGGCATCGCTGACCTGCCACACCCGCCGCGGAGCTGAGCCAGCGCCGCGGCCATGACCGGGCCACCCCGCAGTGGCCCACCACGCCGGGCCGCCTTGAAGCGCGGCCCGGCACTTCCTGGCCCGGATTCATCCTTCCCGCAGCGACTTGGCGGGCGCTTTTCCGGCTTTCGTCGCATACCGGTTTCACAGCGCAGGGGGCAGTGCCACGCTGGACTCCCTTCTCCGGAGCACCGTGCCATGCCGATGCTTGCCCTGCTGCTGTTGTGCGCTGGCCTGTTCGGCCGCGATGCCGACGCCGGGGATGCCTCCCTGCGCAGCCAGATCCTGCAGGCCGACGCCGGGCATGCGGGCGTGCCCCCGGCACATGACCAGACACCGGAGCCGACGGCCCTGCAGTTGTACCGGCTACGCCAGGACCGCGTGCTGCGCGTGGGCAACCAGCGCCTGCCTGCAGGCGGCCAGCAGCATCAGGCCGGTTCAGCACGTTTCGCGCAGGTCTGGGAACGCGTGGACGGGCACTGGCGGCTGCAGCGCATGATCAGCATCGACGAATGGGTTGCCCAGCGCTGACGCTCGGCACCGGCACCGGCACCGGCAACCGTCGTAAACGAAAAAGCCGGCCCAGGGCCGGCTTTCATCGTGATCCACCGCTGCACCGGCAATGCCGGGAGCCAGGTGGTGGGCGGTACAGGGTTCGAACCTGTGACCCCTACCATGTCAAGGTAGTGCTCTACCGCTGAGCTAACCGCCCATCTTGTTCCTGCCGCCCGAAAGCTGGCCTTGCTACGTAAAAACCCGGCGCCAGGGCCGGGCTCTTCAGTTCACGACAGCCTCCTTCCGGAGACTTCGTGGTGGGCGGTACAGGGTTCGAACCTGTGACCCCTACCATGTCAAGGTAGTGCTCTACCGCTGAGCTAACCGCCCGTTTTTGCTTCTGAACGTCCGCGATTGCGTCGGTGCAGGCCGCGTATATTACGGATGCCGGCCGTGAAGCGCAACACTTTTGTGAAGAAGATGCTGCACCGCCGCGTTCAGCCCAGACTCGCTTCCTTCAGCTGCCGGATCTGGTCACGCACCCGTGCGGCATCCTCGAATTCCAGGTCCTTGGCGTGCTGGTACATCTGCTGTTCCAGCGCCTTGAGACGCGCCGCCAGCTGCGCCGGACCGAGCGAACGGTAATCGGCTCCGTCCTCGGCAACACCCGCCCTGCCCTTGCCCTTGCCCTTCTTGGCTTCCTTCTCCGCCGCATCCGAACGCGCACCTTCGAGGACGTCGACGATCGGGCGCGCCACCGAGCGCGGCACGATGCCATGTTCTTCGTTGTACTCGACCTGCTTGGCGCGGCGGCGGTCGGTCTCGTCGATCGCTGCCTGCATCGAGCGGGTCACCTTGTCCGCATACAGGATCGCCTTGCCGCGCACATTGCGGGCGGCGCGGCCGATGGTCTGGATCAGCGAACCGGTGGAGCGCAGGAAGCCTTCCTTGTCGGCGTCGAGGATCGCCACCAGCGACACCTCGGGCATGTCCAGGCCTTCGCGCAGCAGGTTGATGCCCACCAGCACATCGAACTTGCCCAGGCGCAGGTCGCGGATGATCTCCACGCGCTCGACCGTATCCACGTCCGAGTGCAGGTAACGCACGCGGATACCGTGTTCGGTCAGGTATTCGGTGAGGTTCTCGGCCATGCGCTTGGTCAGCGTGGTGACCAGCACTCGGTCACCGGCCTTGATGCGCGCGTTGGCCTCACTCATCAGGTCGTCGACCTGGGTGCCCACCGGGCGGATCTCCACCACCGGATCGATCAGGCCTGTCGGGCGCACCACCAGCTCGGTGATCTCGTCGCCGGCCTCGCGGTACTCATACGGGCCCGGCGTGGCGGACACGTAGATCGCGCGCGGGCAACGCGCCTCCCATTCCTCGAAACGCAGCGGTCGGTTGTCCAGTGCCGACGGCAGGCGGAATCCGAACTCGACCAGGGTCTCCTTGCGCGAGCGATCGCCCTTGAACATGGCGCCGATCTGCGGAATGGTCACGTGCGATTCGTCGATGACCAGCAGCGCGTCCGGCGGCAGGTAGTCGAACAGCGTCGGTGGCGGCTCGCCGGCGTTCTTGCCGGTCAGGTGCCGCGAGTAGTTCTCGATACCGTTGCAGAACCCGACCTCGGCCATCATCTCGATGTCGAACTGCGTGCGCTGTGCCAGGCGCTGCGCCTCCACCAGCTTGTTTTCCGCGTACAGCTGCTCAAGCCGCTCCTTCAACTCCACCTTGATCGTTTCCACCGCGGCCAGCACGCGCTCGCGGGTAGTGGCGTAGTGGGTCTTGGGGTAGACGGTGAAACGCTGCATGTTGCGCATCGTCTCACCGGTGAGCGGGTCGAACAGGGTGATCTTCTCGACCTCGCCGTCGAACAGCTCGATGCGCAGCGCTTCGCTGTCCGACTCGGCCGGGAACACGTCGATCACTTCGCCACGCACGCGGAACGTGCCGCGCTGAAGCTCGTACTCATTGCGCGTGTACTGCAGCTGGGTCAGGTGATTGATCAGGTCGCGCTGGTCGATGCGCTCACCCTTGGACAGGATCAGGCGCAGCGACAGGTAGTCCTCCGGCGCACCCAGGCCATAGATCGCCGACACCGTGGCCACCACGATCGCATCCGGGCGCGACAGCAGGGTCTTGGTCGCGGCCAGCCGCATCTGCTCGATGTGCTCGTTGATCGAACTGTCCTTCTCGATGAAGGTGTCCGACGAAGGCACGTAGGCCTCCGGCTGGTAGTAGTCGTAGTAGCTGACGAAATACTCGACCGCGTTGTGCGGGAAGAACGCCTTGAACTCACCATACAGCTGCGCCGCCAGCGTCTTGTTCGGCGCCATGATCAGCGTCGGCTTCTGCACGTTCTGGATGACGTTGGCGATGGTGTAGGTCTTGCCCGAGCCGGTGACGCCCAGCAGGGTCTGCTTGGCGATGCCCGCCTCGAAGTTGCTGGTCAGCTTCGCGATGGCATCAGGCTGGTCGCCCGCCGGCGAATACGGCGAGACGAGTTCGAAACGGTCGCTCATGGTGTTGCCAGTTCCCGGGAAGGACAAGTATACGGGGCAAGGGGTGACGGCCGGCTGAGGGCTTTCCGGGCAGGCGGGCGCGGCAGTGCCTGATGGCGGCCGTCCCGCTGCGGCGCGAGGCTTGATGCCATGCATCGCACTCCCGCCCACTGTCGTTCAGCATCACCCGGCATGCATCTGGTTGAGATGCTGGTGGTGATCGCCATCCTTTCCGTTCTGCTGGCCGTGGGCTGGCCGGCCCTGCGCCCGGTGCTGTTGCGGCAACGCGCCGACGCCCTGCAGCTGACCCTGCATGCCAGTCTTTCCAGCGCCAGAAGCGAGGCCCTGAAGCGCCGCGAACTGATCGGGCTGTGCGCCAGCGACGACGGTGAGCAGTGCTCCCGCGACTGGAGCGCAGGGTGGATCATCTATCGCAGCGGCAGGCACCGGGGGACACCAGCATCCGCCCAGGACATCCTGATCCACCATCAAGGCCGGACCGACATCGCCATCGTCGCCCAGGCCAGCGGTGGACGGCCGCTGCTGTTCTTCCAGCCTGACGGGCGCAGTCCCGGTGCCAATCTGACGCTGCGCATCTGCGCAGGAGACCGGCTGCATGGCAGGTTGGTCATCAACAACGGCGGCCGCATCCGCAGCGAGCGTGTCGACCGCACCCTTCCCTGCTGACGGGCCAAAACGACAAAAGCCGCGATTTCTCGCGGCTTTTGCAGTATCTGGCGCCCGAAGTTGGACTCGAACCAACGACCCCCTGATTAACAGTCAAGTGCTCTAACCGGCTGAGCTATTCGGGCGGGGAGGCGCATTGTACTGGGCGTTCAGAGGAAGATCAACACCTGATTTACCAGCAATCGGAAACCGTGCCGCTGGCCGTTTTGCGGTTGGCCTGGTCCACGCTCAGCGTCCCGCAGCTGTCCTTGGTCTGGTTGCCCTGGGGCGTCGCAGTCAGCGTGAACGAGGACGCCTTGCCATCGAACGTGATCGCGTACCGTGTGGTCCCGCCCTCGCGCGGCGACACCTTGCTGGGCAGCGCGAAGCCCGAGTAGGTGTTGTTCACCGAGTAGTAGCGCTCAGCACGCTGCGCGTATTCCACCAGGTCCGCCTTGGCCACGCCCCGGTGCGACTGGCGGATGTACTGCTGGTACGACGGAACGACAATCGCGGCCAGGATGCCGAGCACGATCACCACGATCATCAGTTCGATGAGGGAGAAACCGTGCTGTTTGCCGGGACGACGCAGGGTACGGGAAAGAGTGTTCAGGCTCATGGGCATGTCTTCGTTACTGGATCTGGCGCCAGGATTGGCGACCGCAGGGATAAGGCACGTACATCGTCGGAGCACCCGCCACATTGACCGCCATCCAGCAGGCACGTCCGCCTCGATCGGCACCCTTTGCCAGGCGCGGCATCACCGAGACATTGACGTCCTTCACCGGTGCGGTGCCGCCGGTGTCGAGACTCACGCCAGCCGTGCCCGCTCCGTAGGGCGTGCCGGTAATGGACCCGACCCGCGCCTGCTCCAGCGATGCAACACCCGAGATCGGATTGAGGCCAAACAGCCAGTTGCTTCCCTCGGTCGAACAGCCACGGCCACCCGCGGTAGGCATGTAGGTCGGCATGAACACCGTTCCCGACGCCACGGCAGGATTACCAACAAAGCGTTCACCTGCGCCGGGCAGTGCAATGCTCCATCCGCGCGCCGCCCCGGAGAAGGGCGTGGCCGTGACCGTGCGCAACTTGTTGGTGGTGGTCACCGTATAGGCCACCAGATTGGCGGGCACGATCGTGGCCTCCGGCTGATCCTTGCTGGTGTCGTTGACACCGTACAGCGACTGCGCGGTGAGATCCTGAGGGTCATTGTCGAAGGAGAAGCTGCCGGTACCCAGCACCAGCATCACGCCACCACCGGGTCCGGTCACGGCGGTCATGCCACCGGTAATCGGCTGGCGATACACCTGGTTGTTGTTGTTGGTCTGGCGCGCCGTGGTGAACACCGGCGTGGTGACCGAGGTCGCCGTGCTTTCCAGGTCGAACTTCCACAGCGCGCCGCGCTGGTCGGCCGCATAGATCGTGTCCGCCAGGCCGTCACGGCCACGTACACGCCCGGTCCCACCGGCGCTGTCGGCGCGCCAACGGTCGACAGCTACGATGTTGCCCAGGCCATTGTCACCGGCAGGTGCGGTTGCTGCGGCCTCGGTAGCAGTGATCATCCGCACCGCGCCCGATCCCAGGTCGACCACGAACAGCACGGCCTTGCGGCTGAGGCTGTTGTAACCGTTGCCGAAGATCGCTTTCCACGCCACCCCGGTCCCTTCCTTCACCGGCACGATCACCGGCTTGCCAAGGACATGACCGATATTCGCCTTCACGGTGCTGTCGAGCCCCGGCGCCACGTCACTGATTTCCCACAGGCGATTGCCGGTACCGAAGCTGGACGGCGTGGTCACATCCAGCGCGAACACCGAGCGCCCACCGGCGCCGGCCGTACCGACCAGTGCCGTGGCCCAGTTGCCACCGATCTGCGCGTCCGCCACCGCGATCGGTCCATCCACGTAGTAGCGATGACGGAAGCGCTGGTCGGACTTGTTGGCCGCCACGTAGGGATACAGCAGGTTGGCCATGTGGCCCAGCGCGGTTCCAGGGATGTAGGCGAAGGTCTCGCTGCCACCGGCACCGTCACTTACGCCATTGCCGTTCATGCCACCGTCGAAGGCATGCAGCATGCCGTCATTGGCACCGACATAGACCATGTAGCGGCCATTGTTGCGCTTGCGGGTCAGGTACGTCGCATACGAGGTCGCCATCGCGGTGCTGATGCGCTGGTAGCCATAGTCGTCGCGGGGCGAACTGATCACCGGGCTGGAATTGACAATGTCACCCAGCACGGTGGTACGGGTGCGATAGATGCCCCCCGAGTTGCGCACTTCGCGTGATGCGTCGCCGCGCAGATAAGCCATGGCCGTGGCGATGTCGCCGCCCAGCTTTTCAGCCTCGGTCGCAGAACAGCGCGCAATACCCGGATACTGCTTCTCGTCCTTGTTGCAGAGATCGGTGAAGGCGATGTTGGTGCTGCTGAAGTCAACTGCAGCATTGCCCTTGGTGGCGACGATGGTGCGCGAACGCTGCGCGCCCAGTTTCTCGGCCGCTTCCCACACCTGCGTGTACTCGGTCTGCTGCGTCTTGTCGTTCACCGCAAGCTTGGATGCCTTCAGGCGGCTGAACCAATCGGTTTCCTCGTTGGCCACTTCGAACTGGGGCGTGACCGCCAGCGACCCGGTACCGATACGCGCGCCGGTCAGGCCCTGGCTGCCCGAAGGCGCTGGCCCGGAGGTGACCGACGAGAGCACCCGGCGCATGGCCGTGGTGATGTCTGCCGGAGTACGCGCGTTGATGTACTCACCGCGGGTATTGGTCGCGGCGTGCCAGATGTCATCCACGGTGCTGGGGTTGTCGTTCTGGCGACTTGGCCAGTTGCTGTAGACCGCCGAATCGGTATACGGGTTCTGTTGCTTGTTCGGATCGAACAGATTGCCACGCGCGCCCAGCGTGATCCCGTAGAAGTTGATATGCAGGTCCTTGTTGCAGTCCAGCGACTTGTCTGTACTGGTCGCGCACTGCTCCGGCACCGGCACATTGCCCTTGGGCATCGCGGTATCGGTGCGCAACGGATTGACGTAATAGTACGCCGCGATATCAGCCATCGTATCCGAGTTGCTGTCCTTGAACGGGGCACCCATGGCACCGTCAATGTTCCCTGGGGTGGGGATCGAACTCGATGGGAACCCGTTGCCGTTGTTGCTGTAGCCATCGGTGAACAGCATCACCGCGTTTTTCTGGCAGGAAAGCTTGATGGGGGCCGCATCGTCGGTTCGCATGAACTGCAGGCCGGCCGCATTTACCGCATTGCGGTTTGGCGTGCCACCGCTGGCCGTCAGTGCGATCATGTCGTTATACAGCTGAGTCTTCTGACCAATCAGGCTCATGTCCTGGATCGTTAGACGCTTCGCAGCATCCGTCGAGCTGTTGTACTTCAGGAAATCGTTGATCCTGAAATAGCCGACATACATATCGTTGACATTCAACGCATGCGTCATGCCCGCGATCATCGCGCGGTTGCGGTTTCCGTAGTAGGTAAACCAGTTGGCGAAGTTCTGCATTGCCGCCGCATCACTTGCCGTGAGCACGTACTTCCACATGTGGCAACCCTTGCCGCAGGCATCCAGGACCTTGGTCCGATTGTTGCCCGCGTTGGCATAGGCATTGGGCGTTCCCGCCAACTGCGGGTAGGGGTCGCCATCGCTCTTGAAGGGCATATAGAACGTCGCAGGCGTGTACTCCAACGACGCGTTGGCCGCGGACGACCATGAGGTCCCAGATTTGTTCTCCTGCACGGAACTGAACCGTCCGGAGTCGGATACGGTCATGTATCGCTGGCCCGGCGGGGCATACATGCCGTCCTGCATGCGCTGCACATCCCAGGATCGAGTTCCCAGGTAGCTGCTCGATACATTTACGACATAGTTGCTGTCATTCTGGTTACGCGGATCAATGAGCGCGGCACTGGCGACCGATGCCGGGTAGGATTCAACAGCCTCATTGACGATACGGAGCCAGGGTTGATACTGGATCGAGGGATCGTAGTAGGCTGGATTGTAGGCAGCGGATCGGGCAAACCCGAACACGTCCAACGCAGGGATTCCGAGATAACTGGTGTTGATCCGCGGCCCCGGCAACAGGTAGAAATAGTTGCACTGCCCATCGTTGTAGGGCCTGTTCCACGCATCGTAAGCAATGATGTCATCCGGTTTGTTCAGGACCCCGGCCGACTTGAAGAAGCTCTTGCGCGCGTTGCTCCAGCACGCCGTTCCATCCTGCCCCGGGAACTGGGTCTGGAAGGTCATCGAACCCGAATCGTCCACCGCCATGATGAATGACGGCGGCGCGGAGACCTTCAGGTTCATCGGGTGCTGCGACAATGTGCCCTGCGCCTGCGCGGCGAACAGGTTCATCGCAAGCCAGGTGCCGCCAGCCACCGCCAGCAACAGCCCGGAGCCGGCCAGGATCTTGATCTTTCGGGTCGCCATGACCGGGTTCCTCAAAGCTTGAAAACAGTGTCGACAGCCGCCGAGGAAGTACCCTCGTTGCTGGTGGCGGCATCGCGATCGGAGCCGAACGCGGTGATCTGGTAGACGCGGGTGGGCTCTTCGCTTTCCGGCGTGCCCATGCCCAGCGTCGATTCGCCCTGGATGCAGGCGTCGATGCGGCGCACGCTGACCACCGGCGCCGCCGACAGTTTCTGCTCTCCCACCCAGCGGGTGGGATCGAAGCCGTCATCGCAGATGCGCTTGATGGCGTCAGCCTTCAACGAGCCGCCGTCGCCGGTATTGTTGTCGATCTCCTCGATCGACCGCTCGGCGTCACGGACCGCCCGCTCGCTGGCCTGGAACGCCACGTTGGCGGCCCGGTAGTTGGAGGACATGCGCTCCTGCATGCTCGCCACCTGCATGCCGACCACGCCGATCAGCGACAGCAGGATCAACAGCATCAGAGCCACGTACAGCACCGCACCGCGCTGCTGCGTACGCCCCTGGAATCGACGGGAGACGGAGGGCTTCATGGGTCAGTTCCCGAACAGTCGGTTGCGCAGTGCCACGGACACCTCGTAGGAGGCGCGGTAGCGATCGTCGTAGGTCGTGGGCGGATTGAAGCCAACGCCGAGCACGCCCAGCTGGGCCACGGCCGTATTGGCCTGCTCGGCCGCGGCGCGCTGCGGGCTGCGCACCAGCAGTCCAAACTGCACCAGGCCAACCCGTCGCCACGCAGCGACAGCGGCGGCATCGGTACCGGTACTGACCCCGCTGGCAGTCTTCTGGAAGGCGATTACCCCGGTCGGCGGCGCGGTGCTGCTGATCGCCGTCTCGGTATCCTGGCCGTAGAGGAACTGCAGGCTCTCAATGCCCTCCACCAGCTCCTCACCGGTGGCGAACGTGTTGTCGCCAGCGCCACGCGCGCGGTACAGCGCGGGTTCGCCGGCGGTATTCGTTGCCACGTAGTACGCCATCGATTCCACCCGATAGACCATGGTCACCGCGTTGTTGGCCGAATACGCCGAGAGATCGGCTTTGCTGGCCGTGATCGTGCTGCCGGCGATTTTTCCGGCAAACACGTCCACTTTGCTGCAATCGGCCACGGCAAACGCCGAGGGCGTGGTGACGGCACCGGCCGACAGGCGGGCCGCCGCGTCACTGGCGATCGTGATGTCCGGCGAAGTACCGGAGCCGATGGACAGCACCGGCGAGCCTTCCGGCGCAAGGTAGCGCATCACGATGATGTCGCTGCCGCCAAGCGGTTTGGGCTTCAGATTGGTGATCGCCGACGGCGTGCTGCCGGCAGCCCCCCAGCTTGCGCCGAGGGTCAGCTTGTTGCCAGGCGCGGTGCCCTGTGCCTCGTAACCCTGGATCGGCACCGAGAAGTCCATCGGGCTGCCATCACCCGACTTCACGCCGGCAATGTTGACCTTGACACTGTCCTGGGCGCGCACCAGGTGCGCCTGGTCATTCACGCAGCCCATGTGCCCGGCCATCCGGATGTCGCGCTCGAGGAACTCCAACGCGAATCGGGCGTTCTCCTGGGTGCGCGCGACACCTTCGGACAGCTGCGAGGCCGCCCGCGAAGCCATGAAGATCTGGGTCACGCCCAGCATCAGCACCAGGCCGATGACCAGCGAGATCAGCAGTTCAACCAGCGAGAGGCCAGCCGCATGGCTGGCAGCGGAAGGCGCGCGCTTCATAGACGGGTAACCAGGGTGAACGTGGTGATGCTGTCGGGATTGGCTGCGTTCCATCGCTCGTCTCCCCAGCCGATGCCCACCGTGACCAGACCATCATTGACGGTCACGTTGGCGCTGGCCTTGCCTCCCAGCACCTTGACGACCTGGCATTGCCAGCGCGCCACGTTCGCCTTGGAGGCTGTCACGTCGGCACTGTTGGGCCAGGTGCAGGGGCCAGCCGGCGCGGTGACCGAGCCGGCAGTGAAGGAGGCCTTGGTGTATTCGCCACCGTTGAGGGTTTCGCTGCGCTGTACGCGCATCAGCTCGATCAGATCGTAGGCCAGGCTGGTGGCCTGGGTGCGCTGGCTGGCGCTCTGCACGAACCGCACGTTCATGGTCTGCAGCAGCGCAAAGCCAAGCAGGCCGAACGCCAGCACCAGCAGCGCGATCAGCACCTCGATCAGGCTGAAGCCACGACTGCGGGCAGGCCCGCCCATGCCGGAACGACGACGTTTCATTTGCAGGTTCCTGCGGTGGAGCGGACCTGGCCGGAGAATAGGACGGTCAGGGTCCGCATGGGGTCACCCGTCTTGCAGCCTTGCGGCACCAGGCTCACGACCTGGTCGGCGGACGCGCGGCGGCGTCCCTGGGAATCGAAGGTGATGACGGTTGGGCTGGGAGCCTCGACCGCCAGGCTGCTGCTGCCCTTGGAGAAGCGCAGCACGCTTTCGCTGCCGCTGACGGAGCCATCGCCATCGGCGTCGCCCCAGGCCAGCATGCCCTTGCTCCACTCACCATCGCAGGACGTGCCGTTGCTGCTGCCGCACACCCCGCCACCATGGCGGTTGCGGATGGCCTCGCTGCGAGCGAGCGACAACAGACCGATCACCTCGTTGTTGGTGGTGGTCAGCCGGTTCGAGCGCATCGCGGTGCGGAAGCTGGGATAGGAGATGCTGGCCAGAATGACCAGGATGACCAGCGTGATCATCAACTCGACCAGCGTGAAGCCGTTTTGCCGGCGCAAAGACATTGGACGCTCCCCAGCGTGTTGATGGCCACGATGGGCCATCGTCCCGCCACCGGCAAGCGGCGGCAGGATGAACGGTCAATCCAGGGCGACGGGCGTCAAAGCCTTGACGACCCGCACCTTCCCACCCCGGCCGGCGCGATCCCCATCGCACCGGCCCGGGCTCAGGCCAGCACCTGGTAGCAGGGCTGGTATTCGCCGGAGATCTTCATCCGGCGCTGCTCGACGAAAGCGCGCAGCAACGCGTCCAGCGCCTGCATCATGTCCGGGTCGCCATGGATCTGGAACGGTCCGAACTGTTCGATGCGACGCATGCCGTCTTCCTTCACGTTGCCGGCGACGATGCCCGAGAACGCGCGGCGCAGGTCGGCCGCCAGCGCATGCGGCGCACGCCCGTGGTGCAGGTCCAATGCGGCCATCGCCTCGTGGGTGGGCACGAACGGCTGCTGGTACTCCCACGGAATCTCGATCGACCAGTTGAAGAAGAACGAGTCCTTCTGCGCCAGGCGGTGCTCGCGCACGCGCTTGATGCCGTTGGCCATCTTCTTCGCCACCGCCACCGGGTCGCCGACGATGATCTCGTAGCGCTCGGCGGCCGCGTCACCCAGGGTCAGGCGGATGAAGCGGTCGATCTGCTCGAAGTACGGCGCCGCCACGGTCGGTCCGGTCAGTATCAGCGGGAACGGCAGGTCCTTGTTTTCCTCGCGCAGCAGGATGCCGAGCAGGTACAGGATTTCCTCGGCGGTACCGACGCCACCGGCGAACACGATGATGCCGTGGCCGATGCGGACGAAGGCCTCCAGGCGCTTCTCGATGTCCGGCATGATCACCAGGTGGTTGACGATCGGGTTCGGCGACTCGGCGGCGATGATGCCCGGCTCGGTCAGGCCGATGTAGCGCGTCACGGTACGGCGCTGCTTGGCATGGGCGATCGTGGCCCCCTTCATCGGGCCCTTCATCGCGCCCGGGCCGCAGCCGGTGCAGATGTCCAGGCCGCGCAGGCCCAGTTCATAGCCCACCTGCTTGGTGTACAGATACTCGTCGCGCGAGATCGAGTGGCCGCCCCAGCACACCACCAGGTTCGGGTCACCCGGGTTGAGGATGCGCGCATTGCGCAGCAGGCCGAACACCGCGTTGGTGATGCCCTCGGACGACTCCAGCTCGGCCGCGTAGGCAGGGCCCATCTCGATGGCCATGTAGGCCAGGTCACGCACCACGGCGAACAGCAGTTCGGCAACACCGCGGATGATCTCGCCATCGACGAAGGCCATGGCCGGTGCGTTGACCAGGTCGATGCGCACGCCGCGATCCTGCTGCGCCACCTGGATGTCGAAATCGGGATACAGATCGCGCGCCGCGCGAGGATCGTCAGAGGCACTGCCGCTGGTCAGCACGGCCAGCGCGCAGCGGCGCAGCAGCTCGTGCATGCCGCCGGCAGAGGCATCGCGCAAGCGGGCCACTTCGGCCCGCGACAGCACATCCAGCCCACCGCGCGGGTAGATCCGCGCGTCCTGCACTGGCAGTGCGCGGGCTGATTTTTCGTTCGTGGTCATGTCCAATTTTTTGCTTCCTTCAAGGTTTCCGACTGTACTGCCGCCCCCTTAAAAAGCAAAACGGCCGGGAAGCCCGACCGTTGGATGTGTGCTCCCCGCGTTCGCCTTTCCGGGACCGCATCGGCGGCGTTGGCACCGCGCACATTTCTGGATGCTACGCCGATGCAGAGTGGCCTGCAAGGACTTTCGCCTGAACGGAAAACGGCCGGGTTTCCCCGGCCGTTTCCGTTTACATCATCAAGCTCTGACGGATCAGAACTTGTACTTCACAGTCAGCTGCATGGACCAACGCGACACGGCAGTGTTGCCCTTGTCATTGTTGTTTTCCTGGATCGAGGAATCATCCGCACCGGTGAACGAGTACACATACTTCCCGGTGGCCGGATCGATACCTGCGAAGTTGCCCACGCGGCGGGTTGCATAGAAGCCGTAGTCGTCAATGAGGCCCCACTTCTTGTTCAGCAGGTTGCCGACATTCATGATGTCCAGGGCGACTTCACCCTTGTGACCCTTCACGAAGCCTGGGAATTCCTGGCTGATACGAACGTCGAAGCTGTTGACCCACTTGGCGCGGTGCGAGTTGGCCGGGACCACGCTGCCACGGTAGGCCTCGAGTTCCGGGTTCTGCGCCAGCCAATCGAAGAACTTCTTCTCCATCGTTGCGCCGCCAGTGAACAGCACGTCGCCCACACCCTTCGGCACGTAGAACAGATCGTTGCCGATGGCGCTGTCGCCGTTGGCATCGTTGTAGAACACGTAGCTGTACGGACGGCCCGAGCGACCTTCGTAGAAGAGGCCGATACGGGTAGCGTTGTCACCGAAGAAGTTGTGCTTCCACTCCAGGGTGCCGGTGATACGGTCCTTGATTGCATAGCGCGAGTTGTACGCGATGTTCTCGTTGGCGTTCAGGATCTGGGTGTTGTTCCAGTTCGAGGTGTTCTGCGAGCTGGTCAGCGGGCTAACTTCCTTCGACTGGGTGTAGGTGTAACCCAGCGACCAGCCCCAGTTCTCGGTCAGCGGCTTGGCCAGCGAGAAGGTAGCCTGGCTGCCACGACCCTTGTCGGTGTTGCGCAGCAACATCACGTCACCGATGTTGTTCGGACGGTTGGCGCGGTTCAGCGCGCCGTTGGTGCCGTTCTCCATGCCCAGGTTGTCGCCGGAACGGCTGTCGATCTTGCTGTTGGCCTGATTCAGACCTGCCGGGTTCCAGTACAGCTCACGACCGTCCTGCGCCGAAACGAAGGTCGCACCCTTGCCCTTGCCGTCCGTCAGGTCCAGACGTTCGAAGTACAGACCATCCTTGACCTTGGTGAACAGCACTTCAGCCGACGCCACGATGCCGTACCACGGCAGCTCATGGTCGAACGCCAGGTTGGCCTTCCACACCGACGGCAGGCGGGTGCCCGGAGCGATAATGTCCACGTTCTGGCGAGCAATGATCTTCGACGGATCCGGAATGAACGGATTGTCGGCATCAGCACTGAAACCACCCGGGTTGCCACTGACGTTGTACTCGACGTAGTTCAGACCGGTGTTCTGGTAGGCACCTGCCAGCCACACGTTCGGTGCTGCACCGCCGAACAAGCCAACGCCACCGCGCAGCTGGGTCGGACGATCGCTGTCGAAGGTGTAGTTGAAGCCAACACGCGGCTGGAACAGGCTCTTGTCCACCAGTTTGGTGTTGTCGTAGCCGTAGCGCGACTGGATGTCGGTGTTGTACTTGTTCTGGCTGGTGAAGTCCGGGATATCAAGACGGACACCAAACATCAGGCTCAGGTTGTAGTTGATCGCCCAGGTGTCCTGGATGAACAGGCCAGTGTTCTTCAGATGGAACTTGGCCGGAATATCATCCAAGCTGCCACCCGGACGCGGCACGCGCAGCTGGTAGCCGTTGGCGGTACCCTTCAGGAACGACGCCAAGTCGCGGAAGTCGTACGCGCCGTACAGATTACGGCCGTAGAAGTTCATCAGGTTATTGTCGGTGTAATCGAAACCGAACTTGACGGTGTGGTCACCGATGTACCAGGTACCGGCACCGAAGGCGCTAAGTTCCTTCGACTCGACCAGATTGGTGTGAGTGTTCTGCTCGGTGCCCAGGTACAGCGAGTTGTTGCCGAAGCGCACGCGCATCTGCGGCAGGTGCGAAGCCGCGACACGATTGGACGAGTAGTCCTTGTGCGAAACCTTGAACTCGGTCGAGAAGTTCTCGGACCAGTCACTGAACAGTTCACCCATCCAGGTTTCGTACTGGGTCGGCTGGGTGTACCAGAAGTCACTCAGCGACAGCGCGCTGCTGCTGACCTGCGGGAAGCGGACGACGTCCTGCTTCATCTTGTTGTAGCGCAAGGCCGCACGGTGGTTCTCGTTGATGTTCCAGTCGAGCTTGACGGCGTACTCTTCGATCGTCGTCTTGTTGTTCAGACCGTCAACGCCGCCGACCGGATAGCCCAGATCACTCATGCGCTTCTGGACTGCCGAGATGTCGGCGTCACTGATGCCGCCCTTGGACGGATCCTTGTTGTACGGGCTGTCACTCAGGCTCACGCCGCCGCCGCTACGCTCGTACTTTTCATAGTTGGTGAAGAAGAACAGCTTGTCCTTGAGGATCGGACCGCCGAACGTCATGCCGTAGGTCTTCTCGTCCTTGAAACCATTGAAGTCCGACTTGTCACCTTCCAGGCGCGAACGGACCATGTCCTTGTCGCGGTACGAGCCGTACACGGTGCCGTGGAACTCATTGGTACCCGACTTGGTCACGGCGTTGATCACCGCACCGGTACCGCCGGCGATGGTGGTGTCGTAGTTGGCCAGGTCGATGTTGATTTCCTGGATGGCATCCATCGACACCGGCTGACGCTCGGTCGGCAGGTTGTTGGAGCCCAGGCCGAACGGATCGGAGGCGCTGATGCCGTCGATGCGGATGGCGTTGTAGCGGGTGTTCTGGCCACCGGCCGAGATCGCGCCGTCAGCCTTGCTGACCTGCGAGATGCGCGGGTCCAGGCGGATGTAGTCCTGGATGTTGCGGTTGGCCGACGGCAGCGCGTCCATCGTTTCGCGCGTCACGTTGCTGCCGGTGCCCATCTTGTTGGCGCTAAACAGGTCCAGGCCGCCGGCGGTCGCAACAACGTTCACCGCGTCCAGGTTGGTCGCAGCCAGGTCACCGCCCAGGTTGGCGTTGACGGTGTTGACCTGGTTCAGGTTCAGGTAGACACCCTCTTCGGTCTTGGTGCCTTCACCGGACTTGGTGATGGTGATGGTGTACGGACCACCCACGCGCAGGCCGCGCGCGTTGTATCGACCCGACGCATCGGTGGTGGCACGCGAAACGGTGCCCGACTCGGTGTGGGTGATGGTGACTTCAGCGCCGGCGACAGGCTGGCCTGCGGCGGACATCACCTGGCCGCCGACACCGGCAGAGGTGCTCTGGGCGAAGGCGGGAGCGGCGGCGAGCGCAGCCACGAGACCAAGGGTGAGCTTGGACATCCGGAGTGGGTGGGTCATTTTTCGGTAGCCTCGATGCGAGTTGGCGATGGCGGAAAAAAAGCGCATCCAAACAGCCCTGCGGGTGGCTGGTCGGAGATTTATCTGGGGTTCCCTACCGCTTGGCTGAAGGCAGCCACAACGGTTAACACTAGATTAACACGCTACGCCATCAATGTGACGGTTGTGCGACAAACGGCACCGGATCGCAACGCAATCGTGACGGGATCTTCACTCCGCCTTTCCCCCGGCCTCATTCCGGCAGGGGCGCCTCACTGGCGTCGAGAATCCGGCCCCGCCAGGCAAGCCCAGCGCTGGACAGCAGGGTCACGGCCGCCGCAGCGGCGGCCTCCGGGCCCCGGGCGGCCGGGTCCTGGTCGACGGAATAGGCCCTGGCGCGCAGCGCCGTGCGCAGGGGGCCCGGATACAGGCCGCTGACCCGCACCGGGCTGCGGCCGAGTTCGTCATGCAGGCTGGTGATCAGCCCGCGCAGGCCATGCTGGGCCACACCGTATCCCCCCCAATAGGCCTGCCCCACCCGTTCGGAGGCATCGACCGCAAACACCAGGGCCGCGTCCTCGCGCTGCCGCAGCAGCGGCAGACAGGCCTGGGCCAGCCACGCCGGGGCAGTGAGCGTGACATGCACCGCACGGGCGAAACTGGCCGGGTCGGCCAGTTCGAACGGGGTCAATCCGGGGAAATGGGCGGCACAGACCAGCACTCCATCCAGGCGCCCCAGCTCGCGCTGCAGGGCCTGGGCCAGTTCGGCATAGTCGTCGGGGCCCGCACCCTCCAGATCCAGCGGATACAGCAGCGGTTCCGGGCCGACGGCCTGGACCTGGGCGTAGACACGGTCCAGGCGGCGCGGCTTGCGGCCCAGCAGGACCACGGTGGCCCCGGCGGCGGCGGCGGCAACGGCCGCCGCACTGCCCAGCCCACCGCCGGCGCCGGCAACCAGCACCACGCGATCCTGCAACGGGCGGCCATCGAGCGCCCCGTTGGTCGGTGACGTCGATGGCCAGGCACTCATCCCTGGGTCGCCTCTTCGACGATGCGCTTGAGCTCGCCGGCTTCAAACAGTTCCAGGACGATGTCGCAGCCGCCGATCAGCTCTCCATTGATGAACAGCTGCGGGAAGGTCGGCAGGTTGGAGAACCGCGGCAGGTTGGCGCGGATCTCGGGTTCTTCCAGCACGTTGACGGTGCGCAGGGTGACCGCGCCGGCAGCCATCAACGCCTGTACGGCGCGGCTGGAGAAACCGCACATCGGGTATTGCGGGGTGCCCTTCATGAACAGCACGAGCGGGTAACGATCGACCTCGGCCTGGATTTGCTGCATTACCGCCACAACCTCACTCCTTGCTTCGCCGGACAAACCGACCGCGGTGGTCGGCTAGACTGCCCACGGTAGCCGCCATTGTAAGCGGATGGAACCGGCTGCCGCCGCCCCTCTGGCCACGAACCTGTCCATGCCTGTCGAATTGCCTGCCCTGCCCTACCTTTCCGGCTCCCTGCAGCCGCACCTGTCCGCACAGACCCTGGAGCTGCACCACGGCCGCCACCATCGCGCCTACGTGGATGCGGTCAATGCCGGCATCCTCGGCACCGAGTGGGAAGACGCGCCACTGGAAGAGATCGTCCGCCAGGCCCAGGGCAAGCTGTTCGATGCGGCCGCCCAGGCGTGGAACCACGGTTTCTACTGGCAGTGCCTGCGGCCCCGTGGCGGTGGCGAACCGCAGGGCCGCCTGGGCGAGCTGGTGAAGCGCCAGTTCGGCGACGTGCAGCGCCTGCGCGAGGAATTCAACCGCACCGCGCTGGGCCTGTTCGGCTCCGGCTGGGTGTGGCTGGTGCAGCATCCGGGCGGACAGCTGGGCATCCAGGCGACCCGCAATGCCGGCACGCCGCTGACGGGTGAAAGTACGCCGCTGCTGTGCTGCGATGTCTGGGAGCACGCCTACTACACCGACTACCAGAATGACCGCGCGCGTTATCTGGATGCGTTCTGGCAGATGGTCAACTGGGAATTCGCTGAGAGCCAGCTACGCTGAGGCAACGGCTCCGCCCCGGGGTAGTGCCGGCCGTTGGCCGGCATCCCCATCGGTGTACAAGAGATGGCGAATCTGCCGGCCAGCGGCCGGCACTACCGGAAAGCAGAGCGTGGCTTCACGCGTTCTCGTGCGCGGCCACCGCATCCATCACCCGCGCCGAGTACACCAGCGCCGCACCGGCATTGAGCGACACCGCCACACCCAGCGCCTCGGCGATTTCCTCGCGGTTGGCACCGTGCTTCAGCGCGGCATCCACGTGCACGGTGATGCAGCCGTCGCAGCGGGTGGTCACCGCCACCGCCAACGCGATCAGCTCGCGGGTCTTCGCATCGAGGTGGTTGGTCTGCGCGCCAGCGTTGGCCAGGGTGGCGTAGCCCTTGACCGTATCCGGTGAGAGCTTGCCGATCTCACCGATACGGCCCTTCAGTTCCTTGCGGTAGGCATTCCAGTCGAGCATGGGGGTGACTCCTGTGAAAGGAGCTCCACGCTACCACCGGGAATGTTGCGCCGATGCCTGCACCGGCGCTTCACAGCGTTGCACTGCCGGCCAGCGGCCGGCACTACCGGGCTCAGCGATTGCGCAGCGCGTGCACCGCCGGCGCCACCTGGGCCTGGCGATCCAGCTCCAGGCCGACCTGCTCCAGCGCATCGGCCAACGCGGCAGCATCGTCATCGCGCAACGTGGCGTGGCCGACCTTGCGGCCTTCGCGCGGCTCCTTGCCATAGTCGTGCCAATGGCCGCTGGCCTGGCCCAGCACCGGTGCCGGGCCAGGCATCGCGCCCAGCCAGTTCAGCATGCAGGCGTGGCCGAGCATGCGGGTGCTGCCCAGCGGCAGGCCCAGCACGGCACGCAGATGGTTCTCGAACTGCGAGGTCTCGCTGCCCTCGATGGTCCAGTGGCCGGAGTTGTGTACGCGCGGCGCCATCTCGTTGGCCAACAGCTCGCCATCGCGACAGAACAGCTCCAGCGCGAACACGCCGACGTACTGCAGGTGCTCGGCGACACGGCGGGCATAGCCGATCGCGGCCTGCTGCTCGGCATCGGACAGCACAGCCGGTGCCACGCTGGCCGACAGCACGCCGTCGACATGCCAGTTGCCGGTGACCGGCCAGGCTTCGAAGCTGCCATCGCGGCCACGCACGGCGACCACGCTGACCTCGCGCTGGAACGCCACGAAGCCTTCCAGGATCAGGCCGGTACGCTCGACCTGCGCGCCCAGTGCATCCCACGCGGCGTCGATGTCGGCCTCGCTGCGCAGGCGGAACTGGCCCTTTCCGTCATAACCAAGGCGGCGGGTCTTGAGGATGCACGGCAGGCCGAACTCAGCCGCCTTCGCAGCCAGCTCGTCACGGCTGCGGATATCAGCGAAGGCCGGCAGCGGGATGCCCAACTGCTGGAACAGGGTCTTCTCGCTCAACCGGTCCTGGGCCACCGCCAGCGCGGCCGGCGGCGGATAGACCGGCACGCGGTCGGCCAGGAACTGCGCGCTGTCTGCGGGCACGTTCTCGAAATCGAAAGTGACCACATCGACCTTGGCGGCGAAGTCCGCCAGCGCGTGGCGGTCATCGAAGGCACCGACGGTGAGCGGCGCCAGCGGGCCACTGCAGGCGTCGGCCGCCGGGTCGTACAGCTGGAAGCGCAGTCCCAGCGGCGCACCGGCCAGAACCATCATGCGGGCGAGCTGGCCGCCGCCCAGGATGCCGACGGTCAGGCTCATTGGCGCGGATCGTCGTGGGCCATCACGTCTTCGGTCTGGCGTGCACGGAAGGCGTCGAGCGCCTGGCCGATCGCCGGCTGGTCGCTGGCCAGCATCGCAGCAGCGAACAGCGCCGCGTTGGACGCGCCGGCATTGCCGATGGCGAAGGTGGCAACCGGAATGCCGGCCGGCATCTGCACGATCGACAGCAGCGAATCCATGCCGTTGAGGGCCTTGGACTGCACCGGCACGCCCAGCACCGGCACGGCGGTCTTGGCGGCGATCATGCCCGGCAGGTGGGCGGCCCCGCCGGCGCCGGCGATGATCGCGCGCAGGCCACGCGGGCCCGCCTGCTCGGCGTAACTGAACAACACATCCGGCGTCCGATGCGCGGACACCACCTTCACTTCGAACGGAACACCCAGGGCTTCAAGCTTCTGGGCGGCGTGCTGCATGGTTTCCCAGTCGGAACGGGAACCCATGACGATGCCGACAAGCGGCGCGATCGGGTTGGGGGTCATTGGCCGTCACCTGCCTTAAAGACGTATTCTAGCCATCTTCCACGCAAGACGAAGAACCATGGATCGCAAGCTGCTCGACCTGCTGGTGTCGCCGGACACCCGCCAGCCCCTGTCCCTGCTGGATGGCAAGGGCCTGGAAGCCCTCAACAAGGCCATTTCGGCCGGCGCGGTGAACAAGGCCGATGGCAACCCGCTGGCGCAGCCGCTGCGCGAAGCGCTGGTCACCCGCGACCGCAAGCAGGTGTTCCGCGTTGACGACGGCATCCCGGTGCTGCTGGCCGAAGAAGCCATCCCGACCGCCCAGATCGCCGACTTCCCGGCCGCATGAGCGCGCTGCCGACGCCGGATGCGGCCGTTGTCGCCGCCGATGTCGCGCGGGCGCTGGCCGAGGACCTGGGCAGCGGCGACGTCACCGCCGCCCTGCTGCCCGACCAGGCCGACAGCGCTTACCTGCTGTGCAAGCAGGACGGGGTGATTGCCGGCCGTCCGTGGTTCGACGCCACCCACCGCGCACTCGACCCGGACGTGCGCATCGAATGGCGTGTCTCCGAAGGTGACGCGGTCACCGCAGGCACCGTGCTGGCCCTGCTGCACGGGCGCAGCCGCAGCCTGGTCAGCGCCGAACGCACCTCGCTGAACTTCCTGCAGACGCTGTCTGGCACCGCCACCACCACTGCCCGCTACGTGGCGGCGGTGGCCGGTACCGGCACGCGCATCCTCGACACCCGCAAGACTCTGCCTGGCCTGCGCCTGGCGCAGAAGTACGCAGTGCGCTGTGGCGGCGGCGACAACCACCGCTTCGGCCTCTATGACACGGTGATGCTGAAGGAAAACCACATCCGTGCCGCCGGTTCGCTGGCCGCGGCGGTGGCCGCCGCGCGCCGGCAATGGCCCGCGCTGCCGCTGGTGGTCGAGGTCGAGGACCTGGCCCAGCTGCGCCAGGCGCTGGAAGCCGGTTGCGAACGCATCCTGCTGGATGACTTCAGCCCCGACCTGCGCCGCGAGGCAGTGCGCATCACGGCCGGCCGCATTCCGCTGGAAGTGTCAGGCAGCGTGGGCCTGGGCGGCCTGCGTTCGATCGCCGAGGACGGCGTTGACTGCATCTCCATCGGTGGACTGACCAAGCACGTGCAGGCCATCGATCTGTCGCTGAAGCTGGGCCCGCCGCCGGGTTGAGGCCTGGCCGGGGTCAGATCCCTTTTCCCGTGGAAAAGGGATCTGACCCCGTTCTCACACCCGGCGTTCACGACAGCGCTGCGACGCTGAGGTATCCCCCACAGGAGCCGCGCATGCGCCGGATGCTCTTGCCTGCCTGCCTGCTGCTGGCCGCGGCACCGTTGTCCGCAGCGGCCGCCGAAGCCTGCGATGTTCCGCCCCGCTTCGGCCTGAGTCCGTTGGCGGTGGCCATCCGCAACACCGCCTGCAATGAGCACCGGCTCTGGTACCGGCCCTTCATCGATCGTGAAGGCCGTGCCGCCAGCCTCAGCGTCACCGAGGCCGAAAGCGATCACCTGGCAGACAATGGCCTGATCGCCTGGCAGCGCGTGGCCGGCTACTGGCGCAACAGCGGCACGCTCAATGCGATGGGCAGCATCGCGGGCGCCAGCAGCTGCCTGGCGCCGTTGGGCACGCGCTACACCGACAGCGACTGCCGCGCCTTCCTGATCGACAACCCGTGGTCGGCCGCGTTCATTTCCTGGGTGATGGTCCAGTCCGGCGTTCCTGGCTTCAATACGTCGCCACGCCACATCGACTACATCCGTGCCGCCTACCAGGGCGGCCCCTCGGGCGTGCCGTACCGGCTGGTCGACCCGGCCACGGCCAAACCCGCACCGGGCGACCTGCTGTGCTTCCTGCGCGACCGCAGCACCACGCTCAGCTACAGCGGGCTGGTGCAGGCACTGGGCAATGGCTCGGTGGGCCACTGGAAATCGCATTGCGAAGTGGTGGTGGCGGCCAACCTCGGCGGCGACCAGACCCTGTACCTGGTCGGTGGCAACGTGATGAACACCGTAGCGATGCGGTTGCTGCAGCTGGATCGTACGGGGCTGATCAAGCTGCCTCCGGCACGCGAACGCAACAGCACCGGCATCGACCCCGGCTGCACACCAGGTCGCGAGGACGAATGCAGCTTCAACCGGCAGGACTGGGCAGCGCTGCTGCAGCTCACTGCAACCTCACCGCTGGTGATGCCCTCGCCCACTGCGACGCCGATGCAGCCCACTCCGGCACCGCAACCGGTCATCGTGCCCGCGCAGCCGATGTCCAGCGAACCGCAGCCGCGGCGGTGAGTGCAGCGCTTGATCCCGCGCGCGTTCGCCGCCATCTTTGCGGGATCGACCCCTGACGGCTGACGCCATGCCCACCCTGCTGCTGTTGCTGATTGCCGGCGGAATCATCTATTTCTTCTGGAACGCGGCGCGTTCGGCCGCCGAGCGCGCGGTCGAACTGGGGCGCAATGCCTGCCGTGCTGCCGACGTGCAATGGCTGGATCAGGCGGTGCACGCCACCGGCCTGCGCCTGTCGCGCGGCGAAGATGGCCGGCTCGGCTTCGAACGTACCTTCAAGTTCGAGTATTCCTACGACGGCATCGATCGCCACGTGGGCCGCATGGTGCTGCGCGGCGACCAGCTGATCTCATTCACTGGTCCGGGCGCGGCGCGGATCAGCCAGATCCGCGCGGATGTGGACGATGCCGAGGATGTGTAAGGGCTGAAGGCGTGCCGACCAATGGTCGGCACCCACCGTTACCTGGTTACTTGACCACGCGCAGGTTCGGGCGCCCCTTAGGCGGCGGGCTGGCTGGCGGCGTATCGTCCGGCGGCGTGCCTTCCTCGTGCAGCAGCTCATCGCTGGTCGGAGCGGTCTCGTTGCCCGGGATGTCATCCGGTAGCGCCATGCCCTGCCCGGTCTCGCGGGCGTAGACGGCCAGCACGGCGCTGATCGGCACCTGCACCGGGTAGCTGGTACCGGAGAAGCGCGCCGAGAAGCTCACCATCTCGTTGTCGATCATCAGCCGCACGACAGCACGTTCGGCGATGTTGAGCACGACCCGGCCATCCTTGACCGCCGAAGGCGGGACCTGCACGCCGGGAACGCCGGCGTCGACCAGGATGTGCGGGGTCAGCTGGTTGTCGTTGATCCATTCCACCAGCGCCCGCAGCAGGTACGGGCGGTGGCTGGTCATGTGGAAGAAGTCTTCGGTCATGCGTGAAGTGTACGCGCCCGGCGCCCCGCCGGGGCGGATCACCTGCACGCCGGTCGGCGTGCAGACGGGTAACGCAGGCCCGGATCAGACCGGCAGATCGCGCAGCTTCTTTTCCTGATCGGTCAGGCTGCGGACGAAACCGGGGTGGCGGAAGATGCGGTTGCCGTAGTCCTCGATCGCCTTGCCGTCCTTCGGCAGCGGTACGTCCAGCGACTGCAGGCGCCAGATGATCGGCGCCATCGCGCAGTCGGCCAGGCTCATTTCCGGGTTGAGGAAGAACTTGCTGGCCTTGAACAGCGGCAGCGAGGCGGTCAGCAGCTCCTTCAGGCGCTTGCGGCCAGCCTCGGCCTGGGTCTTGTTGCCGAGCTGGATGGCCTGCACCTGTGGCACCCAGTCGTGCTCGATGCGCAGCATCGCCAGGCGGATGCGCGCACGCGAGAGCGGATCGACCGGCATCAGCGGCGGATGCGGATAACGTTCGTCCAGGTACTCGCTGACCACTGATGCGGCGTACAGCACCAGCTCGCGTTCGACCAGGGTCGGCACCGAGTGATACGGATTGAGGTCGATCAGGTCTTCAGGCGGGTTCTGCGGATCGACCGGAACGAAGTCGAAGGTCACACCCTTGGCCGCCAGCACCAGGCGTACACGGTGGCACAGTACATCGTCGTTCGAGGAAAACAGCGTCAGTGTATTGCGCATGCGTACGCTCGCCGCCATCAAAGGCTCTCCCACGACAGGAGACCGCCTGCCGCATCGGCGCCGCCGGCACCGTGCCGGCGGTCGACTCCTCCCCGAGTGTGCAACCGACCATCACAAAAGCCAATAGGCCCGTGCGATGGCCGGCGGCAGATTCAGTGAACGTCCTTCCAGTATTCCTTCTTCAGCAGGTACAGCAGGAAGGTGAGCAGGGCCAGGAACAGGATCACCCACACGCCCAGCTGCTGGCGCTTGAGCGCGGCCGGTTCGCCGGCATACTCGAGGAAGTTGGTGATGTCCCGCACCGCCTGGTCGTACTGCCCGGCATCGACCGACCCCGGCGTTTCGATCTTCAGGCCGGTCACCGGCGGGTCCATGCCGGGCGCTTCCGCCTTGCCATGGACCGCATGCTGCAGGCCCTGCATCTCCCACAGCGGGTTGGGCATGGAGGCATTGGCGAACAGCGCGTTGTTCCAGCCCAGCGGCCGGCTGCTGTCCAGGTAGAACGACTTGAGGTACGTGTAGACCCAGTCACTGCCCCGCACGCGCGCGATCAGGCTGAGATCGGGCGGCATCTTGCCGAACCACTTCTCCGCGTTCTCCTTGGGCATCGCCACCGGGATCGGGTCGCCGATCGCCGAGCCGGTGAAGTTGAGGTTGTTCATCACCTCTTCCTCGGTCAGGCCCAGGTCCTGCGCCATCCGCGAATAGCGCAGGTACTTCAGCGCGTGGCAGCCGGAGCAGTAGTTCATGTACAGCTGCGCGCCGCGCTGCAGCGAAGCGCGGTCGCCCAGATCGTTGCCGGCCTGCAGCAGCTTGGTGCCACCTTCGGCGGCGGAGGCCAGGAAACTGCCCAGCATCAGGGTGGCCGTCAGGGCCAACCGGACCATCCAGCGATCAGTCATGGGTGGTCACCCTCTCCGGTACCGGCTTGGTCTTGTCCAACCGTGTCCATAGCGGCATGGTGATGAAGAACGCGAAGTACAGGAAGGTCAGCACCCGCCCGATGTAGGTCTCGTGCACGTCGGTGCCCGGGCCGGAACCAATCACGCCCAGCCACACGAAGCACACCGCCAGCACGCCCAGCATCACCTTCGATATCCAGCCGCGGTAGCGCACCGACTTCACCCTGGCCTTGTCCAGCCACGGCACCAGGAACAGGATCGCAATGGCCGAGAACATCACCAGCACGCCACCGAGCTTGTTCGGCACCACGCGCAACATCGCGTAGTAAGGCGTGTAGTACCAGACCGGCTTGATGTGTTCCGGGGTCACCAGGCGGTTGGCCTCGGTGAAGTTGTCGTGCTCCAGGAACAGGCCGCCGAAACCGGGCGCGAAGAAGATGATGAAGGCGGCGATGATCAGCAGGAAACCGGCGCCGACGCCATCCTTGAGCGTGTAGTACGGGTGGAACGGAATGCCATCGGCCGGTGCGTTCGGCGACCAGCGGTTGCCCTTCGGCCCCTTCTTAATCTCCACGCCATCGGGGTTGTTCGAACCCACTTCGTGCAGCGCGCCCAGGTGCAGTACCACCAGCAGCAACAGCACCAGCGGCAGAGCGATGACATGCAGCGCGAAGAAACGGTTGAGCGTGGCGTCACTGGGCAGGTAATCGCCCATGATCCATTCGGTCAGGCCGTTGCCGATCACCGGTATCGCGCCGAACAGCGAGATGATCACCTTGGCGCCCCAGAACGACATCTGGCCCCACGGCAGCACGTAGCCCATGAAGGCTTCGGCCATCAACACCAGGTAGATCAGCATGCCGAGGATCCACACCAGCTCGCGCGGCTTCTGGTAACTGCCGTACAGCAGGCCACGGAACATGTGCAGGTAGACCACGATGAAGAACAGCGAGGCACCGGTGGAGTGCATGTAGCGGATCAGCCAGCCCCACTCCACATCGCGCATGATGTATTCGATGGAGCCGAACGCCTCGGCGGCGCTGGTCTTGTAGTGCATCGTCAGGAAGATGCCGGTGACGATCTGGTTGACCAGCACCAGCAGCGCCAGCGAACCGAAGTAGTACCAGATGTTGAAGTTCTTCGGTGCGTAGTACTCGCTGACGTGCTTCCGGTAGACCGGCATCAGGCCGGGCGCGCGGGCGTTGACCCAGTCGGCCACGCCGCTGGCGGTACGGCTGAGGATATTGGCCATCAGGCAGCCCCCTGCGGATCGACACCGATGATGATGGTGTTGTCGTCCTGGTAATGGTGCGCGGGCACCTTCAGGTTGATCGGCGCCGGCACGTCCTTGAAGACGCGTCCGGACATGTCGAAGCGCGACTTGTGGCACGGGCAGAAGTAACCGCCCTTCCACTGCGGGTCGTAGGGCTCAGGCCGGATTTCGGCGACCATTTCCGGCGAGCAGCCCAGGTGCGTGCACAGGCCGACCAGTACGGAGATATCCGGCTTGATCGAGCGCAGTTCGGGGTTCTGCTTCAGCACGTAGTCCGGCTGCTGGTCCTTCTCGCCGGACTCGGGGTCCTTGAGCCGGCCGTCCAGCCCGTGCAGCGCATCGAGGATGGCCTTGGACCGCTTGACGATCCAGATCGGCTGGCCACGCCATTCCACGATCAGGCGTTGGCCTTCCTGCAGGGCGCTGATGTCGGCCACCACCGGTGCGCCGGCAAGCTTGGCGCGGGCACTGGGGTTCCAGGATTTGATGAAAGGAACTGCGGTGAATCCGACGCCGACGGCGCCCACCACGGCTGTGGTGGCAGAAAGAAAACGCCGACGTCCGGTGTTGACTGGATCGTGTACCCCATCGTTGGCCATCCGGCACTCCGATATTGATTAGGTAGCTTTAAGGCTGCCAGCGGATCCGGTGGGGGCCAGAGCCGCATTGAATCACGGTCGAGTGTAGCGGAACCGTCGCGCGCCACACAACGCATTGCAACAACATTGATTGCGGGGTTGCCGGCCAGCGGCCGGCACGACCTTTCAAAGGAGTGCCGACCAACGGTCGACACCTACCGTTCAAGGAGTACCGGCCAACGGTCGGCACCTACTGGTGACTCAGGGCGGTGCGGTAACGCTCGGCCAGCTGCCCGACCCGGCGCACGTAGTACTGGGTCTCGCTGTAGGGCGGCACGCCACCGTGGCGGTCGACCGCGCCTTCGCCAGCGTTGTAGCCGGCTGCGGCAAGGGTCAGGTCGCCATTGAAGCGTTTCAGCAACCACGCAAGATACTGCACGCCGCCACGGATGTTCTGCCCGGCGTCATAGGAATCGCTTACACCGAAGCGCGCGGCGGTCGGCGGCATCAGCTGCATCAGGCCCTGCGCGCCAGCACGGCTGAGCGCGGTCGGGTTGTAGGCCGACTCGGCATGGATGATGGCGCGCACCACCGCCTCCTCCACACCGAACTCGCGCGCGGCCGAGGTGATCTCGGCCTGGAAGGCCGAGGTGTTCAGTCGCACGGTGCCGAAGTCCACGCGTGGATTGACCCCACAGGCATAGCAGCGCTCCATGAAGCTGTAGCGGATGGTCCGGACCGGGCCGAGGTTGGCCACCTGTGTCGGGCGCGCACTGGTGTAGTGGCGCACGCCATCCTTCATGAAGGAATACACCTGGCCACTGACCATGCGCCCGCTGCGCGAGGCGACCGGCTGTGCGGGACCGGATGCCGGCACGGACGCAGGCGCGACCGTTGCCGGCGCTGCGGCACTCGCGGCAACGGCCACCGGATTGCGTTCGATGCTGGCCACCGTGGTCGGTGCCGGCCTGGGCGCGGCCACCACCGGTCGAGGTGCCGGGCGGGTGTCACGGGTGTAGCTGATGGTGCTGCAGCGCGCACCCGCCACCCGCTTGCTCACATAACTGGTAACGCCATCAGGCCCCTGGCACTTGTACAGGGTTCCAGCGCTGGCCGGCGCAGCGGTCAGCGCAGCGATGATGATCGCCGTTGTCCCCAGTATCCCCTTCATGGCGGCGAGTGTCCCAGCTTCGCCGGGGCTTGCCAAGCGACGTGGCTCAGCCTGTGACCGGCGGCACAGCCAGCAGCTGGCCGAGGCCCGCCAGGCGCTGTGCCAGTTCGTCGCGCAGGCCCGGCGGGGTGGTCCAAAGCGCCACGGGCAGGCGGTCCAGGCTGAGAATCTGCGCCAGCATCATGCCGCGGCTCTCGGCGCCCATGCGCAGCAGGCAGTGGTCGGGGCCATCCGCTTCCAGTACTCCACACCACGGCGGGATGCGGCCTTCCAGCTCGGAATGGCTGCCGGACAGGCGGAGGATGGCCTGCAGCGCGAACGGCGCCTGGCTGACCGCCTGCCGCACCATCACATCAGGCGGCGCCGGGGCGCGCCGGTGCAGGCCCGGCCCGGCGCACTCACGTACGGCGCCCATGCGGTCCACGCGCAAGGTGCGCCAGTCCTGCCGCCCCAGGTCCCAGGCAAGCAGATACCAGCGTCGCCCGTAATTGACCAGGTGCTGGGCCTCGACCTCGCGCTGGGTGACGGCTTCCTGCGCGCTGCGGTACTCGAAGGCCAGCCGTGACGCCTGTCGGCAGTGCTGGGCCAGCCGCCCGAGCAGGCGTGCGTCGGTGGACGGAAGGTCGGACAGGGTGGCCGTCGCTGCATGCACCTCGCCGGCCTGCTGGCGACGACGGGTCGGCACCAGCGGATCGAGCTTGGACAACAGGCCACGCGCGGTGTCGTCGATCCCGGCAACGGTGGCCGAGGCTGCGCGCAGGGCGATGGCCAGGGTGGTCGCCTCCTCCTCGTCCAGCAGCATCGGCAGCACCGGGGCCCCGGCCCCCAACTGGTAGCCGCCGCCGACCCCGGACGAGGCCTGCACCGGATAGCCCAGCTCGCGCAGGCGCTCGATATCACGGCGGATGCTGCGCCGGTCCACGCCCATGCGCTCGGCCAGCTCGGCCCCGGACCACTGGCGGCGGGCCTGCAGCAGGGCGATCAGGCGCAGCAGACGATGGGCGGTATGGCGCATGAAGGATCGAGGACAGAAGTCGTCCGCAATAGTGCCCCAGGATGGCCTCCAGTTCACCACCCACCGCAAGGAGCAATGCCATGAATTCACGCCAGATCACCCTTTACCACGCCGCCCGTTCCCGCTCGAGCGGCGCCGTGGCCCTGCTCGAAGCGCTGGGTGCCGACTACCGCATGCAGGTGCTGGACCTGAAAGCCGGCGCCAACCTGGCCCCGGCCTACCTGGCCATCAACCCGATGGGCAAGGTGCCGGCCATCGTCCACAACGGCGCACTGGTGACCGAGCAGGTGGCGATCTATCTGTACCTGGCCGACCTTTACCCGGAAGCCGGGCTGGCACCGCCGATCGGCGACGCCCTGCGCGGCCCCTACCTGCGCTGGATGGCCTTCTATGGCGCCTGTTTCGAGCCGGCGATGATCGACAAGGCGATGCACCGCGAGCCGCCGCCGCGCCTGATGTCGCCGTACAACGATGCCGAGACCGTGCTGCAGGTGGTCGAGGCCCAGCTGGCGCAGGGCCCGTACCTGCTGGGCGAGGTCATGAGCGCCGCCGACGTGCTGTGGGGCAATGCACTGGCGTGGACCACGGCCTTTGGCCTGGTACAGCCGGCGCCGGCCACGGCTGACTACATCGCACGGATGAGCGCGATGACCGCGTTCGACCGTTCGCGGCAGATCGATGCGGAGCTGGCGGCGGCGTAAGGGCGCCCGCCGGGCACCGCCCGGCGCTACCGGGGCCGGCGGGATGCGGGTAGCGCGGGGCCGTGCCCCGCGAGCGCACAGCGCGGCGTACGCGCCGGGATGCAGGTAGAATTGCCGGCTTTCCCGCCACCCGAATGGATTAAGCGCCATGACCGGGACGCCAGACGTCTTTCCGCCCGCCCCGCCGGGCGGTGCCCCGCTCGTTGCCCTGCCCGCCGGTCCGCGCAAGCCCGACCAGGTGAAAGGCAAGCTGTACATCAAGACCCACGGTTGCCAGATGAACGAGTACGACTCGGCCAAGATGGCCGACGTGCTCGCCGCCAGCGATGGCCTGGAACTGACCGATACCCCGGAAGACGCCGACGTCATCCTGGTCAACACCTGTTCCATCCGCGAGAAGGCGCAGGAGAAGGTGTTCAGCCAGCTGGGCGTCTGGAAGGGCCTGAAGAACAAGGGCCGCGAGGTCATCATCGGCGTGGGCGGCTGCGTTGCCTCGCAGGAAGGCGAGGCGATCATCAAGCGTGCGCCGTTCGTGGACCTTGTGTTCGGCCCGCAGACCCTGCACCGGCTGCCGGAGCTGATCCGCGCCCGACGCGAGCAGAAGCGCCCGCAGGTGGACATCAGCTTCCCCGAGATCGAGAAGTTCGACCGTCTGCCGGAACCGCGTGCCGAAGGCGCTTCGGCGTTCGTGTCGATCATGGAAGGCTGCTCGAAGTACTGCTCGTTCTGCGTGGTGCCCTACACCCGCGGCACCGAAGTCAGCCGCCCGTTCGAGGACGTGGTGGTGGAAGTGGCGCAGCTGGCCGCGCAGGGCGTGCGCGAAATCAACCTGCTCGGGCAGAACGTCAATGCCTATCGCGGCCCCTATGGAGATGGCGAGTTCGCCGATCTCGGCCTGCTGATCCGGACCATCGCCGAGATCGACGGCGTCGGCCGCATCCGCTTCACCACCTCGCACCCGCTGGAGTTCAGCGACTCGCTGATCGATGCGTTCCGCGACGTGCCGCAGCTGGCCAACTTCCTGCACCTGCCGGTGCAGGCCGGCAGCGACCGCGTACTGTCGGCGATGAAGCGCGGCTATACCGCGCTGGAATTCAAGTCGAAGATCCGCAAGCTGCGCGCGGTGCGCCCGGACATCTCGATCAGCTCGGACTTCATCGTCGGCTTCCCCGGCGAAACCGATGCCGATTTCGAGAAGACCATGAAGCTGATCGAGGACATCGGCTTCGACCACAGCTTCTCCTTCATCTATTCGCGCCGCCCGGGTACCCCGGCGGCCGACCTGGAGGACACGATCAGCGATGCCGAGAAGCACGCGCGCCTGTCGCGCCTGCAGGCGCGCATCAATGCGCACGCTGCCGGCATCTCCGAGAAGATGGTCGGTACCGTGCAGACCGTGCTGGTGGAAGGCCCTTCGCGCAAGAACCCGAACGAACTGACCGGCAAGACCGAGAACATGCGTTCGGTGAACTTCCCGGCGCCGGCGCGGCTGATCGGCCAGTTCGTGGATGTGGTGATCACCGAGGCGCTGACCAATTCGCTGCGCGCCCGCGTGGTGGCGGAATAAGGTGCGCCGACCAACGGTCGGCACCCACCGAATTGATGCCGGCCAACGGTCGGCACCCACCGAATTGATGCCGGCCAGTGGCCGGCACCTGCCGGAGTTGATGCCGGCAGGCGGCCGGCACCTACCAGGGTGGATGCCGACCGTTGGTCGGCATGCCTCAATCCAAACGCTTGCGGAAACGCAGGATCGCCAGGGTCATCATCACCGCGATGAAGCCCAGCAGCGCCAGCGCGTCGTGCCACAGCTCCCACAGCGAGGCGCCGCGCAGCATGATGCCGCGCACCAGGCGCAGGAAGTGGGTCAGCGGCAGTACTTCGGCCAGCCATTGCACCGGCCGCGGCATGCCCGCGAACGGGAACATGAAGCCCGACAGCAGGATCGACGGCAGGAACAGGAACAACGTCATCTGCATCGCCTGGAACTGCGAGCGAGCGCGCGTGGAAATCAGCAGGCCCAGCGCCAGGTTGGCCAGCACCAGCAGCACCGCGGCTAGGTAGATATCGAGCAGGCTGCCGCGGATCGGCACCTGGAACAGCCAGGTGCCCAGCGCCAGCACCAGCGTGGTCTGCAGCAGGCCGATGGCTGCATAGGGCAGCACCTTGCCGACCATCAGTTCGCTGCTTGACACCGGCGTGGCGATCAGCAGCTCCATGTTGCCGCGCTCGCGTTCACGCACCACCGCCACCGCCGTGAACATCACCAGGGTCATGGTCAGGATCACCCCGATCAGGCCTGGCACGATGTTCACCGCCGAACGCCGCTGCGGGTTGTAGAAGCTGGTCACGCTGATTGGACCCCCGGCGATGCTGCCTTCGCGCAGCGGCCGCGTGTTGCTGGTCGGTCGCGTCTCCAGCGGCACCTGCGCCAGCTGGATCGCCGCGCTCTGCACCACGGTGTCGCTGCCATCAACCAGCACCTGCACCGCCTCGCGTCCATCGAAGCGACGGCGCTCGAAGTCGGCCGGCACCACGATGCCGACACTGATCTCGCCACGCCGCAGCGCCTGCATCAACTGGTCGGGCGTATAGGCTTCGCTGCGCGGCGTGATCACGCCGGTGGCGACCATGTCCTGCACCAGCGCGCGTGACGCCGCACTGTTGGCCTGGTCGGCGACACCGGCGTCGAGGTGGCGCAGATTGAGATTGATCGCGTAGCCGAACAGCAGCAGCTGCATCACCGGAATGCCGACGATCATCGCCAGCGTGATGCGGTCGCGGCGCAGCTGGCGCAATTCCTTGAGCATGATCGCCCACAGCCGGCGCAGGTTCATGCCGCTGGCTCCCGGCCACGGCCGCGGGTGGCGGCGACGAAGACGTCTTCCAGGTTCGGCGCCACCGCCTCGATGCGGGCCTGCGGGTCGGCGTTGGCCAGCGCGCGCCGCAACGCTGGCGTATCGGCGGCCGCCTCGCTGCACAGCACGCGCAGCTGCGTGCCGATCTGTGCCACGCTCAGCACGCCGGGCAGCTCAGACAATGCGCGGCTGGCCTGCCGCGGCTGCGCCGACGTGACCTGCAGCGTGCGGCCGTCCAGCCGTGCACACAGTTCGGCCGGCGTGCCATCGGCGACCAGCGCGCCTCGATCGAGGATCGCCAGCCGGTGGCAGCGCTCGGCTTCGTCCATGTAGTGGGTCGATACCAGCACGGTGGTACCGGCGTCGGCAAGTTCAAACAGGGCCTCCCAGAAATCGCGGCGTGACTCCGGGTCGACCGCGCTGGTCGGCTCGTCCAGGAACAACAGCTCGGGCGCGTGCACGACGGCGCCGGCCAGCGCCAGGCGCTGCTTCTGGCCACCACTGAGGGTGCCGGCCAGCTGCGGCTGCCGGTCCAGGAGACGGTACTGCTGCAGCAGTTCGTCGACCCGCTGCCGGGCCTGCATACGCGGCAGGTCCTGGATGGCGGCGAGGAATTCCAGGTTCTCGCGCACCGAAAGGTCTTCATACAACGAGAAGCGCTGGGTCATGTAGCCGATGCGCCGGCGCAGTGCCTCGGCCTGCTCCGGCACGGCCAGGCCGAGCACCTCGATCTGGCCGGCACTCGGTTCCAGCAGGCCGCACAGCATGCGGATGGTGGTCGACTTGCCCGACCCGTTCGGGCCCAGGAAGCCATAGACCTGGCCACGCGGCACGGTCAGGTCGACATTGTCCACGGCCAGCAGATCGCCGAAGCGGCGGGTCAGGCCCTGGGCATGCACCGCGATGTCGTTGCCGGTGTTCAGAAGCTCACCTGCACCGGCATTCCCGCCGGCAGCTTCTGCATGTCGGAGGGAGCGTCCACTTCGATCTCGGCGAGGTAGCTCAGGCGCGCGACGTCGTCACCGGTCAGTGCGTAGTACGGAGTAAATGAAGGCTCGCTGCGGATCGAGCGCACATGCCCCTTCAACGCAGTGCCTTGCCCTTCCAGGTGCACCTGCGCGACCTGCCCGACCTTGACCTGCAACCGCAATGGCTGCGGCAGGTAGACGCGCGCATAGGGGCGCTCGCCGACCAGCATCACCGCCAGCGGCGCGCCGACCGGCGCCTGGTCGCCCTGCCGGTAAGGCAAGGCATCGACCACGCCGTCGCGCGGCGCACGCAATTGCAGCTTCTGCAGGTTCACGGCCTGCACTGCCTGTTGCGCCTGCGCGGCATCGGCGACGGCCTGGCCCTGGGCGATATCCTGCACACGGCTGCCGTGCACCCGCTCCAGCCAGGCCTGCTCGGCAGCACGCACGCTGGCCTCGGCATTGCCGGCGGCGGCACGTGCACGATCCAGCTCAGCGGCGGCAATCAAGCGCTGCTGTGCCAACGGCTGGACCCGCCGGTAATAGGCACTTGCTTCGGCAGCCTGTGCGCGCAGCGCGGCCAGTTGCGCCTGGGCCTGCGCGATCTGCTCCTGGCGTGGGCCGATCTTCAGTTCTTCCAGCTGCGCCTGCGCACGCGCCGTATCAGCCTGCGCTGCGGCGAACTGCGCGTCGCCGCGGGCCGGGTCGAGCTGCATCAGCACGGCGCCGGCCTTGACCTGCTGTCCCTCGCGCACCTCCACCGTGGCGATCACTTCGGCCGCCGGCGCCGGCACCGTGATCCGGTCCCACTCCAGCGTGCCCAGTGCAGTCGGTGTTGACTGCACACACCCGGCCAGCAGGCCGATGCCCGCCAGTCCGACTCCTCGCATCCCGTTGCCGATGCCCATGCCATCCCCTCCTGCGACGGCGACACGGTGCCATGTGCCCCGTGCACCCTCAATGATTCCGATCAGCCCTGGCGGTTTTTTCGCCACACGCCGGCACGCCTTTTGCTGCAAGGCTCCGCACCACCTATCCACAGGTTGATTCGGCATCATTCCACAACCGTTGTGGAAATCCGCCAGCGCCCGGCTTTGTTGCTCACCCGGCAACGAAACCTGCACTGTCGTCACGATGAATGCCCCCGTGCAGGCCCCCGTGGCAGTGCTGCCGAAGCGACGAGCGACCATGACGTTTTTTTCACCAGGACCTCATGGGCCTTGTGGCACAAGCATTGCGAAGGTCTATCCACAGGTTTTCGCGCCCCCCGTCCACACCGGGTGTGGAAAACGCTGTATCGACCGTCTGCTGGCCGTGTGCCCCGCACGCGCGCTACCCTTGTCTCCCCTGAATACACTGCGGTGGAAGGCGTCCGCCCCACCCGAAGCAATGAAAAGCATCGAGCATCGAGACTTCACCCTGTCGCCGGAAGACAACGAACGGCTGGCCAACCTGTGTGGCCCGTTCGACGGGCACCTGCGGCAGATCGAACTGAAACTCGGCGTGGAAATCGCCAACCGTGGCTTCGTGTTCCGCATCAGCGGGCCGAACGAAGCCATCGTCGAGGCGCAGAAGCTGGTTGAAGCGCTGTACGCCGAAGCCGGCGAAACCACCTTCGACAACCACGCCATCCACCTGCGCCTGGCGCAGGCCAATGTCGAGCAGATCGCCGAACGCTCCTACGAAGCGCAGGAGGTGGCGATCAAGGTCAAGCGCGGCACGGTACGCGGGCGCGGTGCCAACCAGGCCCGCTACCTGCACCAGATCGCAACCCACGACATCAACTTCGGCATCGGGCCGGCCGGCACCGGCAAGACCTTCCTGGCCGTGGCCAGCGCAGTCGAAGCGCTGAACGAATCGCGGGTGCAGCGGCTGATCCTGGTCCGTCCCGCGGTGGAAGCCGGCGAGAAGCTGGGCTTCCTGCCCGGCGACCTGAGCCAGAAGGTCGATCCCTATCTGCGACCGCTGTACGACGCCTTGTACGAGATGATGGGCGTGGAGAAGGTGGTCAAGCTGCTGGAAAGGAACGTCATCGAGATCGCGCCGCTGGCCTATATGCGCGGCCGCACGCTCAACGATGCGTTCGTGATCCTGGACGAAGCACAGAACACCACCATCGAGCAGATGAAGATGTTCCTGACCCGCCTCGGCTACGGCTCCACCGCAGTGGTCACCGGTGACCTGACCCAGACCGACCTGCCCAAGCACGTGAAGTCGGGCCTGCGCGACGCCATCGATGTGCTGCGCGACGTGGAGGGTGTCAGCTTCACCTTCTTCGAATCCCGCGACGTGGTCCGCCACCCGCTGGTGGCGCGTATCGTCAGCGCCTACGACCGCCGCGACCTGCATCAGATCCAACCTGGAGCAACTCCATGACCCGTGGTCCCGTGCGACTGGACGTCGCCGTCAGTTATGCCCTGCCGCGTGCCGGTCTGCCGGCGGCAGTGAGCTTCCGCAGGTGGGTGGCTGCCGCGCTGAAGGGCCGCATCCGCGAGGCCGACCTGGCCATCCGCGTGGTCGACGCCAAGGAAGGCCAGTCGTTGAACCGCCACTACCGTGGCAAGGACTACGCCACCAACGTGCTCAGCTTCCCGGCCGAAGTGCCCGAAGGCCTGCCCAAGGGCGTCAAGTTCCCGCTGCTCGGCGATCTGGTGATCTGTGCACCTGTCGTAGCGCGGGAGGCCGACGAACAGGGCAAGGCGCTCAACGCCCACTACGCGCACCTGACCGTGCACGGCGTGCTGCACCTGCTCGGCTGGGACCACGAGGACGACAAGGAAGCCGAAGCGATGGAACAGCTGGAACGGGAGATCCTGGCCGAGCTGGGCATCGACGACCCCTACGCGGGCGAGCGCTGACACCGGGCCCTGTTCCGAGCCCACGCACTCACGGAAGAGGAGCGCAGCATGACCCTGCCCGCACTTGTGCTTGCCGCGCTACTGCAGTCCGGGGCAGGCCTGATGCCCGATCCTGACCGTCCCTCACCGTTCCCCGCCAGCGACAGCGAGGCCGACATCGCCGCAAAGATCGCCGAACTACGGGCGTTCTTCGGCAGCAGCGAGCGCGACACCCGCAACATCGTCGCCACTGCCCAGCAACGGGCACTGATCGAGCGCCTGGAAGCGCGGCACGCGGCACGTCTGGCCGGCATCTGGGTGGACAATGCGAGGGGCTGGAACGTTGTCGTGCGACTGACAGGCGCCGCACCCGAGGCCGATGAGACACATCCAGGGGCGGATGGCCCGCAACGTGTGCGCTACATCACCGGCGCCGCGATGACCGAAGCGGAGATGACGCGCCGCCTGCACGCACAGCAGGACTGGCTGCGGGCCCAGCTGCCCGACCTGTTCGGCCATGGCCTGGATGTCAAGACCGGGGAGCTGGAGGTGGAGCTGCGGGATACCCCAGCCAACCGCGCGACGGCGGCGGCCGTGCGTGACCACCTGCAGGCGCGACTGGGCTACCCGGTCAGGCTGCGCTGGTACCCAGCGGCCACGCGCTGGAGTCCGCCCTGACTGCGCCACGGCTGGAGTGCCCGCCATGCGCTGAGCTACTGTTCAACACCGGCCAGGACGCGGAAGGAAAAAGGATGAACCCAGGGAACAGCTTCACGACGTTTGCGATGGCCGCCGGCCTGCTCGCGGGCCTGCTGGTGCTGGGCGCTCACACCGTGCGCCGCATCAGCGCCCGCGACCCCGGCGGCAGGCACTGGCTGCTGCGCAGCCTGGCCCTGCTGTCGCCCGTGTGCCTGCTGGCCGGGCTGGCGATCGGCATGTTCGGCCCGCACCTCACAGGTAGAGCGGAACCCGCCCACCTGCCGGGGCTGTGGGAAACGTCGATGGTGCTGATACTGGTCGGTGCCTTGACCTTGCCAGTGCTGTGGCGAACGCTGCTGCAGCAGCGGTTTGGCAGGCCGGTCAATGCACTGCCGTTCTTCCACGCCAGCCGCACCTCGCTGCTGGTGCTGTTCGTGCTGGCCGTGATGTACATGAAAGTGGCCAGGACAGCCGCGGCGGAACTGATGCCCTGGCTGACCAGCCCGGGCCTGTGGCCGGCGGTGGCGCGCATCGCGGGGCAATCGATGCAGGTCGCCATGCTTGCGGTCGTGCTGACTCTCTCACTGATGGTCGTACGGCGGGCGATGACCGGTTTCCTGCGCCTTCTAAGCGGGCTGTTCCGACGCTCGCCGGGGCTATGATGGCGGCCCCTCGCCTGCGGAAACCGACCGTGTCACTGCGCTGCTGTCTGCCCCTGCTCTGTGCCCTCGCCGCTCCCTCCGCCTTCGCCACCCGCCTGGACCTGCCGGCCCTCATCGAATGCCGCCAGGGCGTGGCCGAGCAGGCCGCGCTGGCGCCGCTGCTGGCCGATCCGCTGAAGGCCGTGGCCCAGGGCCTGCAGCCGCTGCCGCAGGGCAACCAGTTCATGAGCGAGTTCCGGCTGGCCAGCCCGATCACCGTCTTCGGCCAACAGACCGATCGGGTGGCGGTGGCCGGCGCCAGCGTCATGGCCGTCCTCGACCAGGCCGACCCACGCCCGCTGGCCAAACGGCTGGAATTGGAGACCGGCTACGACCAGGACGGCAAGTTCATGGCCGGCCGCGAGCTGGTCAGCCGCGACGTGACCGACCCGAAGACCGGCGAGGCCCAGATCGAGTCGATCATCCTCAGCGTCTCCACCGTGGCCTCCCACCCGGGCAAGACCCTGGCCGGCTGCACCTACAGCCTGGACCTGCCCGAAGAGGCGCCGGCCGCGGCCGCCGCAGCCCCGGCCACCGGCAGTCACTGACAGGCCGTCACATCCTGCTAGACTTGGGTCAACGCCCGGCCTGCCGGGTGCCTTTTTTCCAGAGATGTCAGAAGACGACAGTAGTAGCTCCCCTGCGGAGCACAGTGAAAAGAAGCGCGGCTGGCTTGAACGCCTGACCTCCGCCTTCTCCGGCGAACCCCATACCCGCGACGAGCTGGTCGCTGTCCTGCACACCGCGCAGGAAGAGGGTCTGATCGCCGCCGATACCCTGAAGATGATGGAAGGCGCCATTTCGGTGTCCGAGCTGACCGTGGGCGACGTGATGATCTCGCGCTCGCAGATGGTCTCGCTGCCGGTTGAAGCGCCCTTCCTGGAACTGATGAAGCAGGTGGTCGAATCCGGCCATTCACGCTTCCCGGTACACGGCGAGAACAAGGACGACATCCTTGGCATCCTGCTGGCCAAGGACCTGCTGCGCGGCGTGGTCGCCGACAACGGTCCGGCCAACGTGCGTGAGCTGCTGCGCCCGGCGGTCCTGATCCCGGAAGCGAAGAAGCTCAACGTGCTGCTGAAGGAATTCCGCCTGTCGCGCAACCACATGGCCATCGTGGTGGACGAGTACGGCGGTGTCGCCGGCCTGGTCACCATCGAGGACGTGCTGGAACAGATCGTCGGCGAGATCGACGATGAGCATGACGAGGCCGAGGATCCCTCGGCGCAGATCGCGATCCAGTCCGACGGCCAGTACGTGGTCGACGCGCTGACCCCGATCGGCGACTTCAACGAGCGTTTCGGCGCGACGTTCTCCGACGAGGACTACGACACCATCGGCGGCCTGGTCACCGAGGCCGTGGGCCACCTGCCGGAAGTCGGTGACGAGCTGGCGCTGGACCGCTTCATGTTCCGCGTGGCCCGCGCCGATGCGCGCCGGGTACAGGCCTTCCACGTGACCGTGCTGCCGCCGGACGCGCAGGACGACGCTTGAAGCGCCGCGGCCTGATCCTCATGGTGTGGCTGGCACTCTACGTGCTGGCCTTGGCCCTGCCGCTGGCCGCCTTCGCGCAGCCGGCGCCGGCCACACCTGCCGTGCCCGCGGCCAGCGCTGAAGCCCCTGCTCCGCGCATCGGCGTGGTGACCATGCAGCCGGGCACGGTGTTCTTCGAACGCTTCGGCCATGACGCCATCGTGGTGGTCGATCCGCTCAGCGGTGAAGCGACCTCGTACAACTTCGGCTACTTCGATCCGTCCGAGGACGATTTCATCAGCCGCTTCGCGCGCGGCGACATGATGTACTACCTGGTGGCGCTGCCGCTGCAGCAGGACCTGTCGTACTACGACGAGACCGGCCGTGGCGCCAGCGTGCAATGGCTGGACCTGCGCCCGGACCAGGCGCGCTCGCTGGCCGCCGGCCTGGCCGAGCGGGCCAAGCCGGAAAACGCGCGCTACCACTACGATTACTACACCGCCAACTGCGCCACGATGGTGCGCGACACGCTGGACAAGGCGCTCGGCGGCGGCCTGCAGTCGCAGCTGTCGGGGCGCTCGCGTGGCAACACCTATCGCAGTGAATCGGTCCGTCTGGCCTCGCCGGCACCATGGATGTGGCTGGGCTTCGATGTGGGCCTCGGACCGTTCGCCGACCAGCCGCTGTCGCGCTGGCAGGAAGCGTTCGTCCCGATGCGCCTGGCCGATGCCCTGCGCCAGGCACGCAACAGCGATGGCCGGCCGCTGGTGCAGTCCGAACAGGAACTGTTGCCGCACCGCATCGATCCGGAGCCGAAGGAGTTCGCACGCCGCTGGTGGCCGTGGCTGCTGTGCGGCCTGGTGATCGCCGCTGGCGTGCTGGCGCTGCGCAACCGCCCGCGCCTGCTGGCCGGGCTGGCCCTGCCGTTCTGGCTGCTGTGCGCCCTGTTCGGTGGCGTGCTGGTGTTCCTGTGGGGCTTCAGCATCCACTACGCTGCATGGGCCAACCGCAACCTGCTGCTGCTTTCGCCACTGGCCGTGCTGCTGCTGCCGGGCGCGATCGCACTGCTGCGCCGGCGCGTGCCGGGACGCATGTTCAGGATCGTGCTGTGGCTGCTGGCGGTACAGGCGGTGGCCGCGCTGGTGCTGCACTGGCTGAGCCTGCAGGCGCAGTACAACGTGCAGTGGATCGTGCTGCTGCTGCCGGTGCACGTGGCACTGGCGTGGGTGCTGGCGCGTCGTCCTCACTTGTCCGAAACACGGCCCTGACGCACGATGGCGGGCATGTCATTGCCCGCCTCCGCTTCCGCCCCCGCTTCGGCCAACCCTACCTGCGTCATCAACTGCGTCCACTACGATGACGAGGGCAAGCGCCACGACATCAGCCTGGATGCCATCAGCGATGTCATTGCCAGCGGCAACGGCTTCGTCTGGGTCGGCCTGTACGACCCCAACGAAGACGTGCTGCTGAAACTGCAGGAAGAATTCTGCCTGCACGACCTGGCCATCGAGGATGCGCGCAATGCGCACCAACGGCCCAAGGTCGAGACCTATGGCAACTCGTTGTTCGTGGTGGTGACCACCGCGCAGATGGTCGACGAACGCATCCAGTATGGCGAAACCCATGCCTTCCTCGGCCCGCGCTTCCTGGTGACGGTCCGCCACGGCGCCTCGCTGTCCTACGCGCCGGTGCGCGCACGCGTCGAGCGCGAGCCGCAGCTGCTGAAGATGGGCCCGTCGTACTGCCTGTACGCGGTGACCGACTTCGTGGTCGACAACTACCTGCCGATCGTGCACCGCTTCCGCGACACCCTGGACCTGCTGGAAAAGGACATCTTCGCCGACACCTACAAGCGCAGCACGGTGGTGCGGCTGTACGAGCTCAAGCGCGAACTGAACAAGATGCGGATGGCGGTGGCGCCGTTGCAGGACGTTCTGGCGCAGCTGCGCCGCTACCAGGGCGAACTGATTCCCGATGAAGTGAAGCTCTACGTGCGTGACGTGCATGACCATGCGGTGCGCATCAGCGATGTGATCGACACCCTGCGCGAGATGCTGGGCACCGCGCTGAGCGTGAACCTTTCGCTGGTGACACTGGCGCAGGGCGAGACGGTCAAGCGGCTGGGCGCCTGGGCTGCCCTGCTCGCCGCGCCGACGCTGATCACCAGCTGGTACGGCATGAACTTCAGTCACATGCCGGAGCTGAGCGAACCCTGGTCGTACCCGCTGATGATTGTTGGCGTGGGCGGTGTGTGCGTGGGGCTGTACCGGTTGTTCAAGCGCGCGAAGTGGTTGTAGCGCGTATCGACCAACGGTCGATACCCACCAAGCACGTGGGCGTCGATACCCACCATGCACGGGGGGGCGTCGATACCCTGCAATCCGGTAGGCCACGACCGTTGGTCGTGGCGCATGGCCCGCTTCTGGTAGTGCCGGCCGCTGGCCGGCAACCCGGCAATGCCGGCCGGCGGCCGGCGGCCGGCGGCCGGCACTACCGTTCGGGATCAAGCCACGTAGACGGTCTTGATGTTCATGAACTCATGGATGCCATGGTCGGCCAGCTCCCGACCGAAACCGGACTGTTTGCTGCCACCGAACGGAAGCCGCGCGTCGCTCTTGACGATGGCGTTGACGAACGCCGCACCGCATTCCATGCGCTGCGCGAAGCGCTCGCCGCGTACCGGATCGCCGGTCCACACGCTGCCGCCCAGGCCGAAGCGGGTGTCGTTGGCCACGCGCAGTGCCTCGGCCTCATCCTTGACCCGGATCACTGCGGCCACCGGCCCGAACAGCTCCTCGTCATACGCCGGCATGCCCGGGCCGACCTGGTCGAGCACCGTGGCCGGATAGCCGGCATGGGTGCCGGCAATCGGCTCACCACCGATCAGCACCCGCGCGCCCTTGGACACGCTGGCCTGCACCTGCTTGTGCAGTTCGTCACGCAGGTCGGCGCGAGCCATCGGCGCCAGCGTGGTACCGCGCTCATCGGGATCGCCGTACTGGCGCTCGCCCGCCGCCTGTACAAAGCGACGGGTGAATTCATCGGCCACCGCCTCGACCACGATGAAGCGCTTGGCCGCGATGCAGGTCTGCCCGCTGTTGTCGAAGCGCGACTTCACTGCCGCGGCCACGGTCTTGTCGAGGTCGGCATCGTCGAGCACCACGAAGGCATCGCTGCCACCCAGCTCCATCACCGACTTCTTCAGCTGGCTGCCGGCATTGGAGGCGATCGAGCGCCCTGCCCGCTCGCTGCCGGTCAGCGTCACCGCCTTCACCCGTGCGTCGCGCAGCACGTCGGCGGCCTGGTCGTTGTCGATGTGCAGCACGTCGAACACGCCATCAGGCAGGCCGCCGTCACGGCACACCGCCAGGATCAGGTCGGCGCACTGCGGCACGTTGCTGGCGTGCTTGAGCAGGGCGACGTTGCCAGCCATGAACGCCGGGGCGAGGAAACGGAACACCTGCCAGATCGGGAAATTCCACGGCATCACCGCGAACACGCAGCCGATCGGCTCGTAGCGCACGTAGCTGCGCTGGGCTTCGGTATCGATCAGCTGCGGCTTGAGATAGTCGGCCGCGTGATCGGCATAGTACTCGCAGGCGGCAGCGCACTTGTCGACCTCGGCCAGCGCCTCGGCCTTGAGCTTGCCCATCTCGTGGGTCATCGCCTGCTGCAGGTCGTCGCGCCGCGTGCGCAGCTGCGCGGCGATCTGGCGCAGGATGGCGCCGCGGTCCTGCAGCGAGCGATCTGCCCAGCCCGGAAACGCATCGGCAGCGGCCTGCAGGCGCTGCTCGATGTCGGCTGCGCCCATCAGTTCATGGCGGTAGGTCACCTGTCCGGTGGCCGGGTCGACGATCTCGACGGTCATGGGGGATCTCCATCTGGAAGACCCCCATTGTGCGCCGCCGGCTGTGAGCCGGGTGTTGCCGGCGTTGTCGGCAGACCGTGTCCTCAGCCGTTATCCTGCCGCGCCAGCTGCAGGTCGCGCTGGCGCCGCTTCTCGGCGCGGGCGTTGATGTACCAGCCGATCACCGCGGCGATCGACACCGCCGACACCAGCAGCGTGGCCAACGCGTTGATCTTCGGGCTGATGCCCATGCGCACCGAGGCGAACACCTTCATCGGCAGCGTGGTCGAGCCCGGCGTGGCGACAAAGCTGGCCACCACCACGTCATCCAGCGACAGGGTGAACGCCAGCAGCCAGCCCGCCACCAGCGCCGGCGCGATGATCGGCAGGGTGATGCGGCCGAACACGGTCAGCCGGCTCGCACCCAGGTCCATCGCCGCTTCTTCCAGCGACAGATCCATCTCCTGCAGCCGCGAGGACACCACCACGGTGACGAAGCACAGGGTGAAGGTGACGTGGGCGATCCAGATGGTGGCCAGGCCGCGTGCCGGGAAGCCGGGAATCGCGCCCATCGAGGCCAGCAGCGCCATCAGCGAGAAGCCCAGGATCACATCCGGCATCACCAGCGGCGCGGTCACCAGCGCGCCGAACAGCGGCTTGCCGCGGAAGCGCTTGAAGCGGGTCATGACCATCGCTGCCAGCGTGCCCAGCACGGTGGCCGTGCAGGCAGTCCAGAACGCCACCACCAGGCTGGTCCACATCGCATCCATCAGCGCGCGGTCGGCGAACAGGTCGCTGTAGGCACGGGTGGAGAACCCGGCCCAGACCATCGCCAGCCGCGAGCTGTTGAACGAATAGAACATCAACAGCAGGATCGGCAGGTACAGGAAGGCGAAGCCGAGCAGCAGCACGCCCAGCCCCAGGCCCTTTGCGCTACGCGGGCTCATGCCTGCTTCCCTTCCAGCAGGCGCTGCTGGGAACGGTTGAACAGCAGGATCGGCACCAGCAGCAACAGGATCATCGCCACCGCCATGGCCGAGGCGCCCGGCCAGTTTCGGTTGTTGAAGAACTCGTTCCACAGCTGGCGGCCCACCATCAGCGTCTCCGAGCCACCCAACATTTCCGGGATCACGAATTCACCGATGGCCGGAATCATCACCAACATGCAGCCGGCGATGATGCCCGCTTTGGACAACGGCAGGGTGATGCGCAGGAACGCCTGCCACGGCTTGGCACCGAGGTCGTAGGCCGCTTCCAGCAGGCGGTGGTCATGCTTGACCAGATTGGCGTACAGCGGCAGCACCATGAACGGCAGATAGCAGTAGACGATGCCGATGTAGGCGGCGGTCGGGGTGTCGATCAGCTGCAGTTTCGGCAGGCCCATCGACGTCATCAGCGTCTGCAGGCCGGTGAACTGCAGGAACTGGTCGAGCAGGCCGTTGCGGTCCAAGATCGCCTTCCATGCATACACGCGGATCAGGAACGAGGTCCACGACGGCAGCACCACCAGCATCATCGCCACGTTGCGCGCGGCGGGCGACAGGCGCGCGATGGCATAGGCCATCGGATAGCCGATCAGCAGCGTCAGGAAGGTCGAGATCGCCGCGATCCTGATCGAGCTCAGGAACGCCTGGGCATAGATCGAATCGCGGAACAGCGCCAGGTAGTTTTCCAGGTTCAGCTTCAGCGAGAAACCGCCATCGGCGTACTGCAACAGCCAGGTGTACGGCGGCGAGCCGACCCGGCTGAGCGAGAAGCTGATCATCAGCACGATCAGGAACGGCACTGCGAAGAACAGCAGCAGCCACAGGTACGGAATGCCGATCACCGTGGCACGCAGCCCCGGCAGCCAGCGCTTCAGGCCGGCGGTGCTCATGAGGTGAGCACCACGCCGTCGTTGTCGCGCCAGTGCACCCACACCTCGTCGCCCCAGGTGAGGCCATCACTGGCCCAGCGCTGCGAATTGGCGAAGTTGGCCAGTACCTTGGCGCCGCTGGGCAGGCGCACGTGGTAGACCGAATGGCTGCCGAAGTAGGCGATGTCCTCGATCACGCCCTGGGCCTTGTTGGTGTGCCCTTCCGGTTCGTCCTTGCCGATCATCACCTTCTCCGGGCGCAGCGCGAACGCGACGGGCTGCCCTTCATAACCGGTGATGCCATGGGCGATGTAGATCGGCGCCGGGAACAGCGGCGAGCGTACGGTCACGTACTCCGGCAGGTCCTCGTCGATCACCCCGTCGAACAGGTTGACCGAACCGATGAACTCGGCGACGAAGCGGTTGGCCGGCTGCTCGTAGACCTCGTCCGGCTTGCCGACCTGCTGGATCCAGCCGGCATCCATCACCGCGATGCGGGTGGCCATGGTCATCGCTTCTTCCTGGTCGTGGGTGACCATCACGCAGGTCACGCCCGACGATTCGATGATGCTGACCAGTTCCAGCTGCATCTGCGAGCGCAGCTTCTTGTCCAGCGCGCCCATCGGCTCGTCCAGCAGCAGCAGCTTCGGCCCCTTGGCCAGCGACCGCGCCAGCGCCACGCGCTGCTGCTGGCCGCCGGACAGCTGGTGTGGCTTGCGCTTGCCCAGGTGGCCCATCTGCACCAGGTCGAGCATCTCGCCCACGCGCTTGCCGATCGCATCCTTGCCCAGGCCATCCTGCTTCAGGCCGAAGGCAATGTTCTGCTCGACCGTCATGTGCGGGAACAGCGCATAGGACTGGAACATCATGTTGACCGGCCGCTGGTACGGCGGCAGCGCGTCCAGGCGCTGGCCATCGAGGGTGATGCTGCCCTTGGTGGGCGTCTCGAAGCCGCCCAGGCAGCGCAGCAGGGTCGATTTGCCACTGCCGGAGCCACCGAGCAGGGCAAAGATCTCGCCCTTGCGCACGTCCAGGTTGACGTCGTCGACGGCGACGAAACCGTCGAATTCCTTGCGCAGGTCACGAATGGAGAGATAGCCGGGCACACCGGTCGTGTCGACGACGGCGGCTACCGGCTGGGCTTCAACGGGCATGGGGGCTCCGGGAGCGGGCGGTGGACAGCGGCCGCCATTCTAACGGCCGGGGGGCCCAGGGGATATGACGGCGGCAGGCGGAAGCGGCCGCTGGCCGGCTCCGGGGGCCCCAGGAGTGTCGGTTTTCCCCCGCCATGGTGGCCTGCCCGCGCAAAGGCCCGGGCTCCCCGGGACGACCCTGCGGCCGTCCCGGCCAGACACCACAGGCGACGCCTCGATCTGCAACGTTTTTCAGAACCGGATCTGTTGAAGGCCCGGGGCATTCCCCGCGCAATGGCCCTGATCAAGGCCTTGCATGGACCCACACTGGTGATTTCCCCGGACAGCCCCTCCCCTTTCCCGCCCCGCCTGCCCGGCTCCCTGCCTGCAAGGCTGCCGCTGGTCATCATCGGCGCCGGCCAGGCCGGGTTGTCCCTCAGCGCGCTCCTGCAGGAAGCCGGCGTCGAGCATCGCGTGCTGGAGGCCGAAACCGTAGGCGCCAGCTGGCAGCGGCGCTGGGAGTCGTTCCAGACCAACACCGCCAACGCGACGATGGCCCTGCACGGCCATGCCTATGCGGGTGACGACCCGGAAGGCTTCATGGGCGCCCCGGAGGTGATCCGGCACCTCCGCGACTATGCCCACGAGCGTTCCCTGCCGATCAACGAGGGATGCGGGGTGCATCGGGTTGGGCCTGGGCCCGGTGGCTACGCCATCCACAGCAGCCAGGGGCTGATCCATGCCCGCGCAGTGGTGGTCGCCACCGGTGAATACCGCCGCGCACGGATGCCCCGGGTCCCGTTCGCGCCCGCGCCAGGCCTGACCGTGCTGCACTCGGGCGACTACCGCAGTGCCCGCCAGCTGCCCGATGGCGCCGTGCTGGTCATCGGGGGTGGGCAGTCCGGCGCGCAGATCGCCCAGGACCTGCGCGACAGCGGTCGCAGCGTGCACTGGTCACTGGCCCAGCGGCATTCGCATACCCGCCGGCTGCGCGGCAAGGACTCGATGACCTGGTGGGACATGGCCGGGCGCATCCATCAACATGTGAGTGAAGCGGCGGGCGTACTTGCCGGGGAACCGGATGCACTGCGCAAGGCCCGCACCGCAGAGTTCCCGCTTATTTCCGGCAAGGGAAACGGTGGCCTGGGCAGCTCGATCAGCCTGCTGGCGATGCACCGCGCGGGCATCAGGCTGCTGGGCCGGTTGCAGGGCTTCGATGGAAACGTCGCCCGCTTCGCCGATGTGCGCCCGCAGCTGCGTACCGCGATCGAGGCCACGCAGGCCGAGTACGCCTATCTTGATTCGCTGGCCAGCGCGTACTACGCCACGCGTCCCGAGCCACGCACCGACGATGCCCGCTACATTCCGGAGGAGGTCTATCTGCACTGGGAGCCGGACGCCGCCCCGCGTGAACTGGATCTGCAGGCGGAAGGCATCCGCTCGGTGGTGCTGGCCACCGGCTTCGTCGCCGAATGGCCCTGGCTCGACGTACCGGGCGCGCTGGATGCACATGGCTACCCGCTCGGCGACTTCGGTGTTTCACCGCAACCGGGGCTGTTCTTCATCGGCATGCACAACCTGCAGCGGATGAGTTCATCGTTCCTGTGCAACGGCGGTCGCGATGCACGCGACCTGCTGCCTGCCATCCTGCGGCACCTGGGCCGAAGCGGGAGTACCGGCATCGACCCAGGGTAAGGCAGCCGCCGGGCATGACCCGGCGGCACCAGGCCGGCTCAACGGCCGGTCTTCACCTCGGTCCACAGCCGGGTGTAGAGCTTGTCGGTTTCCGGCGTGTTGATCGAGTACGTGAACATCTTCGCGGCCACGTCGGCCGGCGGGTAGATGGTCGGGTCGGTACGGATCGCCTCATCCACCAGTGGGGTCGCGGTCGGCACCGGGTTGGCGTAGTGGATGAAGTTGGTGTTGGCCGCGGCAACCTTCGGCTGCAGCAGGTAATTGATGAAGGCGTAAGCGGCCTCCGGATGCTTGGCGTCCTTCGGGATCGCCAGCATGTCGAACCACTGCGGGGCGCCTTCCTTCGGGATCGAATAGGCCACGTGCACGCCATTGCTGGCTTCCTCGGCGCGGTCGCGGGCCTGGATGATGTCACCCGACCAGCCGACCACCAGGCAGGTGCCGCCATTGGCCAGCGAACCCACGTACTGCGAGGAGTGGAAATTCTGCACGTACGGTCGGATCGACTTCAGCAGGTCGGCCGCCTTCTGCAGCTCGGCCGGGTCACCGCTGTGCGGGTCCAGGCCCAGGTAATGCAGCGCGATCGGGATCATGTCGGCCGGCGTGTCCAGGATGGTCACGCCGCAGTCCTTCATCTTGCTGATGTTCTCCGGCTTGAACACCAGGTCCCAGCTGTTGGCGATGTCGGTGCTGCCACCGAAACGCTGCTTCAGCATCTCCACGTTGTAGCCGATGCCGGTGGTGCCGATCATGTACGGCACGCCGTACTGGTTGCCCGGGTCCTGGGTGGCGATGCGCTTCATCACCGCCGGATCGAGATTGGCCAGGTTCGGGATCTTGCTCTTGTCCAGCGGCAGGAACACACCGGCCTGGATCTGGCGACCGAAGAAGTTCAGGGTCGGCACCACCACGTCGTAGCCGCTGTTGCCGGCCAGCAGCTTGGTCTCGACCATCTCATCGCTGTCGAACACATCGTAGGTCACCTTGATGCCGCTCTCCTTCTCGAAGGTCGGGATGGTGTCCTCGGCGATGTAATCGCTGTAGTTGTAGACGTTCAGGACCTGGCTGTCCTGCGCGCCGCCATTGCCACCGCCACAGGCGGCGAGCATGGCGGAGGCCAGGCCGAGCGTGAGGATACGCAGCTTCATCGGGTGCTCCAGAATGCGGGAAGGGGGGCCGGCGGTGCCGGCGACGGGTGCCAGCCTACCCCCCGGCGGCGGATTTTTCTATTCCGGATGCTCAGACGTTCAGCAGCAGGAACTCGCGCTCCCACGAGCTGATGACACGGAAAAAGGTCTCGTATTCCTTGCGCTTCACCGAGATGTAGGCCCGGCAGAAGCGCTCGCCCAGCAGGGCCTGCAGTTCGCTGCACTGCTCCAGCCCATCCAGCGCTTCGCCCAGCGAGCGCGGCAGGTTGTAGCCCAGTTCCTTGGCGCTGCCGGTCACCGGCGCATCCGGTGCCAACCGCTCGCGGATGCCCAGCAGGCCGCAGGCCAGGGTCGCCGCCATCGCCAGGTAAGGGTTGGCGTCGGAACCGGCGAAGCGGCTCTCCACGCGCATGTTTTCCGGCGTGTCCAGCGGCACGCGCAGGCCACAGGTGCGGTTGTCGAAGCCCCAGTGCACGTTGCTCGGCGAGACTTCGCCGAACACCAGCCGGCGGTAGGAATTCACGTTCGGCGCGAAGAACGCCATCGCCTGCGGCGCGTACTTCTGCAGGCCGCCCAGATAGTGGCCGAACACCGGGCTGAACTCGCCTTCGGCATCGGTATCGCCAGCGAACACATTGCTGCCGTCGCTCACCCGCACCAGGCTCTGGTGGATGTGCATGGCACTGCCCGGCTCGTTCTCCATCGGCTTGGCCAGGAAGGTGGCATACACGCCGTGGCGCATCGCCGCCTCGCGCATGGTGCGCTTGAACAGGAACACCTGGTCGGCCAGGTCCATCGCATCGGCATGGGTGAAGTTGACCTCCAGCTGCGCCGCACCGGATTCGTGGATCAGCGTGTCCACATCCAGCTTCATCGCATCGGCGTAGTCGTACATCAGGTCGAGGATCGGGTCGAATTCGTTGACCGCATCGATCGAGTACGACTGCCGCGCAGTTTCCGGGCGCCCGGAGCGGCCGGCCGGTGGCAGCAGCGGGAAGTCCGGGTCGGTGTTCTTCTGCACCAGGAAGAACTCAAGCTCCGGCGCCACCACCGGGCGCAGGCCCAGCTCGGCGTAGGCCGCCAGCACGCGGCGCAGTACGTTGCGTGGCGCCAGCTCGTGCGGCTCACCGTTCTTGGTGTAACAGTCGTGGATGACCTGCGCGGTGGCGTCGGCCGCCCACGGCACCATGCGCACCGTGTCCGGATCGGGACGCAGCATCATGTCCGAGTCCGACGGCGAGGTCAGCTCGTAGTAGTCATCAGGGAACTCGCCGGTGACGGTGGTGGCGAAAATGCCTTCGGGCAGCCGCGTACCGTAATCATGCGAGAACTTGTCGGCGGGAATGATCTTGCCGCGCGCGTTGCCGGTGATGTCCGGCACCAGGCATTCGACCTCGGTGATGCGCCGCTCCTTCAGCCAGCGCAGCAGGCTGCTTTCCTGCGGTGCGGGGGGCGTAGCCGTCTTGCGCGGGCGCGTTCGGGAACTCATCGGGAATCCAGTCGGTTCTGTTGGTGCTGCCGGCAAGCTTGGCCGAACGCACGGAAAATAGCGTGATAGAACGGCGAGTCCATGACACGCCACTCCGGGTGCCACTGTACGCCGAGCACGAAACGATGGTGTGGGCTGCGCGCTGCCTCGACCAGTCCATCATCGGCCACGGCCTCGACCTGCAGCCCGTGTGCCAGTCGGTCGATGCCCTGCCCGTGAACCGAATTGACCTGTGCGCGGTCACCGCCTTGCCACTGCGCCAGCCAGCCATCCGCCGCCAGGGCGACCGCATGGGCCGGCCCGTACTGCACATCAACCGGCGCCTTCGGGTCTTCACGATGATCCGAAAGACCGGGCGCCGCGTGCACCTGCGGATGCAACGTGCCACCCAGCGCAACGTTCAGCTCCTGCAGGCCGCGGCAGATCGCCAGCACCGGCAGGTCCAGCGCCAGCGCCTCGTGCAGCAGCGCGAACGCGTTGGCGTCACGGGCCGGGTCATGCGGATTGCCCGGCCAGCTGCGACCGCCGTCGTAATGCTGCGGTTCGATGTTGCTGACCGCACCGGTCAACAGCAGGCCATCGAGCCCCTGCAGCCAGTCGCCGGCCGGCAGCGGCGGCTGCACGCTCGGCAACAGTACCGGGGTCACCTCGGCGGCTTCGGCCAGCGCGCGCACGTACTTCTCGCCGGCCACCGCGAAACGGTGATGGCCGAGCACGGTGCTGTCGGTGGGCAGGCCCACCCAGGGCAGGCGGCGCATGGGAAAACTCCTTGGCGTGCCGACACGTTACCCGCCGTCCGGCGAAGGCGGCAAGTCGTCGCCGTCACACCATGGCTGTCACGCATCGGCGAAACTACTCGGGTGAATGCTGATCGTCCTCCCCCGCTCTCCTCCACCGCACTGCGCCCGCGAGGCCTGCGGTGAGTGCCGCGTTCCCGCCCAGCTGGTATGCCGCCAGCCTGCCCGAACCACCCGTGCTGCCCCCGCTGCAGGGCGAGGTTCAGGCCGATGTCGCCGTGCTTGGTGCGGGCTACACCGGCCTGACCGCGGCCCTGGAACTGGCCTCACGTGGCCAGCGCGTGGTGGTGCTGGAGGCGCAGCGGATCGGTTGGGGCGCGTCCGGCCGCAATGGTGGCCAGGCGCTGGTCGGCTACGGCTGCGAGGTGGACGAACTGGAGCGTCAGCTGGGTCGTGATGATGCACGCCACCTGTTCGACTGGTCGCGCGACGCGGTGCAGGCGATGCGCACGCGCATCGATCGCCACCGCATCGACTGCCATTGGGTTGAAGGCCACGCCAGCGTGGCCATCCGTGAACGCCACGAGCGTGACCTGCACGCCAACTGCGAGCACCTGCAACGCCACTACGACTACCCCATGCAGTGGTGGGGCCGTGACGCTCTGCGCGCGCAGCTGGACAGCCCGCGCTACCGCGCCGCGATGTTCGACCCGCTCAGCGCACACCTGCACCCGCTGGCGTATGCACGCGGTCTGGCCGATGCAGCGCGCGCGGCAGGTGTGGTCATCCACGAGGATTCGCCCGTCGTGCGCATCCAGCGCGGGCCACGGCCGAGCCTGCACACTGCCCAGGGCAGCGTACGCGCCATGCATCTGGTGGTGGCCGGCAATGCCTGGCTGCAGGGCCTGCTGCCCGAGCTGGAGCGGCGGATCATGCCGGTCGGTACCTATATCGGTGCCAGTGAGCCACTGGGCGCAGAACGTGCCCGCGCCCTGATCGGCAACAACATGGCCGTGGCCGACACCGCCTGGGCACTGGACTACTTCCGCCTCAGCCACGACCACCGCCTGCTGTTCGGCGGCCGCGCCAGCTACTCGGCACTGCCCCCGCCCGGCCTGCGCGGGGTGATGCAGCGACGCATGCACGACGTCTTCCCGCAGCTGGCCGACGTGGTGCTGGACCAGGTCTGGGGTGGCTACGTGGACATCACACGCAACCGCGCCCCGCACTGGGGCCGGCTGGACGGCAACCTGTACTTCGCGCAGGGATTCTCCGGCCATGGGGTGGCCGCCGCCGGACTGGCCGGCGAGGTGATCGCCGCCGCCATCGCCGGCCAGAGCGAGCGTCTGGACGTGTTCCAGCGCCTGCGGCATGCGCCCTTCCCCGGCGGCCGGCTGCTGCGCACGCCCCTGCTGGTGGCGGCGATGTCGTGGTACAAGCTGCGGGATGCGTTGTGGTAGCGGGGCCCTTCCCAGCCACATAATCGGCGCAGGAGCTGGGGAGCACGTGGATGCAGTGGTGGAAAGACGGCCTGCTGGTGAGGATACGGGTCAGCCCCGAAGGGCTGGCGCTGGCGCTGCTCTATGCCCTCGCCTGCTGGAGTGCGCGCAAGCTGTCACTGGACCAGTTCTTCCTGCCTGCCGGCGTGCGGGTGGCCGCGCTGTTGCTGTGTCCGCCCCGTCTTTGGCCCTACCTGCTGATGGGTGAATACGCCTACTTCGCGCATCTGCGCATCCCCCTGATCAGCAAATACAACCTGACCTGGGTAATCCTGGCCTCGGTGTTCCTGATGCCTGCCGTGATGCTGATCGTGCGCCTGCACCGGAAACTGCTGGCACGCACCACGATCGTCGGCGTGATCTCCATTGCGGTATGCGCCGCGACGGTCATCAGTCTGCTCAACCTGGGAATCTCGTACCTGCTCTGGGAGCCGTTGCAGAACGCGTCATTCATCACCAACGTATTGCGCTATGCGCTGGGAGACTTCACCGGCATCCTGATCCTGGCACCCCTGGCATTGCTGTGGATCCGCCGCGCCGAGGAAAAATGGACAACCGGGTCTGTCGCGGCCACGGTCGCAGCACTCGGCGCCATGCTGGTCATTGGCCTGCAGGCGACGCCGGTACCGGCCTCGATCACGGCCCCCGGCTCGCTGCAGCTGCTGTTGATCCTGCCTATTCCCGCGATCGCCCTGACCTGCCTGCTGGGATGGCGCGGTGCGGCCATCGGTGTCGCCGCCGTCAACATGATTCTTGGCCTCAGCACCCCCGCCGACCATCCGACCGCATTCGACCCGGCTACCTTCGCTACCCAGCAGGCCATGGCCATCGCCAGCATCGCCCTGCTGTTGCTGGGTGCGCGCATCACCCACTTCCAGAACCAGCACCGGCTGCGCGAGGAAGATGGTAGAGCGGCCCTGCAGCTTGCGCGGAATTCACACCTGGCCAGCGAGATGGACCTGCGTGAGCGCGCGGCCCATCTGCGCCAGCTGGGCGATGGCATGGACCTGTCGCTGAACGAAATGGTGAACTGGCTGCATGCGCAGGGTCATCACGCCGTGGCCGACAGCCTGCGGCATACCTCGGAGGTGCATTCGCGCCTGTTCCGGGCCCAGGCCAGCATGATCTATCCCGCCGCCCTGGAACAGCTGGGCCTGTACGTGGCGTTGCAGGCTGGCGGGGTGCGCGAGGCATGGAATGCTACGCATCGCATCGGCCAGCCGAGGTTGAAGGGTGACCCCTGCGCACTCGGGGTCGGCCTGCAGCTTGCTGCCTATCGACTCGTGGTCGATGCGGTCTCGCTTCTATTGAAGTGCGAGTGTGGACAGATCTCGGTCAGTATCCGCTGCGGAAGCTCCATCCGGAAGCGTGGTGCCTTCATCTGCGTGGCTCTTCTGGACCGCCACGCATCACTGGGAAGCCGTGCAAAGGCGCTGGCAAACGAGCAGCTGCTGGGCCGAGTGCTCGCACACGCTGGCCACATGGACCTGAGTGGCAACAGGCTCAGGATGGTGTTGACCGAAGCACGGGACGCTCCCCGCCAGGCAGGCGCTACTGAAGCCTTGAGGGAAAGCACACGCTCCATGGACGCTGGCGCCCCCCGGGCCGCGATCTGACTATCCCGGTGAAAGGAGCTGCAGATCATTGCGCGAAAGTGATCTTTGGTCGGCGCCGAACCCACCCCGTCAGGATCTGGCGCCGGCGTGCAATTGCGCCCCCCTGCTTCCATCGATACTGTCATCCAATGGCGCGTCATGGCGCGTTCAAGCAACCCGCACGGCCGCTGCCATGTCACGAGCAAGGGAGGCTCGGGTTTGGACCGATTCAAGAAGGCAGTTGAACTGAGCTTCCGTATCCGGCCAGCCGGCATCGCACTCGCGGCCGTCTATGCGCTGAGCTGCCTCGGCTCGCGTCAGTTTTCGCTGGATCAGTTCTTCCTGCCGGCGGGCATCCGCGCAGCGGCACTGCTGATCGTCCCGACCCGCCTGTGGCCCTACCTGCTGCTGGGCGAGTACGCGTACTTTGCAACGCTGCGCATCCCCATGATCGACACCTACGGCCTGGATTGGGTCATCCTGGCTTCGACGCTGCTGATGCCGATGGCGATGCTGGTGGTCTACCTGCATCGGATGAGAATGCCGTCCGAAGCAGCCACCGGTCTGTGGCTGCTGTCGCTGTCGTTCTGCACAGCGTTGTTCGTGCCGGGTCTCAACCTGGGCATTTCATATGTCCTATGGTCGAACCCACCACCCAGCAACCTGCTGGACGCGGTCGACCGGACCATCTTTGGCCACTTCGCCGCCATCATCACCCTGGTGCCGTTGGCATTCCTCTGGTCGCGGCGGCAGGCCGACCCCGGTTGGACAGACCGTTTCGTCGCCCCTACCGCCTCGGCGATCCTGGTGATGCTGGTGCTGGGCCTGTGCATGCAATTGACACGCGCCGACGCCCACACGACGCGGACACACATGGTGCTGCTGGCCGCCCTGCCCGCCATCGCCCTGACCTTCATGCACGGGTGGCGCGGCGCAGCCATCGCGATTCCGTTGTTGAACCTCCCCCTGCACGGCGCAACGCCCAGCACTGGCCTGCCTTCCTCGTTCGACCTGGGCACGTTCGCCACCCAACAGAACATGGCGGTGATGAGTGTCGCACTGCTGGCACTCGGTTCCAGCATCAGCTATCACCATCAGCGCGCCCGGTCCCGCGGCCTGGCCGAGGCAACCACGCTGCGCCTGGCACGCGGCTCACTTCAGACCAGCGAGCGTGAGCTGCGTGAACGGGCCGTCCACCTGAAGCACCTGGGCGAGGGCATGGACAATTCGCTCAGCGAGATGGTCAGCTGGCTGAAGTCCCAAGGCCACCATGCGGTCGCAAACAGCCTGCAGCACGCGTCGTCGGTACATTCACGGCTGTTTCGCGAACAGGCCAGCCTGGTCTATCCCACCGGACTGGAGCAGGTCGGGCTCTACATCGCGCTGCAAGCCGGCGGTGCATGCGAAATCTGGAACAACACGCATCGCGTCATTCCACCCAGGCTGGCGGGCAATCCCTGCCTGCTGACCGTGGATCTGCAACTGGCCATCTATCGCTCGCTGATCGAGGCGGTTTCACTTCTGCTGGAACTGGAAACCGGGCAGGTCTGCGTGCGCGCCCGAAGCGGTCGGGCAGGCAAGCATCGCGGCATTGTTGCCGTGGTGAGCCTGCTCGACCGTGGTTGCCCGCTTTCCACGCGTACCACCCAACAGGCCGTCGAGCGCCTGGCCGGACGGATGCTTGCCTACGGCGGAACGGTCCACTGCCGCGGCAATCGGCTGCGGCTGGTCCTGCATGAACCGATCACCCACGCGTCGCCAGCGGCGGCCTGACGCGGAATCTGGCCCGGCGCGCAACGTTCGCCGCTAAAGTTACACCCGAAACCGCCGTTATCCGTGCCGAGCCCCTCCCTCGTGAGCCACCGCATCATGCCCGTCCTGCCGCAGGCCGCCGTCGATGGCGACCTGGCCGATCCGCTGCCGCAGCGGATCCTGCTGGTCGAAAACTCCCGCGCCTTCACCGGCATGCTGCGCGAGGCCATCGAGCAGCGCCTGGAACTGCCGGTGGTGATCGCCTCCACCCTGGCCGAGGCCGACCGCCTGCTGAGCGAAGGTGGCGGCTGGTTCCTGGTACTGACCGGGCTGGTCCTGGCCGATGGCGACCGCGACGCGGTGGTCGAGTTCTTCCTCAAGCGCGACCTGCCCACCGTGGTGGTCAGCGGCGTCTACGACGAGGACCTGCGCAAGCGCGTGCTGCAGCAGCAGATCATCGACTACGTGCTGAAGAACACTCCCGGCAGCATCGATTACCTGGTGTGGCTGGTGCAGCGGCTGGAGCGCAACCGGCGCATCGCCGCGCTGGTGGTGGACGACTCACCGTCCGCGCGCGGTTACGCCGCAGCCTTGCTGCGCATGTACGGCCATGAGGTGCACGAAGCGGCCGATGGCAACGAAGGCCTGGCCGCGATCGAGGCGCATCCGGCGATCCGCCTCGCCGTGGTCGACCAGGAAATGCCGGGCATGCAGGGCGTGGAGTTCACCCGCCGCCTGCGCACCCTGCGCTCGCGCGACAAGGTGGCGGTGATCGGCATCTCCGGCAATACCGATGCATCGTTGATTCCGCGCTTCCTGAAGAACGGCGCCAACGATTTCCTGCGCAAGCCGTTCTCGCGCGAGGAATTCTTCTGCCGGGTCTCGCAGAATGTGGACCAGCTGGAGCTGATCGGCACCCTGCAGGACCTGGCCACCCGCGATTTCCTCACCGGCCTGCCCAACCGCCGCTGCTTCCTGGAGCAGAGCCAGCGCCAGCTGCCGCAGCTGCAGCTGCACGGCCAGTGCGTGGCGGTGGCGATGATCGACATCGACCACTTCAAGCACATCAATGACACCCATGGCCACGAAGCCGGCGACGATGCGCTGCGCGCGGTGGCCGGCGCGGTGGCCACGCATGCACGCAGCCACGACCTGATCGCGCGCTTCGGCGGCGAGGAATTCTGCCTGCTGGTGCCGGACATGGAGCAGGACGAGGCGCTGCTGTACTTCGAGGAGCTGCGCCAGCGCATCGCCGCGCTGGAGGTGGACATCGGCACCGCCACGCTGCGCATGACGGTCAGCATCGGGCTGTGCTGCCTGCGCCCGCAGCGCGATGCACTGCACCGGCTGATCTCCGAAGCCGACCGCCAGCTGTACCTGGCCAAGGCCGGTGGCCGCAACCGGGTCAGCTGCACCACGGTCGCCAGCCCGCTGCGCCCACGCGAGCCGGCGCTGCCCTGACCGGTACGCTTTGATCCAGATCAACGCCGCCCGCGCCGGGCGGCTCTACAGTCGGCCCCGACATACGCATGAAGGGGAGCCGGGGATGGCACTACTGGTCTGGCAGGATGATCTGAACATCGGCATCGATGTGATCGACCAACAACACCGCCGCATCATCGAAATGCTCAACCACCTGCACGTGGCCCAGGCCAGCATGCAGCGTGCCGCAGTGGGTGAAGTGATCGACGAGGTGGTGGACTACACCATGTCGCACTTCGCGTTCGAGGAAGAGCTGATGGAGGAAGCGGGCTACCCGTTCTGTGCCGCGCACAAACGCGTGCATGAGGTCTTCATCAAGCGTGTCTCGGAGTACCGCATGCGCTTCCAGGCCGGCGAGGACATCAGTGACGAGCTGCGCACCATGCTCTCGCGCTGGCTGTTCAACCACATCCGCGGCGACGACCAGGCCTATGCCGAACAGGTCAAGGCGCACCTGAACCAGTTCGCCCGCGAACACCAGGGCGGCGGCTGGCTGGGTCGCACGCTCAAGCGCTTCTTTGGTTGAGCCGCAGCGCGCGCCGGTGCAGTGCCACCAGCGCGCACAGGGTGGCCACCGCAGTCAGGCACAGGTAGTAGCCGACCGCGACCAGGCCGAAGCGTTCGGCCAGCCAGGTGGCCAGGTACGGCGCCGGTGCCGCACCGAGGATGCCGGCCAGATTGAAGGACAGCGAGGCACCTGTGTAGCGCACCTCCACCGGGTAGATCTCGGCCAGGAAGGTACCGCAGGGGCCGTAGGTCAGCCCCATCAGGAACAGGCCCAGGCACAGGAAGGCGGTGACCAGCCACGGGCTGTGCGGCTGGAACAACGGTGCGAACAGTACGCCGAAGCCGACGATCAGTACGCTGGCAACAATCATCGTGCGCCGCGTGCCCCAACGGTCGCCATAGCGCGCCGACAGCGGGATGCCCAGCGCGAAGAACAGCATGCCGGCCATCTGCATCAGCAGGAACTGCTCGCGGCTGTAGCCCAGCACCGCGGTGCCATGGCCGAGACTGAACACCGTCATCAGGTAGAACAGCACGAAGGTGGCGAACGCACCCAGCGTGCCGAGCAGCATCGGTACCGGGTGGTCACGCAGTACCGTCCACATCGGCAACCGCACCGGCGCCTTGCGCTCCAGCGCCTTCTTGAAGTCCGGCGTCTCGTGGATGTTCAGGCGCACCCACAGGCCGAGGCCGACCAGCAGCGCGCTGGCCACGAACGGAATGCGCCAGCCCCACTGCAGGAAGTCGTTCTGGCTCAGGCAGCGGCCGAGCACGAGGAAGATGCCGGCCGACAGCAGGAAGCCGAGCGGTGCGCCCAGCTGCGGGAACATGCCGTACCAGGCGCGCTTGCCCGGCGGCGCATTCTCGGTGGCCAGCAGCACCGCCCCACCCCACTCGCCGCCCAGCCCCAGGCCCTGGCCGAAGCGGCACAGCGCCAGCAGCGCCGGCGCCCACAGCCCGATCTGCGCGTGGGTCGGCAGCAGGCCGATCAGCACCGTGGACAGGCCCATGGTCAGCAGCGCGGCGACCAGGGTGGCCTTGCGGCCGATGCGGTCGCCGAAATGGCCGAACACCGCCGAGCCGACCGGACGCGCGATGAACGCCACCGCGAAGGTCGCCAGTGACTGCAGCAGGGCCGCCTGCTCACTGCTGTCCGGAAAGAACAGGTGCGGGAACACCAGCACCGCGGCCGTGGCGTAGATGTAGAAATCGAAGAATTCGATGGTGGTGCCGATCAGGCTGGCCAGCAGGACACGACGGGGGGAATTCACGGGCGGCGCGGCAGCAGTGATCGTCGACATCGGCAACACGGGTAACGGCGGATCGCCCGATTCTGCCACGGGCCGATGGCCGCACGGGACGATGGTTTCAGCCGACACCGATGCCAACGGAATTTTTCCGGCCGCCGGCTAGGCTGCGCCACCGGTCCCTGCATGGATGCCTTGCCCATGGCTGCAGTTGCGTTGTCATGCTCCGATTCGCCGAAGCTGCCGCGGATGGCGGCATGGCTGGTGGTACTGCTGATGCATGGCGGGCTCGCTCTGTGGCTGCTGGACAGCGGCCGGATCGAACTGCGTAGCGGTGAGGGCCCGCGGATCTCGCTGCATTGGCTGCCACCGGAACCGCCGGCGCCGGTACCTCAACAGCCCGCCTTGCCCTCCGCAAAGATGATGCGTCCGGCCGCATCGATGATGCCCCGCCCTGCCCCGGTTGCACAGGCAGAGAGCGCCCTGCCTGCCCCGGGGAACGTGGCTGCAGTGGCGCCACTGATCCTGAGCCTGCCTGCGGGCAGCATCGACGGCGGTGACGGCATCAGCGCAGCTGGCGTGGCGCCTCGCCTGATCGGTCGGCGAGAGGTCCATCCTGCGTTCGGGCCTCGCCGCAACTACTTCCGGATCCGTCGGCAGATGAGCCCCGAGCAGATCGTGCATGGCGTGGCGCAACTGCTGGGGCTGTGGCCGCCGGGATACATCGTCGACCCGTGCGAACTGGGCCGGCAGGACATGGATTACTTCCAGAATGCCGTCGAAGAAGCCGACCGCGACATGCTGCGTGCGGCAGTGCTGCAGGTGAGTGCCCGCTGCCGGTAGCTCGACGGCTGTCTGCCTTCTGTAGAGTCGAGCAAGGCTCGACGCTACGAAGAACGAACAGCGGTCAAGCAGCCACGTCGTTACAGCTGGATCCAGGTGGCCTTGATCTCGCTGTACTTGTCGAACGCATGCAGTGACTTGTCGCGCCCATTGCCGGACTGCTTGTAGCCACCGAACGGTGCGGTCATGTCGCCACCATCCCAGCCGTTCACCCACACGCTGCCGGCGCGCAGCTGGCGTGCGACACGATGGGCGCGGCCGAGGTCGCGTGTCCACAGGCCCGCCGCCAACCCATAGCGGCTGTCATTGGCCACGCGCACTGCCTCCGCTTCATCCTCGAAACCAAGTACCGCCAGCACCGGGCCGAACACCTCCTCGCGTGCCAACGCGTGGTCCGGACGCACCTGGTCGAACACCGTGGGCTGCACATAGCAGCCGCCGGCCTCCACCTCGGCCCGATGGCCGCCGAGCAGCAGGCGGGCGCCCTCGCCTTCGGCCCGTGCGATATCGGCCAGCACCTTGTCCACGTGCGCGGCATCGACCAGCGCGCCCATCGGTGCATCGGCCTCCAGTGGATGCTGCGGCTGCATATGCTGGCCGTAGGCAATCACCTGGTGCACGAAGTCCTCACGGATCGAGCGCTGCACCAGCAGCCGCGAGCCGGCGGTGCAGACTTCGCCCTGGTTGAAGAAGATGCCCTGCGCCACGGCCTTGGCCGCTGCGTCCAGGTCCGGTGCGTCGGCGAACACCAGGTGCGGGCTTTTGCCACCGCATTCCAGCCAGACCCGCTTGAGGTTGGACCGTCCCGCATGCTCCAGCAGCTTCGCGCCGGTGGCGGTGGAACCGGTGAAGGCCAGCACGTCCACATCCATGTGCAGCGCCAACGGTTCACCGACGCGCGTACCGTGGCCTGGCAATACGTTCAGCACGCCGTCCGGCAGGCCCGCCTCAGCGGCCAGCGCGGCCAATCGCAACGCACTCAAGGGCGACCGCTCGGAAGGCTTGAGCACCACCGAATTGCCAATGGCCAGCGCAGGCGCGATCTTCCAGCAGGCCATCAGCAACGGAAAGTTCCATGGCACGATCGCTGCGACCACGCCGGCTGGCTCGCGCGTGACCAGGCCCAGCTCGTGTGGGCCAGTCGGTGCGACTTCGCCGTACAGCTTGTCCACCGCTTCGGCGGTCCAGCGCAGGCAGCGCACCACGCCGGGCAGGTCGATACGGCGTGCGTCGCGCACCGGCTTGCCCATGTCCAGGGTTTCCAGCAGGGCCAACTCATCAGCGTGCTTTTCCACCAATACCGCCAAGGCCAGTAACACCCGCTTGCGATGGGCCGGGCTGGCCTCTGACCAGTGGCCCGCGCGGCCGCTACTCCGCCGTGACGTGGCTGCGCTACATTTCCCCCATCGGACCCGATGGAGCTGGCATGAAGCGTTCCGCGAGCGACCTGCACGATCTGGCTACCCAACGCCCGGAGTCATTGGAGGCGTACTGGATGCCGTTCACCGCCAACCGCCAGTTCAAGGCCGCGCCGCGTGTGCTGGTGCGTGCCGAGGGCATGCACTACGAGGATGTCGACGGTCGCCAGATCCTCGATGGCACCGCCGGCCTCTGGTGCTGCAACGCGGGCCATGCCCGCCCACGCATCGTCGAGGCCATCGTCGAGCAGGCACGCACGCTCGACTACTCGCCGGCCTTCCAGATGGGCTCACCGCCGGCCTTCGCGCTGGCGCAGCGACTGGCCGCATTGGCGCCGACGCCACTGAACCATGTGTTCTTCACCAGCTCCGGCTCGGAGGCGGTGGATACCGCGATGAAGATCGTGCTGGCCTACCACCGCCAGCGTGGCGAGGGCCAGCGCACGCGCTTCATCAGCCGCGAGAAGGCCTACCACGGCGTGGGCTTCGGCGGCATGGCGCTGGGCGGCTTGCCCAACAACCGCAGGGCGTTCGGCCTGCAGCTGGGCGGCGTGGACTACCTGCGCCACACCCTGGACCTGCAGCGCAATGCGTTCAGCAAAGGCCTGCCGCGCCAGGGCGCCGAGCTGGCCGATGACCTGGAACGACTGATCGCACTGCATGACGCCTCAACCATCGCGGCGGTCTTCGTCGAACCCATTGCCGGTTCCGCCGGGGTAATTCTGCCGGCGCCGGGCTACCTGCAGCGCCTGCGCGAGCTGTGCGACCACCACGGCATCCTGCTGGTGTTCGATGAGGTCATCACCGGTTTCGGCAGGGTCGGCATGCCATTCGCCGCACAGCGCTTCGGGGTCACCCCCGACCTGCTGACCTTCGCCAAGGCAGTCAGCAACGGCGCAGTGCCGCTGGGCGGCGTGCTGGCCAGCGACGCCGTGCATGCAACCCTGATGCAGGCACCGCCACAGGCCATCGAGCTGTTCCATGGCTATACCTATTCGGGGCATCCGCTGGCCTGCGCGGCCGCACTGGCCACGCTGGAGGTCTACGCCGAGGAGCGCCTTTTCGAGCGCGCCATCGAGCTGGGCGAGTACTGGCAGGAACGGCTGCATGCGCTGCAGGGCCTCCCCAACGTGATCGACATCCGCAACTTCGGCCTGGTCGGCGCGGTCGAGCTGGCGCCTCGCCGCGATGCGCCGGGCAGCCGGGGCTACGAGGTCTATCGGCGCTGCTTCCACGACGGCGGGCTGCTGGTGCGCTGTACCGGTGACATCATCGCGCTGTCGCCCCCGCTGATCGTGGACAAGGCGCAGATCGACCAGATCACCGGCACGCTGGGCGAGATGATCCGGGCCACTGCCTGAGCCCTGGCCGGCGGCGGCGAGCGGGTACAATGGGCGGTTCCGCTCCTGCTCGCTGCCGTGCCCATGGATATCGTCGTCAAAGAAGAACTCAAGGCCTATATCGACCCGCTGACTGCGGACGAACATGACGCGCTGGAGCGCAGCATCCTGGCCGAGGGCTGTCGTGACGCGCTGGTCCTGTGGGGCAACGTACTGGTCGACGGCCACAACCGCTTCGGCATCTGCCAGAAGCATGGCCTGCCCTTCAACACCGTACAGAACACCCGCTTCCAGAGCATGGAAGACGTGCACCTGTGGATGATCGAGCAGCACCTGGGCCGTCGCAGCGTGTCCGACTTCCAGCGCGGCGTGCTGGCGCTGCGCAAGCGCGACATCCTGGCCGCCCGCAAGCAGATCGAGCAGGCGCAGCTGCAGCGCGAGAGCGATGGCACTGCCGACGCCACCGATGAGGCCGGTGAAGACAGCCCGCCGTGGGAACCGGCGCCGAAGATCAGCCGCGCCGAGCTGGCCCGCGAAGCCAAGCTGAGCACCAGCCAGGTTGGCATGATCGAGCGCATCCACGCCCAGGCCGCGGCCGAGGTGGTGGAAGCGGTCAAGGCCGGCGTGATCTCGATCAGCGCCGCCGCCGCCGTAGCTGACCTGCCGGAAGAAGAGCAGCGCGCCGCCGCCGCCGGTGGCAAGGACGAGCTGAAGCAGGCCGCCAAGCGCGTGCGCGAGTCCAAGCGCAAGCCGCGTGCGCCGAAGCCGGAAGCAGCCGAGATGGATTTCGAGGAGGCAAATGAGGACGAGATCGCCAGCCGCGATGCCGAGGTGCTGTCGGCGCTGGAGCAGCTGGGCGAGGACGCACCGGCGCTGCGCCGTCGGGTGGTCGCGCTGACCCGCGAGAACGACACCCTGCGCGCGCAACTGGCCGCGCTGCGCAAGCAACTGGAAGCGCTCTGAACCAAGGGGTAGTGCCGGCCGCTGGCCGGCAACGCCATGAACGTATCGGGTGCGTTGAGGATGCCGGCCAGCGGCCGGCACTACCAGATGCTCATGCCGTGCCGGTTAGACTTCCGGCATGACGTCTGCCAACGATCCGCGCCGCGCTCAGCTGCGGCGCCTGAAAGCCCTCGCGCTGGGCCTGCTGCTGTTGATGCTGGCCGGTTTCGCGGTCAGCCACTGGCAGGGCGAGCGCGGCATCTGGGCCTGGGTTTCGGCGTTCTGCGAGGCCGCAGCCGTGGGCGCACTGGCCGATTGGTTCGCCGTGGTCGCGCTGTTCCGGCGGCCGATGGGCCTGCCGATCCCGCACACCGCGATCATCCCGCGCAGCAAGGAACGCATCGGCGACAGCCTTGCGCTGTTCGTGCGCGACCAGTTCCTGGAGCCGGGCGTGCTGCTGGCCAAGCTGCAGGTGTTCGATCCGGCCAGCCGCCTCGGCAGCTGGCTGGCCGACCCGGCACGCTCGCGCATGCTGGCCGACATGGCCCGCGGCTGGGCGCTGCAGGCACTGGATTTCTTCGACGAAACCGCCGTGCGCCGGCAGCTGCACGGCTTCGTTGTGCAGCAGTTGCGGCAGTGGAATGCCGCTGCCACTGCCGGTGAACTGCTGGCCCTGCTGACCGCCGATGGTCGCCACCAGCGCGTGCTGGACGAAGGCCTGCAGCGGCTGGGCCGCTGGCTCGAGCAGCCCGAGGTGAAAGAACGCGCCTCGCAGCTGATCGTGCGTTATATCCAGCGCGAATGGCCGACGCTGTCGAGCACGGTGAACTGGGTCAAGCCGATTGACGAGATCGGCGACAGCCTGGCCGAGCGCCTGGCCCGCGCGGTACTGGAAGAGCTGCAGCAGGTACTGGCCGAGCCGCAGCATCCGCTGCGCCAGGACTACGAGAGCTGGCTGCAGAATTACGTGCAGCGCCTGCGCGAGGACCCGGCCCTGGCCGAGCGCATCGAACAGCTCAAGCAGGAAATGATCGACCATCCGGCCCTGCAGGACTACGTGCAGGGGTTGTGGGCGCGCATCCACGCCAGCCTGCGCGGGGACCTGCAGCGCGAGGACTCGGCGCTGGTCGGCCACCTGCAGCGCAGCCTGGGTTCGCTCGGTGCCAGCCTGCAGGCCGACCCGGCGCTGCGCGAGGCCCTCAACCAGCACCTGCTGGAAGGCGCGCAACGCCTGACCGGCCGCCTGCGCGAAGGCGTGACCACGCATATCGCGCAGACCGTGAAGGGCTGGGACGAGCGCCATCTGGTGGAACAGCTGGAACTGAGCGTGGGCCGCGACCTGCAGTTCATCCGCTTCAACGGCACCCTGGTGGGTGGCCTGATCGGCCTGCTGCTGCATGCGGCGACAGTGGTGCTCAGGTTCTAGGCCTCAACGCGCCCCTCGGGTCATCACGCTTGATTCATAAAATGCGAATGCCTATCATTTACTGATCGGTTGTACGCTTAGCCAATCGGGTGCGGAAGACGCACCCATCGCCCGTGTACATCCCCGACCTCTGGACTGCCCGTCTGCGCGGGCCGTGCTTTGTCGATGGGACACGCTGGGCGACATGCGCAGGGCGCAAGGGGGCCGCGGACGCGTTCCATTCCCTCTCCTACCTGCAGGAATGCCGTGGACCGCTCGCCCGCAACCGCCAGCCCCCGCACCTTCTTTTCCAACCCGCGCTGGGGCGTGCTGTCACGCTCGTTGGCCGCGATCTTCGGCGGTTACGCACTGGCCTCGATGACCAGCGTGTTCTGCGCCGTGGCCCTGCCCGGCGCACGTGGCCAGACCGTGCTGACCGGCATGCTGCTGGCCATCCTGGTCGCCGCCTGTGCGGCACTGTGGGCATTCGCCACCCGCAGCGCGCTGCGCGCCTGGGTCGGCATCCTCGCGCCCGCGCTGCTGATGGCCGCCATTGCGCGCCTGATGGGGGCCTGGGCATGAAGAACGGATTCCGCCAGTCGATGGCCTGGCTGCACACCTGGACCGGGCTGCTGGTTGGCTGGTTGCTGCTGCTGATCTTCATGGCTGGCACGGCCAGCTACTACCGCGAGGAAATCAGCCGCTGGATGCGTCCGGAACTGCCGTCCAGCAACGTCAGCATCGACGTCGCCGCACAGCGCGCGGTGGACTACCTGCAGGCCAACGCCGCGCAGGCCGAAAACTGGTTCGTCACACTGCCGCAGCCGCGCAACCCGGCCATGCAGATGTTCTGGCGGTTGCCGCCGGAACTGGCCGATCCCAGCCGTGGCCGCCGCGGTGGCTTCGGCGACGCCACGCTGGACCCCAACACCGGCCAGGCATTGAAGGCGCGCGAGACCCGCGGCGGCGACTTCTTCTACCGCCTGCACTTCGACCTGCACTACATCCCGGTGCTGTGGGCACGCTATCTGGTCGGCTTCTGCGCGATGTTCATGCTGGTGGCGATCATCACCGGCGTCATCACCCACAAGAAAATCTTCAAGGACTTCTTCACGTTCCGCAAGGACAAGGGCCTGCGTTCCTGGCTTGATTTCCACAACGTCAGCGCGGTGATGGCCCTGCCCTACCACGCGATGATCACCTACACCGGCATTGTGACGTTGATGATCATGTACCTGCCGTGGGGGGTGAAGGTGGCCTACCCGCAGGACGAGGACGCGTTCGTCTTCGAGGCCTTCGGCGGCCTCCCGGAAGTGACCGCGCCCGCCGAGGGCCACGCCACGCCGTTGCCGATCGCACAACTGCTGGACAGCGCGCGCGCGCATTGGCACGGCGTGGAGGTGGCCGGTTTCACCGTGTCCAATCCGGGCGCGGCCAATGCGGTGATCGACATCCGCCAGCGCGACGGCAAGCGCCTGTCCATCGACACCCCGGCCGTGCGTTACGACATGGTCAGCGGTGCTCTGCTTGAGGAAACGCCGCCTTCCGGCGGTGCCACCGCCACCCGCGGCGTGCTGTACGGCCTGCACCTGGCGCGTTTTGCCGACTGGGGCCTGCGTGCACTGTTCTTCCTGTCCGGCCTGGTCGGCTGCCTGATGGTGGCCAGCGGCGTGGTGCTGTGGGCGGTGAAGGAACGGCCTAGGCACGCCAAGAGTGGCCGCACCGGCTTCGGCCTGCGCCTGGTCGATGCGCTGAACATCGGCACCGTGGCCGGCCTGCCGATCGCCTTCGCCGCCTACTTCTGGGGCAACCGCCTGCTGCCGCTGGACATCGCCGAGCGCTCGAGTGCGGAGGCCAACGTGTTCTTCTACGCCTGGGCCGGCGCGCTGCTGGCCGCCTTCATCTGGCCGAAGCGGATGATGTGGGCGTGGCAGCTCTACCTGGGCGCGGCCGCGTTCGCACTGGTACCGGTGGTCAATGCGCTGACCACGCATGCGCACCTGGGCAACACCCTGCGCAACGGCGACTGGGTATTGGCTGGCTTCGATCTGTCGATGATCGCGTTCGGCGCGATGCTGGCGCTGTGCGGTTGGCGCATGCAGCGCTGGACGCCACCGCTGAGTGCGGCCGAGAAGAAGAAGCGTGCGGCCGCTGCGGCTGCGCCGAAGGCATCGGTGAACACTGCAGACGCGGCCGAAGCGGAGGCCAGCGCATGATGCTGCTGGCGCTGACCCTGTCGTTCTCTGCGTTTACTGCGCTGTCGCTGGCGATGGAAAAGCACCAGCACGATCTGCACGGCAAGGCTGCAGCCCCCCCGGCACGGCGCACGCAGTGGCGGGTACTGGGCTGGGTACTGCTGGCGGTAGCGTTCGCACTGTGCGTGGCCGACCACGGCTGGGCGATTGGCCCGGTGCTGTGGCTGGGAACGATGACACTGGGCGGTCTGGCGCTGTCGTTCGGGTTGCATCCGTACCAGCCGAAGTGGATCGTGCCACTGGCGATCGCGCTGCCGGTGTTGGGGCTGGTGGTGGCGTTGCTGTAGCCGGGCCACCGGGGTCGGATCCCTTTCGCGAAGCGCAAGGGCTCTGACCCCTGGTACGTAGATCCAGATGGGGTCAGAGCCCCTGCGCTTCGCGCAGGGGATCCGACCCCAGACGTCGCGTTACCCCAACCGCTTCAGCTCCCACGCGCGATGGATGCGCGCGTTGCGTTCGAAGTCCGGGCCGATGGTGCGCGCGGTGATCTCGCGGCACTGGGCAAATTCGGCAATGGCGTTTTCTTCCAGCTTGAAGCGGCGGAAGTTGTTCGAGAAGTACAGCACGCCCCCCGGGGCCAGCCGCGCCACCGCCGCACGCAGCAGCTTCAGCTGTTCGCGCTGCACGTCGAAGTCATCGGCGCGTGCGGAGTTGGAGAAGGTCGGCGGGTCACAGAAGATCACGTCGTACTGGCCACGGTCACCTTCCAGCCAGGCCATCGCATCGGCCTGCACCAGAAGGTGCTGGTTGCCGCCCTGCCCGTTCAACGCCAGGTTGTCGTAGCACCACTGCAGGTAAGTGGCCGACAGGTCGACGCTGGTGGTGCTGGCGGCACCAGCCACGGCGGCCTGCACGCTGGCCACGCCGGTGTAGCAGAACAGGTTGAGGAAACGCTTGCCACGCACCTGCTCGGCCATCATCCGGCGCAGCGGGCGATGGTCGAGGAACAGGCCGGTATCGAGGTAGTCGAACAGGTTCACCTGCAGCAGTGCGTTGTTCTCGCGCACCACGATGAACTCATCTCGCTGCTCGAAGCGGCCGTACTTGCTGCCGCCCTTGCCGCGCTCGCGCGACTTCATCGAGACCTGCTCCGGCGGCACGCCGAATACTTCGCGCGCGGCAGCCAGCAGTTCGTTGCGGCGGCGGCGCACGTCGTTCTCCGGGATCGCGGCCGGTGCGGCGTATTCCTGCACGTGCAGGAAGGTACGGCGCTTGCCACCGTCTTCCTCGTAGACGTCGATGGCGGCCGCGTATTCCGGCAGGTCGGCGTCATAGGCACGGAAGCAGGTGATGTGCTCGCGGGTGCGCCAGCTCTTGAACTTCTTCAGGTTCTTGCGCAGGCGGTTGGCCACCATCTGCGCACCTTCGCTCAGCTCGCGCGGTTGTGCCGGATCACGGCCCGGCACGGCAATCGGATCGCAGACGATCAGCGCGCATTCCAGCGCACCATTGAACATCTGGTACTTCTTGCTGGCGCGCAAGCCGGTGGCGAAGGCCAGCTCGTCGTTGCCGCACAGCAGGCTGGCACGCCACTGCGGCACCGCCTTCTGCAGGGCGTTGCCCAGTGCGCGGTACAGCGCCGGATCGGCGGCCAGGCGCTCGTCGTACGGCGGGTTGCAGACCACCGCACCGATCTCCTGCTCCGGCGCGGCCAGGTCGGCCACATCGGCACGGGTGAAGCGGATCGCATGAGCGACGCCCGCGACCTCGGCATTCTCGCGTGCCGCCTGGATCGCGGTCGGATCGATGTCGCTGCCGTGGATGACCGGCTTCAGCGCGGCCAGGCCAGCGGCCTCGCGATCGCGCGCTTCGCTCTGGATAGTCTTCCAGGCCGCCTTGTCGAAGCCCAGCCAGCGGCTCGGCGGCAGGCTGCCATGGCGCATCAGTCCGGGAGCGACGTCGGCGGCCATCAGCGCGCCTTCGATCAGCAGCGTGCCACTGCCGCACATCGGGTCCAGCAGGCCGCCACCGGCGGCGTGCAGGCGCGGCCACTGCGCGCGCAGCAGCAGCGCGGCTGCCAGGTTCTCCTTCAGCGGTGCCTCGTGGGCAGCACCGCGCCAGCCACGGCGGTGCAGCGGGCCACCGCCGAGGTCGATCGACAACGAAGCGCGGCCCTTGCGCAGCGACAGGTTGACGCGCACATCGGGCAGATCGGTGTTGACCGAAGGGCGCTCCAGGCCTTCATCGCGCATGCGGTCGACGATGGCGTCCTTGATCCGCTGCGCGGCGAAGCGGGCATGGGTGATCTTGTCGCCGGACACGTGTGCGTCCACCGCCAGGGTCATCTCCGGCTTGATGTGCTCGTGCCACGGCAGCGCACGCACGCCGTCATACAGGGCCTGCTCGTCCGGGCACTCGAACTCGTCGATCGGCCACAGCACGCGGCTGGCCAGGCGCGACCACATCACGATCCGCAGCGCCTGCTCCAGTTCGCCCTCGGCGTTGACGCCGGCAATGGTGGCAGTGGCCTTGCCAAGGCCCAGGGCCGACAGTTCATCGGCAAGCAGGTATTCCAGGCCCTTGGCGCAGGAGACGAAGAATTTCACGGGATCGGTTCGCAGGTGGTCGGGCGCGGCACAGGGGCCGGGCCGGTCGGAAAGGAGGGCCGTAGGCACGGCCGGCAGGCCCGCGCCAGGGGCGGCGGGGCTGCCATTGTAGTCAATGCGGGCGGGCGCGCCGTGCGCCCGGGCTTCACAGTTGCCGCAACAGGCGCTCGAAGGCCTGCGCGGAGGCCTCCACGTGGCGTTCCAGGCGGTGGCCGTCGTCGACCAGCAGCAGCTGCGCCGAACGCGCCTGCGCCCAGGCGATGACCCCGGCGGCCGGGACCACATCGTCATGCCAGGCCTGCACCACGGTGATCGGCACGGCGGCGGCATCCAGCACCGGCATCGGGCCCATGGTGGTCGGCGGCACCATCAGGAACAGGCCGGCCACCGGCACCTGCAGCGAGGCGATGGCGGAGATGTAGGCGCCCAGGCTGGAGCCGGCCAGCACCACCGGGCCCTGCCGGGCGGCGATGGCGGTGCGTTCAACCAGGCGGCGCAGGCGGGTCGGCACGTCGCCCACCCGGCTGACCTCGCTCATCGCGTCCAGGTCGGTGTAGTCCGGGCGCTCATGGGTCCAGCCCAGGCGCTGTGCCACGTCGGCCAGCGCGGTGACCTTGGTCGCCTCCGGGCCGCTCTCGAAGCCGTGGGACAGGATGCAGTGGCCGCGGCTCATGCGCGCGCTCCGTGGGCGCGGGCCAACCAGGAAAGAGAAGGCAGGTTCATGCCGCAATGCTAGCATCGCCGGATGCCCAACCCGCTCCTGCCCGGCCTGCAGCTGCAGCCCCTGCCCTACGAAGACCGCCTGCCACTGCGCGACCCGGCCACGCTGGAGATGGTGGTGATCCACTGCACCGAGCTGCCCGACCTGGCGATGGCCCGCGAGTACGGCGAGCGTGTGCTGTACGACAGTGGTGCCGGCAACAGCGGGCATTTCTACATCGACCGCGATGGCAGCGTGGTGCAGTACGTGGCACCGGAACGGGTGGCCCACCACGTGCGCGGCATGAACGCGCATACGCTGGGTATCGAACTGGTCAATACCGGGCGCTACCCGCACTGGTTCGACAGCCGTCACCAGGCGATGGACGAGGCCTACACCGAGGCGCAGCTGGAAGCGCTGGAGCAGCTGCTGTTGGCGCTGGTGGCACGCTATCCGTCGCTGCAGCGGATTGCCGGGCATGACCAGCTTGATCGGGAGCAGGTGCCGGCCAGCGATGATCCGACGCTGATGGTGGCGCGCAAGCGTGATCCGGGGCCGTTGTTCCCGTGGGCGCGGGTGCTGGCGAAGGTGCCACTGCAGCCGGTTGGGTAAGCGGCAGGGCTGCGCCCTGCACCCGCAGAAGCAACGTCAACGTCAACGTCAAGAGCTGGCATTCCGGGGGATGGCGGGGTGGGTCCGGTTGCGGGGGACGCCGTAAACCCGTCCATGGGGGCTTGGCCGCGGCATCCATGCCGCGGACACCCCCGCAACCGGACCCACCCCGCCTTCGACAGATTTATGCCGCTGTTGGTGGGTGCCGACCTTGGTCGGCACGGGGTCAGAGCCGTTTTCCGTTGGAAAACGGATCCGACCCCGCGCTTCTCAGGCGCCGGTCGCCACCGGGCGGCTGCTGTCGCTCACCCAACCGCTCCAGGAGTCGGCGTAGATGCGTGCGCCGCTCAGGCCTGCGCTTTCCATCGCCAGCAGCAGGTGGCAGGCGGTCACGCCGGAGCCGCACATCAGCACCACCTGCTGCGGATCACGGTTGCCGATCACACCCTGCAGTTCGACGCGTAGTTCCTGTGCATCGCGCAGCCGGCCGTCGGCGACGTTCAACGCAAACGGACGGTTGACCGCGCCGGGTACGTGGCCGGCGACCGGGTCCAGCGGCTCGACTTCGCCGCGGAAGCGTTCGCCCGCGCGTGCGTCGACCAGCCAGCCCGGCGCGTGCTTCAGGCGTGCGCTGATCTCCTCGGCATTGGCGATCCGGGTGGTGTCGAAACGGCCAGGGTAAGCCGGCAGCGTGGTCACCTCGTCCGGCCCCGTCGCCAAAGGTTGCCCTGCGGCCTGCCACGCGGCGATACCACCATCGAGCACGGCCACCTTGCTGTGCCCGATCAGGCGCAGCAGCCACCACAGGCGCGAGGCGGCCATGCTGCCGTCGCTGCCGTCGTAGACCACCACCTGCGTGTCGGGGCCGATGCCCCACTGCCCGAGCTTCGCGGCGAAGGCATCGCTGTCCGGCAGCGGATGGCGACCATGGCCGACGCGCGACAGATCGGACAGGTCACGATTCAGATCGGCATACACCGCACCCGGGATATGACCTGCCAGGTACTGGCCGCTACCCGCCTGCGGATCGGCCAGCGAGGAACGCGCATCAACCACGCGCACCGCGGTGCTGGCGGTGGCGCGTGCGTCGACCACGCGGATGCCCTCGCCCAACGCGGCAGCCAGGGTGGCGACATCGACCAGGGTGGTCCACGGCGGATCGATCGGGTTCATTGCACTTGCTCCAGGCGGCGACGCAGGTTGTAGAGAATGGCCGCGGTGGCACCCCAGATGCGCTGGCCGGGCCAGCTGTACTCAAGGACGTGACGGATGCGGCCGCGATGGTTGATTTCGACCTGGCGCAGGTTGTCCGCCGCCATCAGGTAGTCCAGCGGCACCTCGAACACCTCGGCCACTTCGCTGGGCTGCGGCACCGGCACGAAGTCCGGATCGACCACCGCCACCACCGGGGTGACCCGATAGCCGGTGATCGTCACGAAGGGATCGAGATAGCCCAGCGCCTGCACCTGGCCCGGAGCCAAGGCGATTTCTTCCTGGCTCTCGCGCAATGCTGCCGCCAGTGCGTCGCGGTCGTCGGGCTCGGTGCGGCCGCCGGGGAATCCGACCTGGCCACCGTGCGTGCGCAGGGTTTCGGTGCGACGGGTGAGGATCACCTGCGCGCCACTGGCGCGCGGCACGATTCCCGCGAGCACGGCCGCTTCCACCGGAGGCCCGGGCGGCAGCAGATCGATCAGTTCGCTGCGGTTCCAGCCATCGCCGGCCGGCGGATCGGCCAACGGATGCAGCGCGCGCATCAAACGTTCGTGGTCGGCCAGCGAGCCGCGCAGTGATTGCTGGAGCTGCGCCCGCAACGGCTGCACGCGATGCAGGATGCGACTGCGTTCGTCGTTGCTCATCGACGGCCACCGTGCGATTTCATCGATATGACGTCCGCAGCCGGTGCACCGCCGGTGCGGATCCAGCGTGCACACTCCGATGCAGGGACTTGCGACAACACGCGCCGTTTCTTCCATTGTTTGCACCCGGCAACAGTAGCGCGAACGGGCTGAATTTGCGCGGGTCGGCCGGTCGGACGGTAGAGTCGACTGTCAGTCGACTCGCGCGCGCAGCGCGGGCGTTTCCCCGATGTGACCCAAGAGCAGTCGACTGACAGTCGACTCTACCGTCAGGCACTGCGCAAACAAAAACGCGCCGGTGGGATCACCGGCGCGTTTGGTTTACTGCTTCGATTTACTTGACGCTGACCAGCTTGATCTCGAACTGCACAGCCACGTTCGGCGGGAACGGGGTGCGCGGGTCCGCACCGTAGGCCTGGTCCGGCGGCAGGGTGACTTCCCACTTCGAGCCGGCCGGCATCTGCAGCAGGGTCTCGCGCATGGCCTTCATTTCGACTTCGCTGACCTTGATCGACGGGATCTGCTGGGCCGGGCGGGCTTCGGTCGGGCGCTGGCCGTACGGGAACGGACCGGCCACTTCCAGCTGCACGGTGCTGGCCTGGGTCGGCTTGGCACCCTTGCCGGCTTCGATCACGCGGTACTGGACGCCGCTCGGCAGCGACTGCACGCCGGCCTTGGCCTTGTTCGCCGCGATGAACTGATCGCTCTTGGTCTTGTTTTCGGCAGCAGCCTTCTCGTACTCGGCCTTGGCAGCCTGGGCACGGCCCTGCTCGCGCTTCTGGAACGCTTCAACGGCCGGCTTCAGCTGCTCGGCGGTGATCGCCGGCTGCTTCTTGGCGTAGGCATCCTGCAGGCCCTTCACCACCGAGTTGATGTCCAGCTGCTCACCACGACCGGTCAGCTCCGCCAGGTTGTTGCCGTAGTCGTAACCGAAGTAGTAGCTCAGCTTGCCCTTTTCGGACGAGACGTCCTGGGCGAAGGCATTGCCCGTCAGGGCCAGGGCCGCGACGGCGACCGCGATAGAACGCAACTTCATCAAACAGTTCTCCAGGGGTGGTAACTCAGGGACGTTCTGCGCCGCCCTGAGGCGACGGGTTAGGATAACGGGCGCAACGTGTAACCGCTACTCACGATGCAGGCTATGACCCGTCTGCGTTCGCGGAGTTCAATATCACTTTTTTTTAACGTTCCAGGAGTTTCCCCGTGGCCGATGCCCTGATCGCTGTCACCGACGACGGCGCCATCCGCACCGTGACCGTCCAGCGCCCGGACAAGCTCAACGCCCTGAACGCCGCGACCCTGCAGGCCCTGGCCGAGGCCTTCAGCGCCGCCGCCGCAGACCCGGAGATCCGCGTGGTGGTGCTGACCGGTGCCGGCCCGAAGGCGTTCGTGGCTGGCGCTGACATCGCCGAGATGAACACACTCAGCGCGGTTCAGGGACGTGATTTCTCGCTGCTGGGCCAGGCCCTGATGCGCCAGATCGAGCGCATGCCCAAACCGGTCATCGCCCGCGTCAACGGTTTTGCCCTGGGCGGCGGCCTGGAACTGGCCATGGCCTGCCACCTGCGCATTGCCGCCGATACCGCCAAAGTCGGCCAACCGGAAATCAATCTCGGGCTGATTCCCGGCTTCGGCGGCAGCCAGCGCCTGCTGCGCCTGTGCGGCCGCGCCGCCACCCTGGAGCTATGCCTGCTGGGTGCACCGATCAATGCCGCGCGTGCGCTGGAACTGGGGATCGTCAACGAGGTGGTACCGGCCGACGCGCTGGACAACCGCGTGCAGGACATCGCCCGGCAGCTGGCACGCTCGGCGCCGCTGGCCCTGCGCGGCCTGCTCGATGCGGTGCACGTGGGCGGCGAATGCAGCCTGGAAGCCGGGCTGGAATACGAAAGCGCACAGTTCGGCCTGCTGTTCGCCACCGAGGACATGCGCGAGGGAACCAGCGCCTTCCTGCAGCGCCGCCCGCCGGCCTTCCAGAACCGCTGACGCCATGGCATCCCGACCCAACCCCGCGCAGCTGTTTGCCCGGGTCCAGGCAGACGATCTCGACGGCGCCCTGCAGGCCGGGCTGATGGACTATGTCGCCCGCGCCGACGACGCGCAGTTGCTGCCCGGCCACCCGGAACTCCCGCAGCGGTTGCAGCAGGCCCAGCAGCAGCTTCAGGCCGCCTGGGCGGCACGCGAACGCTACCGCGCCCGTGCGGTGCGACTGGCCCGCCGCGAAGCCGAACGCGACGCGCGGCGCACGCCCGCCCCGGCGCCGGACGTGAAGCCCGCCCTGCCCGCCGCGGCCGCCGCCATCCTCGCCCGGGCCAAGGCCCGCGCCAGCGGCAAGGAGCAGTAATGGCCACCACGAAGAAAACCGCACGCGCCCCGGCGCGGCGTGGCGGCACGATGCCGCGCGCCGACGTGGTGGAAATGTTCACCCGCCTGCGCGAACTCAACCCGCACCCGAAGACCGAACTGGAGTACAGCTCGCCGTTCGAGCTGCTGGTGGCGGTGGCGCTGTCGGCGCAGGCCACCGACGTCGGCGTCAACAAGGCCACGCGCCGCCTGTTCCCGGTGGCCAACACGCCGGCGAAGATCCTCGCGCTTGGCGAAGAAGGACTGAAGCAGTACATCGCCACCATCGGCCTGTTCAACGCCAAGGCGAAGAACGTGATCGCCACCTGCGCGATCCTGCTGGAAAAGCATGGCGGTGAAGTGCCGCGTGATCGCGATGCGCTGGAAGCACTGCCGGGCGTGGGCCGCAAGACCGCCAACGTGGTGCTCAACACCGCGTTCGGCGAGCCGGTGATGGCGGTGGACACGCATATCTTCCGCGTCTCCAACCGCACCGGCCTGGCCCCGGGGAAGAACGTGCGCGAAGTGGAAGACAAGCTGGTGACGGTGATCCCCGCCGAATTCCTGCTCGACGCGCATCACTGGCTGATCCTGCACGGACGTTATGTGTGCAAGGCGCGCAAGCCGGATTGCCCGGGATGCGTGATCGCCGACCTGTGCCGGTTCAAGGACAAGACCCCGGCCGAGTGACGGCCGCATCCATGCAGGGCGTGGATCGACTGCAACCAAGGCGCAATCCGGGCGTCATACGCAAGCGGGTTCAATGGCAGGCCCTGCCGTGACGGGGCCTGCGGTGGATGTCTGCCGCGCGTGAACTGTCACATTTACGCAATCTTTACCTTCTAGCCTGCGCGCATCTTCCCACCTGCCTGCAAGGCTCCTCTCCATGAAACTGCATCACCAACTCCTGACGGTGGCCGTGGCTGCTGCGCTGTATGTGCCGGCTGCACACGCCGAAGTCGCCATCGACGTGATCGGCGGTTCGGAAATCACCTTCGAAGGCCTGGTCCAGGCCGATGGCAACTGGTTCCACAACGATGTGGTCGACCTCAACGGTGGCGACGCCGGCAACGGCAAGAACAGCGAATTCGAACTGCGTCGCGCCGAGCTGGTGCTGAAGGGCAAGGGCCCGGGCAACGTGGAGTGGGTGGTCGGCTATGACGCCAAGGCCGACAAGTTCCTCGACACCAACGTGAAGTACAAGCTGCTGGGCAACGCCAACCACTTCCTGCAGCTGGGCCAGTTCAAGCAGCCCAACAGCCTGGAAGAACTGTCCAGCACCAAGAACAACGATTTCATTTCCAAGGCAGCGGTCACCAACACCTATGCCATCGCCCGCCGCCTGGGCGGCGCGTACAGCTACGGCCAGGACAACTGGTCGGTGACTGCCAGCGCCTTCGGCCGCGAGCTGACCCGCAACCTGGCCCACGGCAGCGGCTACGGCGCGCGTGGCACCTGGGCCCCGATCAATGAAAAGGGCCAGGTCCTGCACTTCGGCCTGAGCTACGTCAACTACGACACCGACGCCGACACCCTGCGCGTGCGTGCACGTCCGAATGCCGACCTCGCCACTGCCCGCCTGGTCGACAGTGGCAACCTGACCGACACCGACCGCGTCAGCACCATCGGTGCAGAAGCGATGTACTTCCAGGGCCCGTTCAAGGCCCAGGCCGAGTACTACACCAGCAAGGCCAAGCGCTACGACCACGACAACTACACCAGCGACGGCTATTACATCAGCGGCGTGTGGAACGTCACCGGCGAGACCTGGAGCTACAAGGGCGGCACCCCGGGCACCGGCCTGCCGAACAACCCGGCCGGCGGCCAGTGGCAGCTGGGCGTGCGCTACGACCACATGGACCTCAATGACGGCAACCTCGCCGCCAACCCGGTTGCCGGTCGCCCGCCGATCGTCGATGGCGTGCTGGGTGGCAAGATGGACATCTGGACCGTGGGCGCCAACTGGTACCTGCGTTCCAACTTCAAGCTGATGCTCAACTACGTGATGGTCGACAGCAAGAAGTACAGCTCCACGGCGCGCGGTTTCGTCAACGACGATCCCAACATCCTGGAAGCCCGCGCGCAGTTCTTCTGGTAAGTCCAGCCCCCTGCGTTGACCCGCGAAGGCACGGCCCCGGCCGTGCCTTCGTCGTTGCATCGGTAGCCGCGCTGCCCTGCCGGCGCAGCGGACGTGACATCGCTCATGACGCGTGTCACGCCCGCGTCATATGACAGACGCGGGGGTGTCACGCAACCGTTATGGAATGTGCACCGAAACGTCGGGCAACCGCCCTTCGACCACCACCCCAGGAGTCTCCCCGTGATCCACGCCTTCAAGTCGCGCGCCGCTGTCGCCATCCTGGCCGCATCGTCCGTGTTCGCCGCCAACGCCGCCGATATCACCGGCGCGGGCGCATCGTTCATCTACCCGGTCATGTCCAAGTGGTCGGCCGACTACAGCACCGCAACCGGCAACAAGGTCAACTACCAGTCCATCGGTTCCGGCGGCGGCATTGCCCAGATCAAGGCCAAGACCGTTGATTTCGGCTCCTCCGACGCGCCGCTGAAGCCGGAAGACCTGGCTGCTGCGGGCCTGGCGCAGTTCCCGTCGGTGATCGGCGGCGTGGTGCCGGTGGTCAACGTGGCCGGCATCGCGCCGGGCGCGCTGAAGCTGGACGGCGCGGTGCTGGCCAACATCTTCCTGGGCAAGATCAAGACCTGGAACGACCCGGCCATCGCCGCGCTGAACCCGGGCGTGACCCTGCCCAACGCCAAGGTCACCGTGGTGCATCGTTCGGACGGCTCGGGCACCACCTTCAACTTCGTCAATTACCTGTCCAAGGTCAGCCCGGAGTGGAAGAGCTCGGTCGGTGAAGGTACCTCGGTGCAGTGGCCCGCCGGCATCGGCGGCAAGGGCAACGAAGGTGTTGCCGCCTATGTGAAGCAGATCAAGGGCGGCATCGGCTATGTCGAACTGTCCTACGCGCTGCAGAACAAGCTCTCCTACACCGCGATGAAGAATGCCGCCGGCAAGTTCGTGCAGCCGAGCGACACCTCGTTCGCAGCCGCTGCCGCCAGCGCCGACTGGGCCAACGCCCGCGACTTCTACCTGGTGATGACCAACGCGCCGGGCGCCGAGTCCTGGCCGATCACCGCCACCAACTTCATCCTGGTGCAGAAGACGCCCAAGAATGCTGCCAATGGCAAGGCGACCCAGGAGTTCTTCCGCTGGGTCTACAAGAATGGCGACGCCCAGGCCCGCCAGCTGGACTACGTGCCGCTGCCGGACAGCCTGGTCCGCCAGATCGAGACCTACTGGTCGCAGAACCTGAAGTAAGCAAGCGCGTTCCCCCGCAGGAACGGGGGCGGCGGGTCCTCTCTCCCCCGCCGCTCCCACCCGGGCGCGAGATCCTCGAGATCTCGCGCTCTTCTTGTTTTTGGGGGATGGGTCGTGAAGAGCGCTGCGCTTCCAATCTACTGCCCGGAGTCGGCGCAGGGCCCAGCCCGGGACACGCCGTAAACCCCGCTCCGCGGTCCGGCCCAGCCGCTGGCGGCTGTGCGTTCGGGCGCTTGCGAGGCAGTGCCTCGCAGGCAAACCGCCCTCACCCTTGGGGGCTCGATCGCGCCATCCATGGCGGGAACGGTCCCGGGCTGGGCCCTGCACCGACTCTGGACAGTTCATCGGGGGCGCGGTGGGGTCATGGAAGGCAGGAGCAAAGGCAGGAGCGTCTGTAGAGACGAGCCCACGCTCGGCTGGGTGCTGGAGCGTGCGGACCAACGGTCCGCACCTACCGAGAACAGGGAGCAGTCGAGCATGGCTCAACTCTACAAGGGCCAACCGACCGTCATATCGGTGCGCAGATCGGGGGTTTCCGGGCACCTGCCGGATCGGCGCCAATCCTGTGAAACCCTTGTCAGAACGTGATCCAGGACACCCCTGTCATGGTCGTAATACGGCTGTAACAAAAACATCATTTCATAGCCGCATCCGCCGACCACGTCGGCTCTTCCCCGCTATGGAGTGACCATGAAACTGCACTCGGCCGGCCTCGCCGCCCTTTCCCTGGCCATCGCCCTGGGCCTGTCGGCCTGCGGTGGCGACAAGCAGGCCGCGCAGCAGCCGGCTGCCGACGGCGCCGCCGCCCCGGCCGCTGCCGGTGCCAAGGTGACCGCCGAAGTGTCCGGCGCGGGCGCGTCCTTCATCTTCCCGCTGGTCTCCAAGTGGTCGGCTGACTACAACACCAGCACCGGCGCCAAGATCAACTACCAGTCGATCGGCTCCGGCGGCGGTATTGCCCAGATCAAGGCCGGCACCGTCGACTTCGGTTCCTCCGACAAGCCGCTGAGCAGCGAAGAGCTGGCCCAGGCCGGCCTGGCGCAGTTCCCGTCCGCCATCGGCGGCGTGGTGCCGGTGGTCAACATCGAAGGCCTGGAAGCCGGCAAGCTGCGCCTGAGCGGCGCCCTGCTGGCCGACATCTTCCTGGGCAAGGTCAAGACCTGGAACGACCCGGCCATCGTCGCCGCCAACCCGGGCGTGAAGCTGCCGGACGGCAAGATCACCCTGGTCCACCGTTCGGACGGTTCGGGCACCACCTTCAACTTCTCCAACTACCTGTCCAAGGTCAGCCCGGAGTGGAAGAGCAAGGTCGGCGAAGGCACCTCGGTGCAGTGGCCGGACGGCGTCGGTGGCAAGGGCAATGAAGGCGTCGCTTCCTACGTGAAGCAGATCAAGGGCTCGATCGGCTACGTCGAACTGGCTTACGCGCTGCAGAACGGCATGCCGTACACCGCCATGCAGAACGCGGCCGGCAACTGGGTCGAGCCGAGCGCGGAAACCTTCGCCGCCGCGGCCGCCAGCGCCGACTGGGCCAGCGCCAAGGACTTCAACCTGGTCATCACCAACGCTCCGGGCGAGCAGGCGTGGCCGATCACCGCCACCAACTTCATGCTGATGCAGAAGAAGCCGAAGGACGCCAAGCGCAACCAGGACACCCTGGCCTTCTTCAAGTGGGCCTTCGAAAACGGCCAGGCGCAGGCCAACGAGCTGCACTACGTGCCGCTGCCGGCCGAACTGGTCAAGCAGATCGAGGCCTACTGGGCGACCGACCTGAAGTGATGGACACGACGGTGCCCGCCCCACGCGGGCACCGTTTCTTCCACGCCGTGCCGCCCCGCCCCTTCCTGGCCCTGCCGTCCCCATGAATGCCATCGCCCAGCCTGTAGCCGCCCCGTCCACGCGTGATGCGCGTGATGCCCGCAACGACAAACTGTTCCGATGGGTGCTGGTCGGCACCGTCATCTTCGTCCTGATCGCCCTGGCCTGCGCCGCGCTGTCGATGCTGTGGGGCGGCCGCCATGCCCTGCAGATGCAGGGCCTGAGCTTCTTCTTCTCCGCCGACTGGAATCCGGTCGAAAACAAGTTCGGTGCGCTCGCCCCGATCTACGGCACCCTGGTCACCGCCGTCATCGCGATGGTCATCGCCGTGCCGGTCAGCTTCGGCATCGCCTTCTTCCTCACCGAAGTCGCGCCGCGCTGGCTGCGTGGCCCGGTCGGTACCGCCATCGAACTGCTGGCCGGCATTCCCTCGATCATCTACGGCATGTGGGGCCTGTTCGTGCTGGTGCCGGTGATGACCGAGTACGTCACCCCGTTCCTCAACGAGACCCTGGGCGAATGGCCGATCATCGGCCCGATGTTCCAGGGCCCGCCGCTGGGCATCGGCATGCTCACCGCCGGTTTCGTGCTGGCCATCATGGTCATTCCGTTCATCTCCTCGGTGATGCGCGAAGTGTTCCTGACCGTGCCGACCCGCCTGAAGGAGTCGGCGTACGCGCTGGGCTCCACCAAGTGGGAAGTGAGCTGGGACATCGTCCTGCCCTACACCCGCTCGGCAGTGATCGGCGGCATCTTCCTCGGCCTCGGCCGCGCCCTGGGCGAGACGATGGCGGTGGCCTTCGTGATCGGCAACAGCGTGCGCCTGTCGCCGTCGCTGCTGGAGCCGGGCACCACCATCGCCGCGCTGATCGCCAACGATTTCGGCGAAGCCACTGAAACCTACCGTTCGGCCCTGCTGCTGCTCGGCTTCGTCCTCTTCATCGTCACCTTCGTGGTGCTGGCCATCGCCCGCCTGATGCTGATGCGCCTGTCCCGCAAGGAGGGCAACTGATGTCCACCACCGCTGATTCGTTGTACCTGCGCCGCCGCATCGGCAACGTCGTTGCGATCACCGCCTCCTGCGCCACCGCGCTGTTCGGCCTGTTCTTCCTGGGCTGGATCCTGTTCACCCTGGCCTCGAAAGGCCTGGCCGGCATCAACTGGGACCTGTTCACCAAGATGACGCCGCCGCCGATGCAGGACGGTGGCCTCGCCAACGCCTTCTTCGGCAGTGCCGTGATGTGTGCGCTGGCGATCGGCATCGGCACGCCGCTGGGCGTGCTGGCCGGTACCTGGCTGGCCGAGTACGGCAACGCCCGCAAGGCCGGCACCGTGGTCCGCTTCGTCAATGACATCCTGCTGTCGGCACCGTCGATCGTGCTGGGCCTGTTCGTCTACACCCTGTACGTGATGCAGACCGGCGGCAACTTCTCGGCGTTCGCCGGTGCCCTGTCGCTGGCCTTCATCGTGCTGCCGGTGGTGGTGCGCACCACCGACGAGATGCTGCGGCTGGTGCCCTCGCAGATGCGCGAAGCGGCCCTGTCGCTGGGCATCCCGCAGTGGAAGGTGATCGTGCAGGTGCTGTACCGCAGCGCGTCGGCCGGCATCATCACCGGCATCCTGCTGGCGCTGGCCCGCATCTCCGGCGAGACCGCTCCGCTGCTGTTCACCGCTTTCGGCAACCAGTACTGGAACAACAACATCTTCCAGCCGATGGCCTCGGTGCCGGTGGTGATGAACCAGTTCGCCGGCAGCCCGTATGAATCCTGGCAGGTGCTGGCCTGGGCCGGTGCCCTGGTGCTGACTGTCTTCGTGTTGCTGGTCAGCCTTGCCGCCCGCGGCATCCTGCTGCGCAACCGTATCTCCCATGACTGACCTTTCCGTGGACAACGCCATGAACGACCTTTCCAACGCCGTGCCGATGCAGCGCATCGCCGTGCCGTCCTCGCACGAGAGCCTGCACACGCCGTCGCCGGTGAAGCTGGCTGCACGTGGACTGGACTTCTACTACGACAAGTTCCACGCCCTGAAGGGCATCAACCTGGAGATTCCGGAAAAGCGCGTGACCGCGCTGATCGGTCCCTCCGGTTGCGGCAAGTCGACCCTGCTGCGCATCTTCAACCGCATCTACGCGCTGTACCCGAAGCTGGAAGCGCGCGGTGAAGTGCTGCTGGACGGCGAGAACATCCTGTCGCCGAAGTACCCGATGAACCGCCTGCGCAGCAAGGTCGGCATGGTGTTCCAGAAGCCGGTGCCGTTCCCGATGACCATCTTCGAGAACGTGGCCTACGGCATCCGCCACCACGAGAAACTGAGCAAGGCCGACATGGCCGACCGCGTCGAGCAGGCACTGCGCCAGGGCGCACTGTGGGACGAAGTGAAGGACAAGCTGGGGCAGAGCGCGCTGGGCCTGTCCGGTGGCCAGCAGCAGCGCCTGTGCATCGCCCGTGCCGTGGCGCTGCGCCCGTCGGTGCTGCTGCTGGACGAGCCGACCTCGGCGCTGGATCCGATCTCGACCAGCCGCATCGAGCAGCTGGTGGAGGAGCTCAAGCACGAGTACACCATCGTCATCGTCACCCACAACATGCAGCAGGCCGCGCGCGTTTCCGACTACACCGCCTTCATGTACCTGGGCGACCTGATCGAGCACGACCGCACCGAAGTGATCTTCTCGCAGCCGTCGCAGCGGCAGACCGAGGACTACATCACCGGTCGCTTCGGCTGATCGACGCTGATCCTTCGCCACATGTCCCAGCCAGGCACGGCCTGGCTCTACCCGGATTGCAGACCATGAACCTTCCCAACGACCACATCGTCAAGAGCTACGACGAAGAGCAGCAGCGCCTGGTGGCCGAGATCGTGCGCATGGGCGAGATGGCCGTCGCCCAGCTCGAAGCGTCGATGGACGTGATCGAGAAGCGCGACGAGAACGCCGCCCATCGCATCATCGCCAACGACGAAGCCATTGATGCGCTGGAGCAGCAGATCAGCCATGACGTGATGCGCCTGGCCCTGCGCGGCCCGATGGCGCGCGACCTGCGCGAGATCCTCGCCGGCCTGCGCATCCCGGCCGACATCGAGCGTATCGGCGACTACGCGGCCAACGTCGCCAAGCGTTCGATCGCGCTGGGCAAGGTGCCGCCGCTGCCGCAGATCCAGGGCCTGCGTGCGCTGGGCCGCCTGGCCGCGCAGCAGGTCCGTCGTGCCATTGCCGCCTACCGCGACAACGACGCCGACGCCGCACTGGAACTGCGCGAGGACGACGCTCGCCTGGACGCGCAGTACACCGCGCTGTTCCGCGAGCTGCTGACCTACATGATGGAAGACCCACGCAACATCACCCCGTGCACGCACCTGCTGTTCATGGCCAAGAACCTGGAGCGCGTGGGCGACCACGCCACCAACATCGCCGAGAACGTATGGTTCCTGGTGCACGGGGAGCAGCCGCTGCCGCCGCGCGAGAAGCGCGACGAGACCTCCAGCACCGGCCAGCCCTGACGCTGCACTGCAACACCGGAGTCGACTCCAAGGTGGCCGCTGTCCTGGTGACAGCGGCCTTCCTGTTTCTGGGCGTTCCACCCGCGTTGTGGGCGCCGGGCGTGCCCGGTGCGAACCTTCCGGATGCTTCTGTAACAAACCTCACGAAAATTTGAGTTCTTGGCGAGGATTCGTTGAGTAGGATCGCTGCACCATCGTTTCCACCGGCATCCCTGCCGGCCATCCGGGCACCCGCCCACACCACCCAGGAGCACGACCGATGAGCAGTTCCAACAAGACCCTGTCCCTGCTGACTGCTACCGCCCTGGCCGCCGGCCTGGGCATGACCGCCAGTGCCTCGGCCCTGAGCATGAGCGACCTCGCCCAGGGCTACCTGGTTGCCGGACAGGCAGCCAAGGCCAGTACCGACGCCAAGGCCGCCGACACCAAGATGGCCGCTGACGCGACCAAGCATGCCGAAGGCAAGTGTGGCGCCGACGGCAAGACCGCCGAAGGCAAGTGCGGCGCCGACAAGGGCAAGGCTGCCGGCGCTGCGGCAGGCGCCAAGGCCACGTCCGGCGACAAGAAGGCGGCCGAAGGCAAGTGTGGCGAAGGCAAGTGCGGTGGCAAGCACTGACGTCCGCGCCAGCGTCGTCAGCCCGCGGTCGCCGCTTCGTGCGGCGGCCGCCGGGTTGGGGCTGCGCAGGGCGCTGCTGCAGGAGCTGCGTGATGCACCGGCGGGCGACTTCGATTTCCTCGAATGCGCACCGGAGAACTGGATCCATGTCGGTGGTCCTGCCGGGGATGCACTGACCGAGCTGGCACAGCGCCATCCGCTGAGCTGCCACGGCCTGTCCCTGTCGCTGGGCGGCAGTGCGCCGCTGGATACCCGGCTGCTGGAACAGGTCGGCCAGTTCCTGGAAAAGCACCGCGTGCCGCTGTACAGCGAGCACCTGAGCTACTGCAGCGACGACGGCCACCTGTACGACCTGCTGCCGATTCCATTTACCGACGAAGCGGTGCGCCATACCGCCGCACGCATCGCCCGTGTGCAGGACCTGCTGGGTCGCCGCATCGCAGTGGAGAACGTGTCCTACTACTTGGCGCCGGAGCCGGCGATGGACGAGCTGGCCTTCACCAACGCCGTGCTCGCCGAGGCCGACTGCGACCTGCTGCTGGACGTCAACAACGTCTACGTCAACGCCTGCAACCACGGCTACGACGCCGACACCTTCATTGCCGGGCTGCCCGCAGATCGCATCGTCTGCCTGCACGTGGCCGGGCACCTGGACGAGGCACCGGACCTGAAGATCGATACCCATGGCAGTGCGGTGATCGACCCGGTCTGGGCGCTGCTGGCACGCACCTATGCGCGCATCGGCCCGCGCCCCACCCTGCTTGAGCGCGATTTCAACTTCCCGCCCTACGCCGAACTGCAGGGCGAGCTGCAGACCATCCGGCGCCTGCAGGCGACGCACGCCAGGGGCGCACATGGCTGATGCTCCCGACACGCTGCGCGCGCAGCAGCACGCATTCACTGCCCATCTGCGTGATCCACAGGGCGTGCCGCCACCGGCCGGGCTGGAATCACGCCGGGTCGCGGTATACCAACGACTGCTTTTCAACAACCTGCTCGGCCTGTTGAGCAACGGCTTCCCGGTCTGCGTGCGCCTGCTCGGCGAACCGGCCTGGAGCGGACTGGTGCGCCATTACTTCGCGACCCATCGCTGCCAGACACCGCTGTTCACCGAACTGGCCGCCGAATTCGTGCAGTGGCTGCAGGCGCAGCCACAGCTGCCGCATCCGGCGTTGGCCGAACTGGCCCACTACGAGTGGGTGGAAACCGCGCTGTACCAGCTGGATGCCGAACCGCTGCCGGCGCAGGACGACACCGACCCGCTGCGGGTGCCGCTGCAGCGCTCGCCGCTGGCATGGCCGCTGCTGTACCAGTGGCCGGTGCACCGGCTCGGTGCCGAGGACGCACCGACCGAGCCGCCGGCCGAGCCGACTGGCCTTCTGGTCCGCCGCGATGCCGACGGCGAGGTGCGATTCGCCACGCTCAGCCCTCTGGCGGTGTTCCTGCTGTCCAGCATCGGCGAACAGCCCGGCCTTGATGGTCAGGCCTACCTGCAGCGTCTGGCCGCCGCGCACGGCCTGGCCGAGGACGCGCTGGCCGGACCCGGCGCCGCGCTGCTGCGGCAGTTCCTGCAGGCCGGCGTGATCGGCCCGCTCACAGCCCCTCCCTGACACACCTCATTCGCGGAGACCCCCTGATGAACCTTCCGACCCTGGCCACCGCGCGTGGCCAGCTGGACCGTCTCGCCCCCTGGTTGGCCCCGCTCGGCCTGCGCCTGCTGCTGGCCTGGGAATACTTCGAATCCGGCCGCGAGAAACTGTACGGCCAGAACTGGTTCGCCGACCTGCAGGATGCCTTTCCGTTCCCGTTCGATCAGCTGCCGAGCACGCTGAACTGGCAGCTGGCGACCTGGTTCGAACTGGTCGGCGCGACCTGCCTGCTGTTGGGTTTCGGTACGCGTTTCGCCGCCGCCAGCCTGCTGGTATTGACCGTGGTGGCCACCTACGCCGTGCACTGGCCGATGCAATGGGACTCGCTGGGTGACCTCGCGATGGGCTATGCGATCACTGACCAGGGCTTCGGCAACTTCAAGCTGCCGGTGCTGTTCATGGCGATGCTGCTGCCGTTGATTTTCAGCGGCGCCGGCAGGCCGAGCGTGGATGCGTGGTTGGCACGGTGGCAGCCATCGGGCACGACGGCACGGCCCGCAGTCCGGTAGATGGCGACCCTGGTCGGCGCGTTGTGTGCCAACCCAGGTTGGCACCTACCGGAATCGTGGGCGCGCGGTGCACCGGTGGGTGTCGACCTTGGTCGACACGCTCCTGCGCAGGGAACCCGTGCGCCACGGGCTGGCCGGGCGCTCAGGGTCGCTCTGCTAGAATTCACGCATGAATGACCCCACTCCCGCACCTGCCGCCGCCTCCGATTCCGCAATCCCCCAGGCGCAGCGCGCGATGTCACAACGCTTCCGCGGCTTCCTGCCGGTGGTGGTGGACGTGGAAACCGGCGGCTTCGACAGCCAGCGCAACGCCCTGCTGGAAATCGCCGCGGTGCCGATCGAGATGGACGAGAACGGCCTGCTCTACCCCGGCCAGACCGCCAGTGCCCATGTGGTGCCGGCCGAGGGCCTGGAGATCGACCCGAAGTCGCTGGAAGTGACCGGCATCATCCTCGACCACCCGTTCCGGCTGGCCAAGGAAGAGAAGGCCGCACTGGACCACATCTTCACCCCGGTACGCGCGGCGATGAAGAAGTACGGCTGCCAGCGCGCGATCCTGGTCGGCCACAACGCCCATTTCGACCTGGGCTTCGTCAACGCCGCCGTGGCCCGGACCGGCCACAAGCGCAATCCGTTCCATCCGTTCAGCGTGTTCGACACCGTCACCCTGGCCGGCATCGCCTACGGGCAGACGGTGCTGGCGCGTGCAGCCACGGCCGCCGGGTTGGGCTGGGATGCGAACGAAGCGCACAGTGCGGTGTATGACACCGAACAGACCGCACGATTGTTCTGCACCATCGCCAACGCCTGGCCGCGGTAAGACAGCCAGCGGCGGAGCCCCTCGTGGCGTGAAGCAAATCAGCGGTCGGGCCGGACAAGGTGGGTTCGCGGGGGACGCCGTGAACCCGCCCCTGGGGGCTTAGCCGCACTTCTCTGGTGGGTGCCGACCGTTGGTCGGCACCGCCGGTTGGTACGACAACACCAGTAGATCCACGCCATGCGTGGATGCGATCAACCAATACTCGTACGATCGCGGCCGTCGCTCTTGGCGCGGTACAGCGCGCGGTCGGCGCGCTGGTACAGCAGCGCCGGGGTGCGGTCATCGGCATCCAGTTCCACAAGGCCTGCGCTGAAGGTCACGCGCAGGCTCGCTACACCGGCCCAGTCGGGGTGGTCATGGAACAGGCCGCGCAGGCGCGCGCACAGCTGCGCGGCTTCTTCCAGGCGGGTGTCGTTGAGCAGCAGCGCGAACTCCTCGCCACCGGTACGCGCGGGCAGGTCCGAGTCGCGGCAGGCCGCGGCGATCAGCCTGGCCACCTGCACCAGCACCGCATCGCCAATGCTGTGGCTGTGGCGGTCGTTGACGTCCTTGAAGTGGTCGATGTCCAGCACCACCAGGCACAGCGGGTGGCCGCTGCGCTGTGAACGGGCGAAGTCGCGCGCCAGCGTTTCGTCGAAGGCACGGCGATTGGCCAGCCCGGTCAGCGCATCCTCGCGCGCCTGCCGCTCAAAGGCCTCGGCCTGCCGTGCAAGGCGCTCGGCCAGCTCGGTCTTTTCCTGGTTCAGCGCCTGCAGGTGCACGGTCTTGGCCTGCAGGTCGAAGGTTGCCTCGTCCACGCGCCGTGCCAGGCGCAGGTTGCTGGCCTTCAGCTGCTGCAGCAGCAGGCGGTACAGCACCACCAGCCCAGCCAGCAGCAACAACCCGCCCAGCAGCTGCACGCTGCGGCGTTGCCACCAGAACGGCTCCACCGTGAAGCTCCACACGGCTTCCTGCTGGCCCCAGGCCCCGCCTGGATGCGCCGCCGACACGTGCAGGGTGTAGTCACCCGGAGGCAGGCCGACGAACTCGACGCTGCGCTGCGGGCCGCGCTCGACCCAGCCGGTGTCCAGGCCATCCAGCCGCGTGCGATAGCGGATCCGGTCCGACATCAGGTAGCTCAGGCCCACATAGCTCACCGCCAGACGTCGGCCGCCGGGAATGTAGTTGCGATCCGGGCCCTCCCAATGCACGGGTGCGCCATCCACCTGCACGCTCTCGATCGCTGCCGGCGGTGATGGGCGCTCGCGGAAGCGCTGCAGGCGTTGCGGGTCGACGGTGCTCAGGCCTCCGGCGGTGACCACCCAGAAGGTGCCGTCCTGGCGCAGGATGGCCGATGGCCCGGAGCTGCCGTTGGCCTGCGCGTTGGCCATGCCGTCGATCTCGTTGTAGCGCTCCACCACCACTCGTGGTGCGCGGCCATCTGCCACGGCATTGAGGGTCGCCATGTCGGTGCGCAGCACGCCACGGTTGCTGCTGATCCACACGTTGCCAAGACGATCCGGCACCAGCTGGAAAACCGCATCCACCGGCATGCCCTGCTCCAGGCCGACGCGTGCCAGCTTTCCGTCGCGCCAGCGGTACAGGCCGCGGTCGCTGCTGACCCACATCGCATCGCCCAGCTGATGGAAGCCGAACACGCTGCGCCCCCCGCCCATCGGTGCCAGGTCGATCGACTGCACGTGGTCGCCACGCAGCACGCGGATGCCCTCGATGGTGCCGATCCACAGGTTGCCCTGGTGGTCATGCTCAAGTGCGGTGATGAGGCCACCGGGCATGCCCGGGGCATTCGGCACCTGCACCCGGTCGCCGTCGATGCGTACCACGCCCTTCTGCGTACCCGCCCAGACCCTGCCCCGCGGGTCGACACTGATCGCGCGGATGTTGCCACCCGGCATGCCGTCGGCCGCCGCATAGTTGTGGCGGAGACTGCCATCGCGGCCCAGCCGGTAAACGCCGTCGCCGAACGTACCCACCCACAGGTCGCCGTCCGGCCCCTGCGCCAGACTCAATACCGATGGCGCCTTGCCGCCGCGGTTGTGCAGCGGAACCGCGCGGAAGCGGCCATCGGGTGTCTGCAGATCGAGACCACTGGCACTACCGACCCACAACTGGCGGTCGCGGTCCTCCAGCACCGTGCGCACGTAGTCGCCACTGAGGCCATCACGCTCGGTGTAGCTGCTGAACAGTGTTTCGCGCAGGCGGTACAGGCCACCGTTGGCCCCCACCCAGATGCTGCCTTCGGCATCCTCGCGCAGGCTGACCACGCGCCCGCCCGGCAGGTTCAGGCCGGCCGGCAATCGTTCCAGACCATGCGCCGAGATCCGCAGCAGGCCCTGGTTCTCGGTTCCCAGCCACAGGTCGCCGTGCCGGTCCTGCAGCATCGAGGTCATGTGCAGCTGTCCCGGCAGCCGGTGCACCAGCACCAGCTGATCGTCCTCCACGCGGTACAGGCGCTCGCCAGCGACGATCCACAGCGCGCCATCAGGAGCCCGGTACGGCCAGGACAGGCCGGTGCCGGCACCCAGGCCCCACGCCGCGGGCGCGCGCTTGAGCACGCCGTCGTTGTCGCGCAGCACCAGCCCGTCAAGCGTGCCAACCCAGACCCGGTCCTGCGCATCGACCACCAGCTTGGTGAAGCTCATCGCCATCGGCAGGTCGGCCGCCGGCGCCTGGTAGACGATGCCCTTGTCCGGCGTGAGATAGCCGATGCCCTTGCCTTCGTACAGCAGCCACAGGCGCCCCTGGCTGTCCATCTGCATGGACTGGATCAGCACCTGCGGGGTGTCGGCCTGATGCTCCCAGACCCGCCACTGGCCGTCGTTGCCACGATGGCTGACGTTACCGCGCGAATCACTGATCCACAGCCCTCCCTGCCGATCGACCAGCAGTGCGCCGATGCCGTTGTCGCGCAGCCCCGGGCGGGTGCTGCGGTCGAACACGGTGAAATCCAGGCCGTTGTAGCGGACCAGGCCCTCCCAGGTGGCAAACCACAGGTGCCCCTCGGGAGTCTGCGCGATATCGCGCAGCGAGTTGTGCGGCAGGCCATTGCGCGAGGTCCACACGTCGATGGCGTAGTCGCGCAGCGGCGGCGCGCCCTCCTGCGCGGCCAGCGGCAGCGCCAGCACCAGCAACACCCACAGCAGACCGCGCTGCAGTGCCTGCCTGGCCTTCGAAACGCGGCGCTCCACCCAGCACCCGTTGTCCCCTGACCTGCCCATCAGCTCGGCGGCAGTGGCCGGTAACGGCTGCAGGGCATGGCAGCAAGCGGGAACGACCGGGCAACGCGGAACGGCGTGCCGTCAGGAACGGGTTGACTCATCGGGGAGAAACTGGGGAGATGCGCAGATGATAGGCCAAACCCTGGCCCCGGCGTCATCGCGTGCGTCCGGCGGGGCTCAGCCGGGCCGGCCAGGCGGCACCACCTGCGCACTGGCCGGCCACTGCACCACCGCCTCCAGACCGCCCTCGGCACGGTTGCGCAGCCATAGCCGCGCGCCATCCTTCTCGGCCAGGGCGCGCGCGATGGTCAGGCCCAGCCCGGCGCCGCCGGTTTCCCGCGAACGCGAGGTTTCCACCCGCACGAACGGGTCGAACACGGCCTCCAGCTGGTCTTCCGCCAGGCCCGGGCCATCGTCGGACACCATCGCCGTGATCGTGCCGCCGCTGCGTTCCACCCGCACGCGCACGCGGTGGGCATACATCACGGCGTTATCCACCAGGTTGGAGAACAGCCGGTGCATGGCCAGCGGGCGCAACATCAGCACCGCACCGGTGCCGCCCTCGAAGACCACGTCGGCACCACCCTCTGCGGCGTCTTCCACGATGCTTTCCAGCAGCGAATCCAGATCCAGCGCGGCGCGCTGCTCGGCGCTCTCGGCACTGCGGGCCAGCTCCAGCCCTTCGCGCACCAGTGCCTGCATCGCCGCCAGATCGCCGATCAGGCGCTCGCGCAGCACCTCGTCGCTGACGTTCTCCAGGCGCAGGCGCAGGCGGGTCAACGGGGTCTGCAGGTCATGGGTGATCGCCGCCAGCATCTGCGTGCGTTCGGCCAGGTGCCGCTGCAGGCGGTGCTGCATGGCATTGAAGGCCTCGGCGGCGCGCTGCACCTCGCGCGGCCCGCGCAACGGCAGTGGATCGCGCTGCAGATCGTCGCCGAGATCCTCCGCGGCCGCCGCCAGCTCCTGCAGCGGCGCACTGGCCATGCGCGCAACGATATAGGCCAGCACGGCAATCGCCAGCACCAGCAGGGTCAGGAACCACGGGTCCACGGCCAGAATGCCGTTGTGGGCCACTGCTGGCGAATCCAGCGCCAGCTTCAGCAACGTACCGTCGTTGAGCGTCACATCGACCGCGCGGCACTTGGGCGGAATGAAGGCCGGATCGCGCTCACGCGGATGCCGTCGGTGCCCCGGCGGCGGTGGCGGCAGCAGATCCTGCAGCTTGGGAATGCAGGAACGGAACGAGGTGAAATGCACATGCGCGCGCGACACCGGGCCGGGCCGGTCATCCAGGACTTCCATCAGTGCGGTATCCGCCCGCCCCAGGCGCGCGCCGGGCTGCAGCGCACGCACGCTGGGCCCACCGATCTCAAGCAGTCGTTCGCGCAGTTCGGGATTGCCATCGAGCAGGTTGACGTAGCCCTGCAGGCGGTCGGCGATGCGGTTCAGGTTCTGCCGCTCGAATTCCTGCTGGCGTTTGGAGGTGGCCAGCATGGTCGCGCCGATCGCAGCCACGCTCATGCCCAACAGCAGGATGACGAACAACCGCCCGACCATCGAGGACAGGAAATGGCGCAGGCGCTTCATGACGGCTTATTCCAGGTTCACCGAGGAGGCCAGCACGTAGCCTTCGTTGCGCACGGTCTTGATCAGGCCATCCGGCCCACCGTCATCGCCCAGCTTGTTGCGCAGGCGGCTGACCTGCAGGTCGATCGCGCGATCCTGCGCCTCGTAGTTGCGGCCGCTGCTGAGCGCGACCAGCTGTTCGCGCGACAGCACCTTGTTGGCATGGGCGATGAACACGCGCAGCAGGCGGAACTCGGCACCGGACAGCACCACCACGCGGTCGTCCGGATCGACCAGGTGGCGATGCTCCAGGTCGAACACCCAGCGCGAGAAACGCGCACGGCGCACCGCCAGCGGCTCCAGGTTGGCCGGCAGCGCCTCGGTCCGGCGCAGCACGTTGCGGATGCGCGCCAGCAGCTCGCGCGGTTCGAACGGCTTGGCCAGGTAGTCGTCGGCGCCCATTTCCAGGCCGAGCACGCGGTCGATCGGCTCGGCGCGCGCGGTCAGCATGATCACCGGCGTGTTCGAGCGCGCCCGCAGGTCGCGACACAGGGTCAGGCCATCCTCGCGCGGCAGGTTGAGGTCGAGCACGATCAGGTCCACGTGTTCGCGGTCCAGCAGCTGGCGCATGGCGGTGCCGTCTGCGGCCGTGCTCACCTGGTAGCCGGCGCGGCCGAGCTGCTCGGCCAGCAGGGTGCGGATGTCGTTGTCGTCGTCGACGATCAGCAGTCGATGCATCGTGTTTTCAGTCTCCATGTCGCGATCATCCCGTGTCGGCAGCTGAACCGCATCCGGGGCAATGCGTACCAGTGTATCCAGCCATGAGCGGGATACCTGTGGTTACGCGTATTCGCCGACAGTGTTACATAGAGACATACCCCGAGGATTGAGCCGCCTGTCGCCCGGTCTTCACAATGCCCACCAACGCCGCCGCCGCGGCCCCGAGAGTGAAGCCACGACGTGACGTTCCGCCTGTTGCCCGCGACCCGCCATGGTCGCCTGATACTGATCGCCCTGCTCGCCCTCATCGTGGCCGTCGCCGCCTGGTGGCTGCTGCGCAAACCCGCCGCCCCGGCGGTGGCGACCACGCCGGTCAGCCGCGGCGACATCGAGCAGACCGTGGAAGCCACCGGCGTGATCGACGCCTACAAGCTGGTCAGCGTCGGTGCGCAGGCCTCGGGCCAGATCAAGTCGCTGAAGGTACAGCTGGGCGATACCGTGAAGGAAGGCGACCTGATCGCCGAGATCGATGCCACCACTCAGCAGAACCAGGTGCTCAATGCGCAGGCTTCGCTGGACCAGGTCACCGCCCAGCGCGCCGTGCAGCAGGCCACCCTGCGCCAGGCCGAACTGGAGTTCGCGCGCCAGCAGCAGATGCTGGCGGCCGAGGCCACCTCGCGCCAGGAATACGATGCCGCCGAAGCACAGCTGAAAACTGCCCGCGCCCAGCTGCAGTCCTACGAGGCGCAGATCAAGGGCCGCCAGACCGAGCTGGGCACCGCCCGCGCCAACCTGGCCTACACCCGCATCACCGCGCCGATGGATGGCACCGTGGTGGCGGTGGTGGCCGAGGAAGGCCGCACCGTGAACGCCAACCAGACCGCGCCCACCATCGTGATGCTGGCGCGGCTGGACGTGGTCACGGTCAACGCCGAGATCTCCGAGGCCGACGTGGTCAAGATCAAGGCCGGCATGCCGGTGTACTTCACCACCCTGGGTGACCCCGACCGCAAGTACCACGCCACGCTGCGCCAGATCAATCCGGCGCCGGCCTCGATCGCCAACGAGAATTCGTCCAGCTCCAGCAGTTCGTCCAGCTCCAGTTCCAGCAGCGCGGTCTACTACAACGCGCTGTTCGACGTGGAAAACCCGGACGGCACCCTGCGCATCGACATGACCGCGCAGGTCTCGGTACTGCTGAAGCAGGCCAAGGACGTGCTGATGGTGCCGGCGGTGGCACTGGGACCGAAGCGCCGCGGCGACGAGCGCATGGTGAGGGTGCTGGACGACAAGGGCCAGCCGCAACCGCGCAAGGTCACCGTGGGCATCAACAACGGCGCCTCGGCCGAAATCCTGTCCGGGCTGAAGGAAGGCGAACGCGTGGTGGTGGGCGAAGCCGGTGCGGCCGGTGCCAGCGCCGGCGGCGGCAACCGCGGCGGCATGCAGATGCGGGTCGGCGGCCCGGGCATGGGTCCGCGCCGATGAGCACGAAGGCGCCGCTGCTGCGCCTGCGCGACCTGCGACGCGAATTCCCGGCTGGCGATGATGTGATCGCCGTCCTGCGCGACGTCAACCTGGATATCCACGCCGGCGAGATGGTGGCGATCGTCGGCCAGTCCGGCTCGGGCAAGTCGACGCTGATGAACATCCTCGGCTGCCTCGATCGCCCTACCCGCGGCAGCTACCAGGTGGCCGGCCGCGAAACCGGCAGGATGGCGCCGGATGAACTGGCCGAACTGCGCCGCGAGCATTTCGGCTTCATCTTCCAGCGCTACCACCTGCTGGGCGACCTGGATGCGCGCGGCAACGTGGAGGTACCGGCGGTGTATGCCGGCAGCCCCGGCCCGGTGCGCAACGCGCGTGCCGAGCAGCTGCTGCAGCGGCTGGGCCTGGGCGACCGCATGCACCACAAGCCGGGCCAGCTGTCCGGTGGCCAGCAGCAGCGCGTGTCGATCGCACGTGCGCTGATGAACGGCGGCGAGGTGATCCTGGCCGACGAACCGACCGGCGCGCTCGACACGAAGTCCGGCGAGGAAGTGATGGCGATCCTCGGCGAGCTGCACGCCGAAGGCCACACCATCATCATCGTCACCCACGACATGAGCGTGGCCGAACACGCGCAGCGCATCATCGAAATCCGCGATGGCGAGATCATCGCCGACCGCACCAATCCGAACGCACCGACCTACCGCGCGCAGCGCGAGGCCAGCACCGGCGTGGCCCGCGGCAACAGCTGGCGGGCGGCCCGTGACCGCTTCACCGAAGCGTTCCGCATGGCCCTGCTGGCGATGAACGCACATCGGCTGCGCACCTTCCTGACCATGCTCGGCATCATCATCGGCATCGCCTCGGTGGTCTCGGTGGTGGCGCTGGGCAATGGCTCACAGCAGCAGATCCTGCAGAACATCAGCGCGCTCGGCACCAACACCATCGACGTCTATCCCGGCCGTGGTTTCGGTGACATGCGCTCGGCGCGGGTACAGACGCTCAAGCCCAGCGATGCCGATGCACTGGCAAAACAGAGCTACGTGGACAGCGCCACCCCCAGCGTGTCGACCTCGGTCACCGCGCGTTACCGCAACCAGTCCTCCACCGCCCAGGTCAGTGGCGTCGGCGAGCAGTTCTTCCGGGTCAAGGGCGTGACCCTGCTCAGCGGCAGCTTCTTCGATACCGACGCGGTGAAGGGCCTCGGCCAGGTGGCGGTGATCGACGAGAACACCCAGACCCAGTTCTTCCCCGATGTCGATCCGGTCGGCCAGGTGATCCTGCTCGGCAACGTACCGGCACGCGTGGTCGGCGTGGCCAAGCGCCAGAGCTTCGGCTTTGGTGGCAGCACCAGCCTCAGCGTGTGGGTGCCCTACACCACGGTGATGTCGCGCATGCTCGGCCAGAGCCACGTTTCCAGCATCACCGTGCGCGTGGACGACGACACGCCGATGGATGCGGCGCAGGAAGCGATCACCCGCCTGCTGACCCTGCGCCACGGCACCGAGGACTTCTTCCTCAGCAACAGCGCCGAGATCCGCCAGACCATCGAGCAGACCACGCGCACGATGACCCTGCTGATCGGCGCCATCGCCGCCATCGCGCTGCTGGTCGGCGGCATCGGCGTGATGAACATCATGCTGGTCTCGGTGACCGAGCGCACCCGCGAAATCGGCGTGCGCATGGCGGTGGGGGCACGGCAGAGTGACATCCGCCAGCAGTTCCTGATCGAAGCGGTGCTGGTGTGCCTGCTCGGTGGTCTGCTCGGCATCGGCCTGGCCCTGCTGCTGGGCTCGATGATCGGCCGCTTCGCCAGTGACTTCCAGGTGCTGTTCTCCACCGCCTCGATCGTTGCCGCGTTCGCCTGCTCGACCCTGATCGGCGTGGCATTCGGCTTCCTGCCCGCGCGCAACGCCGCGCAGCTGGACCCGGTGGAGGCCCTGGCCCGCGAATGAAGATGATGACCCGACTGCCCTTCCCTGCTCCCTCGCGCCTGCTGCTGGTGGGCGCTGTTCTGCTTGCCCTCTCAGGCTGTGCCTCGGTGGGCCGCTACCCGGTGCAGGCCCCCGATGTGGCGGCCAGCTACGGCCGTGGCGATGCCACCCTCAACGCACCGGCCGACGACCCGCGCAGCAGCCTGGATACACCGGGCCGCGACATCCGCCAGGACAGCTGGTGGACGGGCTTCGGCGATGAACGACTGAACCGCCTGGTGGCGCAGGCGCTGGCCGCCAACAGCGATCTGGCCGCCGCTGGCCTGGCCGTGCAGCGGTCGCGCCTGCAGGCCGGCCTGGCCAGCAATGCGCTGTGGCCGCAGCCCTCGTCGTCCGGCGTCAGCGGCAATGCCAGCCGCGCCACCGATCAGGCCGACGACTGGCGCCGCAGCTATTCCACCGGCGTCTCGCTGGGCTGGGAGGTCGATCTGTGGGGCCGTCTGCGCACCCAGCGCGACATCGCCCGCTGGGAAGCCGAGGCCAGCGAGGAAGACCGGCAGAACACCGCGCTGCTGGTGATCGGCGACACCATCACCCAGTACTGGAACCTGGCCTATCTCAACCAGTCCATCGCCACCGGCCAGGCCAACCTGGAGCGGCTGGAGCGCACCCGCGACCTGGTGCAGGCCCGCTTCGACGCTGGTGCGGTATCGCGCCTGGAAGTGCGCCAGGCGCTGCAGAACCTGCAGTCGCAGCGTTCCTCGCAGAGCGCGCTGGAACAGCAGCGGGTGGAGGTGCGCAATGCACTGACCGTGCTGCTGGACGGCACGCCCTGGCCGCAGCAGGACGAACCGCAGGACCTGCTGGACGCACGCAGCCCGGGGATCAACGAAGGCCTGCCGGCCGAGCTGCTCGGCCGCCGTCCCGACCTGCGCGCGGCCGAACTTCGCCTGCGCAACAGCCTGAAGACCATCAAGGTGACCGCTACCCAGTACTACCCGGCGCTGAGCCTGACCGGCAGCCTCGGCTCCAGTGCAACGTCGCTGGGTGACGTGCTGCGCAACCCGGTGGCCACGCTGGGCGCCGGCCTGTCGCTGCCGTTCCTCAACCTGCAGCGCGCACAGCTGGATACCGACATCGCCGGCACCAGCTATCAGATCGCCGCGACCAATTTCCGCAAGACGCTGTACACCGCGCTGTCGGAAGTGGACAACGCGCTGTCGGCACGCGAGCAGCTGGCGCGCCAGGTGGCGGCCTCGCAGGCTTCGTATGACGAAGCAGTGGAAGTGGAGCGCGCGCAGGAAGTGCGCTACCGCGTAGGTGCCACCGACCTGCGCACCTGGCTGGAGGCCCAGCAGACCAGGCGTGATGCCGAGCTGTCGCTGGCGCGCGTGCGCCAGGGCCAGCTGAACAACGACGTCACCCTGTTCAAGGCACTGGGCGGCAGCGCGGGGTGAGGCGGCAAGAGCGCCAACCCAGGTTGGCGACTACCCGGTGGGTGTCGACCTTGGTCGACACGGCAACGACCCGGTAGGTGTCGACCTTGGTCGACACGGCACATGGAAAAGGGATCCGACCTCGAAATCAACCGCGCTGGCGCACGGCCTCGAACAGGCTGACGCCGGCGGCAACGGAAACGTTCAGGCTCTCGATCTCGCCCGGCATCGGGATCTTGACCAGGCCATCGCAGTTCTCGCGGGTCAGGCGGCGCAGGCCATCGGCCTCGCCACCCAGCACCAGGGCAATGTTGCCCTTCAGGTCCAGCTGGTACAGTGACGCAGTGGCTTCGCCGGCCAGGCCGTAGATCCACACGCCCTGCTTCTGCAGGTCCTTCAGGCAGCGCGACAGGTTGGTCACCGCCACCACCGGGATCAGATCGGCGGCACCGGCCGAGGTCTTGCGCACGGTCGCGTTCACCGTGGCCGACTTGTCCTTGGGGATGATCACGGCAGTGGCGCCTGCGGCAGCCGCCGAGCGCAGGCAAGCGCCAAGGTTGTGCGGGTCCTGCACTTCGTCCAGCACCAGCAGCAGGGCCTTGCCCTCGGCTGCGGTGACCAGGCCCTCCAGCTCGTTCTCGCTGTAGGTGCGGGCGGCGGCATAGCGCGCGGCCACGCCCTGGTGGCGTACCGAACCGCCGACACCATCCAGCGCTTGGCTGTTCACCTTGCGCACGTCGATGCCCTTGCGGCGGGCGTTTTCCTCGATCTCGGTCAGGCGCGGGTTCTTCGCACCGGCCTCGACCAGCACTTCGCGGACGTTCTCGGCGTCGTTCTCGATGGAGGAGGCGACGGCGTTGACGCCGACGATCCACTGGCTGTTCTTGCTCATGCGGGCGGGGACCGGAAAGGGGGTGGCTATGGTAGAGCATCGGCGGGCCGCGCGCTGCGGCGGGGCCCCTGTTGAGCCGAGCCTGCGCTCGCTGCCGGGCTGAGGCCGCGGCGACCTGCCAGCCGAGCCTGGGCTCGGCGCTACAGGGGCGTTACCGGCTGCGCGGCGGCCAGTGCGGGGTGTCGTGGTCCGGGTGCTGATGGGACACGATGGTGGCCAGGAACTCCAGCGCCGCGATGTCTTCCTCGGTACGACGGGCCGGCAGGCTGGCCAGGCTGTCGACGAAGGGCAGCTTGCGCTCGACCCCGTACTGGATCGTCGGCGGCAGGCGTTCGGGTTCGTCAAACGCGCCGGCCGCCACCGCCACGCCGTCCGGCGCCTCGTAGCTCAGCGGCGTGCCGCAGTCGGCACAGAAGCCCCGGCGCACCACGTTGGAGGACTGGAAATAGCGCGGCTGGCCACGGGTCCAGCTGAACTGCACGCCACGCACCGATACCAGCGGTGCGTAATAGGCACCGAAGGCCTTCTGGCACATCCGGCAATGACAGATCGAACTGTCGGTCAGCGCGCCACGCACCTGGAAGCGGATCGCGCCGCACTGGCAGCCGCCACTGTATTCGGGTTGGCCTTGCATGCGATGTCTCCTGGTGGTGCCGGCCGCTGGCCGGCAACCCGTCGGTGCCGAGGGTGCCATGGATGCCGGCCAGCGGCCGGCACTACCACGGTCATCAGTATTTCTCTTTCTTCCGCTTGGCCGGCTTGCCACGCTCGGGCAGCGGCGGCAGGCCATCGCCTTCGTCCTCGCCCTTGTGTTCGACCAGGCGGAAGTCGATCTTGCGCTCTTCCATGCTGGCCTTCAGTACCAGGATCCGCACGCGGTCACCCAGCCGGTAGCTGCTGCCGCGGCGCTCGCCGGTCAGCGTCTTGCGCGTGGCGTCGAACTTGTAATAGTCCTGCGGCAGCTGGGTCACGTGCACCAGGCCCTGCACCTTCGACTCATCCAGCTCCACGAACAGGCCGAAGCTGGTCACGCCGCTGATCACGCCATCGAACTGGCCACCCACGTGCTTTTCCATCCACGCCGCGCGGTAACGCTCGTCGACCTCGCGCTCGGCTTCATCGGCACGGCGCTCGCGCTCGGAGCACTGCAGCGCCAGCGCAGCCATTTCGCGCGCGTTGTAGGTGAACTTGTCCAGCGGCTTGCCGGACAACGCGTGCTTGATCGCGCGGTGTACCAGCAGGTCGGGGTAACGACGGATTGGCGAGGTGAAGTGCGCGTACGCCTCCAGTGCCAGGCCGAAATGACCGTGGTTTTCCGGGCTGTAGATCGCCAGGCTCTGGCTGCGCAGCAGCACCGATTCCAGCAGCGTGGCATCGGGGCGGTCGCGGATCTTCTTCAGCAGCTTGGTGTAATCGCCCGGGCGCACCTTCGACCATGGCGGCAGGCTCAGCTTGAACTCCTTGAGGAATTCCAGCAGGTCGGCGTACTTGGTTTCCGGCGGCTTCTCGTGGATGCGGTACGGGGCCGGCACATGGCGCGACAGCAGGTACTTCGCCGCCTCCACATTGGCCGCGATCATGCATTCCTCGATCAGCTTGTGCGCGTCGTTGCGCACCAGCATGCCGGCCTGGGTCACTTCACCGCGGTTGTCCAGCACGAAGCGCACTTCGCTGCTTTCGAACTCGATGGCGCCACGCTTGGCACGCGCCTTGGACAGGACCTTGTACAGCTGGTGCAGGCGCTGCACCTGCGGCAGCAGGTCGCCCATCCAGGCCTTGGTATCGGCATCGTCCTCGCCCACCGCCTTCCACACCTGGGTGTAGGTCAGGCGCGCATGCGAGTTCATCACCGCTTCGTAGAAGCGCGAATGCGTGACCAGGCCGTCGCGGTCGATCTGCATGTCGCAGACGAAGCACATGCGGTCGACCTTCGGCATCAGCGAACAGATGCCGTTGGAGAGCGTCTCCGGCAGCATCGGCACCACGAAGCCCGGGAAGTACACCGAGGTGGCACGCTTCTGCGCCTCTTCGTCCAGTGGCGTGCCGGGCCGGACGTAGTTGGAGACATCGGCAATCGCCACCACCAGCCGGAAGCCATCGGCGTTCGGCTCGCAGTACACCGCGTCGTCGAAGTCCTTGGCATCCTCGCCATCGATGGTGACCAGCGGCATGCTGCGCAGGTCCACGCGGTCGCCGATCATCGCCGGCTCGACCACCAGCGGCACCGAGGCGGCTTCGTCCAGCACTTCCTGCGGGAACTCGAACGGCAGTTCATGGCCGTGGATGGCGGTCTCCACCACCAGCGAGGCGGTCAGCTTGTCGCCGAGCACGGCGATGATGCGGCCGATCGGCGGGCGACGGCTGTCCGGCGCCTGGGTCAGTTCGCAGACCACCAGCTGGCCGTCGCGCGCACCACCGGTCTGGTCCGGCGGCACCTGCACGTTGCGCTGCACGCGCTTGTCGTCGGGCACCACGTAGTTGATGCCCATCTCGATGCTGAAGCGACCGATCAGGCGGGTCATGCCGCGCTCCAGCACGCGGGCGATGCTGCCTTCGCGGCGGCCACGGTGGTCGATGCCGGTCACGCGGGCCAGCACCTTGTCGCCGTGCATGACCTTGCGCATTTCATACGGCGGCAGGAACAGGTCGTCGCCGCCCTCGACCGGGCGCAGGAAGCCGAACCCCTCCGGGTTGGCGATCACCACGCCGGTGACCAGGTTCAGGGTCTGGATCGGGGCGAAGCCGCCGCGGCGGTTCTGCACCAGCTGGCCGTCGCGGACCATGGCGCCGAGCCGGCGCGACAGTGCTTCGGCACGGTCCGGGGCGGTCAGGCCCAGGCGTGCGCCCAGTTCCTCTGCCGTCTGCGGCCCTTCGCAACGCTCCAGCAGGGCCAGGATGGCTTCGCGGCTGGCGATGGGCTGTTCGTACTTCTCTGCTTCGCGGGCGGCATAGGGATCGTCGATCACCTTGCCGGTCGGCGGCAACTTGCGGCCCGGGGCCGGGCCCGGTGCGTCGCTGCTGCGGACCTTGCGGCCACGCGGCGGTGCGCCGCCTTCATTCAATTCAGGGAACCAGCCCGGCAACGGCTTGCCCGGCTTGGTGGCGCGGGCCGTGCCCGCCTTGGCGCCCTTCTTCGGGGCCTGGCTGCGGGAGGTGCTCCCGCCCTTGCTTGGTTTTTTGGTAGTCATCGCCCTACATGGTAGCCGTTGACGGCGTGCAGAACGGGTCAGTGGCCGTCTTGAAGGCCTTGCGTGAAAAATATTCAGGAAGTCGTTGACAGCCTGCGGATTCATCTTCACAATTGCGCCTCTGGAACGCCCAGGTGGCGGAATTGGTAGACGCACTAGTTTCAGGTACTAGCGGGTAAAACCGTGGAGGTTCGAGTCCTCTCCTGGGCACCAACGAAAAAACTCCTCGCTTCGGCGGGGATTTTTTTTGCCTGCAATCCAGCAACGGGGCCGAATTTCTTTCCGAAGGAAAGCGCTCCGACCCCAAGCGAGTGAGATGGGGTCAGAGCCCGCTCCGCACGCGAAACGAGGTCCGACACCGGATCCAGAAAAAGTGTTGACACCCCCGTAACAACACCCCATAATCTCGCTCCTCGACGCCCAGGTGGCGGAATTGGTAGACGCACTAGTTTCAGGTACTAGCGGGTAAAACCGTGGAGGTTCGAGTCCTCTCCTGGGCACCACGTCGAGAATGAGAAAAACCCGCGAGAGCGGGTTTTTTCATGCCCGGAATCCGGCATCAGAGCAGCGGCCGCAGCACCAGTTCCAGCCCGAGCAGCAGCAGGAAACCCAGGAAGCAGCCCCGGAACACCCTCGCACTGATGCGCTGCCGGATCACCTGCCCCAGCCACATGCCCAGCAATGCCGGCAGCACCGCCAGCGCACTCAGCCCCAGCTGCTGGATGCCGAATGCGCCGTGCAGCACCAGGCCGGCGGTCAGCGAAATCGTTGACACCGTGAACGCCAGGCCCAGCGCCTGCACCAGCTCCTCGCGCTGCAACCCCAGCGACTGCAGGTATGGCACCGCCGGCATCACGAACACGCCGGTGGCGCCGGTCACCACGCCCGACAACGCCCCCACCAGCGGCCCCAGCCAACGCTCGCGCCGCTGCTGCACGCGGAACACCGGCGCAAGCAACGCATAGGCGGCATAGACCACCAATGCCACGCCCAGCGCAACGCGCGACCAAGTGCGATCGACCCGCACCAGCAGCGCGGCCGAGCCCAGCGTCACCACCACCACGGCCAGCATCATCGGCCACAGGCGCCGCACGATGCGGTCCAGTGACGGCCCGGACAACAGCTGCCACGCATTGGTGACGAAAGTGGGAATGAACAGCATCGACGCCGCCGCCACCGGCGACAGCGTGCTGCCCAGCAGCCCCATCGCCACCGTCGGCAACCCCATCCCAGTCACACCCTTGACCACACCGGCCAGCACGAACACCACCACCAGCAGCACGTAGAAGTACATCGATTCATTCATGCCTTCATTGGATCGGCGGGCCGCTCGGCGCACAATGCGGTGTTTCCGGACTTGCCTTCGACTGATCCGAAGGCGCAGCCGTTGCGATGAGGGCATCACATGCGGATGGATATCGCCGACCTGCGCCTGTTCCTGGCGATTGCCGAGGCGGGCAGCATCACGGCCGGCGCAGCGCAGGCAAACCTGGCACTGGCGTCGGCCAGCGAACGCCTGCGCACGATCGAAGCCGATGCCGGCACCGCGTTGGTGAACCGGCACCCCCGCGGCGTCAGCCTGACCGAAGCCGGCGCCGCCCTCGCCCACCATGCACGATTGATCCTGCAGCAGCAGGCGCAGCTGCGCGGTGAACTGCAGGCGTTCGCGCACGGCGCGCGCGGCACACTGCATCTGTATGCCAACACCGCAGCACTGACCAACTACCTGCCTTCGCGGCTGGCACCGTGGCTGGCCGAACGCCCGCGCCTACACGTGGAACTGCTGGAGCGCACCAGCCCCGAAGTCGTGCGTGCGATCAACGCTGGCCAGGCCGAAGCCGGCATCATCAGTGATGCGGTCGACGCTGCCGGCCTGCAGCAGCACGTGGTCGCCGAAGATCCACTGGTGATGCTGCTGCCTGCGGAACACCGCTTCGCATCGCGGCGCAGCGTAGCCTTCGCCGATGTTGCCGGCGAGACCTTCGTCGCGCTGACCGACGGCAATGCACTGCAGGCCTACATCGAAGACCAGGCACGCGACATCGGGCGACGCCTGGACGTGCGCATCCGCATGAAGACGTTCGAAGGCGTGTGCATCATGGTCGGCCACGGCATTGGTGTCGGCATCGTGCCGCGTACCATCGCCCGCCAGCATCGACGCAATACCCGTACTGTCGCGGTTCCGCTTGCAGATGCGTGGGCACAGCGCCGCCTGTGCGCCTGTTTCGCCGAATGGGCGCAGCTGTCACCGGCGATGCGCAGCCTGCTGCTTCACCTGGGCGTGCAGCCGCAGAAAAATGTGTGAAATGTTGTTGACACACTCTCTGCCTTCCCGCACAATTCATCTCCTGAGTCGCCCAGGTGGCGGAATTGGTAGACGCACTAGTTTCAGGTACTAGCGGGTAAAACCGTGGAGGTTCGAGTCCTCTCCTGGGCACCACGACTCAAGATGATCAAACCCGCGAAAGCGGGTTTTTTCGTTTCCGGGGTTTGGCGATCCTGGCATCGCAACCGCCACTCGGACTGTCGTATCTCGCACCGCCCGGGCGTCGTCTGCGGGTGCATACCTCCTCCGGGCGCGTCGTCACCAGACCTTGAACGGCCCCCTTTTGGGGCGCATTTCACGTTCCCCATTCAATTCGTACTTTTCCTAGTCGAGATCCACCCGATTCCTTTTCGGTGGGAGGCAGATTTGCGGGAGCCGGTTGCAGGTGTATCGCCACGACCTGACCAGCGCCCCTCCTCTCCCCAAAAGGACGCACCAATGCAGCGCAGCATCATCTGCCCACACTGCCATACCGGCTCGAACCACGGCGTAAGCGTATGCGTGGGATGCCAGGCCGAGGTCCACTACGGCGCATCAAAGGAGGCCGTAATGCTCGTCTTTGTCGCCGCCATCATCTGCGGCGCCCTGGTCGGCAGCCGATTGCAGGCCACTGCCGGCTGGCTCACGTGTGGCGCCGTACTTGTGGCGGGCATGTGGGCCATTTCCCGATTGTTCCGTGATCGGTTGGTGTTCAAGCGCGTCTATCGCACGCGCTGAACCTGCGCCGCTGCACCAGCCCGATGGCAATGCCCGTGCGACCAGCGTCACCCCAACAAAAACCCCGCCTCGCGGCGGGGTCAAAGTACAGCACGGTGTTTCCAGGGAGTTTCAGTGTCCACCACCGGCGGCCGCACCTGCGCCTGCGCCGAATGGCGGCTTGGCCAGCCACAGGAACGTAATGATCGCCAGGAAGATCCAGCCCAGCAGGAAGAAGATGTCGTTGAAGCCCATCTGCGATGCCTGGTGGTTGATCATGTTGTTCAGTACCGCTGCGCCGTGCTGCAGGTCGCCCTGCCCCATCGCGGTGACCTGGTCCTGCATGCCCGGCTGATAGGCCGAGATATGCTCGGTCAGGTCGGCATGGTGCACCTGGGTGCGCCGCGCCCACAGCCACGTCGTCAGCGACGCCGCGAAACTGCCACCCAGCGTACGCAGGAACGTGGCCAGGCCGGAGCCCGCCGCGATCTCGCGTCCATCCAGGTCCGACAGCAGGATCTGCAGCACCGGCATGAAGAACAGCGCGACGCCGATGCCCATGATCAGCTGTACGCCGGCCACGTGCATGTAGTCCACCTGCAGGTTGAAGTTCGATCGCAGGAAGCTGGTCATCGACAACACGATGAACGCGACCGTGGCCAGCATGCGCATATCGAAGCGCGACGCATACTTGCCCACGAACGGGGTCATGATCACCGGCAGGATGCCGATCGGTGCCGTCGCCAGGCCCGCCCAGATCGCGGTGTAGCCCATGTCACGCTGCAGCCACTGCGGGATCAGCAGCGCCACGCTGAAGAACGCCGCGTAGGCCACCACCATCGCCAGCGTACCGGCGCGGAAGTTGCGGTGCCGGAACAGCTTCAGGTCAACGATCGGATCCTTGTCGGTCAGCTCCCAGATCAGGAACACCGTCAGCGTCACCACCGCTACGCAGGCCAGCACCACGATCTTCATCGACGAGAACCAGTCCTCGTCGTTGCCCAGGTCGAGGACCAGCTGAAGCGCACCGACGCCGATCACCAAGGTGACCAGGCCGACGTAGTCCATCTTCGGCTTCTCGATCTGCTCCGGTCGCCCCTTCAGCTGGTTGCCGACCACCAGCGCAGCGAAGATGCCCAGCGGCACGTTGATCAGGAAGATCCACTCCCAGCTGTAGTTGTCGGTGATCCAGCCACCAAGGATCGGGCCACAGATCGGCGCAACCACCGTGATCATCGCCAGCAGTGCCAATGCCTGCCCGCGTTTCTCGCGCGGATAGATCGAGACCAGCAGCGACTGCGTGATCGGGTACATCGGGCCGGCAACGAACCCCTGCAGCGCACGCGACAGCACCAGCATGCCCATGCTCTGCGCCAGGCCGCACAGCAGCGAGGTGATGACGAAGGCCAGCGTGGCCCAGACGAACAGCTTGCGTTCGCCGAAGCGGCGGCTGAGCCAGCCGGTCAGCGGCAGCGCGATGGCCGTGCTGACCGCGAACGAGGTGATGACCCAGGTCGCCTGCTGCGAACTGGCGCCGAGATTGCCGGCGATGGTCGGCAGCGAGACGTTGGCGATGGTGGTGTCGAGCACCTGCATGAACGAGGCCATCGCCAGGCCCACGGTGCACAGTGCGACGCTGGGCGGCAGGAACCCGGAGGCCGCACCCGGCGCCGCCGGTGCGCCCGGAGCGCCGGGCGCGGCTGGAGCTTGTGCGGACATGGCGACCTCAGCCCACCTTCGCCTGCTGCTGCGGCAGGTTGCCCTGGATGATCGTGTGGATCACCTCGTCGGCATCATGCAGCTGCTTGGCATACACGTCGGTGTCGAACACCGTGCCCTTGGCCGGAGTGCTCGGCAGCACTTCACCCTTCTGGTCGCGCAGGCTCACTTCAGCCTTCATCGACAGGCCGATGCGCAGCGGGTGTTCGGCCAGCTGCTTGGCATCGATGGCGATGCGCACCGGCACGCGCTGCACGATCTTGATCCAGTTGCCGCTGGCGTTCTGCGCCGGCAGCAGCGAGAACGCGGAGCCGGTGCCCAGGCCAAGGCTCTGGATGCGGCCCTTGTACTTCACGTCACCGGCGTACAGGTCCGACTTCAGTTCCACTTCCTGGCCCAGGCGCATGTGGCGCAGCTGGGTTTCCTTGAAGTTGGCCTCGACCCACATCTGCTCGGTCGGCACCACGGCCATCAGGGCATTGCCCGGCTGCACGCGCTGGCCGACCTGCACCGAACGCCGGGCGACGTAGCCGGTGACCGGCGCGACGATGCCGGCGCGGGCGTTGTTGAGGAAGGCCTGGCGCAGCTGCGCGGCAGCCGCCTGCACGTCCGGCTGGGTGGCGATCACGGTGTCGTCGACCAGCGCGCGGTTGCGCTCGACGGTCTCGCGCGAGCCGGCCACGGCCGCTTCGGCGGCAGCCAGCTCGTCACGGGCGTGGGCCAGTTCTTCGTTGGAAATGGCGCCGGTGGCGGCCAGGTCCTTGCGGCGGGCGAAGTCTTCGCGCACGCGCTTCAGGGTCACCTGGCGGGCGTTCAAGTCCGCTTGGGCGCCTTCCACGCTGCGGTACAGACCGCGGGTCTGGCGCACCGTCTTGGCCAGGTTGGCTTCGGCCTGCTGCAGTGCCACCGCGGTGTCGGACGGGTCCAGCTGCACCAGCAGCTGGCCGCGCTCCACGCGCATGCCGTCATCGGCGTTGATGGCGACCACGGTACCGGCCACCAGCGGGGTGATCTGCACCTGGTTGCCCTGCACGTAGGCATCGTCGGTCTCTTCGAACCAACGGCCGAACATGAAGTACCACAGCGCCAGTGCGGCAAGCAGCAGCACGACGATCACGAACAGGCCGCGCAGCAGGTTGCCGCGGCGATTGGGGGCGGCCGGGGCCGCGGTGTCTTGGGTCTGGCTCATGGCGGGCGTCTTCAGGAATGCGAGGAATCGGAATGGGAGGCGATCGGTGCGCGGTCGGCGTCAGCGGGCTGGAAACCACCGCCCAGCGCCTTGCTCAGGCGCACCGAGGACTGCACCTGCTGCGACTGCAGGCCGGCCAGCTGCTGCTGCGACTGCAGCAGGGTGGACTGCGCGGTCAGCACGTCCAGGTAGCTGCCGATGCCGGCGCGGTAACGCTGCTGGGCCAGGTCGAAGGCCGAGCGTGCGGTATCCACCGCCTGCTGCTGCGAGTGCGCCTGCTGCGCCAGCGAGCGCACCGCGTTGACCTGGTCGGCGACGTCGCGCAGTGCGTCGAGCACGGCCTGGTTGTAGTTGGCCACCGCCAGGTCGTACTGCGCATCGGTGTTGGCCAGGTTGGCGCGCAGCTTGCCGCCTTCGAAGATCGGCAGGCTCAGCGCCGGGCCGATGTAGGCGAAGGTGGAGCTGCTCTTCAGCAGGTCGCCCACGTTCGGGGCGACCACGCCGGCCAGCGCGGTCAGGTTGAAGCTCGGGTAGAACCTTGTCTTGGCAACCTTGATCTGCTTGTCGGCCGCTTCAACGCGCCAGCGTGCGGCAACGATGTCGGGGCGACGGCCCAGCAGTTCGCTGGGCAGCACGCCCGGCAGCTGCAGCGCCACCGGGTTCAGCGGCTGCGGGCGCTGGATCGACAGGCCACGGTCCGGGCCCTTGCCGACCAGCGCGGCCAGTGCGGTGCGGGCCGCGTCGATCCGCTGCTGTGCGGCCTGCACCTGCTGCTGCGCCGCCGGTACGCGGGCCTCGGCCTGGCGCACCTGCAGATCGCTGTCGATGCCGGCGCGGCGGCGCTGGCGGGTCAGTTCCAGCGACTTCTGCGAACGGGCCAGCTCTTCCTCGGCCACATCGTTGAGCTGCCAGGCGTAGGCCAGGTCGGCATAGGCCTGGGTGATGCCGGTGGACAGGTTCAGGCGTGCGGCCTGGGCCTCGACGGTGGCCGCATGCGCGCCGTCCACCGCCGCTTCCCAGGCGGCGCGCTTGCCGCCCCACAGGTCCACGCCATAGCTGAAGTCGAAGGCGACCTGGCTGCTGCCGGCGTAATGGCCACCGATCTCGCTGCCTGCCATCGACTCAGGCAGGCGCAGCCCGGTATAGCCACCGGACACCGACAGGCTGGGCAGCTCATCGGCACGTGCGGTGCCGACCTGGGCCTGGGCCTGGTGCAGGCGCGCGTCGGCGGCGTCCAGGCTCGGGTGGCCGGCCAGGCCCTCGGCGACCAGCGCGTCCAGCTGCGCATCGCCCAGCGCCTTCCACCAGTCCTGCGCCGGGAAGCCGGTGGCGCTGAGGTCGGTGTCGGCCAGGGTGCGTTCGCTGTGCAGGCTGTCCACGTCAAGCACGTGGCCCTGCGGGTTGAGGCCACGACTGCTGGCGCAGGCGGCCAGGGCCAGGGCCAGCGCTGACACCAGCAGCGCGCGCCCGGACCGGAGGAGAGTGGAATGCGGGATCGGGTTCATGGGGTCGTCAGGGAATCGCGGATTCGGGTAAGGAGGGACAGCAGCAGCGTGCGCTCGTCGGCGGAAAGATCACGCAGGGCGTAATCCATCACCGCGTCGCCACGCAGCTTCAACCGCGCCCACAATGCGCGGCCTTCATCGGTCAGCACGATCTGCAGCGCACGCCGGTCCTGCGCATGCGGTTCGCGGCGGACGCAGCCCAGTGCCTCGAGCTTGTCCAGCAGGCGGGTGACTGCGCTGGGTACCTGGTCGATGGCCTGGGCCAGTTCGTTGGCCGTGCACGGGGCCATGTGCGAGAGCACCTTCAACCCGATGTAGTGGGTGAAGCCGATACCCAGGTCTTCTTCAGCCATGGACGCGTCGAGTTGCCGGACCAGGCCGTCGCGCACCTGGCGCAGCAGCAGGCCGAAACTGGGGGGAGTGGTTGCAGGACAGATCATGGGGGAGCATTCTCTTCCAAAAAAAATATTTCTCAATGGAAATATTCGATCTGGCATCGAATGCTGTGTTGCAGCAGTGGGCTGGATCAATGAAGGCGCCTACCTTAATGATCTGGTCAGGTGGCCCGGTAGTACAATTCAGACAATGGATGACACATTTCAGCCAGCGGACATGATGAACAAGGCAGAAATTCCCGCTCCCAAGCGCCTGCTCAGGGACGACGCACTGGATTGGTTCGAGCGCAACGATGGCCCACCGGTGGTCGCTTTCCGCTTCGACAGCCCGCAGGGGCTGGTCCGGGAAGTGGACTGGCACCACCACCAGCGCGCCCAGCTGATCTGTGTCGAGCGTGGCCTGCTGACCACCCGCACCTCGCACGGGACGTGGTCGCTGGCGCCGGGCTCGGCCGGCTGGATGCCGCCGCTGGAGCCGCATACGGTGACCCTGGACGGTCCGCTGCGCGGCTGGGGCATGGCACTGGCCGCGCCGGCCTGCGCCACCCTGCCCGCCGATCCCTGCGTACTGGGCCTGTCCAAGCTGGCGCAGGCGCTGGCCGACCGCATCTGCGAATGGCCGCTGGGCTATGACACCACGCCCGAGCGCCAGCACATCATCGAGGTGCTGCTGGACGAGATCCGCACCGCGCCGCGCCAGCGCATGCACCTGCCGATGCCGCACGACCGGCGCCTGCTGAAGATCGCCTCGCAGCTGCTGGCCGACCCGTCCGACGAGCGCAGCCTGGCCGAATGGGCGCATTGGGCCGGCCTGTCGCCGCGCAGCCTGACCCGTCACTTCCGCGACGAGACCACGCTCAGCTTCGCCCAGTGGCGGCAACAGGCCCGCCTGTCCGAAGCCCTGCGCCAGCTGACCGATGGCCGCAGCGTGGCCGACATCGCCCATGCACTGGGCTTCAGCAGCGCCAGTGCCTTCGTCACCGTGTTCCGCCGCCACTTCGGGCTGCCACCGGGGCGCTATCTGGCGCGGGCCGGGCATGGCCTCGAAACCGGGCTGGACCCTGCACGTGGCTTGGCATCCCCCGCCGCATCCGGATAATCACAGGATTGCGAGCGGCGACCGCCGTCGCCGCCTCCCGACATAGGTAACAACGCCGCATGACCGAACTTGCCCGCCCCGTGTTCCACGGATTCGAACAACTGCCGCTGCGCGAGTACGCCGAACGCGCCTACCTCGACTACTCGATGTACGTGGTCCTGGACCGCGCCCTGCCGTTCATCGGCGACGGCCTGAAGCCGGTGCAGCGCCGCATCATCTATTCGATGAGCGAGCTGGGCCTGAATGCCGCGTCCAAGCCGAAGAAGTCCGCGCGCACCGTCGGTGACGTCATCGGTAAGTACCACCCGCACGGCGACAGCGCGTGCTACGAGGCGCTGGTGCTGATGGCGCAGCCGTTCTCGTACCGCTACCCGCTGATCGAGGGCCAGGGCAACTTCGGCTCCAGCGATGACCCGAAGTCGTTCGCGGCGATGCGTTACACCGAATCCAAGCTGACCCCGATCGCCGAAGTACTGCTGGGCGAACTGGGCCAGGGCACCACCGACTGGGCACCGAACTTCGACGGCACCCTGCAGGAACCGACCTGGATGCCAGCGCGGCTGCCGCACCTGCTGCTGAACGGCACCACCGGCATCGCCGTGGGCATGGCCACCGACGTGCCGCCGCACAATCTCAACGAGATCGTCAGCGCACTGCTGCACCTGCTGGACAACCCCGATGCGACCGTGCGCGACCTGTGCGAGCACGTGCAGGGCCCGGACTACCCGTCCAGCGCCGAGATCATCACCGCCGCCAACGATCTGCGGAACATCTACGAGACCGGCAACGGCAGCGTGCGTGCGCGTGCGACCTTCAACAAGGAAGCCAACAACATCGTGGTGACGGCGCTGCCGTTCCAGGTGTCGCCGTCGAAGGTGATCGAGCAGATCGCCGCGCAGATGCGCGCCAAGAAGCTGCCGTGGCTGGAAGACATCCGCGACGAATCCGACCACGCCAACCCGGTGCGCGTGGTGCTGGTGCCACGTTCCAACCGCGTCGACGCCGACCAGCTGATGGGCCACCTGTTCGCGACCACGGACCTGGAGCGCAGCTACCGCGTCAACCTCAACGTGATCGGGCTGGACGGCCGTCCGCAGGTGAAGAACCTGAAGATGCTGCTCAGCGAATGGCTGACCTTCCGCAGCAACACCGTCACCCGCCGCCTGCAGCACCGCCTGCAGAAGGTCGAGCGCCGCCTGCACCTGCTGGAAGGCCTGCTGGTCGCCTTCCTCAACCTGGACGAGGTGATCCACATCATCCGTACCGAGGACGAACCGAAGGCGGCGCTGATCGCGCGCTTCGGCCTGTCCGAGGAACAGGCCGAGTACATCCTGGAAACCAAGCTGAAGCAGCTGGCCCGCCTGGAAGAGATGAAGATCCGCGGCGAGCAGGACGAGCTGGCCAAGGAACGCGAGAAGATCCTCGGCATCCTCGACAGCAAAGCCAAGCTGAAGAAGCTGATCCGCGACGAACTGACGGCCGACGCCAAGAAGTTCGGCGACGCGCGCCGTTCGCCGCTGGTGCAGCGCCAGGCCGCGCAGGCCATCGACGAGACCGAGCTGGTGCCGAGCGAGCCGATGACCGTGGTGCTGTCGGAAAAGGGCTGGATCCGTGCCGCCAAGGGCCACGACGTCGATGCGTCCGCCCTCTCCTACCGCGACGGCGATGCCCTGCAGGGTGCAGTGCGTGCGCGCAGCACCCAGCAGGTCGCGTTCCTCGACAGCGAGGGCCGCGCCTACTCGACACCGGTGCACACCCTGCCCTCCGCGCGTGGCAACGGTGAACCGCTGACCGGCCGCTTCTCGCCGGCACCGGGCACCAGCTTCGTGACCCTGGCCAGTGCCGAGCCGGATGCCCGCTTCGTGCTGGCCTCCAGCCATGGCTACGGCTTCGTCACCCGCTTCGAGAACCTGATCGGTCGCAACAAGGCCGGCAAGGCGATGCTGAACCTGTCGTCCGGCTCGTCGGTGCTCACCCCGTCGATGGTCGCCAACGTGGCCACCGACCGCATCGTGGCGGTGACCAGTTCCGGCAACCTGCTGGCCATCGCCGCCAACGACCTGCCGGAACTGGACAAGGGCAAGGGCAACAAGATCATCGAGATCCCGAAGGCCAAGCTCGCCACTGAACGCGTGGTCGCCATCGTGGCGATCAGCCCGGGGCAGACCCTGCAGGTGCGCAGCGGTCAGCGCACGATGGGGCTGAAGTTCAACGAGCTCGACGCCTACCTCGGCGCCCGCGCCACCCGCGGCCACCTGCTGCCGCGCGGCTGGCAGAAGGTGGAAGGGCTGTCGGTGGAATAAGGGCTGGGCCCTGCCCCTGGCGGGTGTCAACCTTGGTTGACACGCCTTGCGGGAGATCAGACACGAAAAAGCCGGGGCATTCCCCGGCTTTTTCGTTGTCGGCTGGCGGGCGGTGGAGCGGCTGGCTGGCGAAGGCTGGCTGGCGGTGCTCCGGTGCTGGCGGGCGACAGAACGCTGTGCTGCCGGTAGAGCCGACCGCTGGTCGGCTGCCTTTTGCTCCTGGTAGAGCCGACTGTCAGTCGGCTGCTCTACCGAAAAGCAGCCGACCAGCGGTCGGCTCTACCGGGTGGTCGCCGGGAATTGCCCGGCGCCACCTCCGGCTCAGTGCGCCGGGGCGCCGTTGCCGTCGATCTTGCTCAGCTGGTACAGCTCCAGGCCGATGCGCTTGATCAGGCCCAGCTGCTGCTCCAGCCACCAGGCGTGGTCTTCCTCGGTGTCCTTCAGCTGGGCCAACAGGATGTCGCGGCTCACGTAGTCACCCTTCTCCTCGCACAGCTTCATGCCGGCGGCGAGATTGTTCCGAACCGCGTATTCAGTGTCGAGATCCTTCTGCAGCATCTCTTCCACGGTCTTGCCCGGCTCGGTGGCATGCGGGCGCATGTCCGGGTCGCCGCCCAGGAACAGGATCCGGCGCAGCAGCGCATCGGCGTGCTGGGTTTCCTCTTCCATCTCGTGGTTCAGGCGTTCGTACAGCGCGAACAGGCCCTGGTCCTCGTAGCGGCGGGAATGGATGAAGTACTGGTCGCGGGCAGCAAGCTCGCCGCGCAGCAGTTCCTTCAGGCAGGCGATGACGTCCGGATTGCCTTTCATGGGGGGCTCCTGTGAATCGATGCGGCATAGGGTGCCGCATTTCAAAATACGGTGATCTAATCGGAATCAGTCGCAGTTGCGCCTGCGGCTACAATCGGCCCACGAGTTCGGAAAGGACGTGCGATGCGACGTACATGGCGTTGGGTGCTGGGCGTGTTGGTCGCCATCGTGCTGGTCACCGCACTGGTCCTGTGGCTGCTGCTGCGCGGCAGCCTGGCCGACCTGGACGGCGAGCATGCGCTGCCCGGCCTGGCCAGGCCGGTCACCATCGAGCGCGATGCGCTGGGCGTGGTCACCATCACCGCCACCAGCCAGGCCGACGCGATGCGCGCATTGGGCCGCGTGCATGCGCAGGAACGCTATTTCGAGATGGACCTGATGCGCCGCAGCGCGGCCGGCGAACTGTCCGCACTGTTTGGCCCGAAGGCGATCGATGCCGACAAGCGCATGCGCGTGCATCGGCTGCGCGCGCGCACCGAGGCGAACATGCAGGCTGCGCTGGGCGACAACGTCGACGCCGTGAGCGCCTATGTCGGTGGGGTCAATGAGGGCCTGGCCGGCCTCTCCGTGCGGCCATGGGCCTACCTGCTGCTGCGGCAGTCGCCGCAACCGTGGCAGGCCAGCGACAGCGTGCTGACCGGGCTGGCCATGTACGCCGACCTGCAGGACCCCGGCAACCAGACCGAGCTTGCACTGAGCCGCATCCGCGCAGTGGTGCCGCCGGCGCTGTACACATTGATCGCCCACGACGGCACCGAATGGGATGCACCGCTGTTCGGCGAACCCACCGGCAACGCCGCCCTGCCCGATGCCAGCCAGCTCGACCTGCGCACATTGAAGGGAAAATCCGGCACCGCGCAGGAAGAGGTCGACGCCGTCGGCAGCAACAACTTCGCGGTGGCCGGTGCGCTTACCGCGGACGGTCGCGCGATCGTCGCCGACGACATGCACCTGGGCCTGCGCGCGCCGGGCCTGTGGTTCCGCGTGCGCCTGCGCTACCCCGATCCACAGGCCGCTGGCGGCCAGGTCGACGTCACCGGCTTCTCGCTGCCTGGCCTGCCGGCGGTGATCGTCGGCAGCAATGGCCACGTCGCCTGGGGCTTCACCAACAGTTACATAGACACCGCCGATTACCGCACTGAACCAGCCAACGCCACGGTGACCGTGCATGAAGAACGCATCGCCGTGGCCGGCCAGGGCGATGTGCGGTTCCCGGTACGCGAAACCGCCTGGGGGCCGATCCTGCACACGCATGCCGATGGCAGTGGCGATGCGCTGCGTTGGGTCGCCCACCTGCCCGGCGCGGTGCGGCTGGACTTCGGTGACCTGGCGCGCGCCGGTGACCTGGACGCTGCCCTGCGCTTCGCCGACCACGCCGGCATCCCCGCACAGAACCTGGTGGTCGGCGACCGCAGCGGACGCATCGCCTGGCGCCTGATCGGCGCCCGCCCCGACCGCGGTCCGGGCTGTGCACCGGCCGGCTTCACCGCCGCCAACAACCAGGACTGCGCCCCCTGGCCGATCCGCAGCGACGCCTCGCCGGCATTGATCGACCCACCGAACCATCGCCTGTGGACCGCCAACGGCCGCGTCCTCGACGGCGAGGCACTGGCCAATGTCGGCAACGGTGGTTATGACCTTGGCGCCCGCGCGCGGCAGATCCGTGATCTGCTCGCCATCCAGGACCGTTTCGACGAGCACGACCTGCTGGCGATCCAGCTCGACGATCGCGCGGTGTTCCTGCAGCGCTGGTGGGCCCTGCTGCACGACGTCATCGAGCGCAGTGACGACCCTGCACTGAAGCGTTTGAAGGAAGTCAGCCATCAATGGGGCGGTCGTGCCGCGGCCAGTTCGGTCAGCTACCGGGTAGTACGTGAATTCCGCACCCAGGTGATGGAGACGTTGTCCGATGCACTGCTGGCACCGGCCAATGCGCAGCTGGGTGATGACTACCTCGACCCGCGACTGGCGCAGCTGGAAGGCGTGGCCTGGCCGATGCTGCAACAGCGTCCGGCCCATCTGCTGCCACCGGCCTTCGACAGCTGGGATGCGCTGCTGATCGACGCGGCACGCCGTACCGAGAGCGAGCTGGCCAAGCCGGGACCGCTGTCCAAGCGCAGCTGGGGCGAACGCAACACTGCGGCGATCTGCCACCCCATCGCACGGGCGCTGCCGGGCATCGCCAAGCGCTGGCTGTGCATGCCCGCCGACCAGCTGCCCGGCGACCGTGACATGCCACGCGTGCAGACGCCGAACTTCGGTGCTTCCGAGCGCATGGTGGTCTCGCCCGGCCACGAGGCCGACGGCATCGTGCACATGCCGGGCGGCCAGAGCGGCCATCCACTGTCACCTTATTGGGGCGCCGGCCACGAGGACTGGGTGCATGGACGGCCGACGCCCTTCCTGCCCGGCAAGGCACAGCACACGATGACGCTGGTGCCGGCGCGGTAGTGCCGGCCATTGGCCGGCATCCATGCAGGTGTGTCCAGCATCATGAGGTTGCCGGCCAGCGGCCGGCACCACCGTTCAACGCTCAAGCCCTGCGACGCTCGATCAGGTTCAGCAGCGGCCCGGTCATCGCCGTGGTCACCAGCGCCATGATCACCAGCACCGCGAACAGGCGGTCGCCGAGCAGGCCCAGTTCGTAACCCAGGTTGAGCACGATCAGCTCCATCAGGCCGCGGGTGTTCATCAGCGCGCCCAACCGCCACGCCTCGCGCGTGGGCATGCCGGCACTGCGCGCGGCACTGAAGGTGCCCAGCAGCTTGCCGGTCGTGGCCACCGCGATCACCACTACGCACAGCACGATGTCGCTGGCCTGCAGCGCATCGGCGCGCATGCGCAACCCGGTCATGGCGAAGAACAACGGCAGCAGCAGCGTCACCGCGAACGGTTCGACGCGGGCCATCAACAGGTCGCGCAGCTGCGCGTTGGACGATACCGCCACGCCCGCCGCGAAGGCACCGAACAGCGCGTGGATGCCCAGCATTTCGGTGATCAGGGCACTACCCAACGACAGCAGCAGGATGCCGAGCAGCCAGCGCCCCTCACGGCCCGGCGCGATCTGCTGGCGGGCGAACCACGGCTTCACCAGCCCCAGCATCAGCGCCACGAAGGCGACCACGCACAGCAGGTTGAGGCTGGCCGACAGCCATCCACTGGCCTGTGCAGCCGCCACGATCAGTGCCAGCAGGCACCATGCGGTGGCATCGCCCAATGCCGCGCACGCGATGGCGGTCTGCCCCAGCGACGTCTGCGCGATGCCGCGGTCGGCAAGGATGCGCAGCAGCACCGGGAACGCGGTGATGCTCATCGAAATACCGACGAAAAGTGCGAAGGCAGTGAAGCCCACGCCCTGCGGGCCGTGCTGCGGATACAGCCAGATCGCCAACGCGACGCCGAGCACGAACGGCACCGCGATGCCGGCATGGCTGACCGTGAAGGCGAAACGCCGGCGGCCGCGCAGTGCCGCCAGGTCCAGCTCGGCACCGGCCACCAGCAGGAACATCAGCACGCCCAGCTGGCTGAGCATGCCCAGCGGGCCCAGCGAACTGGCCGGGAACAGCGCACCATGCAACTGCGGCAGCAGGCTGCCGAGCACCAGCGGGCCCATCATCAGGCCGGCCGCCATCTCGCCAATCACCGCCGGCTGGCCCAGCCGCTTCAGCAATGCACCGGCGCCCTTGGCTACCAGCAACAGCACCAGCAGCTGCAGCAGGAAGAGGCCCAGCGGTGACGCCAGATGCTGCGCCCAGCTGCCTTCGGCAGCAACCGTGGCACGGGCGACCATCTCGGGCGCCGCCGGCCCGGCATACCGCGCCAGCAGCACGCCGGCCAGCAACGGCACCCCGGCCCACGCCAGATAACGCCATCCCCATTTCGTGGGCGGCGCGTTGCCGCCTGCCTGTACGTCCATGAACATTCCCCAATGCGCAGGGGGCGATCATACAAAAAGGGGACGGAGGGGATTAAGTCGTTTGTGCCACTTACGACTTAATCCCCTCCGTCCCCTTTTGGGGGCTTAGGCCAGTGCCTGCTCGTGCACGCCGGCGATCGCGCGTCCCGAAGGGTCGGCAGCGGCGGCGAAGCTGGCGTCCCAGGCAATGGCCGCCGGCGAGGAGCAGGCGATGGACTTGCCGCCCGGCACGGTCTCCGCGGCCGCACGGCTGGGGAAGAACTGCTCGAACAGGTGGCGGTAGTAATACGCCTCCTTGGTCTGCGGCGGGTTGTGCGGGAAGCGCTTGTCGGCCGCCGCCAGCACGCGGTCACTCACCTGCGCCTCGGCATGCGCCTTCAGGCCGTCGATCCATCCATAGCCGACGCCATCGCTGAACTGCTCCTTCTGACGCCACAGGATGCTGTCCGGCAGGTAGCCGTCGAACGCCTCGCGCAGCACCGCCTTTTCGATGCGGCGACCGCCAAAGCCGGCGCCCACCATCTTGTGCGCGGCATCGAAGCGCATCGCCACGTCGAGGAATTCACGATCCAGGAACGGCACGCGCGGCTCCACGCCCCAGGCCATCATCGACTTGTTGGCACGCAGGCAGTCGTAGTTGTACAGCGCGTCGAGCTTGCGCACCAGCTCCTCGTGGAACTCACGCGCATCCGGTGCCTTGTGGAAATACAGGTAGCCACCAAAGATCTCATCGCTGCCCTCGCCGGAGAGCACCATCTTCACCCCCATCGCCTTGATCCGCCGCGCCAGCAGGAACATCGGCGTGGAGGCGCGGATGGTGGTGACGTCGTAGGTTTCGATGTGGCGGATCACTTCCGGCAGCGCATCGAGGCCTTCCTCGAAGGTGTATTCGAAGCCGTGATGCACGGTGCCCAGCGCTTCGGCAGCAATGGCAGCGGCAGCCAGATCGGGCGAGCCCTTCAAGCCGATCGCGAACGAATGCAGGCGCGGCCACCAGGCTTCGGTCTGCCCGCCATCCTCGATGCGGCGACGTGCATAGCGCGCGGCTACCGCCGCCACCAGCGACGAGTCCAGGCCACCGGACAGCAGCACGCCGTACGGCACGTCGCTCATCAACTGGCGTTCCACCGCGTGCTCGAAGGCCTGGCGCAGTTCGGCCAGATCGGCCTGGCGACCCTGCACGTCGGCATAGTCACGCCACGGTTGCTGGTAGTAGCGCACCAGTTCACCGCTGGCACTGTCGAAATAGTGGCCCGGCGGGAACTGCGCGACATCGGCACAGGTATCGACCAGCGCCTTCATTTCCGAGGCCACGCGCAAGCGCCCCTGGGCGTCGTGGCCCCAGTACAGCGGCACCACACCGACCGGGTCGCGCGCCACCAGCACGCGTCCACTGTCACGGTCCCACAGCGCGAAGGCGAAGATGCCGTTGAGCTGTTCCAGCCACTGCGCCGGCGCGCCGCCCTGGCGGTACAGCGCGTTGATCACCTCGCAGTCCGAGCCGGTCTGGAAGTCGTAGGGGGTGGTCAGCGCCGCCTTCAACGCCTGGTGGTTGTAGATCTCGCCGTTCACCGCCAGCGCCAGCTGGCCATCGGCCGACAGCAGCGGTTGCGAACCACCGGCCGGATCGACGATGGCCAGCCGTTCATGGACCAGCAGCGCACCTTCGTCGAGGTACACGCCGCTCCAGTCCGGGCCACGGTGGCGCTGGCGTTGCGACAGTTCCAGCGCGTGGCGGCGCAGGGTGGGAAGATCGTCACCGGCCTGCAGGCCGAAGATTCCGAAGATCGAACACATGGGGGAGCTCCTGTTGGGGAATTTCACGGGTGGGAAGGTGTTCGACCGGCCATCCAGGCCCGGGCAGGCTGCGCCCGGGCACAAAAAAACCCGCATCGGCTGATGCGGGTTTTCTGGTGTCCGGGCGTGTGTTGCTGTCTATCTACCCAGGGCGCAGTCCCGCATCGGCCGCGCACGATTATTCGCGCGCAGATTATTGCGGTTGTTGTTGACGGCGGTGGCTTGGCGGATCGACATGGCATCGACCCTACCCCGGTTTCCAGCGCGGCGCAACAGTTGCGTCGGCAACCGAGGCACCGGGGCACTGGCTGCCCTGCCCTGCCCTGCCTGGGCCTGGCGCCTGCCAGACCCTCACCCGCCTTCGGCCCTGCCAGCGGCGGCCGGCTTGTTCGCCAGGCCCCAGGCGCAGCGCTCCTACATGGCCGCGCCAAGCTACTGGGAAAAGGCGATCATGCCGCCGTTACTCATCTTTTCGGACCAGGGCCCGGCTGCAGTCCTGCGGAAGGTGTGCCGACCGACGATCGGCATCCACCATCCTCACACCAGCAGCCGTTCCACCAGCCGCTGGTACAGCCCCGGCAACGCTTCCAGATCGTCCACGCGCACGTTCTCGTCCACCTGGTGGATGCTGGCATTGACCGGGCCCACTTCGATGCATTGCGCGCCCAATGGCGCGATGAAGCGTGCATCGGAGGTGCCGCCGCCGGTGCTTTCTTCTGGCGCGCGGCCGATGTGTTCGGCCAGCACCGCACGCGCGGCGGCGCGCAGCGTGCCTTCCGGGGTGTAGAACGGCTCGCCGCTGCGATGCCACTTCAGCGTGTACTGCAGGCCATGCCGTTCCAGCAGCGCGGTGATCTCCGCTTCCAGCTTCGGCGCATCCCAGTGCGGGTTGTAGCGGATGTTGAAATCCACCTCGAGTTCGCCGGGAATCACGTTGTTGGCACCGGTGCCGGCGTGGATGTTGGAGATCTGCAGGCTGGTCGCCGGGAAACTCTCGTAGCCTTCGTCCCAGCGCCGCGCACTCAGCTCGGCCAGGGCCGGCGCCGCCTGGTGGATCGGGTTGCGTGCCTTCTCCGGATACGCCACATGGCCCTGTACGCCGTGGACGCGCAGTTTGGCCGACAGGCTGCCACGACGCCCCACGCGCAGCAGATCGCCCAGCGTCGCGGTCGACGACGGCTCACCGGTGATGCACCAGTCGATGCGCTGCCCGCGTGCGGCGAACAGGCGTGCAACGTGGCGCACGCCATCGATGGCATCGCCCTCCTCGTCGCTGGTCAGCAGTACCGCCAGCGTGCCGGGATGGTCGGGATGGTCGGCGACGAACTGCTCGGCGGCCACCGCGAACGCCGCCACGCTGCCTTTCATGTCGGCGGCACCGCGCCCATACAGCACGCCATCGCGGATCTGCGGCGTGAACGGGTCGCTGGTCCAGGACTCGCGCGGGCCGGTGGGCACCACGTCAGTGTGGCCCAGCAGAACCAGCACCGGCGCGCCCTGGCCATGGGTCGCCCATAGATTGTCAACGTCGCCCAGACGCAGATGATCGCACTGGAATCCGGCCTGCTTCAGCCGCGCCGCCAACAGCGCCTGGCAACCAGCATCGTCCGGCGTTACCGAAGGTCGCGCAATCAGCTCGCAGGTCAGGTCGAGGACCGCGCTCACGCAGCACCCACGCCGAAGCGGGCCTTGAAGCCGTTGTCACTGAAACCCTGGCTGACCGTGCCGTCGGCGGTAACCACCAGCGGGCGCTTGATCAGCTGCGGATACTCGCGCAGCAGCAGCTTCCATTCGGCCTCGGAGTCCGCGGCCTTGCGATTGTCCGGCAGCTGCCGCCAGGTGGTGGAGGACTTGTTGACCATCGCCGCCAGCCCCCCCAGCTGCGCGGCCCATTCCAGCAGCATTTCCGGGCTGGGCTTGTTGTCGCGGTAGTCGACGAAGGTGTACGGCACGCCGAAGCGGTCCAGCCACTTGGTCGCCTTCTTGCAGGTATCGCAGTTCTTCAAACCGTAGACAGTGGTGCTCATGGCCATCTGTGATGCTGGAAAACAGAGGGCCAGAATCTCACAACAGGCGCTCGGACACGACCCGGAACGGCACTCTCGGCAAGCGGAAGGCCAGGCCCGATGCAAGCGCCACGCCCATCGCCTGCAGGCGCGGGCACTGCAGCTCGCGTTCCAGGCGCAGCGGCTGCAGGCTGTCGAGGTCTACCGGCAGCGCGATGCGGGTGCTGGCCCAGCGACAGTCGCAGGTGCGGGCGATGGCCTCGTCCTGGCAGGTGAGGAAACGCAGGGGGGCCTGATGGCCACCGAAGGCGGCGCCGGCATCGGCCAGCGCCGCGACAGCGCGCGGCCCAGCCGGGTCCAGCGCGGGGCGTACAGCATCCGCCCCAACAGGGTGTCGGACGGATGCCGGTAGATCGCGGACTGCGCCAGATCCTCCGGCGCAGCCACCTTCAGTCGGCCAGGCCGCGCAGCAGGTCGTTGACGCTGGTCTTGCTGCGGGTCCTGGCATCAACCTGCTTGACGATCACCGCGCAGTACAGCGAATGCGTACCGTCCTTGCTCGGCAGCGAGCCGGACACCACCACGCTGTACGGCGGGATGTAGCCGTAGGTGATCTCGCCGGTGGCACGGTTGTAGATGCGGGTGCTCTGGCTGAGGAACACGCCCATGCCGATCACGCTGTGGTGACCGACCACCACGCCTTCCACCACTTCCGAACGCGCACCGATGAAGCAGTGGTCTTCAATGATGGTCGGGCTGGCCTGCAGGGGTTCCAGCACGCCGCCAATGCCGGCACCGCCGGACAGGTGGCAGTGCTGGCCGATCTGCGCGCACGAACCCACGGTGGCCCAGGTATCGACCATGGTGCCTTCACCGACATAGGCACCGATGTTGGTGAAGCTCGGCATCAGCACCACGTCCTTGCCGAAGTACGTACCGCGGCGGGCAATGGCGCCCGGCACCACGCGCACGCCACCACGGCGGAACTTCGCTTCGTCATAACCGGCAAAACGCGATTCGACCTTGTCCCAGAACGGCGCCGGACGTGCGTCGACCACGGCCATGTCGTTGACGCGGAAGTACAACAGCACGGCCTTCTTCAGCCACTCGTTGACCTTCCAGCCACCGTGGCCGTCCGGTTCGGCAACGCGGAATTCGCCGCTTTCCAGGCCGTCGATCACACGGTTGACCAGCGGCCTGGTCGAGCCTTCCAGTTCGTGAAGGGTCAGCGTGGCGCGGCGTTCGAAGGCACTTTCGATGCCGAACTTCAGTTCTTCCACGCCCGGCGCGGCCGGCTTGCGCAGCGACTTGCGGGCGATGGTTTCGGCGCGTGCGGCTTCTGCGCTCTTGGCCGGGGCCTTCTTCGGTGCTGCCACCTTCTTCGCCGGCGCCTTCACCACCGCGGCTTTCTTCGGCGCGGCAGCCTTCTTCGCGGCCGGCACGGCGGCAGTTTTCTTGGCCGCTGCGCTCTTGGCGGTGGCAGCAGTCTTCTTAACAGGCTTGGTGGCCATCAGGCGGGGTCTCCGGCGTTTCGATCAGGGTCCAGGCAGGCCAGCATCGCGTCATGCAGCTGCTGCCGGGCAGGTTCAGTCAGGGGTAGGTCGTGTTCGTCACTGATCACGAAGGTGTCTTCGGCGCGTTCGCCGAACGTGGCAATGCGTGCATCATGCACGCGCAGGCCCTGGTTGCGCAGCACGAACGCCACGTCGGCCAGCAGGCCGGGGCGGTCGGGTGCGACCAGGGCAAAACGGGTTGCGCCCGGTTCATCGCGGAACTCGATGCGCGGCGCGAAGCGGAAATGGCGCAGCTGGCGTGGCACCACCCGACGCGACGGGCGCAGGCGCGACAGGTCACCACTGAGTGCCTCGCGCAGCGCGGCCTCCAGGTTGGCGCTGCTGCCATCGGCGAAGCTGTCGGCCGGATTCACTTCGAAGGTATCGAAAATGGTGTCGGCCGGGCCATCCAGCACGCGCGCGCGATGGATCCCGTAGCCCTTGCGGTCCAGGGTCATCACGATGGCGGCAAACAGTCCGTCGCGGTCCGGCGAATGCACGAACACTTCCAGTGCCGGGTCGTCGACACTGATGCGGCGCACCTTCACCAGCGTCTGGCCCTGTTTCACCGGTACCAGCGCCGCGGCCTGCCAGGCCAGCTGCTCGGGGCGCAGGCGAATGAAGCCCTCATCCGGCATCACGGCGAACTGGCGGTCGATGGTGGCGTCGTCGTAACCCTGCTCGCGCACCAGTGCGCGCACGCTGTCACGCGCCTCGGCCACGCGCTCGGCGGCCGGTACCGGATGCTCCAACCCCTCGCGCAGCGCACGCCGGGTGGCAAAGTACAGGTCGGCCAGCAGGCGATCCTTCCAGGCATTCCACAGTTTCGGGCTGGTGCCGGCGATGTCGGCACAGGTCAGCAGGTACAGATAGTCGAGGCGGTCGCGGCTGCCCACCAGGGTGGCGAAGCGATGGATCACCACCGGGTCGGCGATGTCCTGCTTCTGCGCGGTCACCGACATGCGCAGGTGCTGTTCGACCAGCCACGCTACCAGTTCGGTATCGGACGTGCTCAGCGCATGCGCCTGGCAGAACGCGCGCGCATCGACCGCGCCCAGTTCGGAATGGTCGCCGCCGCGGCCCTTGGCAATGTCATGGAACAGGCCGGCCAGCAGCAGCAGCTCCGGCTTGCGCAGGCGCGGCCAGACTTCATGGGCGATCGAGAAGCGTTCGTCGGCACGGCTGCTGGCGAACAGGCCGATGTTGCGCAGGACCATCAGCGTGTGCTGGTCGACGGTATAGACATGGAACAGGTCGAACTGCATGCGCCCGCTGACCTGGGCGAACGCGGGAATCCACTGGCCGAGCACGCCCAGCCGCGCCATGCGCGAAAGCGTATCGACCGGGCGTTGGCCACGCAGCAGGGTCATGAACTGCTCGCGCGCGTCGGTATCGGCCTGGTCGTAGGCCGGCAGCAGCGGCAGCGCTTCGGCCAGCGCGCGCGCGGTCAGCGAATGCAGGCCGCGTACCTGCGGATTGTTGGCCCAGCTGGAGAACAGCGCAAACACCTGGCCGATATCGCCACGCGGCCAGTCGGCCTCGTTGGCGGCCAGGTAGCCGCGGCGCAGGGAGAAGCCCACGGTCAGCGGTTCCGGCTGCGCTTCGCCATCGAACTGTTCCTCGAAGCGCTGCAGCAGGCGGTCGCTGATCCGCCGCACCACCAGCGCGGCGCGGTAGAAGCCCTGCATCATTTTCTCGACACCGAGGTTCTCGGCGTCGTCTTCGAAGCCCAGGCGCGCGGCCAGGGTCTTCTGGTAATCGAAACGCAGGCGCTCTTCCGGGCGACGTGCTACCAGGTGCAGGCCGAAGCGCAACCGCGCCAGCACCGCACGTTCGCGCTTGAGCGCCGCGGCTTCGTCGGCACCCAGATGGCCGAGCCCGACCAGGGCTTCCAGGTCGCGCACGCCAAAGGCGCGCAGCGCCATCCAGCCCAGCGTATTGAGATCGCGCAGGCCACCGGGGCCATCCTTCAGGTCCGGCTCCAGGTTGTCGGCGGTATCGCCGAAGCGCTGGTGGCGGTTGCGCAGCTCTTCCAGCTTGGCCAGGAAAAAGGTGCGTGCCGGCCAAAGCTCGCGGTCGTCGGTGGCCTCGCGCAGCGCGCGGCGCGCTGCATCATCAGCCAGGATCGGGCGCGCCTCGATCAGCGCGGTCAGCACGGTCTGGTCCGTCGCCGCCTCGCGGCACTGGGATGCAGAACGCACCGCATGGCTGACCGCCAGCCCGCAATCCCACAGCAGCGCAAACAGGCGCGCCAGTGCCGCTTCGTGCGCCAGCTGTGCCGGCGGGCCGCCGAACACCAGCAGGTCGATGTCCGAGCGCGGGAACAGCTCACCGCGCCCATAGCCGCCCACCGCGAACAGCGACAGGCCACTATCGACTGGCAGGCAGCGCTGCCACGCCAGGCGGATCAGATGGTCGGCGGCACGCGCGCGCAACGCCAGCAGGCGCTCGATGTTGTCGCCCTGGTCGAAACGGCGGTACAGGCGCGCGTCAGCCTGCTGCAGCGCCTGGCGCGCGGCAGCAGCCCAGTCCGGGTCGTTGAGCGACGCGGCCGGCGTGTCCAGCAGCGAACTCGCCGGCAGCATCCTCAGGAGACCTGCGACTCGCCCGGCGACAGCGTCAGCACGTCGACGCCGGTCTCGGTGACCGCGATCATGTGCTCCCACTGCGCCGACAGCTTGCGGTCCTTGGTCACCACGGTCCAGCCATCCGGCAGCACCTTGTTGTAACGGGTGCCCTCGTTGATCATCGGTTCGATGGTGAAGGTCATGCCCGGCTGCAGCACCAGGCCCTGGCCCGGGCGGCCGTAATGCACCACCTGCGGCTCGTCATGGTAGACCTTGCCGATGCCGTGGCCGCAGTACTCGCGCACCACGCTGAAACGCTCGCCTTCGGCATAGCTCTGGATGGCATGGCCGATGTCGCCCAGGGTTGCGCCCGGACGCACCGCACGGATGCCGCGCCACATCGCTTCGTAGGTGGTTTCCACCAGGCGGCGGGCCATCACCGACGGCGTGCCGACGAAGTACATGCGGCTGGTGTCGCCGTGCCAGCCGTCCTTGATGACGGTAACGTCGATATTGATGATGTCGCCATCCTTCAGCACCTTCCCTTCGCTGGGAATACCGTGGCAGATGACGTTGTTGACCGAGGTGCACACGGTCTTCGGGAAGCCGCGGTAGCCGACGTTGGCCGGAATCGCGCCCTGCACGTTCACGATGTGGTCGTGGCAGATGCGGTCCAGCTCCTCAGTGGTGACACCGGGCTTGACGTGGGGGGTGACGATGTCGAGCACTTCGCTGGCCAGGCGGCCGGCGATGCGCATCATCTCGATTTCCTGCGGGGTTTTCAGATTCACGCTCATGGCGCCCATTATCGCCGATCCCGCTGCAATCTGAACGAACGCCACCCAACTGGCGATCCGGGGGCATGCACGGTTCCGGCAAGGAAAGTGAAAGCGTGACGATCTCCACCCTTTCGCACGCCTGTTTATCACGGATTACAGACACTTACCCGCAGAAGCTGGCCACGACCGTTGTCAAAGCGGCCCGAACCTGCCGCCTTCGCCTTGTTCAACAGACCTTCGGGTCAGGGAGGTTGTCCATGCGATCCACGTTCCGCTCACCGCTCGCCTGGGTCCTGACCGGACTGTTGCTGGCCGGCCCCGCACTGGCCGCCGACACCACGACCTTCAACGTGACCCTGGTGGTCACCAAGGCCTGCACCATCACGGCGGCGGCGGCCACCAACGTTGACTTCGGCACGGCGGCCTCGACCACGGCGACCCCCACCCTGGGCCAGGGCACGGTGACCGCCCAATGCTCGGCCCTGACCCCGTACACGATTTCGCTGAACGCTGGCGCCAATGCCAGCACCGCCAACGACGTCACCACCCGCCGGATGAAGAACACCAACGCCGCGGTGACCGCCAACAACTTCGTTGGCTACCAGCTCTACCAGGACGCCGCACATACCCTGGTCTGGGGTGCGACCTCGGGCACCAACACCCAGGCCGGCATCGGCACTGGCCTGGCCGTGCCCTACATCGTCTACGGCCAGATCCTGAACCTGAGCACCAACAACCCGGCCACCGGCAACTACCTGGATACGGTCACCGCCACGATCACCTATTGATGGAGCACGCCCGCATGGCCGGACCCCGCCCGTGGCGCGCCACCGGCGTGGCGCTGCTCGCCCTCTCCCTGCTGGCCGCAGCCCCTGCCGGTGCCACCAGCCTCCAGGTCGCCCCCACCAGCCTGCAGCTTGAGGCCCGCCAGCGCGCTGGCGAACTGTGGCTGACCAACAGTGGCACCTCGCCGGTCAGGCTGCAGGTGCGGGTCTTCCGCTGGGTACAGCAGGATGGCCAGGAACAACTGCTGCCCACCGAGGAACTGCTGGCCACCCCTCCGATGCAGGAACTGGGCGCGGGCCAGCAGCAGCTGGTACGGGTCATGCGCCCGAACCACGAACCGCCTGCGGCACAGCAGTACTACCGGCTGATCGTCGACGAGGTGCCTGATCTGGCGACCCGCGCCAACGGCATGCAGTTCGTGCTGCGCTATTCGATTCCGGTGTTCGTGCAACCCTCGGGCGGCAAGCTGGCGCCGCGCCTGCAGGCCAGCCTGGTGCGGCTGCAGGACGGACGCAACGGCGTGGAGGTGGCCAACACCGGCAACAGCTATGCACAGATCGCCGACCTGGCGCTGGGCAGCGTCCAGCGCCCGCGCATCGTGCACCCCGGTCTGCTGGGCTATGTACTGCCCGGGCAGGTGATGCGCTGGCCGATCGAGCGCACGGCCATCGACCGCGACAACGACCAGATCACGGCCAAGCTCAATGGCGAGTCGGAACAGACGCCGCTGTCGCCACCACCGGCTCGCTGAGGCGTTGATGGGCGCGCTGTTTGCTGCCCTGGCTCCTGCGGCGACCGAAGCCGCCGATGTGTCCGGCGTGGCTGCCGCCGGGGCTGCGGACGTCTCCGGGGTGTCGGCCGACGCGATCCTGCCCGCCCCCACGCCCCTGACCGCCAGCCAGACCCTGTACCTGGACGTCTCGCTCAACAGCACGCCCCGCGGCCTGCTGCCGTTCACTGAAACCCGTGGCCGGCTGCAGGCCAGTCCGGAAGTGCTGCGCCAGCTCGGCTTCAGCGCCCGCGGCGATGCGCCGGTCTATCTGGACCAGATCAGCGGGGCCGTTGTGCGCTACGACGCGCATATGCAGACCCTGGCCCTGGACGTGCCGCTGGACCAGCTGACCCTGCCGACCACCGTGCTCAGCCAGCCGCAGACCCGGGCACCGGCCAGCACCGCCTCGCCCGGCCTGCTGCTGAACTACGACATGTATGGCAGCCGGGTCGACATGCTCGGCAACCTCAGCCTCAGCTCGGAGCTGCGCCTGTTCGGGATCGGCAACGGCACCATCGAGAACACAGCGATCAGCCGGCGCTACCAGCAGCCCGGCGATCGTCGCTGGCGCGGTGAGAGCGTGCGCCTGGATACGCGCTGGAGCCTGGATTTCCCCGGCAAGGCGATGACGCTGGAGGTCGGCGATTTCTACAGCGGCTTCGTCGACTGGACCCGTCCGGTGCGCCTGGGCGGCCTGCAGATCGGCCGCAACTACGGCCTGCAGCCGTATCGCGTACTCACCCCCACGCCCAGCTTCCTCGGCCAGGCGGTGGTGCCGTCCACGGTCGAGCTGTACGTCGATGGCCTGCGCCAGTACAGCGGGCAGGTGCCGGTCGGTCCGTTCCAGCTGGCCGCGCAACCCGGCATCAGCGGCACCGGCAGCGCACAGGTGGTGGTGACCGATGCATTCGGGCGCATGCAGACGCTGGATTTCAGTTTCTACGGCACCCAGCAGCTGCTGGCCAAGGGCCTGTCGGACTGGTCGGCCGGCGTTGGCCGCCTGCGTGAGGATTTCGGCCAGCGTTCCTTCGCCTACGACGATCGCACCGTGGCCAGTGCCAGCTGGCGAGGCGGTATCAGCGACACCTTTACCGGCGAAGCACATGCCGAAGGCGGCGGCGGCCTGGCCCAGGCCGGCATCGGCGGCTGGTGGCTGCTCGGCGGCGCGGGCGTGTTCAACGCCGCCTATGCGCACAGTGACTATCACGGCCTGCGGGGCGGGCAATGGGCACTGGGCTACAGCTGGAACAACCGCCGGCTCAATTTCAATCTGCGCAGCGTGCGCAGCCATGGCGATTACCGCGACCTGGGCGCACTGCAGGGCAACCTGCCGCCGAGCATCAGTGAACAGGCCACGGTCGGCGCCGATCTGCTGCGGCTGGGCACGCTCAGCGCCAGCTACCTGCGCCTGCGCTATCCCGACGGAGACGACAACCGCTACGCCAGCCTGTTCTGGTCACGCACCTGGAGCCAGCGGTGGTCGGCCTACCTGTCGGTGAACCAGAACCTGGACAAGAGCGATGACCGCAGCATCTACCTGTCGGTCACCGCCAGCCTGGGCAACAACCGCCAGGCCAGCCTCTCCAGCCAGCGCAACGGCGACAGCCAGAGCTGGGTAGCGGACGTGACCCAGCCGGTACCCGGCGACGGCAGCGCCGGCGGCGTCGGTTGGCGCGCGCAGGTGCGCCATGGCGAGGACGGCAATGGCGGCCTGGCCGAAGTCGGCATCCTCAATGACGTCGGTCGCTACTCATTCGGCGCCTCGCGCCAGGGCGGCCTGAACTATGCCTACGCCAGCGCCAGTGGCAGCCTGGTGTGGATGGGCGGGCATGCCTTCGCCACCCGCGAAGTCTCCGACGCGTTCGCAGTCATCAGCACCAACGGCGTGGGCGGCGTGCCGGTGCGGCTGGAAAACCGGCTGATCGGCGTGACCGATGATCGCGGCCTGCTGCTGGTCAGCCCACTGCTGTCCTGGCAGCGCAATCGCGTCTCCATCGACACCCTGGACCTGCCCGAGGACATGCGCGCCGATCGCATCGAAGACTGGGTGACACCCCGCCAACGCGCCGGCACCCGCGTGACCTTCGCGCTGCGTTCGCGGCCGTCGTTGAACCTGACCCTGCACGGCATGGACGGGCAACCGCTGGAGGTCGGCAGCGAGGTGCAGCTGCCGGACGGGCGACAGGCGCTGGTGGGCTATGACGGGCTGCTGTACCTGGAAGACGTGTCCGCCGGCAGCGTGCTGTACATCACCACCAGCCGCGGGCAATGCAGGGTGAAGGTACCGGACGTGCCCAAGGTGGTGGCTTCCGGCGCGCGGCCGAAGCCGGCACCGCTGGCGTGCATCCCGGAGGTAGCGCCATGAGGACGTTGCTGCTCGGCCTGCTGCTGGTCGCCGGCCTGCTGGCGGCGGCACCGGCCCGCGCCGTCGCGGTGTGCGCCGCCGTCGCCGACCCGACGCTGCCGTTTGGCAACGTCAACAGCAATGCCCCCGGCGCAACCACCGGCACGCTCAACATCACCGTGACCTGCACCACTGCCGCGCTGAGCGTGCTGGCCACTACCGGCGTGCGGGTCTGCGTGGGCATCGGCGCCGGCAGTGGCGGCGGCAGCAGCTCCAGCTGGCGGACGATGAAGACCAGCACCAGCGACAGCATGAACTTCCAGCTCTACAACACCTCCAACTTCAGCCAGGTGACCGGGTTGACCCCGCGCGGCTCGCCGCCGGCGCAGGAGCTGACCCTGACCTACAACGTGCCCCTGACCGGCGGCAGCGGCACGCAGACCACGCAGCTGTCCGCACAGATCCCCGCCAATCAGATCCTGGCGTCAGGCGCCTACAGCAGCACCTTCAACGGCGCCAACGTGGTGCTGACCTGGGCCTGGAACGAGGTCCTGCTCGGCAATGCCACGGTGCCCGCCAACTGCAACGGCGGCGCCACCGGCACCAACAGCATCAGCAACGCCTTCAGCTTCACCGCCACCGCCAACGTGCTGCCGCAGTGCGGCAGCTACGTCACCACCAACATGGACTTCGGCAACGTCACCGGCGGCATTCCCGCCAACATCGACCGGACCGCCACCTTGACCCTGACCTGCCTGAAGAACACGGCCTACCAGGTCAGCCTCAACAACGGCCAGAACAACCCCTCCGCCACCAGCACGCGGCGCATGGCCACCACCATCGGCGGCAGCACCTACTACCTCACCTACGAGCTGTACCGCAATGCCGCGCGCAGCCTGCGCTGGGGCAACACCCTCAACGTCGATACCGTTGGCGGCACCGGAAGTGGCAGCGCGCAGCAGCTGACCATCTATGGCCGGGTGCCGCCGGTCACCGGCCAGCCCCCGGCCGGCATCTACAACGATGTGGTGCAGGTGACCATCACCTATTGACCTGCATGCCGACCAACGGTCGACACCCACCGGGGGTTCGGCACATCCACGTCATGCGTGGATGCGCGCATCATTCCTGTGCCAGGAGCAGTCGACTGACAGTCGACGCTACAGATTCGGCCGATCCAGCCGATACCGCGCAGCGAGATCTTTCAGCACGGTGGTTGCCAGGTGGCTCGCGCATTTCTGATAGGGGCGATACTGTTCGCCAGCACATCGGCGTGGGCCGAACCCGGCCCCAGCAACCTGCAGATCCGCCTGACCGTGGTCGAAGCCTGCCGCGATGACCCCGGCAGCACCCACTGCCCCGCCCCCCACCAGCGCAGCGACACACCGCAACTTCCGCCCCAGGTCCGCGAGCTCGCGCCTCCCGCCGACGGCGAAGACACGACGTCCGCCGTGACCGTCATCTACTGATGCGGGCACTTCTGACCCTGCTGGCGATGCTGCTGGCGTTGCCTGCCGCGGCATTGGACCTGTTGCCGACCACACTGCAGCTGCCCGCCGAAGGTGGCCAGGGCGAACTTTGGCTCTTCAACCCCGGTCCCGGCCGCTGGCAGGGCCGGGTACAGATCCTTGCGTGGGACCAGCAGACCGACGCGGACATGCTGCGTCCCACCGACCAGGTGCTCGCCAGCCCCACCCTGCTCGACATCCCGCCCGGCGTCCGACAGCGCATCTGGCTGCTGCCACGCCAGCCGGCATCCGCTGTCGGCGAACAGGCCTATCGGGTCGTCCTGGCCCCCACTACGCCAGGCCTGCAGCGCTATTCGCTGCCGTTGTTCCGCGGGCACGCCACGCCAATGACCCAATCGCGGCTGCATGCAGGGATCGAACCCGGCCAGTCACATACCTTCCTGCGACTGAGCAACACCGGTACCCTGCACGCACGCCTGAACGATCTCGCCTACATCACCAGCGGCGGTCAGCGCACCCTGCTGCTGCCCGGCCTGGCCGGGTATCTGCTGGCCGGCCATGAGCGCCGCTGGGCCCTGCCCGCCCGCGCTGATGGCTACGCCGGCGGTCATTTCCAGGCCCGGCTGCAGGATGGCCGCGTGATCGATCTGGTCGCTCCAGGCCCGGCAATTGCAGCCAGCGCACCGAGCGGGCTATAATCGACCGGATTCCTGCCGCCTGCGTGCGCGGGAACCCGTCCACACCGGACGTCACCGGTGAATCCACACCTGCTGCCCCCATCCGTGCCGGGGTGCTCCGCAAGGAGTTCGGCCACGGAGGCAACAGGGAAGCCCAACCCCGGAACCGATCGCGCTTCCACGCGTCCCGCATACCTATCCCTGCGGGCGGAATCGCTGGTTCCATATCAGGAGTATTGCAATGCCCCAGGTCACCATGCGTCAGATGCTGGAAGCCGGCGTCCACTTCGGCCACCAGACCCGCTACTGGAACCCCAAGATGGCTCCGTACATCTTCGGCGCCCGCGGCAAGATCCACATCATCAACCTGGAAAAGACCGTCCCGCTGTTCAACGACGCGATGAACTTCATCTCGTCGGTTGCCCAGAAGCGCGGCACCGTCCTGTTCCTGGGCACCAAGCGCAGCGCCCGCGAAACCATCAAGGAAGAAGCCGAGCGTTGCGGCATGCCGTTCATGAACCAGCGCTGGCTGGGCGGCACCCTGACCAACTTCCGTACCGTCAAGCAGTCGGTTGCCCGCCTGAAGGAACTGGAAGCCGGTGAAACCGACGGCACCTTCGAGAAGCTGGTCAAGCACGAAGTGCTGGGCCTGCGTCGCGAGCGCGACAAGCTGGAAGCCTCGCTGGGCGGCATCAAGGACATGAACCGCCTGCCGGACGCCATCTTCGTGATCGACATCGGCCACGAAGACATCGCGATCAAGGAAGCCAAGAAGCTGGGCATCCCGGTCATCGCCGTGGTCGACACCAACTACAACCCGGAACTGGTGGACTACGCCATCCCGGGCAACGACGACGCCATCCGCGCTGTGCAGCTGTACGCCCGCGCCGCTGCCGACGCCGTGCTGGAAGGCAAGGCTGCTGCTCCGCACGCTGCTTCGGTGCGTGAGGAAGAGTTCGCTGAAGCCGCTGCTGAAGGCGAAGAGAAGCCGGCCCGCCGCGCTCCGGCCAAGAAGGCTGCCAAGAAGGGCGACGACGCCCAGGCCTGATCCAGGCCCGGGGTGGACGCCCGGCGTCCACCCTCCCTGCGCGCAGCCTTTGGCGCGTGACAGGACCGTGTCACACGGGCCGGCCACCATGCCGGCCCAACCCCTTTCTTTCGTGAGGTAATCCCGTGGAAATCACTGCTTCCCTGGTCAAGGAACTGCGCGAGCGCACCGGCGCCGGCATGATGGAATGCAAGAAGGCGCTCACCGAAGCCAACGGCGACATCGACGCTGCTGCTGAAGCCATGCGCAAGTCCGGCGCCGCCAAGGCCGACAAGAAGGCTGACCGCGTGGCCGCCGAAGGCCGTCTGGGCCTGGCCCAGGATGGCGGCAAGGCCGTGCTGGTCGAAGTCAACTCGGAAACCGACTTCGTCGCCAACGATGACAACTTCAAGTCCTTCGTCAATGCCGTTGCCGCTGCCGCCCTGGCATCGGGCGCCACCGACGTCGAAGCCGTGAAGGCTGCCAAGCTGGCCGATGGCCGCACCGTTGAAGAAGCCCGCGCCACCGCCGTGCAGACCCTGGGTGAGAACATCCAGATCCGTCGCATGGTGAATGTCGACACCACCGGCAACATCGGTGCGTATGTCCACACCAACGGCAAGGTCGGCGTGCTGGTCGATCTGATCGGCGGCGACGTCGAGCTGGCCCGTGGCCTGGCCATGCACGTGGCTGCGCTGAAGCCGCCGCACAACAAGGCTGCGGACGTTCCGGCCGACTTCGTCGAGAAGGAAAAGGAAATCGAGCTGGCCAAGATGTCCGAAAAGGACAAGGCCAAGCCGGCCGACATCCTGGAAAAGATCATCAGCGGCAAGATCAACAAGATCGTCAGCGACGTGACCCTGTACGGCCAGACCTACGTGCTGGGCGACACCACCGTCGAGCAGGTGGTCAAGGCCGCTGGCGCCGATGTTGCTGGCTTCAAGCTGCTGATCGTCGGCGAAGGCATCGAGAAGGTGGTGGAAGACTACGCCGCCGAAGTTGCCAAGGCGATGCAGGTCTGATTCCAGCCTTCCGGCTGTGAAGCAACCAGAAGGAGCCGCGGGAGACCGCGGCTCTTTTTTTATGCCGGCGGCCCTGTGGGGTGCGCACAGCGGCACCTTTGCGTTGCGCGCGAATCAAGCCGATACTCGGCACAGGGAATCAACAGTCATTTAGCAGGAACGAAAATCGCGGACTGTGATGCATTCCTAGGTATTCTTGTCCCAATGGAATTGAACGACCCGACATGCCTCCCGAGCTGACAGCTGCCCTGGCGCTCTGCCGCAACCTGCCCTCGCCACCCGGTATTGCCCTGCGCATCATCGAACTGGCACAGGACCCGGAAGCGGATATCGCCACCGCCGCCGACATCATCGCCATCGACATGGCGCTGAGCGCTCGCATGCTGCGCATCGCCAATTCGCCGCTGTACGCCAGCCGCCGTCGGATCGAGAACCTCGGCCAGGCACTGACCATGCTCGGCCTGAATGCCACGATCAGCCTGGCCCTCGGCTTCACCGTCACCCAGGGACTGACCGGCGGCACCGGCGCCGACCACGACCTGCGCCAACGCGCCTGGAAGCGCAGCATCCTCAGCGCGCTGGCCGCCAGCCAGCTGGGCCAGGCACGCGGCCTGCGCCGGCTGGAAGAACTGATGCTGGCCGGCCTGCTGCAGGACCTGGGCGTACTGTGCCTGGCCCAGGCCGAATCGGAGCGCTACCTGCCGCTGCTGCGCGAAGCACGCGACAACATCGATCTGGTCGCGCGCGAGCGCGACGAACTGGGCTGCAGCCACGCCGAGGTCGGCGCCTGGGTGGCCGAGCAGTGGGGCCTGCCGCGCTACCTGGTGGAGAGCATCAGCCACAGCGAAGACCTGGACGCCGCGGAGTCGCCGTTCCAGGCCTGCGTGCAGCTGTCCGGTGCCGTGGCCGACATCTGGCTGGACGATGACGCCGATGCCGCCCGCGAGCGCGCCCTGCAGCAGGTGCATGACCGCCTTGAACTGGACAGCGCCCGTTTCGACCAGGTCCTGACCCGCATCAGCGAGGCCCTGCCGGACATCGCCAGCCTGTTCGAGGCCGGCCTGAATTCCCCCTCGCGGGTGCGCGAGCTGATCGACCACGCGCAGGAGCTGGCCACCCTGCGCAACCTGCGCGAACTGCAGGATGCCGACCAGGCCCGTCGCCGCGCTGACGAATTCGAAGCCCGGGCCAAGCGCCTGGCCGACCAGGCCCATCGAGATGCCCTCACCGGCGTGCTCAACCGGCGCCAGCTGGAAGCCGTGCTGGAGCAGGAATTCCTGCGCGCCGGTCGCCAGGGCTGGCCGCTGTCGGTGGCCTTCATCGACCTGGACGACTTCAAGAAGATCAACGACGCCCATGGCCACCTGACCGGCGACGAGGTGCTGCGGGCCTTTGCCGGCAAACTGCAGGGCCAGCTGCGCCACAGCGACACCGTGGCCCGCTTCGGCGGCGAGGAGTTCGTCGCGCTGCTGCCCAACACCAGCGAAACGGTAGCACTGGACGTGATCCGCCGGGTACTGGCCAACATCGTTGCCACGCCGATGGCCGAACTGGAAGGCGGCCCGCTGTTCGTCACCTTCTCCGCCGGCGTGGCCACCCAGGGCGGCTACGAACGCTTCGCCGACGTGCAGGACCTGCTGCGCGCCGCCGACGACGTGCTGTACCGCTCCAAGAACCTCGGCCGCAACCGGGTGATCGCGCGCTCCCCCGGCGCCCTCGGCCACGACGAGCTGTCAGCGACCGCGGGCGCCGAGCTGGGCTGAACCGGAAGCCCCGGATGACCAGGGCGAACGCCAGGATTTTACGCCGCAGTGCACAAAACACTATGGCCCGACGCCGCATGCGCGTAGAATCGCCCGCGATTTCCACGCACCCGAGGTCCCCATGTCCAAGCTCGCCTATCGCCGCATCCTTCTGAAACTGTCCGGGGAGGCGCTGATGGGAGATGAGGACTACGGCATCGACCCGAAGATCATCAACCGCCTGGCCCGTGAGGTCATCGAAGCCCAGCAGGCCGGTGCCGAAGTGGCGCTGGTGATCGGCGGCGGCAACATCTTCCGCGGCGCCGGCCTGGCCGCAGGCGGCATGGACCGGGTCACCGGCGACCAGATGGGCATGCTGGCCACGGTCATCAACGCCCTGGCCATGCAGGACGCCCTGGAGAAGCTGGGCGCCAAGGCGCGCGTGATGAGCGCGATCAAGATCAACGACGTGTGCGAGGACTACATCCGCCGCCGCGCCATCCGCCACCTGGAAAAGGGCCGCCTGGTGATCTTCGCCGCCGGCGTCGGCAGCCCGTTCTTCACCACCGACTCCGGCGCCGCCCTGCGCGCGATCGAGATCGGCGCCGACCTGCTGCTGAAGGCCACCAAGGTCGATGGCGTGTACGACAAGGACCCGAACAAGCACAGCGATGCGGTCCGCTTCGACAGCCTGAGCTATGACGAAGTGATCCGCCGCGGCCTGGAAGTGATGGATACCGCCGCCTTCGCACTGGCCCGCGACAGCGACCTGCCGATGCGCGTGTTCGACATGGGCCAGCCGGGCGAGCTGCTGAAGATCCTCAACGGCGAGAACATCGGCACCCTGGTCCAGGGCCGCGATCCGGCCTGAGCCTGAGCGCGCGGCGACAACCGGGCCGATTCAGGCCCGGCAGCGTCCCGTATTCGCCTATAATCGCCCGATTCCAGATACATCCAGGACCGGGCGATGCTCAACGACATCAAGAACAACGCGCAGACGCGCATGGCCAAGAGCATCGACGCTCTGAAGCACACCCTCACCTCCATCCGGACCGGGCGTGCCACGCCGGCCCTGCTGGACCGCGTGACGGTCAATGCCTACGGCAACGCCAGCACCCCGCTGAACCAGGTTGCCTCGATCTCCAACGCCGATGCGCACTCGCTGCTGGTCACCCCGTTCGACAAGGGCATGATCAAGGAGATCGAGAAGGGTCTCTACAACGCCGAGTTCACCCCGAACACGCTGGGCACCGCGATCCGCATCAACATGCCGCCGCCGACCGAAGAGCGCCGCAAGGAGCTGGTCAAGCAGGTGCAGAAGGAAGGCGAAGGCGCCAAGATCGCGATCCGCAACATCCGTCAGGACGCGAACAAGGAAATCGCCAAGCTGGTCAAGGACAAGGCGATCAGCGAGGACGAGAAGAAGCGCGGTGAGGACGACATCCAGAAGTTGACCGACACCAACATCAAGGACGTCGACAAGGTCGTTGCCGACAAGGAAAAAGAACTGCTGTCGGTCTGAAGTCGATGCCTTCAGTCCCGCCTCCGTTGCCGGCCACCCTGCCCCGCCACGTCGCCATCATCATGGATGGCAACGGGCGCTGGGCACAGCAGCGCCGCCGCCCGCGCGTGATCGGCCATCGTGCCGGCGCGCGCGCGGTCAACCGCACCATCGAGCGCTGCCTTGAACTGGGCATTCCGGCGCTGACCCTGTTCGCGTTTTCCAGCGAGAACTGGGGCCGGCCGCAGGAAGAAGTCGACGCCCTGATGAAGCTGTTCCTCGGCGCGCTCGACCGCGAAGTGGACGAACTGCACCGACGCGGCGTGCGCGTACGCTTCATCGGCGAACGCGAGCGCTTTGGTGCCGGACTGGTCAGCCGCATGCAGCTGGCCGAGCAGCGGACCGCCGACAACACCACCCTGACCCTGTCGATCGCCGCCAGCTACGGCGGTCGCCAGGACATCGCCCGTGCCGCGCGCGCACTGGCCGCTGAAGTCGCCGCAGGACGCCTGCTGCCCGAACAGATCGACGAATCGCTGCTGGGCAGCCAGGTCGCCCTGGCCGACCTGCCGCCGCCGGATCTGTTCATCCGCACCGGTGGCGACACCCGCATCAGCAACTTCCTGCTGTGGCAACTGGCCTACACCGAGCTGTGGTTCACCGAGGCGCTGTGGCCGGACTTCGATGCCGCCCTGCTGCAGCAGGCGCTGGATGCCTATGGCAGCCGCGAGCGTCGTTTCGGCCTGACCAGCGCCCAGATCGCCGCACTGGCCACCGAGACCTCCAGCCCATGACCAAGACCCGAGTCCTCGCCGCGCTGATCATGGCGCCGCTCGCCATTGCCGCGATCCTGCTGCTGCCGACGCAATGGCTGGCCGCCGCCGCCGCCGCCGTGCTGCTGATCGGCCTGTGGGAATGGCTGAAGCTGGCCGGCATCGAAGACACCCTCGCGCGCACCGTGCTGCTGGTGCTGAACCTGCTGCTGATGGTGCTGCTGGTGTGGGCCGATGGCAGCACGCTGGTGCTGTTCCAGATCACCACACTGGCAGGTGTTGCCTGGTGGCTGGCGGCGCTGGCCTGGCTGCGCTTCTTCAACTTTGGCGCCCAGCCGACGGCCCCCTCCCGGATCGTGAAGATGCTGGCCGGCACCCTGGCCATCGTTCCTGCCTGGGCAGCGCTGGTACTGATCCACGCTGGCGGTGACCCGCCAGGCAAGCAGGGCCACCTGTGGCTGCTGGCGGCACTGGCACTGGTCTGGGCAGCTGATTCGGGCGCCTATTTCGCCGGCCGTCACTTCGGCAAGCACAAGCTGGCGCCGCGGATCAGCCCCAACAAGACCTGGGAAGGCCTGTTCGGCGGCCTGCTGGCCGGTGTCGCCGTGGCCCTCGGACTGGGCTGGCTGGCCGGCATCGACATCGCGCACCTGCCGGGCCTGCTGATCACCTCGGTGGTGGCCGTATTCGCGTCGGTGCTGGGTGACCTGTTCGAAAGCCTGATCAAGCGCCACGCCGGTGCCAAGGACTCGGGCAACCTGATTCCGGGCCATGGTGGCGTGCTCGACCGCGTCGACGGCGTCCTCGCCGCCGTGCCGGTGTTCGCGCTGGGCAAGGAAATCTTCGGGTTCTGACCATGAATGCTGTCGCAGACCTGCGCCGGGTCGCCGTATACGGCGCCACCGGCTCGATCGGTGCCTCCACGCTGGACGTGATCGCCCGCCACCCGCAGCGCTACCAGGCCACGGTGCTGGCCGCCGGCCGCCAGGTGCAGGCACTGCTGGCCCTGTGCCGCCAGCACAAGCCCGCGCACGCGGTCATCGCCGACGAAGCGCTGTTCACCGAACTGCGCGACGGCCTGCGCGATGCGGGGCTGTCGACCGAGGCCCACGCCGGTCATGCCGCACTGGACCAGCTGGCAGCAAGCGATGCCTGCGACACGGTCGTCGCGGCCATTGTCGGTGCTGCAGGGCTGTCCTCGACCCTCGCCGCCGCTGCGGCCGGCAAGCGCATCCTGCTGGCCAACAAGGAATCGCTGGTACTGGCCGGCGAGCTGCTGACCCGCACCGCCGAGCGCGCCGGCGCCGAGATCATTCCGATCGACAGCGAGCACAGCGCGATCTTCCAGTGCCTGCGTTCGCGCGACGCCAGCATCGACGGCGCCGGCGTGCGCCGGATCCTGCTGACCGCGTCGGGCGGCCCGTTCCGCGGCCGCAGCCGCGCCGAGCTGGCCGAGGTCACCCCGGCCCAGGCCGTGGCTCACCCGAAGTGGTCGATGGGCCCGAAGATCTCGGTCGATTCGGCGACGTTGATGAACAAGGGCCTGGAAGTCATCGAGGCGCACCATCTGTTCTCGGTGCCCGGCGAGCGCATCGAGGTGCTGGTGCACCCGCAGAGCCTGGTCCATTCGCTGGTCGAATTCGTCGACGGCTCGACCCTGGCCCAGATGGGCCTGCCGGACATGCGCACCACCCTGGCGGTCGGCCTGGGCTGGCCGCAGCGCATCGAATCGGGCGTGGCCGGGCTGGACCTGCTGGCGCAGGGCCGGCTGGATTTCGAGGCGCCTGACACCGACGCCTTCCCCTGCCTGGCGCTGGCCTGGCAGGCCATGCAGGCCGGCGGTACTGCCCCGGCGGTGCTGAACGCCGCCAATGAAGAGGCGGTTTCAGCATTTCTTCAGGGCCGGATCGGTTTCCTGACCATCCCGGAGCTGGTTGCTAACGCTCTTTCAACACTGCCGACCCAGCCAGCCGATACACTGGAGGTCCTGTTGTCCGCCGACCAGCGGGCACGCCAGCTCACCCTGAACGCCATCGACGCCGCCTGAACGACCGCCTCGCCCAGCATGACGCCGCCGCCCCTGCCCGCCACTGTGAGCCTGCATGACTGACTTCCTCGGATCGGTCTGGTGGATGATTGTCAGCCTCGGGCTGCTGGTCACGTTCCACGAGTTCGGGCATTACTGGGTCGGCCGCCTCTGCGGGGTCAAGATCCTGCGCTTCTCGGTCGGCTTCGGCCGTCCGCTGTGGTCGCGCCGCGACAGGCACGGCACCGAGTTCGCCATTGCCGCCATCCCGCTGGGTGGCTACGTGAAGTTCCTCGACGAACGTGAGGTCGAGGTCCATCCCCACGAGCGCGGCCAGGCCTTCAACCACAAGACCGTGTGGCAGCGCATCGCCATTGTTGCTGCAGGGCCGATCGCCAATCTGCTGCTGTGCATCCTGCTGCTGTGGGCGATGTTCGTGATCGGCAAGCAGGACTACTCGCCGACGATCGGCCGGGTTGACGGCATCGCCGCCAGCGCCGGACTGCTCAGCGGTGACCGCGTTCTGCGGGTGGATGAGCGCCAGGTCGCCACCCTGGGCGAGGCCAGCATGGCGCTGACCGCCGCCGCGATGGATCGCCGCGACGTCACGCTTGAGGTACTCGACCCTGCGGACCAGGTGCGCGTGCGCACCCTGCCGCTGTCGCAGCTGCCCGCCGGCTTCGATGAACGACGGGTACCGATCCTGGCCGGCCTGTATTGGCAATCGTGGCTGCAGCCGGCACTGGTCGACTCGCTCACCGCCGATTCGGTGGTCACCGGGCTGCTGCAGCCGGGCGACCTGATCGTGGCGATCGACGGCCAGCGCATCGACAGCGTCGACCAGGTGATCGGCGAGATCCAGGCCCTCGGCCGTGCCGGAGGCCCCGGCATGATCGAGGTCCTGCGAGGCGGTGAACGCCTTGCACTGGAAGTCACGCCCCGCCAGGGCAAGGATGGCAAGGGCAACCCGGTCTGGCAGATCGGCGTCGGCTTCCCCACCACCTACAGCCCCTCCTACGACACCCTGCTGCGCTATGGGCCGCTGGATGCAGTGACCGTCGCCGTACGTGAAACCGGCCGGCTTGCCGCCGATTCGCTGGGCATGATGGCCCGCATCGTCACCGGCAAAGCCTCGCTGCAGAACGTTTCCGGGCCGGTCACCATCGCCCGCGTGGCCAATGTCTCGGCCAAACGCGGCCTCGACTGGTTCCTGCAGTTCCTTGCCCTGCTGTCACTCAGCCTGTGCATCATCAACCTGTTGCCGATCCCGATCTTGGACGGCGGGCACCTGCTGTATTACCTTATCGAGTTGGTCAAGGGCAGCCCGCTGAGCGAGCGTGCCATCGCCGCCGGCCAATACATCGGCTTGGCGTTGCTGGCCGGGCTGATGGGGTTGGCGTTCTACAACGACATCCTCGGCCTGGTCCCGCGATGAACTTTTCCACGTTGTTGCCGTCTACAGCGTCGGCATCCCGCACCAATGAAATCGACCTTCCTACCGGACGTGACATGACGCGACTCCCCAATCGCCGCCTGCTGGCCCTCGCCCTCGCCGCCGTCACCGGCGCTCCCGCCCTGGCCCAGGCAGCCGAGCCCTTCACTGTCAGCGACATCCGCGTCGATGGCCTGCAGCGCATCAGCTCGGGCACGGTGTTCACCTACCTGCCGGTGGAACGGGGCGAGACGATCACCGACAACAAGGTCGGCGAGACCATCCGCGCGCTGTACAAGACCGGCTTCTTCGAAGACGTGCAGCTGGACCGCCAGGGCAGCATCCTGGTGGTGACCGTCAAGGAACGCCCGGCGATCAACAAGCTGACCGTGACCGGCAACAAGGACATCAAGTCCGAGCAGCTGCTCAAGGGCCTGTCCGACATCGGCCTGACCGAGGGTGGCACCTTCGACCGCCTGAGCCTGGACCGCGTGACCCAGGAACTGCGCCGCCAGTACAACGACCGCGGCAAGTACACCGTCGAGATCACCCCGACCGTGAGCCCGCTGGACCGCAACCGCGTGGACATCGCGATCGCCATCAAGGAAGGCAAGGCGGCCAAGATCCGCCACGTCAACCTGGTCGGCACCGAGAAGTTCGAGAGCAAGGACATCCTGGAGACCTGGGAGTCCAAGGAGCACAACTGGGCGTCGTGGTACCGCCGTGACGACCAGTACTCCAAGGAAAAGCTGTCCGGCGACCTGGAAAAGCTCAACTCGTGGTACCTGGACCGCGGCTACGTCGACTTCAGCATCGATTCCACCCAGGTTTCGATCAGCCCCGACAAGCGCGACATGTTCCTCACCGCGGGCGTGACCGAGGGTGCGCAGTACAAGATCTCCGAGATCAAGGTCAGCGGCGACACCATCCTTCCGCAGGAGGACGTCGAGCGCATGGTGATCCAGAAGCCGGGCGACACGTTCTCGCGTGCCCTGCTGGAATTCAGCTCGGACACCATCACCAACTCGCTGTCCAACATCGGCTACGCGTTCGCCAAGGTGAACCCGATCCCGACCACCAACCGTGCCGAACAGACGGTAGGGATCAACATGCAGGTCGTGCCCGGCCCGCGCGTGTCGGTGCGCCGCATCCTGTTCCGTGGCAACACCCGCACCTCCGACGAAGTGATGCGTCGCGAAATGCGCCAGTTCGAGAACAGCTGGTACTCGCAGGCCGCGATCGACCGCTCCAAGATCCGCCTGCAGCGCCTGGGCTACTTCGAGTCGGTGGACGTCGAGACCCCGGCCGTCAGCGGCAGCAACGACCAGGTCGACGTCGTCTACAACGTCAAGGAAACCACCTCCGGCAGCTTCGTGTTCGGCCTGGGCTATTCGCAGTCCTACGGCATGACCACCTCGGTGCAGCTGTCGCAGAACAACTTCCTCGGCGGCGGCAACCGCGTGTCGGTCGAAGCCTCGCGCAGCAGCTACCTGCAGCGCTACGGCTTCAGCTACACCAACCCGTACTTCACCGACGACGGCGTTTCGCTGGGCTACAACCTGTCCTGGCGTGAACTGGACTACTCCGACTTCAACACCGCGCAGTACAACAGCACCAATGGTTCTGCGCAGGTGGTATTCGGCGTGCCGCTGACCGAGACCGACACCGTCTCGCTGATGTTCGGCATCGACAGCAACCAGATCACGACCTACCGTGGCTCGACCCCGGCCTCGATCATCGATTACATCGATGCGGTCGGTTCGCGCACCTTCCATGCCTGGCGTACCGAGCTGGGCTGGGCGCGCGACTCGCGCAACGATTACTTCATGCCGACCCGCGGTACCTACCAGCGCGTCGGTCTGGAAACCACGCTGCCGGGCTCGACCATCGAGTACTACAAGCTGAACTACCAGATCAGCAAGTACTGGCCGATCATGCCGTCGCTGGTGATCAACACCCGCGCCGAAGTGGGCTACGGCGATGCCTACGGCAAGGACTACACCCGTACGATCACCGACGCCGACGGCAAAACCCGTACCGTCACCGCCAGCGGCCTGCCGTTCTTCGAGAACTTCTACGCCGGTGGTACCAACTCGGTACGTGGCTTCGAGGACAACACCCTCGGTCCGCGCGAAGTAACCCAGGGTTATCCGGAAGGCCAGCCGCTGGGTGGTTCGCTGAAGACCGTCGGTTCGGTCGAAGCCTACTTCCCGCGCCTGTTCGACAGCCCATCGGCCCGCGTGTCGGCCTTTGTCGACTTCGGTAACGTCTACAACGGCACCAAGAACTTCAAGGCCAACGAACTGCGCGTCTCCACCGGTGTGGCCCTGCTGTGGCGCGCCCCGGTCGGCCCGATCTCGATCAGCTACGCGTTCCCGCTGAAGAAGGAAGACGGCGACAAGATCGAACGCCTGCAATTTACCTTCGGCGGTCAGTTCTAAGAACTGACCACCGAAGGTGCGCCGCGGCTTGCTGTGCAAGCAGCGGGTCCCGACCTACCTCCTATCCCCCGCGCCATTGGCGCGCCCCCCTTAACAGAAGGGGGGCTCTCCACCAGACGGGGCGCGAAGCGCCGGGCATTGCCCGGCGTTTTCGTTTAGTCCGGATGCGGGAAGCGCGCACCCCGCTTTTGATTTTTTCTGTTTTTCCGTGGCTGGCACTCGCGCCAGGCCGTCGGAGGTCGGACGGGGTGGGGCTGCGGGGGTGTGAGCCGCATGGATGCGGCGACCAAGGCTACATGGACGTACTTGCGCCGCCCCCCGCAGTCCCGCCCCGTCCGACCCAGCCCATGACACTGGCTCTGCCGGCCGCGAGGGGCCCTGCCGTTGGCTGCATATGCCCCCCGCATGACCGCAATGGCGTCACACGTTAAACTCCCGCCGTGAATACTCCCACCTACACCGCCCAGCAACTCGCCGAGCAGTTCGGCCTGCAGGTCCATGGCGACCCCGCTACCGCCATCCACGGCGTGGCCACCCTCGCCCACGCCGGTCCTGGCCAGCTGACCTTCCTCGCCAATCCACGCTACCGCGCCCAGCTGGCCGACAGCCAGGCCTCGCTGGTCGTGCTGCGCGCCGACGACGCCGAAGCCGCCCCCGGCGCCGCGCTCGTGGCCAAGGACCCGTACACCACCTTCGCCAAGATCGCCGCGCTGTTCGACATCGCGCCCACGCGCCCACCGGGCATCCACCCCAGCGCCGTCATCGATCCCAGCGCCCAGGTCGCCGCCAGCGCCCACATCGGCCCCTTCGTCTCCATCGGCGCGCGCAGCGTGGTCGGCGAGAACTGCATCATCGGCACCGGCAGCGTGATCGGCGAAGACTGCAGCCTGGACAGCGGCTGCGAACTGATCGCCCGGGTCACCCTGGTCACCCGGGTCAAGCTCGGCAAGCGCGTGCGCGTGCACCCCGGTGCCGTGCTCGGTGCCGATGGCTTCGGCCTGGCGATGGACGCCGGCAAGTGGATCAAGGTGCCGCAGCTCGGCGGCGTGCGCATCGGCGACGATTGCGAAATCGGCGCCAACACCTGCGTCGACCGTGGTGCACTGGAAGACACCGTGCTGGACGAAGACGTGCGCCTGGACAACCTGGTACAGATCGCGCACAACGTGCAGATCGGCGCGCACTCGGCCATCGCCGGCTGCACCGGCATCGCCGGCAGCGCCAGGATCGGCCGCTACTGCCTGCTCGGTGGCCACGTCGGCGTGGTCGGCCACCTCGAGATCTGCGACAAGGTCGTGATCACCGGCAAGTCGGTGGTCCGCAATTCCATCCATGAGCCGGGCGAGTACTCGTCCGGCACCCCGTTGACCGACAACCGCACGTGGCGCAAGAACGCCGCGCGCTTCAAGCAGCTGGACGCATTGGCTCGCCGCGTCCTGGCTGCTGGCAAGGAGAAAGAATGAACGACACGCTGCAGCTTCCGATCGACGTCTGCCAGATCCAGGAACTGCTCCCGCACCGCTACCCGTTCCTGCTGGTGGACCGGGTGCTTGAGCTCGACATCGACGCCAAGCGCATCCTGGCGCAGAAGAACGTCAGCATCAACGAGCCGTTCTTCCAGGGTCACTTCCCGGGCCGCCCGATCATGCCCGGCGTGCTGATCATCGAAGCGCTGGCCCAGGCCGGTGGCGTGATGACCCAGCTGACGCTTGGCCGCGATGCGCAGTCCAAGCTGTTCTACATGGTCAAGGTGGAAAACGCCCGCTTCAACAAGCAGGTCGTGCCCGGCGACGTGCTGATGCTGGATGTGCAGATGAAGCGCCTGATCCGCAACATGGGCTGGTACTACGGCGAGGCCAAGGTCAACGGTGAAGTCGTTGCCTCGGCCGAGGTCATGTGCGCCGGTGCCAAGGGCTGATCCACGGGAGGCAGCAATGACTGACAACGCACCACGGATCCACCCGACTGCCGTCATCGATCCGGCCGCGCGCCTGGCCGACGACGTCCAGGTCGGCGCGTTCACCCTGATCGGTGCCGATGTGGAAATCGGCGCCGGCACAGTGGTCGGCCCCCATTGCAGCATCCACGGCCCGACCAGGATCGGCCGTGACAACCGCTTCATCGGTCACGCCGCGATCGGTGGCGAGCCGCAGGACAAGAAGTTTGCCGGCGAACGCACCGAACTGGTGATCGGCGACCGCAACGTGTTCCGCGAGTTCGTCACCCTGAACCGTGGCACCGGCGGCGGCGGCGGCATCACCACGATCGGCAACGACAACTGGATGCTGGCCTACACGCACGTGGCGCACGACTGCCATGTCGGCAACTTCTGCGTGTTCTCCAACAACACCACCCTGGCCGGCCACGTGACCGTGGGCGACTACGTGATCATCAGCGGCTTCGCCGGTGCCCACCAGTTCTGCCGCATCGGTGCCCACGCCTTCCTCGGCATGGGCGCGCTGACCAACGGCGACGTTCCGCCGTTCACCATGGTCGGCACCGATTCGCTGGGCCGCCCGCGCGGCATCAACAGCGAAGGGCTGAAGCGTCGTGGCTTCGACGCCGAGCGCATCTCCGCCATCAAGCGCGCCTACCGCACCCTGTACGTGGCGGGCCTGCCGCTGGCCGAAGCCAAGGTGCAGCTGACCGAACAGGCACGCGACAGCGATGACGTGAAGGCCATGCTGGACTTCATCGAGCACGCTGAGAGGCCCTTGCTGCGATGAGCAGCACGACCGGCCAGGCGCCGGCCGGCGCCGCCGTGATTCCGCTGGCCTCGATGGCCGGCAGCGTCCCCGCGCAGCGGGTGCTCAGCGAGCGCCCGTTGCGGATCGCTCTGGTGGCCGGTGAGGCCTCCGGTGACCTGCTGGGTGCGGGCCTGGTGCGCGAGCTGAAGGCACGCTTTCCGAATGCCGAATTCGCCGGCATCGGTGGCGATGCCATGCGCAGCGCCGGCTGCCTGACCTGGCACGATGCCAGCGAGCTGGCGGTGATGGGCCTGACCGAAGTGCTGCGCCACCTGCCACGCCTGCTGAAACTGCGTTCCGCGTTCCGCCAGCGTGCACTGGAATGGCAGCCGGACGTGTTCATCGGCATCGACGCGCCCGACTTCAACCTGGGCATCGAACGCTGGCTGAAGCAGCGCGGCGTGCGCACCGTGCACTACGTCAGCCCCTCCGTCTGGGCCTGGCGCGAGAAGCGCGCCGAGAAGATCGGCAGCAGCGCCGACCTGGTGCTGTGCCTGTTCCCGATGGAACCCCCGATCTATGCCAGGCACGGCATCGACGCGCGCTTCGTTGGCCATCCGATGGCCGATGACATCCCCCTGCAGGGCAACCGCGAGGAAGCGCGCGCCGCGCTTGGCCTGCCGACCTCGGCCAAGGTGCTGGCGGTGCTGCCGGGCAGCCGCCTGGGCGAAATCTCGCGCCTCGGTGAACCGTTCTTCGAGGCCGCCTGGCAGGTCTCCGAGCGCATCCCCGGCCTGCACGTGGTAGTGCCTGCCGCCAACCCGGCCTGCAAGCGCCTGATCGAAGAGCAGCTGTCACGCTCGGCGCTGCCGGTAGCCTTCTCGCATGTACTCGACGGTGAGGCGCGCAACGCGATGATCGCCGCCGATGTGGTGGTGCTGGCCTCGGGCACCGCGACGCTGGAGGCGATGCTGGTCAAGCGGCCGATGGTGGTCGGTTACCGCGTCAACGAGCTGACCTACCGCCTGGTCAAGGCGCTGGGCCTGATCAAGGTCGACCGCTTTGCCCTGCCCAACATCCTGGCGGGCCAGGACCTGGCACCGGAACTGATGCAGCACGACTGCACGCCGGACAAGCTGGCGGCGGCCATCCAGCAATGGTTCGACCACCCGCAGCGGGTGACCGACCTGCAGGACACCTATGCCCGCCTGCATCAACGACTGCGCCGCAATGCCTCGGCCCGCGCGGCCGACGCTGTGGGCGAGCTGTTGATGCGCGACCAGGCCCAGGCATGAGCCGCCGCCACGCCGCAGCGGCCAGCCTGGCCCTGTTCGACGGTGCTGCCGTGGTCGAGCCGGAGCGTCTGGTCGCCGGCGTCGACGAAGCCGGCCGCGGTCCGCTGGCCGGACCGGTCGCGGTGGCGGCGGTGGTGTTCGACCCGGCACGGCCACGCATCAACGGCCTGGACGATTCCAAGCAACTCACCGCAGCCCGCCGCGAGCAACTGCATGACCGCATCATCGAACGTGCCCTGGCCTGGCACGTGGTGCTGGTGGACGTGGACACCATCGACCGCCTGAACATCTACCAGGCCACCCTGCAGGGCATGCGTGACGTCGTTGCAGCGGTCGCCCACGTGGCCGGCTTCGCCCGCATCGACGGCAACGTGGTGCCCAAGGGCCTGGTACTGCCGGCGCAGGCACTGGTCGGCGGTGATGGCATCGACCGCGCGATCATGGCCGCCTCGATCCTGGCCAAGGTCTCGCGCGACCGCTACATGCAGGACGTGCATGCCCGCCACCCGCAATACGGCTTCGAGCAGCACAAGGGCTACGGCACCCCGGCCCATCTGGCCGCCCTGCGCGAGCACGGCCCCTGCATGGAGCACCGGCGCAGCTTCGCCCCGGTGCGCGAGTGCCTGGAAAACCCGGCAGCTGTGACCGCAGACGTCGCAATCGCCTGAATCGCCTGAACGGTCGCTGCACCCGGCTGCGAAAGCAGGGTCAGGCGGGGCCCGCGGTTCGCCTGCGAACCGTGGGGAGCGATAGCGCGGATGCGATATCGCATGCCGTCAAGAGCTTGTCGCGCCCTCCAGCCCTCGCTACCCTGACCGGGCACTCCAGCGCTTCCCGACCCCGGCGACGATTCCCCCGTCAGCACCCGGGGCCCGCGCGCTCCAACCTGGTCCGGCATGTCCAACTCCCGCTTCGTACATCTCCACGTCCACACCGAGTTCTCGCTGGCGGACTCCACCATCCGTGTGCCGGCCAAGCCGGACCAGGCGGACCCGAAGAAGGCCAAGCAGGCCAACCTGCTGTCACGCTCGGTCGAACTCGGCCTGCCCGCGCTGGCGGTGACCGACCTCAACAACCTGTTCGCCCTGGTCAAGTTCTACAAGGCGGCCGAAGGCGTGGGCATCAAGCCTATCGCCGGCGCCGACGTGCTGATCGCCGAGGAAGGGCAGGATCCGTGGCGGATGACCCTGCTGTGCCGCGACCGCGAGGGCTACCTGAGCCTGTCGCGGCTGCTGACCCGCGCGTGGATGGAAGGCCATCGCCCCGAAGGCGGCGTGGCCATCCATCCGGACTGGCTGAAGGCCGGCAACGCCAACCTGTTCGCGCTGGCCGGCCGGCAGAGCCTGGCCGGGCGCCTGGCGCTGGACGGCAAGCATGAACTGGCCGAGCAGCAGCTGGCCGATTGGCAGCGCGTGTTCGGCGATGGCCTGCACCTGGAGCTGACCCGCACCGGCCGCGAGGGCGAGGAAACCTTCAACCAGTTCGCGCTGATGGCCGCCGGCCAGCGTGGCCTGCCGGTGGTGGCCAGCAATGATGTGCGCTTCCTGGCGCCTACCGATTTCAGCGCGCACGAAGCGCGCGTGTGCATTTCCACCGGCCGCGTACTGGACGACCCCAAGCGCCCGCGCGAGTACAGCGACCAGCAGTACCTGAAATCGGCCGAAGAGATGTGTGCGCTGTTCGCCGACATTCCCGATGCCATCGACAACACGCTGGCGTTGGCCGAGCGCTGCAACATCGAGATGCGGCTGGGCACCTACTTCCTGCCCAATTACCCGGTGCCCGACGACGAGACCCTGGACACCTGGATCCAGAAGATGTCGCGCGACGGCCTGGAAGAGCGCCTGGAGAAGAATCCGCTGGCGCCGGGCAAGACCCGCGAAGATTATTTCGAGCGCCTGGAGTTCGAGCTCAACACCATCATCAAGATGGGTTTCCCCGGCTACTTCCTGATCGTGGCCGACTTCATCCAGTGGGGCAAGAACCAGGGCATCCCGATCGGCCCGGGCCGTGGTTCGGGTGCCGGTTCGCTGGTGGCGTGGGCGCTGAAGATCACCGATCTGGACCCACTGCCGTACAACCTGCTGTTCGAGCGCTTCCTGAACCCGGAACGCGTGTCGATGCCCGACTTCGACATCGACTTCTGCATGGACCGCCGCGACGAGGTGATCGACTACGTCGCGCGCAAGTACGGGCGCGAGCGCGTCAGCCAGATCATCACCTACGGCACCATGGCCGCCAAGGCGGTGGTGCGCGACTCCGGGCGCGTGCTCGGCTTCCCGTACGGCCTGGTCGACGGTGTTTCCAAGCTGATCCCGAACATCCTCGGCATCCACCTGAAGGATGCACTGGGCAAGGGCAAGGAAGGCCCCAGCTCGGAAATGGCGTCGCCGGAACTGATCCAGCGCTACGAGACCGAGGACGATGTCCGCGACCTGATCGACCTGGCGCTGCAGCTGGAAGACCTGACCCGCAACGCCGGCAAGCACGCTGGTGGCGTGGTGATCGGGCCCGAACCGCTGAGCGAGTTCTGCCCGCTGTACGCCGAACACGACGAGAACGGTCTCGGCAAGAACCCCGTCACCCAGTTCGACAAGAACGACGTGGAAGAAGTGGGCCTGGTGAAGTTCGACTTCCTCGGCCTGCGCACGCTGACCATCATCGACTGGGCGGTGAAGGCGATCAACAAGCGCCATGAGCGCGCCGGCATCCCGCCGGTGGACATCGCCGCGATTCCGCTGGACGACACGCCCACCTACCAGGACATCTTCGCCAACGGCAATACGGGCGCAGTGTTCCAGTTCGAATCCTCGGGCATGCGCCGCCTGCTGAAGGACGCGCGCCCCGATCGTTTCGAAGACCTGATCGCGCTGGTGTCGTTGTACCGCCCCGGCCCGATGGACCTGATTCCCTCCTTCAATGCGCGTAAGCACGGCCAGGAAGAAATCATCTATCCCGATCCGCGCACCGAAGCGATCCTGAAGGACACCTACGGCATCATGGTGTACCAGGAGCAGGTGATGCAGATGGCGCAGATCGTCGGCGGCTACTCGCTGGGCGGCGCCGACCTGCTGCGCCGTGCGATGGGCAAGAAGGTGCCGGCCGAAATGGCCAAGCACCGCGAGATCTTCCGCGAAGGCGCGGCCAAGGACGGCGTGGACGAAGCCAAGGCCGACGCGATCTTCGACCTGATGGAGAAGTTCGCCGGCTACGGCTTCAACAAGTCGCACGCCGCCGCCTACGCACTGGTCAGTTACCAGACCGCATGGCTGAAACGCCATTACCCGGCCGAGTTCATGGCGGCCACGCTGTCGTCCGATCTGGACAACACCGACAAGGTGGTCGGCTTCCTCGACGAGGTGCGCAACCTCGGCCTGACCGTGCTGCCGCCCAAGGTGAACCAGTCGGCCTTCATGTTCGAAGCGGTGACCCCGGACACCATCCAGTACGGCCTCGGTGCGATCAAGGGCGTCGGCCAGGGTGCCTGCGAGGCGGTGGTCGAGGAGCGACTGAAGGGCGGCCCATTCAAGGACCTGCTCGACTTCTGCACCCGCGTCGGCTCGGCCAAGCTCAACCGGCGCACGCTGGAAGCGATGATCAACTGTGGTGCGTTGGACGAGCTTGGCCGCAACCGTGCCTCGCTGATGCTGCAGCTGCCGGAGGTGATCAAGGCTACCGACCAGATGGCCCGCGAGCGCGCTTCGGGACAGAACTCGCTGTTCGGTGGCCCGGACCCGAGCGCGACCACGATCCAGCTGGACCTGCCCGAAGCCGAAGAATGGCCGCTGCTGCAGCGCCTCAACGGCGAGCGCGACACGCTGGGCTTCTATCTCAGTGGCCACCCGTTCGATCCATGGCGCGACGATGTACGCGATCTGGTCGGCAACGACCTGGGTTCGGTGGAGAAGATCTGGAGCGCCAACAGCGGTGGTGGCGGCGGTGGCGAAAAGCGCTGGCGCCCGGAAGTACAGACCGTGCTGGCCGGCCAGGTGGTCGGTGTGCGTCGCAAGGGCGAGAGCCAGATCTTCATCCAGCTGGAAGATGGCCGCGGCCGCGTCGAGTGCAGCGCGTTCTCCGACGCGATGGCCGAGTTCGGGCACCTGATGACCAAGGACCGCATCCTGGTGGTCAAGGGCGGCTTGCGCGAGGACGAGTTCAACGGCGGCTACGCACTGCGCATCCGCCAGTGCTGGGACTTCGACGAAGTCTGCGCCAACTACGCCACGCGGCTGTCGCTGCGCCTGGACCTGCGCCAGCAGCGCCCGGTCTGGGAGCGCGTCAATGCGCTGCTGGACCGCCATCGCCCGGGGCGCACGCCGCTGCGCCTGGACCTGCTGCTGAAGGGCCCGCACGGCGGCGTCGCCGGCATGCTCGATGTGTCCGGGCAGAGCGCGGTGCGCATCGATTCCAAGTTGATGGAGGCGCTGCGCGCCGACCCCGCCGTACGCACGCTGAAAGTGCGCTACAGCCCACCGTGGGCCAGCTGAGGCTGGCTCTGGTTTTCCTGACCCTCCTGCTTTCCCGTTCCAAGTATCAAGGACGATTGCCGATGAAGACCCTGCTGTTCCCGCTCGTTGCCGCTCTGGCCCTGGCCGCGTGTTCGCCCTCGAAGGTCGAGTTCCAGATCGACAACCCGACCGACGCGCCGCTGGCACTGAGCATCGATGGCAAGGACCTGCCAGTGGCCGCGCAGGGCTCGCGCCCGATCTCGCTCGCTGTCGGTGAGCACCGCCTGCACACCGACAAGCTCGGCGACGTGCGCTTCATCGTCTACGTCGACGGTCGTGGCGGCCTGATCAACCCGACCCTGAGCGAGTACGTGATCGCCCGCGAGGTCTATGTCACCGACGAGAGCAAGCTGAAGAACTTCGGCGTCGGCAACAAGGGCATCGAACTTGGCGGGGTCGACTTCGAAGGCCCGTTCGAAAAGAGCCACGACCTGTTCATCGACAAAACCTGGACCTACGGCGTGCGCGAGCCCTTCCCGAAGGAAAAGGTGGTGGCCCACGTCGACGCCAGCGGCGGCCAGATCGTGGCCAAGGTGTTCACCGCCACGGACTTCATCGCTTACGTGGAAGAAGGCATGGGCGAGCCCGGCGCGTTCAAGCGCGAGCAGCCGGCTGGCTACGTGGCCCCGGCGTTCAGCCTGGAACCGGCCCCGGCCAGCCTGCCGGCGCTGGTGCCGGCCTTCGAGGCCCACGCCGCGCCGCTGCGCGAGGTCTATGCGCGCTGGCTGAAGGCTACCACCGCCGATGAACAGAAGGCGCTGCGCAAGCAGGACTTCGCCGCGCAGATGGCCTTCACCTCGGCCACCGCCACGCTGGGCAGCGGGCTGGGCCGTGATGCCAACGAGGCCTACAACGACTTCGTTTCCCAGCGCAGCCAGCTGATGGGCCGCAGCGCCCTGGTGGTGCCCTGAGCTGACTGGCGCGCCCCGCCCGGCTGCGCTACCGTCGCCTTCCAGACGAAGGCGTACGGGTGGTTTGCGCGCATTCGGCTAGAATTCCCCTCTTCTTTACACGACGGCTTCCGATGAATCCGAACTACCTCGACTTCGAGCAACCCATCGCCGACCTGGAAGCCAAGATCCAGGAACTGCGCAACGCCAGTGCCGGGCCGGCGGTCAATGTCGAGGCGGAAGTGCACGCGCTGCAGGACAAGCTGCGCATGCGCACCGCGCAGATCTTCCGCAACCTGACCTCGTGGCAGGTGCTGCAGCTGGCCCGTCATCCGTCGCGCCCGTACACCGCCGACTACCTCCGCGTCATGTTCGATGAGTTCCAGGAGCTGGCCGGCGACCGTGCCTTCGCCGACGACAAGGCGATCATGGGTGGCCTGGCCCGCATCAACGGCCGTGCAGTGATGGTGATCGGCCACCAGAAGGGCCGTGACACCAAGGAAAAGATCAAGCGCAACTTCGGCATGCCCAAGCCGGAGGGCTACCGCAAGGCCCTGCGCCTGATGAAGATGGCCGAGCGCTTCGGCCTGCCGGTGCTGACCCTGATCGACACCGCCGGCGCCTGGCCGGGCATCGACGCCGAATCGCGCGGCCAGTCCGAAGCGATCGCGCGCAACCTGATCGAGATGGCCGAACTGAAGGTGCCGATCATCTGCACCGTGATCGGTGAAGGCGGCTCCGGCGGCGCGCTGGCGCTGGGCGTGGGCGACCGCACCGTGATGCTGGAGTACTCGGTGTACTCGACCATCACCCCGGAAGGCTGCGCCTCGATCCTGTGGAAGGACGCCGGCAAGGCCAAGGACGCGGCCGAACAGCTGGGCCTGACCGCCCCGCGCCTGAAGAGCCTGGGCCTGGTGGACAAGGTCGTGCGCGAGCCCACCGGTGGCGCCCACCGCAACCCGACGCAGATGGCCAAGCGCCTGAAGGCGGTGCTGCTGAACGAGCTGGATGCGCTGGACAAGCTGTCCACCGAACAGCTGCTGGAACAGCGCTACGCGCGCCTGCGCAGCTACGGCACGTACGAAGCAGCCTGACGTAGTGCCGGCCGCTGGCCGGCATGCAGGTAGGCCTGGTAGTGCCGGCCGCTGGCCGGCAACACGCAGGTGATTGCAGAAACGAAAGCGCCGGGCATTTGCCCGGCGCTTTCGTTTGCGCCCTGACGGCATCCACGCATGGCGTGGATCTACCGGGTGCAGATGACCCCGCCTCAGAACGGCTTGGCCAGCACCAGCCATACGATCAGAATGAAGGCCAGCAGCGGGATCTCGTTGATCCAGCGCAGCGCGCGCGACGACGGCAGCGCCCTGCCCTTGGCCACGCCCTTGAGCAGGCGGCCGATCCAGCCGAAGTACACCAGCAGCAGCACCACCAGCCCCAGCTTGGCATGCAGCCAGCCGGCGCCGCCAGGCGCGACCATGGTCGGGAAATCAGGGATGACCTTGTAGCCCAGCCACAGCACCAGGCCCAGCAGGAATGCCAGGCCGAACATTGAGTGGCCGAAGCGGTACAGGCGCAGGCCCATCAGCTGCAGGCGCTCGGTCACCGCCGGCTGGCCCGCAGTCTCGGCCAGGTTCACCAGGATGCGCGGCAGGTAGAACACCGTGGCCATCCACGCCACCACGAACACGATGTGGAAGGTCTTGACCCAGTAGTAGCTCTGCATGCGCTCGCTCCGGCGGCTGGCGTAGATGGGTACCCATTGTCGCAGTAGAGCCACCCCATGGGTGGCTGCCGCGTCCAATCGCCGCAGCATGGCAGCCACCCATGGCGTGGCTCTACTGCAGGTCCGCCCCCCCCCCCCCCGGGGGCGCAACACCGTACGATAGTCGCCGTTTTCCCCGATCGCGCACCGCCCCATGGACAAGACCTACGACGCCGCCTATTTCCAACGCTGGTACCGCCGTGCCGACATCGGCGGCAGCGCCCGCCTGGCGCGAAAGGTCGCCCTGGCCGTGGCCAGTGCCGAGTACTACCTGGAACGACCGATCCGCAGCGTGCTGGACATCGGCTGCGGCGAAGGCGCCTGGCGCGCACCGCTGCTGAAGCTGCGTCCGAAGGTCGAATACCTCGGCTTCGACAGCAGCGAGTACGCTGTGCGCCGCTACGGCAGGACCCGCAACCTGCACATGGCCCGCTTCGGCGATTTCGCCTGGCTGCGGCCCTGTGCCCCGGTCGACCTGCTGGTCTGCTCGGACGTGATGCACTACGTGCCCGACCGCGAGCTGCGCGCCGGACTGGCCGGCGTGGCAGAGCTGACGGGCGGCGTGGCCTTCCTGGAGACCTTCGCCGCCGAGGACGCGTTCGAAGGCGACCACGACGGCTTCCAAGCGCGCCCAGCGCGTTGGTACCGCCGCACGCTGGCCCGGCATGGCCTGCAGCCGGTGGGGTCGCACTGCTGGCTCGGCCCCGCCCTGGCAGGCGATGCGGCCGCGCTGGAACGGATGTGAATCCAGATTCATTATTTTCAGCCGACTTAACCTGCGGGACACCCGGATGGGATATGCTGCGCGGCAACATATGACCATACATATTCGGTCGTCATGCTCTATCAACTGCACGAACTGACCCGCAACTTGCTCGCCCCCTGGGTGCACCAGGCCCAGGCCAACGCCAGGTTCTTCGCCAACCAGGGCCACTGGTGGTCGCAGATGCCCGGCGCTGATCGCCTGGCGGCGGTCAATGAACTCTTCCACCGCATCGGCAAGGATTACGAGAAGCCCGAGTGGGGCATCAACGAAATCGACGTCGATGGCGAACGCGTGCCGATCGTCGTGCACGAGGAAGTAAGCAAGCCGTTCTGCAAGCTGCTGCGCTTCAAGCGCCACAGCAATGAAGCCGACCAGCTGCACACGATGCTCAACCAGCCGTTCGTGCTGGTCGTTGCGCCGCTGTCAGGCCACCATGCCACGCTGCTGCGCGATACCGTGCGCACGCTGCTGCGCGACCACCGCGTGTACGTCACCGACTGGGTGGACGCGCGCATGGTGCCGGCCAGCGAAGGCGAATTCGGCCTGGACGACTACATCGCCTACATCCAGGAATTCATCCGCCACCTCGGCGTGGAGCGCCTGCACGTGGTGAGCGTGTGCCAGCCGACCGTACCGGTGCTGGCCGCGGTTTCGCTGATGGCCAGCCGTGGCGAACCGACGCCGCGCACGCTGGTGATGATGGGTGGCCCGATCGATGCGCGATGCAGCCCGACCGCAGTGAACAACCTGGCCACGCAGAACCCGCTGTCGTGGTTCGAGAACAACGTCATCCACACCGTGCCGGCCAGCTATCCCGGCGCCGGTCGCCGCGTGTACCCGGGCTTCCTGCAGCACGCCGGCTTCCTGTCGATGAACCCGAGCCGCCACTTCAGTTCGCACTGGGATTTCTACACCGACCTGGTCAAGGGCGACCTGGAAGACGCCGACGCGCACCGTCGTTTCTACGACGAGTACAACGCGGTGCTCGACATGCCGGCCAGGTACTACCTGGATACGATCCGCGTGGTGTTCCAGGACTTCCTGCTGCCGCGTGGTGAGTGGGTGGTCAACGGCGAGAAGGTCGATCCGTCGGCGATCCGCGATACCGCGCTGCTGAGCATCGAGGGCGAGCTGGACGATATCGCCGGCCTCGGCCAGACCGAAGCCGCACAGGCGCTGTGCACCGGCATCACTGCGGACCGCCGTGAGCATTTCATCGTCGAAGGTGCCGGCCACTACGGCATCTTCAGCGGCCGTCGCTGGCGCGAAGTGGTGTACCCGAAGGTGCGCGACTTCTTCGCCGCGCATGCCGAAGCACCGGCGGCGAAGGCCACGAAGAAGAAGAGCAACGTCACCCCGTTGCGGCGAAAGGCGGGCTGATTCCCGGCAGGGGTCGGATCCCTTTCCAACGGAAAGGGCTCTGACCCCAGCATGATGGGATCCGGGGTCAGAGCCCTGTTCTGCGAACAGGGATCCGACCCCTGGCCTGTTACAACCGCACCAGCAGGTTCTTGGCGATCAGACCGTGCAGCTTGCCGATGCCGCGTGCCAGATGCATCGTCAGCAGCAGCAGCAGCGCGCCCGCCGCAGCAACCGTGATCGCCACCAGCGGCGATGCAGCCATCGGCAGTACGTTCACGCCATCGACGTACACGCCCGGAATGTCGCCACTGAAGATCGCCGCGACCGGCGCCCAGATCAGGCTCAGCGACAGCGACAGCAGCGTCACCGCGAGGGTGAAGTAGATGACGCCCAGCGGCAGCATCAGCACGAAGTACAGCAGGGTCAGCCAGGTGCGGCCATCGGTGAACATGTCGCCGATGCGCTGCAGCCAGGTGCGGCTGCGATCGGTGTAACGCGGGCGGCGCGGCATGCGTTCTCCCAGCAGCGCTTCCACCAGCCGCCCTTCCAGCAGCGCCAGCCCGCGCACCGAGCCGAAGAACAGCACGGTCAGCGGAATGCCCACGATCAGGATCAGCAGGCCCAGCGACAGCGACAGGCCGGTCACCACCCAGGTGAAGAAGAAGATGCCGGTAGCCAGCGACAGCAGCATGTAGAACAGCGCACCGTAGGTGTGCGGATCGGTCACCACGCCGAAGAAACGCGCCAGCAGCGAGCGCTGCACCGGTGCCGGCGGCGGTGCGGCCGGCTCGACGCCACTGGCTTCCGCCGCCGCGCGCAGCACCGGCGCGGTATCTGCACGTGGCGTACGCAGCGCGCGGTTCACCGTCACTTCGGTCTCGCGATAGATCTCGGCCACTTCGTCCGGGGCGCCATAGCTGCCAGCGACGTCGGCGATCACCTCGGCCTCGCTGCGGCCGGGCTGCGCCGCCAGCTCCGAGCGCAGGTATTCCTCGGCGTCGTACAGCGCGTCCTGCACCATCGCCGGGTCGGCACCTTCCAGCGCCACACGCAGCTGCGCCAGGTACTGCGGGATGGTCGTGGGCAGGGCTCGGCCTGCCAGGCTCGGGTCGTTCATTGCGGTACCCCCTCCAACACGGAATCGACGGAATCGCGGGTGGCCTGCCAGGCCTGGCGCCACTGCGCCAGCACGTCGCGGCCACGTTCGTTGATGCGGTAGTAGCGCCGCGGTGGCCCGCTGCTGGACGGCTCCACGTGGCTTTCCAGCAGACCGGCAGCCTCCAGGTTGCGCAGCACCGGGTACAGCGCGCTCTGCTTGCCGCTCAGCACGCCCTCGCCCACCCGCTCCAGCTCCTTGGCAATGAGGTAGCCGTACAGCGGCTCCCCGGCCCGGGCCAGCACCGCCAGCAGGGCCAGCGACACCGTTCCGGCGCTGAGCTCCTTCTGGAACTTCTTCAGGTGGACATCGTCCTCGGACATGACCGGCCCTCCACTACGTTGAAGTCCACAGTAGTGCGAAGTTCGGTATAGCGAATGTGTCGTTAGTCATCGTGCCGGTTGGCGTGGCCGGGCCGCTCGCGCAGAATCGAGGCCTCGTTCATGTTCCGGGGTTCCCATGCCGCACCGTCGTCGCCTTGCCCTGACCGCCCTCGCCCTGGCCTGCCTGCTGCCCTCGCTGGCCAGCGCGGCAACGCCCTACCGCAGCCCGCAGCAGATCCTTGATGCCTCCGCAGCCAGCGACTGGCGTACCCCGGACCCGGCCAACCTGCTGTACATGGACCTACCGGCTGGACGGGTGATCATCGAGCTGGCGCCGCAGTTCGCCCCGCGCCATGTCGCCAACATCCAGACCTTCGCCCATGAGCACTTCTGGGACGGCACCAGCATCTACCGCTCACAGGACAACTTCGTGGTGCAGTTCGGCGATGCCGACGCCGATGACGCGGCCAAGGCCAGGCCGTTCGGCAGTGCCGCGCGCAAGCTGCCGGCCGAATTCGAACGTGCCAGCGCGGGCCTGAAGGTAAGCGTGCTGCCCGACCGCGATGGCTGGGCCGCGCAGACCGGTTTCGTCGACGGCTTCCCGGTGGGCCAGGACCCGCAGGCCGGCAAGGCCTGGCTGGCGCACTGCTACGGCATGCTCGGCGCCGGCCGCAGCAACGAGGAAGACAGCAGCATCGGTGCCGAACTGTACGTGGTGACCGGCCAGTCGCCGCGCCAGCTGGACCGCAACATCACTGTGGTCGGCCGCGTGCTGAAGGGCATGGAACTGCTCAGCGCAACACCGCGCGGGCCCGCGCCGATGGGCTTCTACCAAGACCCGAAACTGCGCACGCCGATCGTGTCGATCCGCCGCGCCAGCGATGTGCCGGCAGCCGAGCGCACGCCGATCCAGGTACTGCGTACCGACTCGAAGACCTTCGCCGATACAGTGGAGGCGCGGCGCAACCGCGTGGATGATTTCTACAAGCGTCCGGCCGGGCATATCGATCTGTGCAATATTCCGGTGCCGGTGCGCTGATGGTTTCCTGCGCGTGACGCGTGCTGAAGGTGCTTCACTGTTCATGGGCGTCACTTTTCTTTTCGCGCGAAAAGAAAAGTAACCAAAAGAAACGCGCCGCCAGGTCGCGAGCCGCCGTGCTTCGCACGTCGGTCCCCTGCGCTTCTCGGTGAATCAGGGGACGGTGCCGAACTCGCTGCGCTCAGACATCGGCACCTCTTCGCCCCTGATTCCCCTGCGATGCTCGGCTCACTCAAGGCGGACCCAAGGTCAAGAGCCACAGCTGCACGACGATGCATGGTAGTGCCGGGCCGGGCCCGGCGAGCGAAGCGACCGCTTCTGCCTTTGATCTTGGATCCGCCTTGAGCGAGCCGAGCACCGCAGGTCCGGCGAGGGCGAAGAGGCGCGGGTGTCTGAGCGCAGCGAGTTCCCGCGCCGTCCCTCGACGGGCCGAGGAGCGCAGGGCACCGGTGCGCAGCACCGGCTCGCGGCCGGCGGAACGTTTCTTTTGGTTACTTTTCTTTGCGTACAAAGAAAAGTAACGCCCATGAACAGTGAAGCACCTTCAGCACGCGCAACGCGCAAAACGCCAATTCCTCAGCCCTTCTGGCTCACCGCCACGCTACCCAGAATCAACACACCCGCAATCAACATCTGCACCGTCACCGCCTCCCCCAGGAACAACCACGCAAACGCCGCGCCGAACAGCGGAATCAGGTAGGTCACCGTCGACGCCCGTGACGGGCCGATACGGCCGATCAGGCGGTAGAACATCAGGAACGCCAGCCCGGTGCAGGCCACGCCCAGTGCGACGGCCGCGCCCCAGGCCTTCAGCGGAATCGCCGCCTGCGGCCAGTGGCTCACCGCCATCGGCAGCATCCACAGCGAGGCACACGACAGCGTTGCCGCCGCCGCTGCCGCCGACGGCAGGCCGGTCATGTGCCGCTTCACCAGGTTCACGCCCAGGCCGTACAGCAGCGAAGCCGCCGCACCGGCCAGCACCGCGGTGCCGATACTCAGGCCGGAAACCTTGGCGGTGGCCAGCACCACTACGCCAGCGAAGCCAACCAGCAAGGCACCGGCGCGGCGCATGCCGATCTTCTCGCCGAAGAACAGGAAGGCGATCAGCGCGGCGAACAGCACGGTCATCGCATTGCAGATCGCGCCGATCGCCGCCGGCGCCTGTTCCGCTGCATAGGCGAACAACACGAACGGCAACGCCGAGTTGATCAGGCCGATCGGCGCCAGCCACAGCCAGCGCCGCGGCGGGAACTGCGCGCGGGCGCGCCACAGGAACGGCAGCAGCACCAGCGCACCCAGCACCAGCCGCACCTCGACCAGCGCGAACGGGCCGAACGACGGCACCGCCACCCGCATGAACAGGAACGAGCAGCCCCAGATGGCGCCCAACAGGGTCAATTCCAGCGGCGTGCGCCAATCGCGCTCGGCCGCCTGTGGGACCGCATTCATGCCTTGCCTCCGTACATCGTCAATTCCTCGCCAAGGGGAATAGGATCAGGCGCAGACGCCCGCCGCACAAGCGCGTAGTATCGCTGCCAGCCACAAATATGGTTTGAGGCTCGACATGCTGCTACGCCCTTCCCTGCTACCCGCACTGGCCGTGTTCGCGGTCGCCGCGCGCCACCAGAACTTCGCCCAGGCCGCGCAGGAGCTGCACCTGACCGCCAGCGCGGTCAGCCACCACGTGCGCCGCCTGGAAGAGGTGCTCGAGGTGCGCCTGTTCCTGCGCCACGCGCGTGGCGTGCGCCTGACTGCCGAGGGCCGGCAACTGGCCGACGCCGCCAGCGCCGCCTTCACCGATGTCGCGGCCGTCGCCCATCACCTGCAGCCGGATGCCGACAGCGTGCCGCTGCGGATCACCACGCTGCGCTCGCTGTCCTACTGCTGGCTGCTGCCACGGCTGCCGCGCTTCACCCAGGCCTACCCGCACATCCGCATCGAACTGCATACCGGCAGCGGGCTGGATCGCTATGACGACAACGGCCCGGAAGTGGGCATCCGCTACGGCCTGGGCCAATGGCCCGGCCTGCGTGCGCAGCACCTGATGGATGACTACCTGTTCCCGGTCGCCTCACCGGCACTGGCCGGCGTCGAAACGCTGGTCGATCCGGCGCGCATCGCCGACCTGCCGCTGCTCACCGACCTGTCGCCGCAGGGCTGGCGCGACTGGTTCCGCCACGCCGGCGTGCGCACGCCGTCGCCGCTGCCGCCCATGCACACCTTCGCCGACAGCACCGATGCGATGCGTGCAGCGGTGTATGGCATGGGCGCGGTGCTGGCGCGAACCCACATCGCCCAGCCCTATCTGCAGCGCTACGAGGTGGTGCGCCTGCCCGGCCCGGCACTGAAGGCGCGCTATGCGTATCACGTAGTGCATGCCGAAGGACAACCGCCCAGCCCGGCCGCACGCCTGTTCATCGACTGGCTGCTGGAGCAGGCGCAGGACGAACGCACACCGATTCCCGCATTGCCGGACAGCCTGCTCGGACGCCCGGCCACACGCGCCTGACTGCACCCTCACCCGTTCTTTGCCCGGCGCTGGCTAGGCTGCAGGCAACTCCACAACGTACCTACGCCATGGCCATGCTGCGACTGCGCATCACCGGAACTGAAGACGACGCCCGTGCCATCAGCGACCTGCTGCTCGGCCTGGAGGGCATCGAGCATGTCGAGGAAACCGACGATCTGATGCCGCACATGGACGACGACGATTCCAGCTCGGCCGGGCTGTCCGACGACATCGGCCCGGGCATCCATGAGCTGGAAGTGGAAGTCGGCAATGAAAGCACCGCGCAGAAGGTGCGCGACGCAGTGCAGGAACTGGCGCTGGAGCTGGATGTGTTCGTCGAGTACGAGACCGACGAGGGCTGATGCCGGCGGGCTGCCGGCATCAGCCCCCATCTCAGAGGTTGGGCGGCAGCTTGCGACGGCGGCGGCGCCACCATGCCCGCACACCCCAGGCCGCGATCAAGGCCAGCACCGCCACCGGCAGCAGCGCGGCAACGGCTCGGATCAGGAACGCAACGCTGGTGCTGAGGATGCTGCCCGACTCGCTCAGCGCCTCGCCGATCTCGCTGCGGCTGCGCTGGCCGGACGTGGTATCGAAATGGATCGTCACCAGCTGGGTATCGATGCGCCGGCGCTGCTGCGCGGCATCCTTGCTGGCCTGCTCGACACCCGCCTCGATCTCGGACAGCCGCGTGGTGATCGCCATCAGGTCCTCGATCTTCAGGTCCTTGCGGTCTTGGTAGGCCAGCAGCCGCGCGTGTTCCTTCTCCAGCCGCGCCTTGGTCAGCGCGGTGTCGGCCACGGCCTGCGCGAGGTCCTCGGCACGCGTGTTGCGCGACTGCAGCGTGCCGCCCTCACCGGCCAACGCGATCAACGGCTCGGTGCCCTTCGGTGCAATCCGCACCTTGACCTCGCCGCTGGGCTGCTCGCCGCTGCGCTGGTCTACCTGCAGCACCGCGCAGTCACCGAACTTCGCGCTCTGGCAGGCCTGTGCCACCTGCTGGATGCGCGGTGCGATCTGCGCCGCTTCCAGTTGCACCTGCACGTCGTGTTCGTAGGCGAGGAATGCGCCTTCCGGTGAAGCGATGGCAGCCTCGGCCGCCGTGGCGCCCGCATCCGCCGCCATGTCGCCCTGCTTGGCGCAGGCGCCCAGCGCCAGCAGCAGCACCGGCATTGCTGCCATGCACGTCCACGCGCGCACCGGCCTCACAGTGCGGCCCCGTCGTAGGAGGTCACCGCCAGCGTGGCCAGATCCACTGCAGGCACGCAGCGCACGTTCACCGCCACCATCGGCATACCGCTGCGTGGATCCACCGCCTCGCTGTAGGGGGCAATGCCGCATTCGCGGCAATGGTGATGGTCGATGTGGGCCTTGTTGAAGTGGTAGGTGGCCACGTCCGCCGGATCGGTGCTCAGCTGGAACGCTTCGCGCGGGGCGAACCACAGCAGGCTGCCACGGCGGCGGCACATCGAGCAGTTGCAGTCGATGACGTCGCTGATCGGCGCCCCGGCCTGTACGGTGAATGCGATCCTGCCGCAATGGCAGCTTCCCTGGTATTCCATGTTCTGCGCTCCTTTGGAGGGTCCTTGTCTGCGCCCATGGTAATCCTATGGCACGGGGACAAAGCAGCCACGCGGCCCTATGCTCAGGGTTTGACCCTGTACAGGAACGCCGATGCGCCCGCATCTTCTTGCCCTCGCCCTGGTCGCCGCGCTGGCCGGTTGCCAGCCGGCCGACGCCCCGACCAACGCTTCCACCCCGGCCACCAGCCAGCAGGCCGGTGACGCGGCGGTCGATGCCGCCTTCGCCGACCTGTCCAAGCGCGCCCTGGACACCTGGATGCAGCTGTCGCCGGTCAGCGCTACCCAGATCGGTGACCACCGCTACGACAGCGAGCTGGACGACCTCAGTGCCGCCGGCCAGCAGAAGACCCTGGCCGCCTACAAGGCGCTGCTGGGCGAGCTGGACAAGATCGAGGTGGCCAAGCTGGGCCGCGAGAACCAGGTGGACGCAGCGATCCTGCGCAACCAGCTGCAGTCGGAAATATGGAACGCCGAAGTGCTGCAGTCCGGCAAGTGGGACCCGCAGCTGTACAACGGCATCGCCGGCAGCGCGATCTACGGCCTGATGGCGCGCGAGTTCGCGCCGCTCCCGGAGCGCCTGAAGTCGGCCACCGCGCGCATGGAAAAGCTGCCGGCGATCTTCGCCCAGGCCCGCGAGAACCTGGATCCGGCGCGCGTGCCGACGATCCATGCCGAGACGGTGGCCAAGCAGAACAAGGGCATCCTCAGCATCGTCGATACCTTCATCACCCCCCACATCGGTGAACTGCCGCAGGCCGACCAGCAGCGTCTGCAGGCCGCCATCGACGGCCTGAAGAAGGCGGTGGACGAGCAGCAGACCTGGCTGGACAAGACCCTGGTGCCGAATGCCAAGGGCGACTTCCGCATCGGTGCGGAAAAGTACGACCAGAAGCTGAAGTTCGCGCTGAGCTCCTCGCTGTCGCGCCAGGAGATCGGTGAGCGTGCACGCGCCGAACTCAAGCGCGTGCGCGAAGACATGTACGGCATCGCGCAGACCGTGCTGAAGGACAAGCCGGGTGCGCCGGAGATGCCGGCCCAGCCGACCGACGAGCAGCAGCAGAAGGCCATTGAAGCTGCGCTGGAGCTGGCCTACGCCGACAAGCCGGCACGCGACAAGGTCGTCGACGATGCCAAGGCCGCACTGGAGCAGTCCACCGCGTTCGTGCGCGAGCACGATCTGATGACGCTGCCCGACGCGCCGGTGGACATCATCCTGATGCCGGAATTCCAGCGTGGCGTGGCCGTGGCCTACTGTGATTCACCGGGTCCGCTGGACAAGAACCTGAAGACCTTCTACGCCGTGTCGCCGATTCCGGACGACTGGAACGACAAGCAGGTCGACTCGTTCCTGCGTGAGTACAACTCGCGCATGATCCACCTGCTGAGCATCCACGAAGGCACCCCGGGCCACTACCTGGAAGGCTGGCATTCGGCCAAGTTCCCCTCCACCCTGCGTGCGGTGCTGCGTTCAGGCCTGTTCGCCGAAGGCTGGGCGGTCTACACCGAGCGCATGATGCAGGAGCAGGGCTACCTCAACAACGACCCGCTGTTCCACCTGGTGCAGCTGAAGTTCTACCTGCGCACGATCTCCAACGCGATCCTCGACCAGGGCGTGCACGTGGACAACTGGGATCGCGAGAAGGCAATGCACCTGATGACCCACGACGCGTTCCAGCAGGAAAGCGAAGCGGCGGGCAAGTGGGTGCGTGCACAGCTGACCTCGGCACAGCTACCGACCTACTTCGTCGGTGCGCAGGAACACTTCGACACCCGCAAGGCGGTGCAGGAGAAGCTGGGCGACAAGTTCAACCTGAAGGCGTACCACGACCAGGTACTGTCCTACGGCGCACCGCCGGTGCGTTTCGCACGCCAGCTGATGCTGGACCAGCCGATCGAGTGATCGGGGTGGTGTGAGTTGAAGCGGAGCGGCCCGGGGAAACCCGGGCCGATCTGTTTGTGGGGGATCGCCAGACCATCTCCGCATCACATGCCGGCAACATGGCCAGGCGCATCGTTCGCCGGATTCCCCCTTCCGCCGGTTTCCAATGTCTCTCCCCTTGCGCCTCGCCCTGCTGCCCACGCTGCTGGCCAGTGCGGGTGCCTTCGCCGCCTGCCCCGCGCCGCCGCCCGGCCAGCTGGACATCCGCGCGCTTGGCTACTACACCGACAAAGTCGGCTCGATCATCGACCCGGTACTGAACCAGCAGAACAAGGACGCCACTGCACCGCTGGACCGCTATGCCGCCGACGTGGCGCGCATGAGCGATGACTACCTGCGCAACGGTGACCCGGCAGCGGCACAGTGCACGCTGAGCTGGTTGGGTGCGTGGGCCGACGACGGCGCCATGCTCGGGCAGATGATCCGGGTCAATAACGATCAGTCGTTCTACATGCGGCAGTGGATGCTCGATGCGGTAGCCATGGCCTACCTGAAAGTGCATGACCAGGCCAACCCGCAGCAGCGTGCGCGTATCGATCCGTGGCTGCAGAAGCTGGCACGGGCCAATCTGGCGTACTGGGACAATCCGAAACGGCGCCGCAACAACCACTACTACTGGGGCGGGCTGGGCGTGCTGGCCACCGGCCTGACCACCGACGACGATGCCCTGTGGCAGGCCGGCCACGCCGCGTTCCAGAAGGGCATCGATGACATCCAGGACGATGGCAGCCTGCCGCTGGAGATGGCCCGCGGGCAACGGGCCCTGCACTACCACGACTACGCATTGGCGCCACTGGTGATGATGGCCGAGCTGGCGCGTCTGCGCGGCCAGGACTGGTATGCCAGCAGGAACCACGCGATCGACCGCCTGGCGCGGCGGGTCATCGAAGGCAGCAGGGACCCTGCATGGTTCAACCAGCACACCGGCGTTGCACAGCTGCCCCTGCAGGCCAGCGGCTGGGTCGAGTTCTACCGCCTGCGCTCACCTGACGGCGGCGTGTTCGATGCCGCGCATGCACGCGGCCCGTTCCACTCGCAACGGCTGGGCGGCGACCTTACGCTGATGGCCACGCAGGGCATCGTGCGCACGCCGCTGCGTTAGCAGCGCGCCTCAGCGGGCTTTCGGATGCAGCAGGCGCTGGAACTCGGCGACGGTGCACTCCTGAGCCGCGCACCCCGGCACACGCAGCACGACGCGGCCCGGCGGCTGCGCGTTGGCCAGCGGCAGCGCATCGCGCAGCTGCGCGGTGGTCGGGTAGACGTAGGCCAGGCGGATCCGTTCCACCCGGCTGTGGCGATCACGCCAGCGTTCGAACTGCAACAGGCCACCGATCGGTGTCTTCTCGTACTGCCCCGGCAGGCTGTAGTCGCTGATTCCCAACGCCGCCAGCACCGAGCCGATGTTGGAATCGTGACCGACCAGCAGGGTCACCTTCGGCGACGCCGGGTCGTCGAACAACGCATTCACTCTTGTCAGCAGCGGAGCGGCCACATCACGCGCCACCTCGGGCGTTCCGAACAGGATGTCCTGGTAGCGGTTGCGGATCTGCGCCAGCGCCTGCCATTGCGCCTCGGTGGTCAACCGGCCCCAGCCTTCGCGGGGGATGCCACTGCCCTGGTAGTGCTCCATCAACAAGGCATCGACCAGCCCGCTGGCCAGCGCCAGTGATCCGGATGCGCGAGGCTCCTTGCCCGGTTCCGTACTGAAGGTGGTATCGGCCAGCGCCAGATGGCAGTCGCTGTGCCCCTTGCATGCCGCCGACTGCGGATAGCGGGTGATCTCTTCCACCACGGACAGAGCCGGTGCCAGGTCCGCTGCGGCCAGCGCTCGCTGCATTGATTCCAGCGCGCGCGTGCGGAAGGTCGTGTCACCGTTGTGGATCACCGGATCGAACAACGGATCCATCGAGCCCAGCGGCATGCGCTGTTCGACCGCAACATGGCAGCCCGGGAAAGCACCGGCAACGAAGAACTGCGCGGTGGCCTGGGTGCGCTGCAGGCTGTTGGCGTACGCGTGGAAGTCATCCTCCTGCGGGCAACCCGTCACCGGCAACAGCTGCGCCTGGCGCAGCCACTGGGCGATGTAGCGGCCCATGTAGACCTCCAGCACGCCTCCCTTGGTGGTCAGCTCGCCCGGTGCCACCTCCCAGCGCGGCCAGGTCTCGGGCGTCGCATTGGCCAGCGCGCCGGAGGCCACCACCGGCGCGCGCAGGTTGTGACGGCTGAGCAGGACGACCTGCTTGAGCTGGTCGCCGTCCATGGGTGCCGGCGCAGCCGTGGCAACCGTGGCAACCGTGGCAACCAGGCTGAGTGCCAGCAACAGGGAGCGCAGGGGGCGGATCATGCAGGTCTCCGGAAACACGCTGGGGTCAGAGCCCTTTCCTGCAGAAAGGGATCCGACCCCGAAGCGATCATTGATCGGCAGCAACAAATCCACCGGTCTGCCGCGCCCACAACCGTGCGTACAGGCCACCGGCCGCAATCAGCTCGGCATGGGTGCCGGTCTCCACGATGCGTCCCTGGTCCATCACCACCAACCGGTCCATGCGCGCGATGGTCGACAGCCGGTGCGCGATCGCGATCACCGTCTTGCCGCCCATCAGCTCATCCAGGCTGTCCTGGATCGCCGCTTCCACTTCCGAGTCCAGTGCCGAGGTTGCTTCGTCCAGCACCAGGATCGGGGCGTCCTTCAGCAGCACGCGGGCAATGGCGATGCGTTGGCGCTGGCCGCCGGACAGCTTCACGCCGCGCTCGCCGACATGTGCGTCGTAGCCACGACGCCCCTGCCCGTCCACCAGCGTATCGATGAAGGCTTCGGCACGTGCCTTGGCCACCGCAGCGCGCAGCTGCTCATCGGTCGCGTCTGGACGGCCGTACAGCAGGTTGTCGCGGATCGAGCGGTGCAGCAGCGAGGTGTCCTGGGTGACCACACCGATCTGCTGGCGCAGGCTTTCCTGGGTGACGTAGGCAATGTCCTGGCCGTCGATCAGGATGCGGCCGCTTTCCAGGTCGTACAGGCGCAGCAGCACATTGACCAGGGTCGACTTGCCGGCCCCCGAAGGACCGACCAGGCCGATCTTCTCGCCCGGCTTCACCACCAGGTCCAGGCCTGCGATCACGCCACCCTTCTTGCCGTAGTGGAAGTGGATGTCCTGGAAATGCACGCCGCCACGGGTCACCTGCAACGGCACTGCATCCTCGCGGTCCTGCACGGTCAGCGGCTGGGCGATGGTGGTGATGCCATCCTGCACCGTGCCGATGTCCTCGAAGATGCCGTTGATGGTCCACATGATCCAGCCGGACATGTTGTGGATGCGGATCACCAGGCCGGTCGCCAGCGTGATCGCACCGACGGTGATGTGGCCGCCATTCCACAGCCACAGCGCCAGCCCACAGGTACCGGCGATCAGGAAACCGTTGACGATGGCGATGGTCAGGTCCATGCCGGTGGTCACCCGGGTCTGCGCGCGGTGCTTGACCGCCAGCTCCTGGATCGACTCGGCCACGTAGGCCTGCTCGCGCCCGCCATGGGCGAACAGCTTCAGCGTGGGAATGTTGGTGTAGCCATCGACGATGCGGCCCATCGCCTTGGAACGCGCTTCGGACGCAATCCAGGCCCGTTCCTTCGCGCGCGGCACGAAGTAGACCATGATCACCGCATAGGCCAGCAGCCACAGGATCAGCGGCACCATCAGCCGCCAGTCGGCCTGCGCGAACAGGTACAGCGCGGTGCCGGTATAGACCACGATGTACCAGAGCGAATCGACCATCTGCACCGCCGACTCGCGCAGCGAGGTACCGGTCTGCATCACCCGGTTGGCGACGCTGCCGGCGAAGTCGTTCTGGAAGAAGCTCAGGCTCTGCCGCACCACATAGTTGTGCATCAACCAGCGCGAGCGGTTGCTCAGGCCGGGCACGATGGCCTGGTTGACCAGCAGGTTGTGCAGGCCGACCAGGATCGGACGCGCGATGACCGTGATGAACAGCATCCAGCCCAGGTCGTTGGCATGGCGCTTGAAGAAGTCGGCACCGGGCTGCTCGGCGACCATGTCGACGATGCGGCCCAGGTAATCGAACATCGCCACTTCCACCAGCGCCAGCAGCAGGCCGGCGATGAGCGTGGCCAGCAGCACCGGCCACACCGGGCGCAGGTAGTGCAGGTAGAACGGCAGCACCTTGCGCGGAGGCATCCGCCCGTCCACGGGCGGGAACACCGGAATCAGGGATTCAAACCAACGGAACATCGCATTCCCTCGCCATCTTTAGCTGGCGGAGTATCCCATGCCGCATGTGTACGCCGGCCGACGATCGCTGCGGCTGCGGTCGTGCCGGCCGCTGGCCGGCACCCTTGCGACGCATCCGGGGATCATGAGGTTGCCGGCCAGCGGCCGGCACTACCCATCGGATTCGTCAAACGTCAGCGCCGGGCCACGCCCGGCGGCGTCATTTCACTGGGGTGAACAGCAGGTCCTGGAAATCGAAACTGAAATCGGTCAGGTCGGAAATCGGCTGCATGCGCACCTCGCGCACCTTGCCGTCCGGGTCCAGGCTGAAGTTCACGAACGCGTCGGCGTTGAGCGAACGGTCGTCCCAGCGCACGATGAAGGTGTCGTGCTGCCAGTGCTCCAGGCGTCCGCTCAGCTGCGCGGTCTTGGCAAAGCGCAGGCGCAGTCCCTTGCCCTCGGCACTGACCTGCATGTCGCCATACCAGCGGTCGCGGAACATGCCTGTGTAGCCGGCCAGCGCCAGCGACGGCCTGCTGCCCTTGTCGCGCGCGCTCTGGTGCTTGGCCCACGCCTCGTCGGCCTTGTCCTGTCCCTTGGCCACGGCCTTGGCATAGGCGTCCACCCAGTCATGCTTTTCACCGCCCAGGTAGGCATCGAGCACACTCAGGGTGATCGCATTGAACGCCGCGCCCACTTCCTGATTGGTCAGCACCACCACGCCCAGTTTCTCGCCCGGTACCAGGGTCAGCCGCGAAACCATGCCCGGCCAGCCACCGGTGTGCCAGACCAGCTTCTGCCCGCGGTAGTCGCTCAAGCTCCAACCTTCGCCATAGCCGGCGAAGTTGGCCCGAGCCGGTGCCAGCTCCGGCACGCTCGGCGCCGGGATCGACTGCGGCGTGATCATCCGCCACATCTGCTGCTGGCTCTTCTCGGAGAACAACGGCGTGCCGTCGGCCAGTTTGCCTTCGGCCAGCTGCACCTGCATCCAGCGCGCCATGTCGTGCGCGCTGGAATAGATGCCGCCGGCGCCGGCATTGTTCGACCAGGTCAGCGGCGCGACGGTGCGCAGGTCCTTGAAATCGTACTTGGCGTGGCCGACCGCGGCCTTGTCGCCCGGCTTCAGGTGATCGGCGTTGTAGCGCGTGCCGGCCATGCCCACCTTGTCGAAGATGCGGGTCTGCAGGAACTGCTGGTAACTCATGCCGGAAACATGCTCGATCACCTGCTGGGCGACCGCGTACAGGATGTTGTCGTACGCATAGCCCTCGCGGAATCCACCCTTCAGCGGCACCTTGCCCAGCCGTTCCACCACTTCGGCATTGCTGTAGGAGGTGGTCGGCCAGAACAACAGGTCACCGGCGCCCAGGCTTAGTCCGCTGCGATGCGACAGCAAGTCGCGGATCGTCATCTGGCCGGTCACGAACGGATCGGACATGCGGAAAGACGGCAGGTGGTCGATCACCTTGTCGTCCATCTTCAGCTTGCCGTCCTCGGCCAGCAGGTTCAGCGAGGTGGCGGTGAACGCCTTGGTGTTGGACGCAATGGCAAACAGCGTATCGGCCTGCACCGGTTCCGGCTTGCCCTGCTCGCGCACGCCCCAGCCGCGCTCCAGCACCACCTCGCCATCCTTGACCACCGCCACCGCAATACCGGGCACGTCGAACTGCGCGCGCACGCGCTCGACGGTTGCATCCAGCTCCTGCAGCTGCGCCGGGGTGGCAGCGCTCGCCATGGTCGTGCACGCCAGCAGCACGGCTCCTCCAATCCAGGGTTTCATCCAGCACGATCTCCGAACAGGGGTGGCGGCCATGTGCAGGCCGTCACCGGGGTTTCGCGGGATGGTAACGTTCTGCGTTGCACCCTGCCCTGTGCCATAGGAGGGGTGTCATGGGCGAGAACGGCCAACCGAGCAGCGGCTCCACCATCATTCCGTGCCTGCGCTACCGCGATGCGCAGGCTGCCATCGACTGGCTGCAGCGCGCCTTCGGCTTCCATGCCCAGGCCGTCTACGCCGATGGCAATACGGTGTTCCATGCGCAGCTGACCTTCGGCACCGGCATGATCATGCTGGGCTCGGCCAGCAACCAGAGCGCGTGGAGCGAGCATGCGGCGATGCCTGATGAGGTCGGCGGCCGCCAGACGCAGAGTGCCTGCGTGATCGTCACCGATGCCGACGCGCACTACGCCCGGGCCAAGGCCGCCGGTGCCCGAATCGTCATCGACATCGCCGACCAGGACTACGGCGGTCGTGGCTATGCCTGCGCCGACCCGGAAGGCTACCTGTGGTGGTTCGGCAGCTACGACCCGTGGCGCGCGGACCACGGCCAGTGACCGCCGGAACGATCCGCTGCGGCATCGGTGGCTGGGTGTTTCCCGAATGGCGCGGCGGCGTTTTCTACCCCGTGGGCCTGCCGCAGCGTGAAGAACTGGCCCATGCCAGCCGTGCCCTGCGTTGCATCGAAATCAACGGCACCTTCTACCGCACGCCCACCGCGGCGCAGTGCGCGCAGTGGGCCGCACAGACGCCGGAAGGCTTCCGGTTCTCGATGAAGGCGCCACGCTACCTGGTGCAGCGCCGCGACCTGTCCAGCACGGTCGAGGCGGCCGCGCCCTTCCTGCAGGCGGCGACCGCGCTCGGTGACCGGCTGGGCCCGCTGCTGTGGCAGTTCGATCCACGGCATCCGGCCGACGCCGAAGCACTGGAACGGCTGATGGCACAGCTGCCGAAGCATCTGGACGGGGTGCCGCTGCAGCATGCGCTGGAGGTCCGCAACGCCGAGGCACATGGCCCGGCACTGGTCGACGCCGCCCGCCGCCACGGCGTGGCGCTGGTGATCGAGGACAGCGACGAGGCGCCATTGCACGGCGATGTCAGTGCCGGCTTCGTCTATGCGCGAATCAAGCGCAGCCAGGCCCGCTTGAACGAGGGCCTGCCGGCGCCCGTGCAGCAGCGCTGGGCCGAACGCGCACGCCGCTGGTCACGCGGTGAACCAGTGGATGACCTGCCCTGCCTGGCCGCGCCAGCTCCGGAAACCCCGCGCGAGGTCTACCTGTTGTGCATCGGCGCGGGCAAGGCACGCAACCCGGCGGCGGCGATGGCACTGCAGCGGCGGGTTGACCAGGGCAGCGATCCCACACGCGGGTAGCGCTGCGACGTTCGCCTTGCCTCACAATAGGCGGATGAGCACACCCGACACCCGCAAAGCGCTGTGGCAGATCCACTTCTGTGTCCTGCTGTGGGGCGTCACCGCCATCCTCGGCAAGCTGATCACCCTGCCCGCATTGCCGCTGGTGTGGTGGCGCATGCTGCTGGTGACGGCGATGCTGGCCCTGCTGCCGCGGGTCTGGCGCGGGCTGCGCACCCTGCCCCTGCGGCTGGTGGCCGGTTACGCCGGCATCGGTGCGCTGGTCGCCCTGCATTGGCTGACCTTCTACGGCGCGGTGAAACTGGCCAATGCCTCGGTGGCCGCCACCTGCATTGCACTGGCGCCGGTGTTCACCTCGATCATCGAACCCTGGGTAGCCAAGCGGCCGTTCCAGCTACGTGAACTGGCGTTCGGCCTGGCGGTGCTGCCGGGTGTTGCGCTGGTGGTCGGTGGCGTGCCCGACGGCATGCGCCTGGGTGTCTTGATCGGGGCGATATCGGCGCTGCTGGTGGCGGTGTTCGGCTCGCTCAACAAGCGCATGGTCAGCCACGCCGATCCGCTCACGGTCACCGCCCTGGAGCTGGGTGCCGGCACCCTCACCCTGACCCTGCTGGCACCGCTGATGCCCTACCTGCTGCCAGCACTGGCCAGCCCGCTGTGGGTGGTCCCGAATCTGCATGACGGCATCCTGCTGCTGGTGCTGGCCGGGTTCTGCACGCTGCTGCCGTTCGCCCTGGCCCTGGTCGCACTGCGCCACCTGAGCGCCTATACGGTGCAGTTGGTGACCAACCTGGAGCCGGTCTATGCGGTGGTGCTGGCGGTGGTGCTGCTGCGCGAGCAGCACGAGGTCACGCCGTGGTTCTACCTGGGCGTGGCAATCATTGTCGGCGCGGTGTTCCTGCATCCGCTGCTGAACCGCCGCAAGCCGGTGCAGCACCCGGAGATCCTTGGCACGGCCGAAGCACGCAACATCGCCGATTGAGTGCATCCCCGCATGGCGTGGATCTACCGGATCCGGATCGATGTCTCAACGCTGCGGCCAATGCCAGGCCGGCGCATCCAGCAGGCCCTGCCCGCTCAGCAGCGTGCGGCCCTGCTCCTTGTGCAGATGCAGCGAGTGGCAGCCCGGCGCCTGCTCCAACGCCGCGATCAGCCGGCTGGCGTGTGACACCACCCACACCTGGCTGCGCGCACTGGCGGCGATGATCAGCCGCGCCAGCGCCGGCAGCAGGTCCGGATGCAGGCTGGTCTCCGGCTCGTTCAGCACCAGCAGCGGCGGTGGCCGCGGCGTGTGCAGTGCCGCGGCCAGCAGCAGGAATCGCAGGGTACCGTCAGACAATTCGGCCATCGACAACGGCCGCAGCAGCCCGGGCTGGTGGAATCGCAGGGCCAGTCGACCGTCCAGCTCTTCGAAGCCGACCGTGGCGCCGGGGAAGGCATCATCGACACTGCGTGCCAACGCAACCGGATCTCCGATCTCGAGAATGGTCACCCAGGCCGCCGCCAGATCCCGCCCGTCGTGATGCAGCACCGGCGTGCGCGTTGCCATCGCCGGTTGTCGCGCCGGGGCATCGGCGTCGCTGCGGAAATGATCGTAGAAGCGCCAGCGACGGATGTACTCACGCAGGGCGATGGTTTCCGGCATGCGCTGCGGATCGCCGACCTGGGTGAACAGGCTGTCGAACAGCGACAACCGGTCATCCACGAGATCCCAGCCGTGCGCATGGCGTTGGCGCACCATTGCCCCACGGCGATCGACCAGCAGGTTGGCGCTGCGCAGGAACGGCCCGGCCCAGATCGCCTCCGCCTTGATCTGCGGATCCAGCGCAAACGCGGAACGGCTGGGTGGCGGGTAGCCCAGGTCGATGGCATAGCCGAACTCGTCGGTGGTGAATCCCAGCTTCAGCCCCACTGACGCCTGCCGGGGTCCGCCCTGCAGCGGGATCTCGCCGGCCGCAACCCGGCGATCGATGGATTCGGGGCCGGCCCACAGCGCCGAACCAAGCCCGCCTTCGCGGGCCAGCACCGCCGCGACGCCGCCCTGGGCGGTTTCCGCCAGCAGGCGCAGCGCGCGGTACAGGCTGGATTTGCCACTGCCGTTGTCACCGGTGACCACGTTCAACGGCTGCAGCGGCAGTACCAGCCCGTGCAGCGAGCGATAGTGGGCGATGGCCAGGGTCTGCAGCATGGCTGGTATCCGTGGAAACAGGGACGTCATGCTGGCCGGTTCTGATCGCAGGAGCTGCGACGCCAAGTGAAACGGGAAGAGCATCCACGCATGGCGTGGATCTACTGGAGCGGCATCGAGTCATCCACGCGTCGCATGCGTTCAACGCGCGAACCGCCGTGTTTCAGCCCGCCAGCTCCACCCGGTTGCGACCGTTGCCCTTGGCCCGGTACAGCGCCTTGTCGGCGCGCGCCAGCATCTCATCCACGCTTTCACCGGGCTGGTGCTGGGCCACACCAATGCTGATCGTGACCGGGAATCCCAGCGGCAGATCCGCCACGGCCAGGCGCAGGAACTCGCATTGCAGTTCGGCCGTGCGCAGATCAGTGCCCGGCATCACCGCCACGAACTCCTCGCCGCCATAGCGCGCGGCCATACCACGGCCGGCAAAATGCGAACGCAGCAGCACGCCCAGCTCAGCCAGTACCCGGTCGCCGGTGGCGTGGCCCTGGAAGTCATTGATGTGCTTGAAATGATCGATGTCCAGCAGGGCCACGCAGGCTACTCCCGGCTGCCCATCGATCTCCGCCACCGCCTCTTGCAGTGCCGCTGCCATCGCGCGGCGGTTGGGCAGGCCGGTCAGCGCATCGGTTCGGCTCTGTTCGGCCAGGTCGGCATTCTGCGCCAGCAGCACGTCCTGGTACTCCGACAGCAGGCGCTCGTAGTCATCGCGTTCCAGCATGTGCTTCTGGATGTCGAGCGCGAAACGACGCAGCTCCATCACCAGCATCACCTGCCGTGACAGCGCGGCCAGCGCCTCGGCCTTGTCGCTGGGCAGGTGCTGCGGCTGTGCATCGAACACGCACAGCGTACCCAGCGGCAGGCCATCGGAACTGATCAGCGGCGCACCGGCGTAGAAGCGGATGTGCGGGTCGCCGGTCACCACCGGGTTGTCATGGAAGCGGATGTCCTGCAACGCATCCTCGACCACCATGATTTCGTGCGGCTGCAGGATGGCGTGGCCACACATCGATTCGCTGCGCAGGTTTTCCGCCGCGTCGATGCCCTGGATCGACTTGAACCATTGCCGTTCGACGTCAATCAGGGTCATCGCTGCCATCGAGGTACCGCAGACCGCCTTGGCGATCGCCACCAGGTCGTCGAATGACTTCTCGCGCTGCGAATCAAGGATCCGGTAGCGGTACAGCGCCTGGAGCCGAAGGGCTTCGTTGGCAGGCTTGTCGGGCTTGATCATGCAGCGTCACGTTCCGGCAGGTCACTGCAAAGTCTAGCTGATGCCGGCGCGTAATCCGCACAACGGGTAGTGCCGGCCGCTGGCCGGCATCCCGCGCGCATTCGATGCCTGGAGCAGCCGGCCAGCGGCCGGCACTACCGCGCGTTACCAGTCCAGCTGCTTCGGCAGCAGGCCCTGCAGTTCCTGCTCGGTCAGGTTGCGCCACTGGCCCGGCTTCAGCGCGCCGATCTTGATGTTGTCGATGCGCACGCGGCGCAACTGGGTCACGCGATAGCCGAATTCGGCGGCCATCAGGCGGATCTGCCGGTTCAGGCCCTGCTGCAGGGTGATACGGAAGCCGAACTTGGCGATGCGCGAGGTCTTGCACGGCAGCGTCATCTGGTCGTGGATGCGCACGCCGCGCGCCATGCCGCGCAGGAACTCATCGGTGACCGGCTTGTTCACCGCCACCAGGTATTCCTTCTGGTGGCCATTTTCGGCGCGCAGGATCTGGTTGACGATGTCGCCGTTGCTGGTCATCAGGATCAACCCCTCGGATTCCTTGTCCAGGCGGCCGATCGGGAAGATGCGCTGTTCGTGGCCGACGAAGTCGACGATGTTGCCCTTGACCGAAGTTTCGGTCGTGCAGGTGACGCCTACCGGCTTGTTCAGTGCGATGTAGACGTGGCGGCGGGCGCCGGGCTTGCGTGCCACGCGGGCGCGCAGCGGCTGGCCGTCGACCAGCACCTGGTCTTCCTCGCCCACCACCGCGCCGGTACCGGCCGGATGGCCGTTGACGGTAACGCGGCGCGCGGCGATCAGGCGATCGGCCTCGCGGCGGGAGCAGAAGCCGGTGTCGGCGATATGTTTGTTGAGTCGGGTGGTCATCGGCGCATTATCCGGCATCGCCGCCCGCTGCGCTTCATGCCAGGGCGGGCGGATCGAGCTCCTCACCGTCGAAGACCCGGTTGCGGCCCGCCCGCTTTGCCACGTACATGGCATGGTCGGCGCGCCGCAGCAGCCCGGCCAGATCGTCCTCGCCCGGTCGCCACTGCGCCAGGCCGATGCTGGCGGTCACCTCCAGCCCCGGCACCTGCAGGGCCTGGCCAGCCTCGGTGATGCGCTGGCGCAGGCGGTCCAGCCGTGCCGACGCCGCCTCGCGCGGCATGCCGGGCATCAGCAGCAGGAACTCTTCGCCGCCCATCCGCACCACTTCGTCCTGGCTGCGCACCGCCGCGCGCAGGGCACGCGCCACCGCCACCAGCACCTGGTCGCCCACTGCGTGGCCGTGGCGGTCGTTGATGTCCTTGAACAGGTCGATGTCGAGGAAGCCGATCACCAACGGGCCGCGCTCACGGTCCACCCGTTCCAGATGGCGGGCCAGCTGCTGCAGTCCGGCGCGACGGTTGGGAAGCCCGGTCAGGCCATCGGTCTCGGCCAGCTGGCGAAGTTCATCACGCTGCTGGCGCAGCCGGCCCAGCCGCTGGTTCAACGCATAGGCGGCCATCATCAACAGCCAGGTCACCGCCAGCTGCAGCGCCTCCACCCGGTATTCCAGCAGCCACGCAGCACCACAGGCATCGGCGATGATCAGTACCAGCATCGGTGCCAGCGCGGCCAGACCCGCCTGTGCCCAACGGTCGCCGCGCCAGCGTGCCCAGACGCCGACCATCAGTGCCAGGCCACATCCGGACAGATAGGACACCTGCAAGCCCTTCGCGACCCAGGCCAGATGCTCCGAGCGCAGCCACGGCACCAGCACGGCCAGCGCCATCAGGGTCCACAACACCGCCAGTTGGGCCGGGCGCGATCGAGGCAGCACGCGGTCGCCTCCGTTCAGCCGCCACAGCGCCGGCAGCACCAGTGCCTGGGTCGCAGCGGTCAGCGCCAGCAGCCACCAGGCGCCGTGCTCGCCCACCGGCAGCCAGGGTTCCGGATAACCGCTGAGCCCGCCGAGGATGGCCTGCCACAGCACCATCACGGTGGTGCCGGCGATGTAGACCAGGAAACTGCGGTCCCGGGTGGTCAGGAAGGCCATCAACGCCGACAGCGCCAGCGCGATCGCCACCGCGATGCAGGCCGCGCGCACCAGCAGGCGGGCGGTGTCGTTCTGCTGCACCGGGCTGGGCGCGCCCAGCCGCAGGGTCGGCACCCAACGTGCCTTCAGCGGTGTCTGCCAGGAGACCAGGAACGGCTCATGGCTGCCGGCCGGCGGCACGGCCACCAGGCCGATGCCAGCCCGGAAACGTGAATCGCGGGTGCGCGCATCGTGCATGTTGCCGCAGATCTCGCGGTCGCCATGCTGGACGCGCACTTCACCGGCGAAGACGTTGAACACGTCCAGCGCCTGCGGTTGCCCTGACCAGCCCTGCGGCGGAGCCGGTACCAGCACCTGCTGGCGGGCGCCGGACAGCATCTGCGGCGTGCATGCGCGGTGCGGCGTCGGCTCGTCGGTAGCGCCGCCGACCAGGAGATAATCATGGCCCGACACGGCCTCTGCAGCCTGAAGCGGCCACGGCAACGCCAACCACACCATCAGGACGGCCAGCACCGCTCCTGTTCCATACCGCCACTGCCTGCCGCCCACGCCACGTCCTGTTCCTGCTTACGTCCGCGCCCACTGCGCGCCGCCCCTGGCGCGCATTATCGCAGCCGGGCACGCCGCGCATGTGTAGACCAAAGTCGGCGCCCGCGGTTCAGCCAGCCGCCGGCGGCCCCTTCACCGCGACCAGCCGTACCGGGCGCAGATCGACCAGGGTCAGCCGCTCCAGCGGCTGCGGCCGTTCGATGGCATAGCCCTGCAGCCCTTGCACGCCAAGCCGGGTCAGCGCACCGGCAACCTCGGCGGTCTCCACCCACTCGGCCACCACTTCCATCTGCAGCTCGCGCCCGAGCTCGCTGATCGCGCGCACCGTGGCGTGGCTGACCGGGTCGGTATCCATGTCGCGCACGAAGGCGCCGTCGATCTTCAGGATGTCCGCCGGCAACTGGCGCAGGTAGCCGAAGGAAGACAGGCCGGAGCCGAAGTCATCCAGCGCCATCCGGCACCCCCGTGCCTTCACCGCATCGATGAAGGCGCGGGCCTGGCTGAGGTTGCTGATCGCCGCGGTCTCGGTGATCTCGAAGCACAACTTGGAGGCCAGCGCGCGGTTGCGCTCGAGCAGGTCGCAGACGAAGGCGAGGAATCCCGGCTCGGCGATCGACTGCGCGGACACGTTGACGTTGCACAGGCCCAGCTGGCGCACGTGCGCCGGGCACACCTGCAGGTGGCGGAACAGCAGCCCGAGCACGTGCCGGTCCAGCGCCACTGCCATGCCATAGCGCTCCACCGCCGGCATGAACTGGCCGGGCAGATGCAGACTGCCATCGGTACCACGCATGCGCACCAGCACCTCGTAGTGCAGGTAGGACGGATCGCCCACGCGGGCGATGCGCTGCGCATACAGCAGCATGCGATTCTCGGCCATCGCCAGGCTGACGCCCTGCAGGCGCTCGGCCTCCTGCCGCCGCTCCTCCAGCGCCATGCGGTTCTCATTGAAGCAGTGCACGCGGTTGCGCCCGGCCTGCTTGGCGGCATAGCAGGCGCTGTCGGCAGCACTCATCAACCAGTTCACGTCCGGCGCATCTGCACTGACCTCGACCACGCCGATGCTGCAGCTCAGCTGCGGGCTGCCCTCGCTGATCGGAAACGTGGCCTGGCCCAGGTTGCGGATCACCCGCTGCAGCACCCGCTTGGCTTCGTCCTGCCCGGCATGGGCGAGGAACACGGCGAACTCGTCGGCGCCCAGGCGGCCGACCCAGTCACCGTCACGCACGGCCGCCACCAGATAGTCGGCGAAACTGCGCAGCATCTGGTCACCGGCGGCATGGCCGAAGCTGTCGTTGACCAGCTTGAAGTGGTCCAGGTTGATGTAGCACAGCGCATGCGTACCGCCATCACTGCGTACCTGCAGCAGCGCACGCTCCAGCAGCCGCTCGATCTCGCGGCGGTTGATCAGGCCGGTCAGCGGATCGTGGCTGGCGTGATGCTCGATCTCACGTGCCAATGCATGGTTCTGGCTGACATCCTCGATGATCGCAAACACCGACAGGCCACCTCCCGCGCTGCGCACACCGGTGCCACTCCAGCGCCCCCACACCAGGCTGCCATCGCGGCGGCAGAAGCGCAGTTCGCTCGGCCGCAGCTGCCGGTCCCAGTCGATGCGGCCGACGCCATCGATGACCAGTTCGCCTTCCATCAACAGATCGCCGAGCGACATCTGCAGCAGCACGTCGCGTCGGTAGTCGAGGATGTCGGCCATCGCCTGGTTGGCTTCGATCACCTTGCCGTCGGTGTCGAGCTTGAGCATGCCGACGTTGGCCTGGTAGAAGGCCGCACGGAAGCGGCTTTCATGCTCGGTCAGGTCCTTGCCGACGCGGCGCGCGAGGGCCACCGCCATCAGGCTGATCGCCAGCACCGACAACCCGCCGACCACAAGCGTGGCGATCCGTACCATCGTGGCCATGCGCAGCAACGCTTGCGAAAATGCCTGCGCCTGCACCTGCAGCCGCCGGTCCAGATCACGCAGTTGTTGCAGGTACCGATCGCGGTCCGCCGCTGGCAGCACGCCTTGGGCGTGCCCCGACTGCAGCTCGGCAACCAGCCGCTGCACGGCCAACAGATCATCGTCGGTCTGTCGCCACAGCGTGGTTGCTTCCCGGAATGCACCGATGTCGCGTGCATAGCGGAACGAGAACACCAGGCGCGGGATATCGGCGCGCGCGTTGCCACCCTGCAGGAAGCCCTGCCTGGCCTTTTCCTCGTCCGGTACCGCCTGTTCCAGCGCCAGCCGGGCCTGCAGATCGCCCAATGGAATCCGCAGCGCCTGGCGCGCGTCATCCAGGTCCTGGGCATGGCCACGCGCCAGGTAGCGGCTCAGCGCAGCGGTTGCATCCTGCTGCCCTCGTGACCAGTACCCCTGGCCGGCAATCCAGGCGGTCGAGGCTGCCTGCAGTTCCTGGATCAACGCGGACAACGCGACCAACCCGATCGCCATGCCCGTCAACAACGCAAAGCGCAATCCCAGCCCACGGGTCATCGGCACCCGCCGGCTCTGCTGGTCCGTGCCACTTCTACCCATCCCGGATCCCCCCGAATGTGCTGCGGTGACAACCTGCCTTGGAACCGGCCCAGCCTATGACCGGCAATGTGTGGGCCATGCGAAAAAGGGGACGGAGGGGATTAAGTCGTTTTCGGCATAAGCGCATGGCCTGCCATTTACGACTTAATCCCCTCCGTCCCCTTTTCCTGTACGCCAGCCCGGGGGCTGGCGTTGTTATGGACGGCTGCGGGTGCGGCTTAGAAGCTGCGCGGGCCGCGCGGCTTGAAGCCGTCACGACGCGGCGGGCGGCTGTCGCGGTCACCGCCGCGGTCGCCACCATGGCCACCCGGACCACCCGGACCACCCGGGCTACCACGACGCGGACCACCCGGGCCGCCCGGGCCACGCTTGTCGAAGCGCGGCTTGAACGGACGCGGGGCCGGGTTGGTGTCTTCACCCGGAGCCAGCGCACGCATCTGCAGCTGCTGGCCGGACACCCACACCTTCTGCAGGTGCGACAGCACGTCCGGCGGCATCTGTGCCGGCAGGTCCAGCAGCGAGAAGTCGTCGTGGATGTCGATGCGGCCGATGAAGCGGCTTTCCAGGCCCGCTTCGTTGGCGATGGCGCCGACGATGTTGGCCGGCTTCACGCCATGCTGGTGGCCCACCGAAATGCGGTAGGTCTCCATGCCCTGCTCCGGTGCACCACGCGGCGGAACCTCACGGCGCGGACGCTGCTCGAAACCACCTTCGGCGTCGTCGCGACGCGGGCCACGCTCGAAGCGCGGACCACGCTCGTTGCGGTCGAAGCGATCGCCACGCTCCGGACGGTCGCCACGGTCGAAACGCTCGCGCGGGGCGCGCTCTTCACGCGGGGCACGCACCGGCGGCTGCAGCAGGAACGGGGTGTCACCCTGCAGCATCTTGGCCAGCGCGGCGGCGATCTCGATGGCCGGCACGTTCTGCTCGTTCTCGAAGCGCTCCAGCAGCTGGCGGTAGAAGTCCAGGCCGCCGGCACCGAGGGTTTCGGTGATGCGCGTGGTGAACTTGTTGATGCGGTTGTCGTTGACCGCTTCCACGCTCGGCAGCTGCATCTCTTCGATCGGCTGGCGGGTGGCGCGCTCGATCTGGCGCAGCATGCCCTTCTCGCGCGGGGTGGCGAACAGGATCGCCTCGCCGCTGCGGCCGGCACGGCCGGTACGGCCGATGCGGTGCACGTAGCTTTCGGTGTCGTACGGGATGTCGTAGTTCAGCACGTGGCTGATGCGCTCCACGTCCAGGCCGCGCGCAGCCACGTCGGTGGCAACCAGGATGTCCAGCTTGCCTTCCTTCAGCATGGCGATGGTGCGCTCACGCTGGGCCTGCTGCATGTCGCCGTTGATGGCGGCAGCGGCCAGGCCACGGGCCTGCAGCTTGCTGGCCAGTTCTTCGGTGCCGGCCTTGGTGCGCGCGAAGATGATCATCGCGTCGAACGGCTCGACTTCCAGGATGCGGGTCAGCGCATCCAGCTTGTGCATGCCGCTCACCCACCAGTAACGCTGGCGGATGTTGGCCGAGGTGGTGGTCTTGGCCGCGATGGTCACTTCCACCGGGTCCTGCAGGTAGGTCTGCGCGATGCGGCGGATCTGCGGCGGCATGGTGGCCGAGAACAGGGCCACCTGGCGCTGCTCCGGCAGCTTCTTCAGCACCGCTTCGACGTCGTCGATGAAGCCCATGCGCAGCATTTCATCGGCTTCGTCCAGCACCAGGGTCTTCAGCTCGGACAGGTCCAGGGTGCTGCGGTCGAGGTGGTCGATCACGCGACCGGGGGTACCGACCACGATATGCACGCCACGGCGCAGCGCCGACAGCTGCTGCCCGTAAGGCTGGCCGCCGTACACCGGCAGCACGCGGAAGCCCGGGATCTTCGACGAGTAGGACTGGAACGCCTCGGCGACCTGGATGGCCAGTTCGCGGGTCGGCGCCAGGATCAGGGCCTGCGGCTTGATCTGCTGCAGGTCGATGTTGGACAGTACCGGCAGCGCGAACGCGGCGGTCTTGCCGGTACCGGTCTGGGCCTGGCCCAGCACGTCGCGGCCTTCCAGCATCGCCGGGATGGTGGCGGCCTGGATCGGCGACGGGGTTTCGTAGCCGATGGCGGTGACCGCCTGCATCACGGGCTCGGACAGGCCGAGCTGCGCGAACTGCAGCGGCGCTTGGGAATCTTGGGACATGGGGAACTCCGAAGGCACTGCCGTCTTCCTGGCAGTGCGATAAAAAAGGGATGGTCCGCGCTTTGGGCGCCCTTCTTATCGCGTGCCCTGGCGCTGCTCGGTCGGAGGAGATTTCACTCGCTCAGAGCGGGATGATACCGCATTGATCCTGAACGAGGCGTACAGCTTTCCGTGCGCGTGCCGTCATGCCCCGTGCTGGCGCACAATACGCGCCCTCTTCCCGGCCCGGCCGCTGGCCTGCGCCCCTCTTCCCAGGAACCCCGCTCCATGCAGATTCTCGAATTCGACCTCGACGGTGACTACGTCGAACTCAAGCAGCTGCTCAAGCTGGCCGACCTGGTCACCAGCGGCGGCGAAGCCAAGATGGTCATCAGCGAAGGCCTGGTGCGGGTCGACGGCGAAGTCGAACTGCGCAAGGCCTGCAAGATCCGCGCAGGCCAGGTGGTCGAGTTCGCCGACAGCCAGATCCGGGTGCTGGCCGCCGGCTGATGTGAGGCTGTTCAGGCTACGCGCTGGGTCAGGTGCGAGGCAATCAGCTGCCTGAACGGTGCCACGCCCTGCGCCAGGCGCAGGCCGGCCGCCCGCAGCAGTCGCGCCGGGCGGCGATCGTCGGTGTACAGGCTGGCGATCGCATTGGTGGCCTCGTACAGCGGCCGCGACGCCAGCCGGTGACCCCGCTGGTAGCTGGCCAGCATGCCGGCGGCGGCAATGTCGGCACCGCGACGCTGCTGCGCGACGATGCCCTGCGCCAGCCGCTGTGCGCTGGCCAGGCCCAGGTTGAAGCCATGCGCGGTGACCGGGTGCATGCCGACGGCGGCATCGCCGATCAGCGCCGAACGCTCGCCAACAAAACGGTGCGCGTACACACCTACCAGCGGATACGCCTGCGGCGTGGCCACCGGCTGCATCCGACCCAGCCGATGTTCGAAGCAAGCACTGATGGCCTCGCCGAAGGCCACCTCGTCCATCGCCAGCAGCGCGTCGATCTGCCGCGGCGGCAGCGTGATCACCGCCGAGGCCTGGCCCTCGTTGAGCGGCAGCAGCGCCATCGTGCGGCCGTAGCCGAACCATTCCCAGGCAGTGTGGCGATGGTCGCGCTCGACCTGCATGCGGCACACCAGCATCGACTTGCCGAAGTCGCGCATCTGCGCACCGATGCCGAGCATGCGGCGGGTGGCGGAGAAGCGGCTGTCAGCGGCCACCAGCAGCCGCGCATGCAGTTGGCTGCCGTCATCGAGTTTGACAACGTGGCCCTGCGCATCGGCTTGCACGCCCTGCACCTTGCGCCCGTCGAACAGTTCCACGCCGTCCTGGCCCTGCACCGCATCCCATGCGGCACGGCGGATCAGATGGTTGGGTACCAGCCAGCCCAGCGGCTGGCCGTCGACCTGACTGCTGGCGAAGGTCAGCGCGAACGGCGAGCCGCCGTTCATCACCTTGGCATCGCGCAGTTCAGCGACTTCGGCCTGCGGCAGGCGCTGCCACAGACCCAATTGCTCCATGCTCTGCCGCGAGGCATGGGTCAACGCGATCTCCCTGCCATCGAAGGCGGCCTCGGCCAGGGCCTGGCGCGGTTGCACTTCGACCAGCCCGACCTGCAGCCCGCTGCCGGCCAGCGCGCGCGCGAAGCACAGACCTGCCGGTCCGGCGCCGACCACCACCACGTCCATCCTGCGCATGCGCGCCTCCTGCCGTTGATTCAGTCCGCGCCAGCATAGCGCCGCGCACCTGAGCGGCCTTGATCTGGATCAGGCCGACTTACAGAAGTGCGAACACCAGCGCCAGGATCGACAGCAGCGACACCAGCCACACCAGGCTGCGCACGTAGGGCACGCCTGCGGCGTACAGGGGCAGATAGACCACACGCGCCCAGAAGTAGGCCTGCGCCGCCAGTGCAGTGGTGTCGTTGCCGCGACCGGCCACGACCACCGCGATGGCGGCGGCGGCGAAGAACGGGAACGTCTCCAGGAAATTGGCCTGCGCACGCTGCAGGCGCCCGGCCAGTGGGCTGACCGGCTTTGCGTCGCCATCGCGTGCCGAGGCATTCCACTTCATCCCGCGCTCGCGGGTGACCACGGTGGAGGTGGCGAAGATGTAAACGAAGCCGAGCAGGACCGACCAGGCCAGCATCGTCAATTCAGTTGCCATCATTCATCTCCTCAGGGTGCCGACGCACGCAGGCTGTAACCGGCCAGACGCCACACCTGGTCCTCGTCGAAACGGAACGAGACCAGCTCGCGCACCGGCTGCGCGCTGTTGGCGAAACGGGTCGGGAAACTGACGTTGATGTACAGCCCTTCCGGCACTGCGGCACCTGCGCTGTACTTGACCCGGGTGATGGTGGGCTGGCCACGCCCAGCCAGCGCACCCAGGCGCGTGCGCTCGGTGGTCAGCTGGCTGACGAATGCGGCCTTCGGTACTGCACGGCGCGCGACGGCGGAGGCGCCATCCCACAGTTCGCCGGCGCGGTTGGCATCGACCAGCTGTGCGGCTTTCAGTGCAGCAGCGCCCATCTCGGCATCCTGTTTCTGCACCTGGGCCTGCTGTGCAGCGGTCAACGCCGGAGCACCGGCGGTGGCTGGCTTCGCAGCCGCTGGCGAGGCCGGGGCCGGGCGTGCCGGAGCCGGTGCAGGCGTGGCCGGCGCAGGTGCCTGCGCCAATGCGGTCAGGGGCAGCAGGGACAGCAGCAGGAGCACGCGCTTCATGGACACCGCCGGTTTTCTGGAGAGAACCGCAGTCTACGCCAGCGCGGTGACTATGCCGTCAGCGTGCCGGGGCGTTGCCCTCCACCGCTACCGCATCAGCCTGCGCGGCGGGGGCGGCGGTGTTCACTGGCGCCTGTTCGGCCACCGGCGGCGGCTCCGACGGTGCCGGTGGCAGCGTTGCCACATCGATCTCCGACAGTGGGCTTTCTTCCGGGCACACCGCATCCGGGAAACCGAAGCGCTGCTTCAGTGCCTGGCCGCAGCTGTTGATCGATTCCATGTCGGCGCCTTCGCGCTTGCACTGCTGGTCGAAGGCAATCAGGAACGCGTCCTTGCGTTGCACGAAGTCGTCACCACAGGCCCGCATCTGCTTGATCCGTTCCAGATCGTCCTGCACCGCGTTGGTGCCGTCCAGGCCGTACTGGCGCAGCTCATCCTGCGTAAGCAGGCGCAGGCTGCGGTTGGGCACGGTCATCATCAGGTCGGCCACACCCACCGCCACGCCGTTGCGCTGCAGGTAGTCCTTCACGTTGTCGTAGACCTCGTGCAGCTCGCGGTTGAGTTCCGCGCGCGAGGTGGCCTTGGAGCTGATCCGCATCATGCGGTGGATGCCGACCTTGCCCGACAGCAGGCGGTTGTCACCGGCAGCCAGCACGAACACGCAGGCACTGTGGCAGATCGAGCCCTCGCGCACCCAGATCGTCCAGCCCGATTCACCGATGCTGTCGCCGGCGACAATCGCCGATTCCACCTGGCCGCCGCTGGAATCCAAGTCGAGGATGCGCTTGTGGATCTTCTGCTCGTCAGCGACCACGGCCAGTCGCCACATCATCTCGGCGAAGCCCGGATTGATCTTGCCGGCGTAACGCACACGCATCAGGCCGCGCTCGGCGCACGGCGCCAGTGCCTGGGTGATCTGTTCGCGCTGCAGGCCCTCCAGCTCGACGCCATCGCCCGCCTCACCGGCGTACTCGGTACTGCAGCTGACCCAGGCGCGGCCATTCTCCAACTGCGCCTGCGGCCACGGCCGATCCGCCCGGCTGCGCGGCGGCGCCGGCGGTGGTGGTGCATCGGCGGCATTGATCGACACCATGTTCTCACCATCGCTGGCCGGCGCCCGCGCGGCCTTGTCGGCGGCGGTGACATTGCCCGGATTCTCCAGCTGGCTGCAGCCCGCCAGGGCAAGGCACAACAGGGGCAACCAGCGGAGTTTGGCGGACATCGGGCAACCGGTCTTCACGTGAGCAAGAGCCACAGTCTACCCGTCCGGGGCACGCATTCAGCGCGTGGCACTGAACCCCTTCTGACCCTTGGGAAAAGCGTGTCGACCAAGGTCGACACCCACCAACAGCAGCGCAGAACGCCCGCAAGACATGTCGCAGGAACCTCTCGAAGGCGGGGTGGGTCCGGTTGCAGGGGCGTGAGCGCCATGGGCCCGAGGCATGCCTCGGGCGGGTTGGGCAGGACGCCCAACCCCGGTCTTGCCGTGTGCGCAGGACAGCGCACACGAGCAAGCGGCGACCGAGCTACATGGGTGAGGGCGCTTTGCTTGCGAAGCACTGCTTCGCAAGCGCCCGAACGCACAGCCGCCAGCGGCTGGGCCGGGCCCCGGAGGGGTACTTGCAGCGTCCCCTGCAACCGGACCCACCCCGCCCTGCCGCAGGAAACCAGCTTCTGCTGTTGCCGTTGCCGGCCAGCGGCCGGCACTACCACGGGGGCAGGGCGCAGCCCGGCCTGACCCCCTTCAGCATCCATGTCCGAATGTGGCGAGTATCCCTACCCGCACACGCCTAGACTGGCGCCATGGACACCGACCTCGCCCTCGACACCGCCGCCTGCGACCGCGCCCGCCTGGCCCGTGACGCACGCTTCGACGGCGTTTTCTTCACCGCCGTGCGCAGCACCGGCATCTATTGCCGCCCCGTCTGCCCGGCGCCGCCGCCGAAGCCACGCAACATCACCTACTATCCGACCGCTGCCGCGGCCGCTGCTGCCGGCTACAGGCCGTGCCTGCGCTGCCGCCCCGAACTGGCACCGCAGGCCCAGCAGGCACTGGCCGGGCAAACCGTGCAGCGCGCCCTCGCCATCATCCACGGCGGCTTCCTGCAGGAGCAGCCCGTTGCAGACCTCGCGCAGAAGATCGGCCTCAGCGCGCGCCAGCTGCAGCGCCTGTTCGTCGAACATCTCGGCGCAACACCCGGACAGATCCATGCCACCCACCGCCTGCTGCTGGCCAAGCAACTGCTGACCGAAACCACGCTGCCGGTGACCGATGTTGCGCTGGCCGCCGGCTACAACAGTCTGCGCCGCTTCAATACCGCCTTCCTGCAGGGCTGCGGCATGGCACCGACGGCGCTGCGTCGCCAGCACCAGCCGCTGGCCGCCGATGACGGCGGCCTGGTACTGCGGCTCGTGTACCGCCCACCGTTGGACTTCCCGCGCATGCTGGCCTTCCTGCGCAAGCGCAGCCTGCCTGGCATCGAACTGATCGGCGAAGACAGCTACCAGCGCGTGCTCGGCACACCCGAGCGCCCCACCCTGCTGCGCGTCACCGCCGACCCGAAGCGCCCGGAACTGCGTCTGCAGCTGGGTGCGGTCGACCCGCGCCTGATCCCCGACATCGTGCGCCGTGTGCGTCGTGTGTTCGATCTGGACGCCGACCTGCAACAGGTGCACGCCGCGCTGGGCGAAGAACCCTTGCTGGCACGCGGCATCGCCGAACGCCCGGGGCTGCGCGTTCCGGGCGGCTGGGATGGCTTCGAGGTCGGCGTACGCGCCGTGCTCGGCCAGCAGGTCAGCGTCGCCGCCGCCACCACCTTTGCGCGGCGTCTGGTGGATGCGTATGGGGCGCATCTGCCGGGCATGCCGTCCGAGTTCGATCGCCAGTTCCCAGCGCCCGAGGTGCTGGCCGAGGCGCCGCTGGAATCGATCGGCCTGCCGCGCAGCCGCGCCGCCACGGTGCGTGCGCTGGCCGCTGCATGTGCCAGCGGCCAGCTCGACTTCGGACCCGGGCAGGCCCTGGAAGACTTTGTTGCGCGCTGCGTGGCATTGCCCGGCATCGGCCCGTGGACCGCGCAGTACATCGCCCTGCGCGGGCTCGGCCAGCCCGACGCCTTCCCCGCCGGCGACCTGGTGCTGCAGCAGGTGCTCGGCCACGCACAGGGCCAGCGCCTGAGCGAACGTGCAACTGAAGCGCGCTCGCAACCGTGGCGCCCGTGGCGCGCCTACGCCGTGCTGCACCTGTGGCACCTGTCCGGCACGTTCGTTGGAGAACCGACATGACCCTGTTGTTTGATCGCTTCGACAGCCCCATCGGCGTGCTGACCATCGCCGGTGATGAGCGTGGCCTGTCACATGTGCTGTTCCCGGAAAACCGCCATCCGGCACGCGGACGCGACGACTGGCACTACGCACCGGATGCGCTGCCGGAAGCGCGCGAACAGCTGCTGCAGTTCCTGCACGGCGAACGCAGCAGCTTCGACCTTGTGCTGGCGCCACGTGGCACGCCGTTCCAGCTGCGGGTGTGGCAGGCGCTGGCACTGATTCCGTTCGGCCAGACCTGGAGTTACCTGCAGCTGGCGCAGCACCTCGGCCAGCCCAGTGCGACCCGCGCGGTCGGCGCGGCCAACGGGCGCAATCCGCTGCCGATCATCCTGCCCTGCCATCGCGTGATCGGCAGCAACGGCGCATTGACCGGTTTCGGCGGCGGGCTGGAAACCAAGGCGGCACTGCTGCGGCTGGAACAACGCCAGGCCCCGCTGTTCGCCTGAGAGGGCTGGCCGGGCTGCGCCCGGCACCCGCAGAGGCTAGAGCAACAGCAACAGCAACAGCGGGCTTCCTGCGGGGAGGCAGGGTGGGTTCAGTTGCAGGGGACGCTGCAAGTACGTCCCTGTAAGCTCGGTCGCGCCATCCATGGCGCTCACGCCCCTGCAACCGGACCCACCCAGCTTCGACAGGTTCCGGCGATCTGTCCGGACGTCATTCTGCGCAACTGTTGGTAGGTGTCGACCTTGGTCGACACGGTAGATCCACGCCATGCGTGGATGGAAGCATCAGGGACATGTCTGGAGAAAAGCCCCCCCTTCCTGTTGAAGGGGGCGCGCCGACAGGCGCGGCGATAAGGAAAAATGCGCGGACACGGGGCGCGATAGCGCGCCGTGTCTTGGGCGCGTCATTGCGCGGGCTTATCATGCGTGGATGACTTCCGTACGCCTGACCTGCGCGCTGGCGCTGCTGCTGCCATTGGCCGCCTGCACCACCGCGCCCGCCCCTTCCGCCTCCGTTCCCGGTTCCGCCGCTGCGGCTTCGCCTCCGAAGCTGCTGCTGATCTCCATCGACGGCCTGCGCGCCGATGCGCTGGACCGTGGGCTCACTCCGAACCTGCAGCGACTGATCGACGGCGGCGTGCGTGCACGCTGGATGACGCCGTCCTATCCGTCGCTGACCTTCCCCAACCACTACACCATCGTCACCGGCCTGCGTCCGGACCACCACGGCATCGTCAACAACAGCATGGACGATGCAACCTTGGGCCGTTTCGAACTGAGCAACCGCGACGCGGTCACCACCAGCGGCTGGTGGGGTGGCGAACCGATCTGGGTCAGTGCCGAGAACGCTGGCGTACGTTCGGCCACCACGGCGTGGCCGGGCAGTGAGTCTGAAATCCGCGGCGTGCGCCCCAGCAAGTGGCGCGTATACGACGGCAAGGAACCGCTGGAGCAGCGGGCCGGCATCGTGCTCGACTGGCTGGCACAGACCGATGCTGATGCACCGCGCCTCACCACGCTGTACATGGAACACGTGGACAAGGCCGGCCACAACTACGGCCCCGGGTCGAAGGAGTACGCCGACGCCATCGTGCGCGCCGACCAGATCGTCGGCCAGGTGCTCGACGGGCTGCAGCAGCGCGATCTAGCCAAGACCACCAACGTGATCGTCGTCTCCGACCACGGCATGGCCAGCGTCGCCGACGGCAACGTGATCGCCACCGAGTCGATGGCCGACCCGGCCATCGCACGCAATATCAGCCAAGGCCAGTCAGTGGGTTTTGCGCCGGTCGCCGGCCGCGAAGCGGAAGCCGAACGCGCCCTGCTCGGACGCCACGCGCACTACGAATGCTGGAAGAAGGAGAACCTGCCGGCACGCTGGCACTACGGCACGCATCCGCGGGTTCCGGCCATCGTCTGTGTCATGGATGAAGGCTGGGATGCCCTGCACCAGGAGAAGATCGCCAAGCGTGCGAAGCAGGATCGAGGTTCGCATGGCTACGACAACGCACTGCCTTCCATGCGCGCAGTGTTCGTGGCCGGCGGCCCGTCGTTCCGCCAGGGCCTGGTGATCGATGGCTTCGACAACGTCGATGTCTATCCGCTGCTGGCCCACCTGCTGCAGGTACCGGCCGCGCCGAACGATGGCAATCCGGAAACGCTGAAGAAGACACTGCGCTGATGCGGTTGTAGAGCCGAACCCACGCTCGGCTCACCGGACAGGCATAAAAAAAAAACGCGGCGCCAGGCGCCGCGTTTTTCATTGAACCGGTCGTTCGACCGGATCAGGCCTTGGCGACGGCCTTCTTCGCCACAGCCTTCTTCGCCGGAGCCTTGGCCACGGTCTTCTTGGCAACCGGAGCGGCGGCGCCTACGGCGACCTTGCTGGCGGTGTGCGAACGGGCGTTGCCATAGCTGGCGTTGTAGCGCTTGCCCTTGGCGGTCTTGCGGTCACCCTTACCCATGTCTTCAACTCCTCAAATGTGAAATCTGGTTACCCCGTACTGACACGGGTTCGGCGGGGCCGCCTTGCTGGGCGCCCCCGCGCACGATCGAAAATCCTATCACGGAGCGCCTAGTGCGCGCAGCTGGCGTCGTGCACGTGACCGTGGTTGAGGCGCAGGTTGACCAGATGGGCCACACCCACCAGCAGGCCACCGATGGTCATCACCACCGCGTGCGGCACCGCATTGTGGTGCAGCGGGTCATACAGCACGCCGGCCCACAATGCGACCAGACCGGGAATCAGGAAGCCCAGCGCACGCAGCGCACCGTGCCGGCGGTAGCCCCAGACCAGGCTGAACAACCCCAGCAGGGTCACGAACACCACCAGCGCCTGTTCCACGCCGTCGCTCAGCCAGAACGACAGCCCCAATGAAGGCGCTGCGGCCAGCAGCACCGGGATCACCGCGCAGTGCACCGCGCACAGCATCGAACCAGTGGCGCCGAAACGGTCGAGCAGGTGGCGCAGGCGTGAGGACAGGGACATGACTTCCAGCAGGGTCGGCGAATCGTTATGGAATAATATAACATCCCTCTCCGACCCGCACGGTTTCCCTCCCCCCTGTCCCATCGACGGGATTCGTGCGCCCCGCGATTGATACATTGTAACAAAGGACCCGTCCATGCCCGCCCATACCCCACGGCTCAAGCCGCATTCCCTGGCCCTGGCGCTCGCCGCCCTGCTGCCGTCCGTCGCCTTTGCAGCCGGCCAGGACACCGCCCATCGTGACCGCCACCTGACCGAGCTGTCGTCGGTGCAGGTCACCGCGTCGCCATTGCAGGGTGATGCCGAATCGCTGGCGCGCCCGGTGGAGGTGCTGGCCGGTGAACGCCTGGACGAGCAGAAGGCCGGCACCCTCGGCGATACCGTGGCCAAGCTGCCCGGCGTGCAGAGCACCTTCTTCGGCCCCGGCGTCGGCCGCCCGATCATCCGTGGCCAGGAAGGCCCGCGCGTGGCCGTGCTGTCCAACGGCATGGGGAACATGGATGCCTCCACGGTCAGCGCCGACCACGCCACCAGCATCGAACCGTTCCTGGCCGACCAGATCGAAGTACTGAAGGGCCCAGCCACGCTGCTGTTCGGCAGCGGCGCCATTGGTGGTGCGGTCAATGTGGTCGACGGGCGCATCGCGCGCGAGCTGCCGGAGCGGCCGCTCAGCGGTCGTGCCGAACTGCGCGGCAATTCGGTGAACAACGAGCGCAGCGGCATGTTCCGCCTCGATGGCGTCAGCGGCAACGTCGTGCTCCATGTGGATGGCCTGGTCCGCAATGGCGACGACTACCGCATTCCCGGCTACGCGGTGATCGACAGCCTGGAAGACCACCACGACGACCACAACCATGATCATGCGGGCGAGGAAGGCGAAGAGCCGCGCCGCGGCCGCCTCGACAACAGCTCGATCCGCACCCGCGCCGGTGGCGTCGGCGCAACGTGGCTGGGCGACGGCGGCTACTTCGGCGTATCGGCCAGTACCTACCGCACCAACTACGGCATTCCCAATGGCGCGCACGTGCACGCCGATGGTGACGATCATGGCCATGACCACGGTCACGACCATGGCGACGAAGAGGAAGGCGGCGACGAGCACGACGTGCGCATCGACATGGTGCAGAACCGCTTCGAGACCAAGGCCGGCATCTACAACCCGGTCTCGTTCCTGAAGAACATCAACGCACGCGTGGCCTACACCGACTACGAACACGTGGAGCTGGAAGCCGGTACGCCGTCGACCCGCTTCACCAACCGCGGCATCGAAGCGCGCCTGGAAGCGGTGCAGCAGCAGATCGGCGGCTGGGACGGCGCCTTCGGCCTGCAGTTCGGCAACAGTGATTTCGGTGCCAAGGGCGAAGAGGCGTTCGTTCCGGATACCGGCACGAAGAACATCGGCCTGTTCGTGCTGCAGGAAAAGCAGTTCGGCCCGTTCAAGCTGGAACTGGGCGGCCGCCACGATCAGGTCAAGCTGGACCCGAGCGGTGACTACCGCCGCCGCACGTTCGGCGCCACCAACCTGTCTGCCGCTGGTATCTGGAAGCTCAACGATGCCGTTGACCTGCGCATCGGCGTGGACAGCTCCGAGCGTGCACCGACCAACGAAGAGCTGTATGCCGCCGGCGCGCACATCGCCACCCGTTCGCTGGAAATCGGCGACGCCAACCTGAAGACCGAGCGCGGCCAGCGCGTGGAACTGGGTATCCACACCCACAGCGAGCGCCTGGACTTCTCCGCGTCGGTCTACCAGACCAGGTTCAAGGACTTCATCTACCTGGCCGACACCGGCATCACCGAGGGCCTGCCGGTCCGCGCCTGGACGCAGCAGGACGCGGTGTTCCGCGGTGCCGAGGCCGAAGCGCTGGTGCACCTGTTCGAGGGCGGCGCCGGTGACTGGGATCTGCGCCTGTACGGCGACTACGTGAGGGCCAAGCTGGATGGCAGCGGCAGCCGCAACCTGGACATCGCCGTGCCGCATGGCGACCACAACCACAACTACACGGTGGAACTGGCCAACACCGGCTATCTGCCGCGTATCGCACCGGCCCGCGTCGGCGCCGACCTGCGCTGGTCGAAGGACGGCTGGCGCGCCTCGGTCGGTGCGGTGCGCTACAGCCGCCAGAAGGACGTCGCCCAGAACGAAGCCCCGAGCGACGGCTACACCCTGGTCGACGCGCACCTGGCCTACCGCTGGGATCGCAACGCCAGCAACAGCTACGAGGTGTTCCTGGATGGCAGCAACCTGACCAACCGCGAAGTGCGCCCGCATACCTCGCTGCTGCGCGACTACTCGCCGCTGCCAGGCCGTGGTGTCGCATTCGGCATCCGCGCGTTCTTCTGATCGCGCACGGCGGGGTCGGAGCCCTTTTCGAAGGAAAGGGCTCTGACCCCCACGCCATTCCACGGGGGCCTTCGGGCCCCCGTTTTCATTTCGACCCAAGCCATCACACATTCGTCACAAAGATGTGCGTACCACAACAAGCGGACAATCCCGTCACCCAATGTCTCGCCAATCGGACATTTTTGTCCGAAAATAATTCCATGACTGCCCAACGTGCCGATGCCGCCGCCCGCCGTGCCCTCATCCTCGACGCCGCCGATCATGTGTTCGGCCAACACGGTGTCACCGCCCCGCTGGACCTGGTGGTCGAACGCGCCCAGGTAGGCCGCGCCACCCTGTACCGCAACTTCCCCGACCGCACCGCGCTGATCCAGGCGCTGCTGCAGCGCACGGTCGACCGCATCCGGCGCCAGGTCGAGCAGCTCGGTGACCGCGACGACGCCCTGTTCGAGGTGTTCGAGGGCATGGCCCAGCGCATCATTGATTCGCCGGCATTGGCCGATTACTGGCGTGCGGTCGATTCGGACGTGCCGTCCATGCGCGCCGCGCGCGAGACCGTGCGCGACCTGCTGGAGGAACCGATCGCGCGCGCCAAGGCCGCCGGGCTGTGCCGTGCCGACCTGGAAAAGACGGATATTTCACTGATCTCGGGCATGCTGGGTGCGGCCCTGCGCGGCAAGACCCGCGACGAGCGCGCCCAGTTGGCCGGGCGCGCCCTGCAGCTGCTGCGTGGGGGTCTCCAGGGAGCTGCCAGCGAGGCCCGTTGATGGTCCAGCCGTATCTGAAGCCGGTTCCGGATTGGGAGGAGCACGAAAAGCCGACCATGCCCGGTTCGGCATCGATGCCCTGGCACCCGCCGTATCGGCGCGCGGCCTATGCGCTGGTATCACTGCTGGTGGCGATCACCGGCGGCCTCGGCAATGCGCTGGTCACCGCCAACCTGCCGTTCCTGCAGGGCCAGCTGGCGCTGACCCCGACCCAGGGCAGCTGGCTGGTGGCCGCCTATGCCATGGTGAATGTCACCGCCAACCTGCTGGCCTTCAAGTTCCGCCAGCAGTACGGCATCCGCCTGTTCGCAGAGATCGGGCTGGGCCTGTACGCAGCGCTGGCGGTACTGCACCTGTTCGTCGGCAGCTTCGAGACCACGATGCTGACCCGCGCCGCCAGCGGCTTCGCGGGTGCGGCCTGTTCGACACTGGGCACGCTGTACATGCTGCAGGCGCTGCCGCGCCGCTTTACCGGCAACCTGCTGGTGGTCGGCGTCGGCCTCTCGCAGCTGGCGGTGCCGATCGCCTGGATCGTTTCACCAGGCCTGGTCGATACCGGCCAATGGCATCAGCTCTACTCATTCGAAGCCGGGCTGGCACTGTGCGCGTTCGCGGCAGTGGTGGTGCTGAAGCTGCCGCCCGGCATCCAGGTGAAGGCCTTCGAACCGCTGGACTTCCTCACCTTTGCCCTGCTCGCACCGGCCGTCGCGCTGCTGGTGATCGTGCTGGCGCAGGGCTACACCCGCTGGTGGCTTAACACGCCGTGGCTGGGCTGGGCCCTGGTCGCCTCGATCGTGCTGTCCACCACCGCCTTCATCATCGAGCACTACCGGCGCAATCCGCTGCTGCAGACACGCTGGCTGGCCAGCCTGCCCGTACTGCATTTCATCGTCGGCGCCTTCCTGATCCGCTTCCTGACCACCGAGCAGTCCTACGGCGTGGTCAACCTGATGCGCACGCTCGGCATGGGCCCTGATCAGTTGCGGCCGCTGTTCGTGGTGATTCTTGCCGGCGTGATCACCGGTATCGCCGGCACTGCACTGACCTTCGGGCCCAAACGGCTGATCCCGCAGCTGCTGATGGCGATCCTGCTGCTGGGCGCCGCCGCGTTCTTCGACCAGCACCGCACCAGCATGGATCGGCCGCACGACTTCTACGCCAGCCAGTTCCTGGCCTCGGTCGGTGCCGGCATGTTCATGGGCCCGTTGATCATGCTCGGCATTTCCGCCGCGCTGAAACAGGGCGTGGACCACATGATCACCTTCCTGGTGACGCTGTCGATCACGCAGACGCTGGGCGGCCTGGCCGGCTCGGCCGTGCTGGGGACCTTCCAGCTGCATCGCGAGCAGCTGTATTCCAGCGCGCTGACCAGCCAGCTCGACCCGGCCGATCCGGTGGTGGCACAGCGCCTGCGCATCCAACAGCAGCTGTACAGCGCCCAGATCACCGATCCGGTGCTGCGCAGCGCGCAGGGCAGCGCGCAGTTGGCGCAGACGACGCGCCGTGAAGCCAACGTACGCGGCTTCAATGATGTGTTCACACTGAGCGGTTGGTTGGCCATCGGCTTCCTGTGCTGGTTGCTGTTGCTGTCGCTGCGCACCGCCGTGCTCAAGCAATGGCGCAAGCGCCACCCCGCTTCCCCCGCTGTGGCCACGCCGGCCGCGCCTCGCTGAGTTCTCGACCATGCCTCCCGTCCCGCCCCGACCCGACGACGCCGACAACGTGACCCCACCGCCGCCGACCGACGCGGCGCCTGCCCCCACGCCGGTAGAACCCGCTGTCGCGCCGAAGTACCTCAAGCCCAGCGCGCGCAGCGTGGTGGTGATGGTCGTGGTGGCCCTGCTGGGCATTGCGCTGATCCTGCGCGCCTGGCACCTGTGGCCGTTCACCAGCAGCGTGATGGTGACCGACAACGCCTACGTGCGCGGCCAGATCACGGTGATGGCGCCGCAGGTGAACGGCTACGTGACCGAAGTGCTGGTGAAGGATTTCCAGCATGTGACGCAGGGCGAGCCGCTGCTGCGCATCGATGACCGCATCTACGCGCAGCGTGTCGCCCAGGCGCAGGCGACGCTGGACAGCGCACGCGCGGCCCTGGCCAACTCGGACCAGTCCCAGGCGCAGAACCGTGCGCAGATTGCCTCCGCCCGCGCCACGTTGTCGGCCGGGCAGGCGGAGCTGCAACGCTCACGCAACGAGACCAAGCGCTACGAGGAACTGGCCGCGCAGCAGCTGGTATCGATCAACGATCGCGACAAGTTCCGCACCGCGCAGGCTTCGGCGCAGGCCAGCGTGCAGCAGTCGCAGGCGCAGATCCGCATCGCCGAGGAGACCCTGGTATCGACCCAGGTAGCGCGCAAGAGCCTGGAGGCCCAGGTGGAGAGCGCGCAGGCGCAGCTGGAACTGGCGCGCATCGATCTGGCCAACACGGTGATCCACGCGCCGCGCGACGGCCAGATCAGCGAAGCCAGCGTACGCGTGGGCCAGTACGTCGCCGCCGGTTCGCAGCTGCTGTTCCTGGTACCTGACACGCTGTGGGTGGTGGCCAACTACAAGGAAGGCCAGACCTGGGGGATGGCGATCGACCAGCCGGCCACGTTCTCGGTGGACGCGTTCCAAGGCCAGGTGCTGCGGGGCCGCGTGCAGGAGATCGCGCCCGCCACCGGGTCGGAATTCAGCGTGCTGCGCCCGGACAATGCCAGCGGCAACTTCACCAAGGTGGTGCAGCGGCTGCCGGTGCGGATATCGATCAACAAAGGCCAGAAGCTGGCCGCGCAGCTGCGCCCCGGCATGTCGGTGATCGTGCGGGTGGATACCCGTTCCAAGGCGATGGACTAAGACGCAGGCCCTGCCGCACCGTTTCCAAAATGCCGGCCAGCGGCCGGCACTACCGTTGCGTTAGCCGGCGCAGCGCGCGCAGAGGCCATGCACTTCCAGGGTCTGCGCCTGCGGCTGGAAACCCAGCTCCTTGGCGCGCTTCTCCAGCTGGGTGACGATCTCCCGGTCTTCCAGCTCCACCGCGCTGTGGCAGCTGTTGCAGATCAGGAACGGCACCGAATGCGCGGCGCTGCTGGGATGGTGGCAGGCCACGAAGGCATTCACCGATTCCAGCTTGTGCACGAAGCCATTGGCCATCAGGAAGTCCAGCGCGCGGTACACGGTGGGCGGGGCATCAGCACCCACGCCCTTGCCGTTGCGCACCCACTCCAGCAGCTCGTACGCCTTGACCGGCTTGCCGGCCTCGGCGATCAGCTTCAGCACGTTGGCGCGGATCGGGGTCAGGCGCAGCCCGCGTTCGCGCGAGACGCGCTCGACCACCGCCACGAAGTCCGATGCGTCGTGGACGTGGTGGTGCGGGGCGGTACAGGCAGTGGCGGTCTTGGCGGGCATGCGTGTTCTCCGGTTCGGGCCTGGCAAGGATGCCTCAGGCCGTTGCTACCTTGGTGATGGCCACATCAATGCGTTTCAAGGCCTGCTCGCGGCCGGCCAGGTAAACGGTATGGGAAATGTCAGGGCTGACCTGGGTGCCGGTGATGGCCACGCGCAGCGGCTGGGCGACCTTGCCCATGCCGATTTCCAGCGCTGCGGCCGCCTCGTGCAGGGCGACGCCCACCGACTCGGCGGTCCATTCCGGCAGGGCGGCCAGCAGCTCGCGGGCCTTGCCCAGCGCCACCTCGGCACCGGCCTTGAAGTGCTTGGCCACCGCTGCTTCGTCGTACTCGGTCAGCGGCTGGTACCAGACCACGGCCTTCTCGGCCATTTCCTTCAGGGTCTGCACGCGTTCACGCAGGGCGATCACCACGTCCTCCGGGGCCGGGCCAGCGGCCACGTCCAGGCCCAGCTTCTGCAGCTGGTAGACCAGGTGCGGCACGATCGCGGACACGTCCTCGGTCTTCAGGAAGTGCTGGTTGACCCAGCCCAGCTTGGCCATGTCCAGGCGCGAGGCCTTGGAATTGCAGTCCTTCACGTCGAACAGATCGATCAGTTCCTGGCGGCTGAACAGCTCCTGGTCACCGTGCGACCAGCCCAGGCGGGCCAGGTAGCTCAGCAGCGCGTCCGGCAGGTAGCCGGCGTCCTTGTACTGCATCACGTCGGCCGCGCCGGTGCGCTTGGACAGCTTGGCGCCCTGCTCGTCCAGGATCATCGGCATGTGGCCGAACTTCGGCACCGGTGCGCCGATGCCTTCGTACAGGTTGATCTGGCGCGGGGTGTTGTTGATGTGGTCGTCGCCGCGGATGACCTCGGTGATGCCCATGTCCCAGTCGTCCACCACCACCGCGAAGTTGTAGGTGGGGTAGCCGTCCGGGCGGAAGATGACCATGTCATCCAGCTCGCTGTTGGCGATCTCGATGCGGCCCTTGATCAGGTCGTCGAACACCACCGTGCCTTCCAGCGGGTTCTTGAAGCGGATGACGCGGTTCGGGTCGTCCCTGCGCGGCAGGCCCAGCTCGCGCGCGGCACCGTTGTAGCGCGGCTTCTCCTGCCTGGCCATGGCGGCCTCGCGCATCGCGTCCAGCTCTTCGCGGGTCTCGTACGCGTAATACGCCTTGCCGTCGGCCACCAGCTGTTCGGCCACTTGCAGGTAACGGGCGACGCGGTCGGTCTGGTAGATGGGGCCTTCGTCATAGTCCAGGCCCAGCCACTCCATCGCCTCCAGGATCGCGTCGATCGCGCCCTGGGTGCTGCGTTCACGGTCGGTGTCCTCGATGCGCAGCACGAACTCGCCGCCACGGTGGCGGGCCTCCAGCCAGCAGTACAGCGCAGTGCGGGCACCACCGATGTGCAGGTAGCCGGTGGGACTGGGGGCGAAGCGGGTGCGGCAGGTCATGGACGGCTCGAGGAACGGGAATCCCCCGATTTTACCAGCCCTCCGCCCCCGACGGAAAAAGGGGACGGAGGGGATTAAGTCGCGATTGCCCAGCCTGGGGCGCTGCAACCGGGAAACGGAGGGGAGAAACGACTTAATCCCCTCCGTCCCCTTTTACGGTTCCACCTTGCGCGGGAACGGCTGCTCGCGCATCGCGGCGTTGTAGGCGAACGAGGCGACGATGGCTGCGGCCTGCTTGAGGTCCTCCGGTTCGGCGTGGTCCCAGGTGTCCAGGTGGCTGTGGTGGACATTGGTGAAGTAGTCCAGCCGGTCCTGGATGAACTGGAAGCCCGGCAGGCCGATGCGGTCGAAGCTGATGTGGTCGGTGCTGCCGGTGTTGCGGGTGGCCACGGTGGTGGCGCCCACGTCATGGAACGGCGCCAGCCAGGCTTCGAAGATCGGCATCGCCGCCAGGTTTTCCTGCGCATAGATGCCGCGGAAGCGGCCCGAGCCGTTGTCCATGTTGAAGTAGACCTGGAACTTGCCGTAATCGCGGGTCTTCTGCAGCGCGCCGGTGGGCTCGCGCAGCGAGGCCGGCAGCGCCTTCTGCGCCGGGTCGGTGGGTTCCGGGAAACGACCGAAGTGCTTGGCCACATAGGCCTGCGAGCCGATCAGGCCCTGTTCCTCACCGCTCCACAGCGCCACGCGGATGGTGCGCCTGGGCTTGGCGCCGGTGGCCTTGAGGATGCGCATCGCCTCCATCATCACCGCCACGCCAGCCGCGTTGTCGGCCGCACCGGTACCGCTGTGCCAGGAATCCAGGTGCGCGCCGATCATCACCACTTCATCGGGCTTGCTGCTGCCACGGATCTCGGCCAGCGTGTTGTAACCGGGCTGGTCGGCCTCATCGGTGAAGCGTGCTGCCACATCCACGCGCAGGCGCACCGTCTGCTTGGCCTCCAGCGCGCGCACCAGCGGATTGAAGTGCTCGCTGATCATCGCCAGCTCGGGGATGCCCACCGACTCACCGGCCTTGCGCGAACCACCACCGGCAACCCGGATGATGCCGTTGTCCCAGCTGCTGATGCTGATCGAGGCCAGCGCGCCCTCTTCCACGAAGAACGCATTGACCTTGGTCGCCAGCTGCTGGCGTTCCTGATACTCCTTGACCCGCTTGGCACGCTCGGCGGTGGCGTCCTTGTCCTTGGGCAGGGTGAACTCCTGCAGGCCTTCCAGCGAGGTGGCGTCGTGGCGATGCGAATCCGCCTCGGTGCCGCGCTTGTACTCGCGCGCCTCGTCCAGCAGCAGGATCTTGCCGCGCAGCTTGCCGCGGTACTTCTCGATGTCTTCGGGCTTCTTGATCTCGACCTGGACCAGCTCGCCTTCAACCGGCCCGTTGGTGCCCGGCGTCCAGGCCTTGGGCAGTGCATGCAGCGGCTGCACGCGGTCGCCCAGCATCTCCACGCTCGCCGAAGTGAACTCCCAGCCGCGCCCGAAGTCGTCGAAGGCCTCGTCGTGGACGTTGTCCAGCTTCCATTCGTTGAACTTGCCGCGGGTCCAGGCGTTGGCGCGACCCATGGCCGGCGAGTTGGTCAGGCGCGGCCCGATGCGCTCGGTGAGATAGCTGAAGGTGTCCATCACCTGCGAACGGTGGAAGGCCTCCTGGCGGATGCGGCTGACCATGTCCAGGTCCACCGTCTCGCGCTGCTGCGCTCCAGCGTTGCCACCCATCGCCAGCGCTGCGGCCAGCATGCCCCACTTCAACACATCGCACCCCTGCCCTTCGGCTCGATCATCAACTCGTCGAGTCTAGCCATCAGGGGCGCGGGGATACCGTCCCATCGGTCATGGGCGGGAGCGTGCGAACCAAGGTTCGCACCCACAACAGTAGATCCACGCCATGCGTGGATGAACAGCCCAATCACCCGCTCCATCCCAACCACAACTGTGCCCGTTCCGGCAGCAGCAGCAACCAGTGCCGCCGGTCGATGCTGCTGCAGCCGTACACCGCCGCGTGTGCGGGCCAGTCATCCAGAAGGCCACCGATACCGATCTCGGCCAGCGCCTCCGCCCCGGCCTTCCATGGCCGGTAGCGCGGCACCCGGCCAGCCACCGCGCCGCGTCCCTGCCGCGCGCCCTGCAGCCAGCGCAATCCCTGCGCCTGCAAACCTTCGCAGGTCACCGCCGCCAGCTGGAAGCGGACCAGGCCGGGGGCGATCCGCGCCCCCGGCAGGGCCGCCAGCACGCCATGTGCCTGCAGCAGTGCATCCACTTCCAACAGGGCCGGAATGCCCTGCCGTGCCCGTTGCCGCAATCCCTGGCGCCAGCCCATGGCCTGCTCCTTACTTCAGTTCCGCGCCGAGCGCGTACCAGTCGACCCGGCGGGTCACCCACATCGCCAGCGCCAGGATCACGAACAGCAGCAGCGAACCCATCAGCAGCGCGTTGTTCTCCGACACCAGCAGGCCATACAGCGCGCCATACAGCACGGTCAGCAGCGCCGCGAAGCCGAGGCCGCGCTTCCAGTGGCCCAGCACATTGGCCAGGTACACCGCCTGCAGGCCGATACAGGCCACCGCCGAGACCAGATAGGCCTTCCAGAACGCGATGTGCTCGGACAGGCTGATCAGCAGCAGGAAGAAGATCGCCAGCGCCAGGCCCACCATCAGGTACTGCAACGGGTGGATACGCAGCGACTTGATCAGCTCGAACAGGATGAAGCCGACGAAGGTGAGCAGCACGAACAGCACGCCGTATTTCGAGGCACGGTCGGCCTGGGTGTAGGTATCGACCGGATCGACCAGCGACACCGTCACCGCCTGCGATTCGACCGCACCATCATTGCGCAGCTGGCGCTGGGCATCGGAGGCCAGCGAGGACACCGCCCAGCGTGCATCGAAGCCCTGCGCATCAACGCGGCGTTCGTTGGGCAGGAACGCGCCGCTGAACGACGGATGCGGCCAGCTCGAACGCAGCGCGATGTGGGTGTCATCGCCCAACGGCACCACCGACAGCATGCGGCTGCCATCCAGGCGCAGCTCCAGTTCAACCGTGCTGGCAGCCAGCGTGCCGCCCTGATCCGCAGCGAAACCGGCCACCGGTGCGTGCAGGCCTCGCCCCACCTCGCTGGCCGCGCCAACGCCCGGCAGCAACCGCAGCTGCTTGCCATCCACGCGCAGGTTCGGCGTACCCACCAGGCCACGCACATCGGATACACCAACCGCGACATACGGCCGGCCGTAGCTGCGGCCGGCCTTCACCGGATAGTCGTCTGCGGCGAAGGTCGCCTTCATCTGGCCGTTCCAGCTGTACACCGGTACCTTGAACAGGCCCACTTCGCGCTGGCTCGGCAGCATCTCGCCGCCCACCTCCAGCGACGCCGGCATCTGCAGCCAGTGCCCCTCGGTGACCTGTATCTCGGTCTTCTTGACGCCCAGCGGGTCGACCAGTTCAACCTGCTTGCGTTCCACCCATGGCACCACCCGCACCGGACCCACCAGCTGCTGTGCACCGGCGCGGCTGTCGGCCACCCGCGAGAACGCCTCGTCGCGGTATGCGCTGCGTTCGTTGATGACCCCGCGGATCATGGTCAGCGGCACCAGCAGCAGCAGGGTCAGCCCGCCGACAATGGCGAACCTCAGCAGCATCTTCAGGGATTTCATGGTCCATCCTCGTTGGAGAGGGCTGCAGGATGGACCGCTGGGGTGAGCAGGGTTTGTGGCGAATTTGAAGCGAGTGTGAAGTCAGCGGCGCGGGCGCTGGCCCGGCGCACCCGATGGCAGCCACAGGCTGGCCACGGTGCCGCCGCCCTCGCGGACGTCGACACTGGCGCGTCCATCGTGCAGGCGCGCGACTTCCTGCACGAATGGCAGGCCCAGGCCGGAACTGCGCCGCCCGCTGCCGGGCCGCGCCAGCGAATAGAAGCGTTCGAACACCCGCTCGCGCGCATAGTCCGGGATGCCGGCGCCGCGGTCGGCCACCTCCAGGCGCACGCCCTGCCCGTCCACCTCGGCCTGCAGCGCGATCTCCGCGCCGGAGGGCGAGAAGGCAATCGCGTTGTCGATCAGGTTGTGCAGCGCCTGCCGCAGCAGGTAGCCGTCGCCCTGCACCCGCAGGTCGGGCACGTTGCCGATGTGGACCCGCACACCGGCCGCCTGCGCGCGCACCTGCGCGGCCGCGGCCGCATCGGCCAGCAATGCCTGCAGCGCGATCGGATCGCGGGTCTGCAGCCAGCCGTGCTGTTCCACTTCGGCCAGCGCCAGCAGCTTGTCGATGGTCTCGGTCAGCCGTTCCTGCTGATCGACAATGCTGCGCGCGAAATGCACGCGGTCCGCTTCGGGCAGCGGCTCCTGCAGCAGTTCGGCGGCACCGCGGATCGCCGCCAGCGGGCTCTTCATCTCGTGCGTCAGCGACTGCACGTACTGCTCGACGTAGGCCTTGCCTTCGAGCTTGCGGCGCATCGTTTCCAGCGCCTGGCCGAGATCGCCGATCTCGTCGCGACGGCGCCGTGGTGGTGGCACCGGTTCGCCCGCGCTGACCGCGCGTGCATAGCGGCTGAGCTGGCCGAGGCCAGTGGTCAGCCACATCGTCACCAGCACGCCGACCAGCGCCGACAATCCGATGAGCCAGGCACCGCGCTCGATGATGGCGCGCTGGCTGGCGGCGATGAACGGATCGATGCTGCGGTTGGGCTGGGCCAGGCTGAGCACGCCGATCAGGGTGCGGCCATCGGCCGGGTCGTATACCGGCGCCGCCACATGCATCACCGTATCGCCTTCCTCGCCCGGAATCTCGGGGCTGGAACGGGCACCGTATTCGCCACGCAGGGTGCGGTAGACATCATTCCAGCGCGAATTGTCGCGGCCAAGGTCACGGCCCAGCGAGTCGTAGATGACGATGCCTTTGGCATCGGTGATGGTCACCCGGTAATCCAGCGAGCGCTTCGGGAACCGCCAGACCATCGCCTTCAGGTCACGCTGGCGTGCCTTGGCGAGGTTGCGGGTGAAGCTGCCGCTGCGGATGGTGCCGGCCTTGACGTCGGCGGCGGCCATTTCGGCCAGCACGTTGGCCGCATCGACCAAGGTCGATTCCATCGCCTGGCGCACACCGGGCTTCACTTCGTTGACGAACACGCGCATCACGAAGAACGCCGCGATGCCGGTGATCAGGAAGAAGCCCAGGAACAGCTTCAGTACCAGGCGCATCGGCTAGACCTCCAGCGCGTAGCCAAGGCCACGGTGGGTACGGATCGGGTCTTCGCTGGCACCGGCCGCGCGCAGCTTGGCGCGCAGCGTCTTTACATGCGTATCAACGGTGCGGTCGGCGCTGTCGGCGCTGCTGTCCCAGCCACGGTCCATCAGCTGGGCACGGCTGAGGATGGCGCCCGGGCGCTGCAGCAGCGCTTCCAGCAGCGCGTACTCGTAGCGGGTCAGGTCCAGTGCCTGGCCACGGAAGCGGATGCGCCGGCCTTCGCGGTCGATGGCAAAGGCGCCATGTTCCTGCCAGCCGGCATCGGCGCCGGGTGCTGCCACGACCGGTGCCGCGCGGCGCAGGCGCGCACGCACCCGTGCCACCAGCTCGCGCGGCGAGAACGGCTTGGTCATGTAGTCGTCGGCGCCCAGCTCCAGGCCGAGCACCCGGTCCACTTCGTCGTTGCGGGCGGTCAGGAAGATCACCGGCAGCTGCGCCGACGGCCCGGACTGCGCGCGCAGTCGCCTGCAGACCTCGAAGCCGCCCAGGTCGGGCAGGCCCACGTCCAGCACCACCACGTCGATATCCCCGGCCTGCAGCCGTTGCAGGGCCTCGCCGCCCAGCAGGCAGTGGCTGGCGGCATAGCCCTCGCTGCGCAGCGCATAGAGCACGGTTTCGGCGATGGCGGCTTCGTCCTCGACCACCAGGACATGGGCAACAGGAGCTGTCATGGCGCGCAGCATAGCCGCTGCGGCCGCCGCCCCGTACACTGCCGCCCATGAACTATCGCCACGCCTTCCATGCCGGCAACCACGCCGACGTGCTCAAACACATCGTGCAGTTGGCCCTGATCGACAGCTTCAAGCGCAAGGACAGCCCGTTCTTCGTGCTCGACACCCACGGCGGTGCCGGCCGCTACCTGCTGGCCAGCGAAGAGAGCCGCAAGACCCTGGAGGCCGAATCCGGGATCATGCGGCTGATGGCCCAGCCCAAGCTGCCGGAGGTGGTCGAGCGCTACCTGAAGGCGGTACAGGCCGACAACCCGGTGGGCGCCCTGACCAATTATCCGGGCTCGCCGCTGCTGAGCGCGCAGGCCATGCGCCCCCAGGACCGCATGGCGGTCTGTGAGCTGCAGGAAGCCGAAACGGCCACGCTGAAGGCCCTGTTCGCCCATGACAGCCGCGTCGACGTTCGGGCGGGCGATGGCTATGCCCTGCTGCGTTCGCTGCTGCCGCCGAAGTTCAACGGCAGCAAGATCGGCCGCGGCCTGGTGCTGATCGACCCGCCCTACGAAGCCCAGGATGCCGAGTACCAGGCGGTGCTGGCCGCCCTGGCCGAGACCCTGGCACGCTGGCCGCAGGCCACCTGCGCGGTCTGGTTCCCGATCAAGCAGCGCCGCACCATCCTGCATTTCCTGCGCAAGGCCACCGCCCTGCCGGTGAAATCGGCGATGACGATCGAGTTCCTGGTGCGCCCGGACGACTCGCCGCTGCGCCTCAACGGCAGTGGCATGCTGCTGCTCAACCCGCCCTGGCAGTTCGACCGGGTGGTCGGCCCGGCCCTGCCGGCGCTGCGCCAGCACCTGGGCGAACCGGGTGCCAGCACCCGCCTGGATTGGCTCAAAGCCCCCGAATAACGGCCTTCACGAGGCTGTACCGCCGTGAGCCTTTCGTTCACGGAATGCAGCCCCGGTGATGCCACAATCGATGGACCACCAAGGAATCACCCGGTATGGCCACTCGCAACCGCATGCCGCCCTGGCATGAGATCTTCAAGGCTCCCAGCGGCCACGAGCTGCTGATCCGCCCCATCCGCCCGGAAGATGGCGCACCGCTGCAAGCGGCGTTCAGCCTGTTCGGACCGGAAGAAATTCGTGATCGTTTCCTGCAGGCGGTGACCGAGCTGTCGCCGGAAACCACCCAGCGCCTGACCCACCCGAATCCCAAGACCGAGATCACCCTGGTCGCTGCCGAATCCCTGCCTGCTGGCGAAGCAGTGGTCGGTGCGGTCGCCCGGGCCTCGATCATCCCCGGTACCCGTGAAGCCGAGTACGCGATCCTGATCAGCCGCTTCCTGATCGGCCAGGGCCTGGGCCGGCAGCTGATGCGCAAGCTGGTGAAGTGGGGCCGCGGCAAGTACCTGGACCGCCTGTACGGCGACGTTGCCGCCGAGAACGAGCCGATGAAGCAGCTGGCCGCCTCGCTGGGCTTCAAGCCGGTGCCGCACCCGACCGGTGCCGAAGGCCTGGTGCGGATGGTGCTGGAGCTGGACAACTGACGGATGCGCCGGGCCCTGCCCGGCCATGCCTCCCGGTAGTGCCGGCCGCTGGCCGGCATTGTGTTCCCCCAACGGCACGTGAGGCCGTCGGCAAACGGCCGGCACGACCCACCGGGCTTCGATCGGGCTTCTGCTAAAATCCGGGGTCCATGTCGCGTACCTCATACCCCGCCCCGCCGCTGCCGCGCGCCGGCCAGCTCCGCGCCTGGTGGCGCGCCCCCGCCTCGCCGACCGCCCTGGCCTGGTACCTGGCCCAGGCCGCGCGTGCGCATGACGCCCCGCTGCTGGTGATCGCCCGTGACAACCACGGTGCCAACCAGCTCGAAGCCGACCTGCAGACCCTGCTTGGCGGTGACCCGGCCCTGCCGGTGGTCGCCTTCCCGGACTGGGAAACCCTGCCGTACGACCGCTTCAGCCCGCATCCGGACATCATCTCGCAGCGCTTGTCCGCCCTGCACCGCCTGCCGGCGCTGAAGCGCGGCCTGGTGATCGTGCCGGTGCAGACCCTGCTGCAGCAGCTGGCCCCGCGCAGCTATGTGATCGGTGGCAGCTTTGACCTGAAAGTCGGCCAGCGCCTGGACCTGGAAGCCGAGAAGCGTCGCCTGGAAAGCGCCGGCTACCGCAACGTGCCGCAGGTGATGGACCCAGGTGACTTCGCGGTGCGCGGCGGCCTGCTCGACGTGTTCCCGATGGGCGCCGACGAGCCGCTGCGGGTAGAACTACTGGACGAGGACATCGACTCGATCCGTGCCTTCGATCCGGAAAGCCAGCGTTCGCTGGACAAGGTCGAGGCGGTGCACATGCTGCCCGGCCGCGAAGTGCCGATGGACGAGGCCAGCATCGCACGCGTGCTGGCCACGCTGCGCGAGCGTTTCGATGTGGATACCCGGCGCAGTTCGCTGTACCAGGATCTGAAGTCCGGGCTGGTCCCGGCCGGCGTCGAGTACTACCTGCCGCTGTTCTTCGAACGCACCGCGACCCTGTTCGACTACCTGCCCGACGGCAGCCTGCCGGTGGTCTGTACCGGTGCGTATGAAGCGTCCGTCGCGTTCTGGGCGCAGACCGCGGACCGCTATGAGCAGCGCCGCCATGATGTGGAGCGCCCGCTGCTGCCGCCTTCGGCGTTGTACCTGTCGCCGGAGCTGCTGCGCGAGCGCCTGAACGATGCCCCGCGCATCGAGGTGTGGTCGGCTGACCACGCGCGCATCGCCGATGCCCATGCGCTGGGTGACCAGCCGCTGCCGCCGCTGCCGGTGGCCGCGCGCGAGGCCCCCGCTGGCGACGCGCTGAAATCCTTCCTCGGCCACTATCCGGGCCGGGTACTGATCGCCGCCGATTCGCCCGGACGTCGCGAGGCCCTGCTGGAAGTGCTGCAGGCCGCCGAGCTGAAGCCGCCGGTGGTGGCCGACCTGCCCAGCTTCCTCGCCGACGATGCGCGCTTCGCGATCGCGGTGGCACCGCTGGAAGATGGCTTCGCACTGGACGATCCGCGCATCGCGGTGCTGACCGAGCGCCAGCTGTTCCCCGAGCGCGCCGGCAGCACCCGCCGCACGCGCCGTGCCGGCCGCGAGCCGGAAGCGATCATCCGCGACCTCGGCGAACTGACCGAGGGTGCACCGATCGTGCACGAGGACCATGGTGTCGGCCGCTACCGTGGCCTGATCGCGATGGACGTCGGCGGCATGCCCGGCGAGTTCCTCGAAATCGAATACGCCAAGGGCGACCGCCTGTATGTGCCGGTCGCCCAGCTGCACCTGATCAGCCGCTACTCCGGCGCTTCAGCGGAAACCGCGCCGCTGCATTCGCTCGGTGGCGAGCAGTGGAGCAAGGCCAAGCGCAAGGCCGCCGAAAAGGTGCGCGACGTCGCTGCCGAACTGCTGGAGATCCAGGCCCGTCGCCAGGCGCGTGCCGGCCTGGCACTGCAGGTGGACCGTGCGATGTACGAGCCGTTCGCAGCCGGATTCCCGTTCGAGGAAACCCCCGATCAGCTGGCCGCCATCGACGCCACCCTGCGCGACCTCGCCAGCAGCCAGCCGATGGACCGTGTGGTCTGCGGCGACGTCGGTTTCGGCAAGACCGAGGTGGCGGTGCGTGCGGCATTCGCCGCCGCCAGTGCCGGCAAGCAGGTGGCCGTGCTGGTGCCGACCACGCTGCTGGCCGAACAGCATTACCGCAACTTCCGCGACCGCTTCGCCGATTACCCGCTGAAGGTCGAGGTGCTGTCGCGCTTCAAGAGCACCAAGGAGATCAAGGCCGAGCTGGAAAAGGTCGCCGCCGGCACCATCGACGTCATCGTCGGCACCCATCGCCTGCTGCAGCCCGACGTGAAGTTCAAGGACCTGGGCATGGTCATCGTCGACGAAGAGCAGCGTTTCGGCGTGCGCCAGAAGGAAGCCCTGAAGGCGCTGCGCGCCAACGTGCACCTGCTGACCCTGACCGCCACGCCGATCCCGCGCACCTTGAACATGGCCATGGCCGGCCTGCGTGACCTGTCGATCATCGCCACGCCGCCGCCGAACCGGCTGGCGGTGCAGACCTTCATCACCCAGTGGGACAACGCGCTGCTGCGCGAAGCCTTCCAGCGCGAGCTGGCACGTGGCGGCCAGCTGTACTTCCTGCACAACGACGTGGAAAGCATCGGCCGCATGCAGCGCGAGCTGTCCGAGCTGGTGCCGGAAGCGCGCATCGGCATCGCCCACGGGCAGATGCCCGAGCGCGAGCTGGAAAAGGTGATGCTGGACTTCCAGAAGCAGCGCTTCAACGTGCTGCTGTCGACCACGATCATCGAATCGGGCATCGACATCCCCAACGCCAACACCATCATCATCAACCGCGCCGACCGCTTCGGCCTGGCCCAGCTGCACCAGCTGCGTGGCCGCGTGGGCCGTTCGCACCACCGTGCCTACGCCTACCTGATCACCCCCGACCGCCGCGCGATCACCCCCGACGCTGAGAAGCGCCTGGAAGCGATCGCCTCGATGGACGAGTTGGGCGCCGGCTTCACCCTGGCCACGCACGATCTGGAGATCCGCGGTGCCGGCGAACTGCTCGGCGAGGACCAGAGCGGGCAGATGGCCGAGGTCGGCTTCAGCCTGTACACCGAGCTTCTGGAGCGCGCGGTACGCAGCATCAAGCAGGGCAAGCTGCCCGACCTGGATGCCGGCGAGGAAGTGCGTGGTGCCGAGGTCGAGCTGCATGTGCCGGCATTGATCCCGGAAGACTACCTGCCGGACGTGCATACCCGCCTGACCCTGTACAAGCGTATTTCCAGCGCGCGCGACAGCGATGCGCTGCGCGAACTGCAGGTGGAGATGATCGATCGCTTCGGCCTGCTGCCGGATGCGGCCAAGCACCTGTTCGCCATCGCCGAGCTGAAGCTGAAAGCCAACGCGCTGGGCATCCGCAAGCTGGACCTGGGTGAGAACGGTGGCCGCATCGTGTTTGAGTCCAAGCCGAACATCGATCCGATGGCGGTGATCCAGCTGATCCAGAAACAGCCAAACCTCTATGCCATGGAAGGGCCCGACAAGCTTCGCATCAAGCATCCGCTGCCGTTGCCGGAGGACCGCTTCAACGCGGCCCGCGCCCTTCTGACCACCCTCGCCCCGGGTTGATCGCCCCCGAACACCCCGCACCGGTCCCCACCCGGTGCGGGCGGATGACCATGTTTCCTGACGCCGTACCCGCCCCCGACCTGCTGCATGCACAGGCCTGCCTGATCGATGCCCTCTCGATGTCGCTGCAGATGCGCGACGCTTACACCCGCCACCATTGCGACCGCGTTGGCCTGCTCGCGCAGCGCCTGGCCACGCACTGCGATCTGGATGACGAGGCCAGTGCGCAGATCGGCCTGGCCGCACGCTTCCATGACATCGGCAAGATCGGCATTCCCGATGAGGTGCTGCTGGCCCCGCGCCGGCATACCGACGAGGAGCGCGCGATCATGCGCGAGCATCCGGTGCGCGGTGAACACATGTTCCTGGCCACTGGCCGCAGCGACGCGGCACCGGTTGCGCGGCTGATCCGCGCCCATCACGAGGCGTTCGATGGCAGTGGCTATCCCGATGGGCTGCGCGGCGAGAGCATTCCGTTGGGCTCACGCATCGTCACCGTTGCGGATGCCTATGACGCGATGACCAGCGTGCGTCCCTACCGTGCCGCGATGGAACACGAGACGGCACTGCGCATCATCGACGAGCAATCCGGTGGTCTGATCGACCCTTACGTTCTGCAACGCTTCCATCGCCTGCTGGCGCAGGAACCTGAGCTGGCCTGAGATCTCCCCGCACGTGAAACGACCCGGCGGTAGAGTCGACTGTTAGTCGACTGCTCCTCGGATCGAAAAAATCCCGCGCTGCGCGCGATAGTCGACCAACGGTCGACTCTACCAAGCGGACTCCGTCGAACCGGTTGGTCGACTCCCGGCACGTCAAACGACCCGCCGGTAGAGTCGACTGTTAGTCGACTGCTCTTCGTCCAGATCGAGAAAATCCTGCGCTGCGCGCGATAGTCGACCAACGGTCGACTCTACCAAGCGGATTCCGTCGAACCGGTTGGTCGACTCCCGGCACGTGAAACGACCCGCCGGTAGAGTCGACTGTTAGTCGACTGCCCTTCGTCCAGATCGAGAAAATCCCGCGCTACGCGCGATAGTCGACCAACGGTCGACTCTACCAAGCGGATTCCGTCGAACCGGTTGGTCGACTCCCGGCACGTGAAACGACCCGGCGGTAGAGTCGACTGTTAGTCGACTGCTCTTCGGATCGAGAAAATCCCGCGCTGCGCGCGATAGTCGACTGACAGTCGACTCTACCCGTCCCCTCATCGCTGTCGGCCTGAAAAACAAAAGGCCCGGCGTTCGCCGGGCCTTTCGCATCACGCATCACGGGTGATCGGTTACCAGATCACCACGCGCTTGTCGTCGGCACGCACCATCGCGTCGCCGGCCTTGCACTGGAACGCCGCAGCGAAGGACGGCATGTTCGACGGTGCACCGTTGGCTCGGAAGTTGGCCGGCGCATGCGGGTCGGTGTTCAGGCGTACGCGCAGCTCACCGTCGGTGAAGTTGCGGCGCCACACGGTGGCCCAGTTCATGAAGAAGCGCTGGTCCTGGCTGTGGCCATCCACTTCCACATTCGCCTTCGGGTCTTCCTTCAGCGCCATCTGCAGTGCGTCGTAGGCCACGGTCAGGCCACCCAGGTCGCCGATGTTCTCGCCCAGGGTCAGCTTGCCCTTCACGAACACGCCCGGCACCGACTCGTAGCCATCGAACTGTGCAACCAGCTGGTCGGTACGCTCGGTGAAGGCCTTGCGGTCGGCGTCGGTCCACCAGTTGTCGAAATTGCCGTTGGCGGCGAACTGGCTGCCCGAGTCGTCGTAGCCGTGCATCATTTCGTGGCCGATGACCGCACCGATGCCGCCGTAGTTCAGCGCCGGATCGGCCTTGGCGTCGAAGAACGGCGCCTGCAGGATCGCCGCCGGGAACACGATCTCGTTCTTGGTGGCGTTGTAGTAGGCGTTGACCGTCTGCGGGGTCATGCCCCACTCGGTCTTGTCCACCGGCTTGCCGATCTTGTCCAACATGTAGCGGTAGTTGAACGCACGCGCTGCCTGCATGTTGCCCAGGTAGCTGTCGCCGTTGGTCTGCAGGCCCGCCCAGTCACGCCACTTGTCCGGGTAACCGATCTTCGGGGTGAAGCTGGCCCACTTTTCTAGTGCCTTCTTCTTCGTTTCCTCGCCCATCCACGGCAGCTGCTCCAGACGCGCCTTCAATGCCTGCGACAGGTTCTCCACCAGGTGCTGCATGGCCACCTTCGACTCGGCCGGGAACACGGCGTCGACGTACAGCTGGCCAAGGGCTTCACCCATGCCACCGTTGACCGACTCCAGCACGCGCTTCCAGCGCGGCTGCATTTCCTGCTGGCCGCGCAGGGTCTTGCCATAGAACTCGAAGTTGGCCTTCTCGAACTGGCTGCTCAGGTACGGCGAGGCGTCGTCTATGGTGTGGAAGCGCAGGTAGGCCTGCCAGGTGCTGGCCGGCACATCGGCCAGCATCTTGTCCATTTCACCGAAGAAGCCCGGCTGGGCCAGCGAGAACTTCTGTGCGGCCGGCACCTTCAGGGTGTCGAACAGCGCGGTCCAGCTGAAGTTCGGGGTCAGCTTGTCGGCGTCTGCGGCGCTGAGCGGGTTGTAGCGCTTGGCCGGGTCACGCATTTCGATGCGCGACATCGAGGCCTTGGCCAGGCGGGTCTCAAAGGCCATCACGGCCTTGGCCTGCTCGGCGGCCTGCGCGGCGTCCACGCCGGACAGAGTCAGCACCTGCGCGATGTAGGCCACGTAGGCGTCGCGGATCTTGGCCTGCGCATCGTCGAAGTAGTAGCCCTTCTCCGGCAGGCCCAGGCCGCCCTGGCCGACGTAGGCGATGACGTTGGCCGAATCCTTGTAATCAGCATTGGCAAACAGCGAGAACAGCACGCCCTTGCCCTCGGCCTGGCTGTCGCGCAGGTACTGGGTGATGGCGGCGGTATCGTTCAGCGCGGTGATCTTGTCCAGCTGCGGCTGCAGCGGCGCGAGGCCGGCGGATTCGATCTTGGCTTCGTCATTGCCGGTCTTCCATATGTCACCGATCTTGGCTTCCACCGAGCCGGCCTTGGCCTGGCTGGCGGCGGCCTGCTGCACCAGCGCGTGCTGCACTTCCAGCGAGCGCTCGCGCAGGATCTCGAAGCTGCCCCAGGTGGTCTGGTCACCCGGCACCGGGTTGGCCTTCAGCCACTTGCTGTTGACGAAGCCATTGAGGTCGGTACAGGCCGAGATGGCCGGATCCAGGTCGGCGCTGTTGAGCGAGATCAGCGGCGTCTTGATCTGCGACAGGTCGAAGGCCGGTTTGGCGTCGGCACCGGCCGCCGGTGCGGTTTCGTTCTTGCCACAGGCCGCCAGCGAGGCAGCGATGGCGATGGTCAGGCCCAGCGGGACCAGGTTGCGGACGTTCATGAGGCTCTCCTGCGGGTAATTTCACAGGGTAGCCGGGGAGGCCCACGACAGGGACCGGCCAAAGGTCACAGGGGGAACGCCCGTGGTCGCAAGCGGGTGTGTGCGGACCGTTGGTCCGCACACACCCAGCAGAAGAATACCCACCAACGGTGGGTATCTACTTATTTCGCCTTGCCCTGGTTGGCCACGGCTTCAGCAGCCTTGCGCGCCGCTTCCGGGTCGCCCAGGTAGCGGAACGACTGCACCGTCAGGTCGTCGTTCAGTTCGAACAGCAGCGGGATGCCGGTCGGGATGTTCAGCTCGAGGATTTCCTCGCGCGAGACATTGTTGAGGTACTTGTACAGCGCGCGCAGCGAGTTGCCGTGGGCGGTGACCAGCACGGTCTTGCCGTCCTTCAGCTGCGGCGCGATCGCGTCGTGCCAGTACGGCAGCACGCGATCCAGGGTGGTGGCCAGCGATTCGGTGCCCGGCAGCGCGTTGCGGTCCAGGCCGGCGTAGCGGCGGTCATGGATCGGGTGGCCCGGATCTTCCAGCTCCATCGGCGGCGGCGGGATGTCGTACGAACGGCGCCACACCTTGACCTGCTCCTCGCCGTGCTTGGCGGCGGTCTCGGCCTTGTCCAGGCCCTGCAGGCCGCCGTAGTGACGCTCGTTGAGGCGCCAGGACTTGTTCACCGGCAGCCAGTCCTGCTCCAGCTCGGCCAGCGCACCCTGAAGGGTGTGGATGGCGCGCTTCAGTACGGAGGTATGGGCGACGTCGAACTGCAGGCCTTCCTCGCGCATGAGGCGACCGGCGGCGGCCGCTTCCCGGCGCCCCTGCTCGGTCAGGTCGACATCGACCCAGCCGGTGAAGCGGTTGTCCAGGTTCCACTGGCTCTGGCCATGGCGCAACAGTACGAGTTTACGGGTCACTGCAGGGTCTCCAACGCGAGGAAAGGCAGGCCGCCATTGTAGCCCCGGCTGCCGCTCACCGGGCCGTGGCGCCGCGCATGCGATGCTCCAGCCAATGAACACGGTGATCGACCCCGGGCGCTGGGAAGGCAGCGTCGCCGCTGCCCGCGCGCAGCAGACCCAGCTTGCCAGCCGCGTGGAGCGCCAGGACCGCCTGCCCAACGACGTGCGCTGGCTGGCCGGGCTGGATGTGGGCTTTGAGGACAACGGTGCCACCACCCGCGCCGCAGCGGTCCTGCTGGATGCGAAGACATTGCAGCCCGTGGCGCAGGAAATAGCGCGCATTCCCACGGTGATGCCGTACATTCCCGGCCTGCTCAGCTTCCGCGAGCTGCCAGCGTTGTTGGCCGCGCTGGCACTGCTGCCGCGGGCGCCGGATCTGGTGTTCGTCGATGGCCACGGCATCAGCCATCCGCGCAGACTGGGCGTGGCCGCGCATCTGGGCGTGGTCACCGACCTGCCGAGCATCGGCGTGGCCAAGTCGAAACTGGTGGGCCGGTTCGTCGAACCAGGTGCCGAAGCAGGCGCGCATACGCCATTGATGGACGGTGACGAGCAGCTCGGCTGGGTGCTGCGCAGCAAGGTGCGCTGCAAGCCGCTGTTCGTGGCCGGCGGCCATCGGGTCAGTGCCGATACCGCGCTGGACTGGGTGCAGCGCACCCTGCGCGGTTACCGGCTGCCGGAGCCGACCCGGCTGGCGGATCGGCTGGCTTCACGTCGGGACGAATAGCTGCGCCGGGCATCTCCCGGCACGAGCGTCATCTTCGATCAGCGATGCACGTGACCGCGATGGCCCTGCGCGTCCTCGCCGTGGTCATGGCCTTCATGGGCCTCGTGCTCACCGCCCTTGGCCGGCGCCGGTTCACCACAGGCCTCGCCGCAGTGGTCCGCTTCGATCTGCAGCGTCACGTGCTCGATGCCGAAGTCATCGTGCAGGCGCGCTCCCAGCTCGCGGCGCAGCGCGTCGGCATCGGTGCCATCGCGCATCACGACATGCGCGGTCAGCGCCGGCGTGCTGGAGGCCAGCGCCCACACGTGCAGGTCATGCACGTCCATTACCGCGGCATGGCTGGACAGGCTGTCGCGCACCTTGGCCACGTCCATGCCCTTGGGCACGCCTTCCAGCAGCACGTTGATCGCCTCGCGCATCAGCACCCAGGTGCGCGGCAACACCCACAGGCCGATCAGCACCGCCAGGATCGGATCGATCGGCTTCCAGCCGGTGAACTGGATCAGCACCGCACCCGCAATCACCGCCACCGAGCCGAGCATGTCCGCCCACACTTCCAGGTAGGCGCCCTTCACGTTGAGGCTCTCGCCGCTGCCGGCCTGCAGCAGGCGCATCGAGATCAGGTTGATGACCAGGCCGGCCGAGGCGATCACCAGCATGCCGGTGGAGGCGATCTCCTGCGGCTTGCTGAAGCGCCCGACGGCTTCCCACAGGATGTAGCCGGCAACCACGAACAGCATCGCGCCGTTGATCATTGCGCCCAGCGCTTCCAGGCGCGCATAGCCGTAGGTGCGACGCGCATCCGGCGGGCGCCGGCTCAGCCGCACCGCGACCAGCGCGATCATCAGGGCCAGCGCGTCGGTGGCCATGTGTGCCGCGTCGGACAACAGCGCCAGGCTGTTGGTCCAGAACGCGCCCACCACTTCGATGACGAGGAAGGTGGAGGTCAGGCCGAGCGCCCACCACAAGGGTTTCTCGTGGCGGATCTCGGATGGCAGGTGATCGTGGTCGTGGCCCATGGCAACAGCTCCTTTGCGATGGAGGCAGGCTACGCCGGCGGCCGTGGGGAAACTATCACGGTGTTTATAACATTGCAGACTGCACGTCGCGGCTCGCCGCAGCTTGCGCCCGTGCCGGGCCACACTATGATGACCGCATCCCCTCTGGATGGGGAACGGGCAGCCGGACCGCTTCGGCGTTGCTGCCCGCAATGGACACCCAAGCACAAGGAATCCGGAACATGTGGACTACCAAGACCCCCTGGGTCGCCGTCGCCGTGGCCTGCGCGCTGGGCACGGCCGCAAGCGCCTCGGCCAAGACCTGCCAGCAGAACTTCCAGGCGGTAGGCGATCCCCGCAATGGCCAGTTCTTCACCTCCGAAGTCACCCTCCCCGGCCTGAAGCCCCGCAGCGCCCTGGGCCAGCTGCGCAAGGCAGCGCTTGATGAGGGCAACAACTTCGTCAGCGGAGATGTCATCACCGAGACCGAAGGCCAGATGTACGTGCTGCAGACCGACACCAAGATGCCGCTGGTCAGCATCATCACCGCCTCCAATGGCGGCAACGTGGTGGTTGGCACCAAGCTGTCACGCGGGCAGACCGCCAAGGAAGAGGACGCACGCAGCGCGCTGTGTGGCTGGCTGGACAAGCTCAAGACCGGCCCCGAAGGCGAGGCGATCGCGGAAGCCGTGCGTGTCTCCAGCGGTTTCGACAAGCCGATCCAGGCCACTGCGGTCGGCATGTCCACCGAAATGGGCAAGGACGCCAAGCGGCTGCAGCGGGAAATCAACACCGCACCGCTCAGGGCGCTGTTCTCCGGCACCAGCACCCCGCCGGATACCGATGCGATGTACCAGCCGTTGCTCGTCAAGTATTTCGGCCGTCGTTTCATCATCGATGGCCAGGTGTACACCGCCCAGCCCAACCGCTTTGCCAAGACCTTCGAGGTGGGCTATCTGGTCACCAAGATGAAGGGCATCGGTGGCATCGGCGGACGCCAGTCGAACGACGACAACAATGCCAACTTCACCGTGCACTGTGCGCTGGCGCCGGATCAGATGGCGCTGGGCGCCACCCTGCGCGAGAACGACTGGGTGAAACTGGAAGGCGTGGTCGACAAGATGGACACCGGTGGCGTCCACCTGCGCGATTGCCGGCAGGTGAAGTAGCCTTCAGGCTGCGCCGGGGAACGCCCCGGCGCAGGCCTCATCGGGTCAGAACCCGAAGCGCAGGCTGGCCCAGTACGCGCGGCCCGGCTCGTTGTAGGTCGCCGCGCCGGCATCGCTGCTGTTGGCCTCGCGGAACAGGCGCTTGTCGGCCAGGTTGTTCACGCCGAAGCCGAAGCTGACCGTCTCGGTCACCTTGTAGCGCGCGCTCACGCCCCAGATGTTGTATGCACCGCGATCCTGCAGTGCGATCGATGGGTCGCAGGTGCCGGTGCAGCGCGGATCATTGTTGATGTTGGTAGTGGCCGGCTTCTGCTTGCCGTAGAACGTGCCGGTCAGCAGCAGCGACAGCTTGTCGGTGGCCTGCCAGTCCAGCATCGTGTTGACGGTGTACTTCGGAATCACCGACAGCGGCTGGCCGGTGCGCTTGTTCTCGTTCTCCACCATGTAGGTGAAGTTGTTGCTCCACTTCAGGCGGTTGCCCTGCTCGCCCAGCAGCGGGATTACCAGGTTGCCTTCCAGCCCCTGCACGATCGCCTTCGGCGCGTTCTCCCAGCGGAAGATGCGGCCCCTGGTGTCGGCAGTCAGGCCGATCTGGGTGTAGCCGGCCTGGATCTTGTCCTTGTAGTCGTTATGGAAGTACGTCAACGAGGCCTGCCAGCCGCTCTGCGGTGCCCACTCGATGCCGAGTTCCTTGTTCAGGCTGGTTTCCGCCTTCAGGTCCGCATTGCCGCGCATGTAGCAGCCGGCGCCCAGGCTCGGCAGTGCATTCGGGCAGCCATTGCCACGGGTGTAATACAGATAGTCCGGATTCGACTGGTACAGGTTCGGCGCCTTGAACGCCCGGGCGATGCCGCCCTTCACCACCCAGTCGCCGTTGATGCGGAACTGCGCGTTGAGGCTGGGGCTGGTGTTGTTGCCGAACTGGCTGTGGTGGTCGAAGCGCAGGCCCGGGGTAACGATCCAGCGCTCACCCAGGTAGATGTTGTCTTCGACGAACACGGCGGTGGTCTGCGCATCGGCCTTGCCCCGCGCACGATCGGCCGACAGCCCCGGGATGCCGCCGCCGCTGCTGCTGGACTGGCTCATCGAGTACGGGTCGGTCAGGCGGCTGTCCAGGTATTCAAAGCCAAGCGTCCAGATGTTCTCGGCACCACCCAGCGTGGTCGGGAAGCTCACTTCGCCGTCCAGCTGGTAGTTGCGCAGTCGCGAGGTCGACCAGTCGGTGCCGTTGAAGCTGCCTTCCGGGCCACCGGCCAGGCCTTCGTTGATGCGTGAGTTGTTCACCGCCTCCACCGCAGCTGTCACCCGCGAGGTCACGTCGCCCCAGCGGCCACGATGGGTGATCGCGCCGGTGTTGCGGTACATGCGGTTGGTCTCCGCTTCGCCCTCGGCCAGTGCCGCCAGGTCAACGCCGGTCGAGGTACCGGTGGTGCTGACCGCGCGATCACCAGCGTAGATGTTGCCCTGGCGGCTGGTGCCGGCTTCGAACTCCACCACCTGGTTGGCGGTCACGTCCCAGCGCAGCAGCGCGTTGACATCGCGGTTCTTGACGCCCTCGCGGCCGGCCGGCGGCACCGCGTTGGGGTTGGTAGCGTACTGGCGGTTGAGCTCCAGCGAGTCCGCGTCGGTCTTGTTGAGATTGCCGTACAGGCGGAACGACAGGGTGTCGGTCATCGGCCCACTCAGCTGCAGGCCGACGCGTTCGCTGCCACCTTCGGCGCTGTGTTCGGGCACCAGCCCATACAGGTCCACCGCACCGGTCAGGTCGCCGGTCGGGCGCTTGGTGATGATGTTGACCACGCCGCCGGAGGCACCGGAGCCATAGCGTGCCACCGCCGGGCCGCGCAGCACTTCGATGCGCTCGATCATTTCCGCCGGCACCCAGTTGGTGTCACCGCGGGTATTGCGCTCGCCGCTGCGCCCCATGCGCACGGCATCGCGTGCGCCGATGCGCTTGCCATCGACCAGGATCAGGGTGTTTTCCGGGCCCATGCCACGCAGGTCGATCTGGCGGTTGTTGCCGTACTGGCCCGAGGCGCTGTTGCCGGTCAGGTTGACGCCCGGCATGGTCCGCAACAGCTCGGCGATGTCGTTGGCTGGCGGCCGCCGGGCGATATCCTCGGCGGTGATGGTCGAGGTACCCAGTGCCTGGCGCGCGATCTGCGAGGCGGTGACGTGCACCGTGTCGATATCGGTGGCGTCGGTTTCGGCCTGGGCGGTCAAGGCGCTGCCCGCCAGCAGGGCGGCGACGGCAAGCGCCAGCGGGCGCGGTGAATGGACAACGGCAGGAGACATGATCAGGACCTTCTGGCAGGGCTGCGGGGCCTCTGGCAAAGGGCTTGAGGCAACGACGAGGGGGGAGGCGGAGCCGTCCTGCAGGCACCTGCAGCCCGCTCCGTGCGCGCATTCTCCCATCAATGCGAGTGATTCTCAAATGCGTTCACTCATTGCCGCAGCGGCGTCGATGTGCTTTGCGCACCGTGCAAGCCTGCACCGCGCGTAAACTGGCGGGCTACCCCGCCATCAACCGTATGCCGCCGCGGCCGATACCCGTGGTTTGCCGTACGCAGTCAGAGATCGACGTGGAACCACCCCAACTGGACGATGCCAGCCAGCCGCTGGCCGAGGCCTGGCAGCAATGCCTGCTACAGGCCGGCCCTGCCGCCACCGCGCTGCTCAAGGCCGCTGCCTCCGATGCCCCACCCGCGCTGGCCCAGCGCTTTTACGAAGTGCTGCTGCAGGACGGGCGCGCACGCCGCTTCCTGTCCCACGACCAGGTCAAGCAGCGCCTGCAGCCGGCCATGCAGCGCTGGCTGGTACAGCTGCTGACCACCGACACCGCTGGCATCGCCACCACGGTCGCCTCGCAGCGGGTGATCGGCGACGTACACGCACGGGTCGGCATCCCGGTCGACCTGGTGACGCGCGGTGCGCGCGTGCTCAAGCACGAGCTGTTCGTGCGCCTGCGCGACGACGCGCCCGACAGCGCGACCGCGTTCGCCGCCATCGCCTGCCTCAGCGCGATCATGGACATCGCCATGGAAGGCATGACCCTGGCCTACACCCATGCGCGCGAGCGCTCCACCCGTGCCGACGCCGCCTACCGGCTGTTCTCGCTGGTACAGAACGTCGGTACCGAACGCGAGCGCCAGCGCGCATTGCTGCTGGACTGGGAGAACGCCCTGCTCTACGCCCTCGCCGGCCACGTGCAGGCCAGCGACAACGCCAGCCTGGCCACCTCGGAGTTCGGCCTGTGGTTCACCCACAAGGGCATCCCCAGCTTCGGCGAAAGCAGCGAAACGCAGCAGGTGGGCCAGTTGATGGCCCGCATTGACGGCCACCTGCAGCGCGCGAGTGGCGATGCTCCGGCGCAGCGACTGGCGGTGCTGCCGGCCATCCGCGAGGACCTGGCCGCCATCCGCACCCTGATGACGCTGCTGTTCGAGCGCATCGGCGAACTGGATGCCGGCAGCGACGCGCTGACCAACCTGCTCAACCGTCGCTTCCTGCCCACCGTGCTGCGCCGGGAAATCGAGCTGGCCACGCGCAACCGCACACCGTTCTCGCTGCTGCTGCTCGACCTGGATCATTTCAAGGCAATCAACGACGGCCATGGCCACGATGCCGGCGACCGTGCGTTGCAGCACGTGGCCGGCCTGCTCGGCCAGCTCACGCGTGGCAGCGACTACCTGTTCCGCTATGGCGGCGAAGAATTCGTGGTGGTGCTGGTGGCGGCCAGCGAATCACAGGCGACCGTGATCGCCGAGAGCCTGCGCCGGCAGATCGCGCAATCGCCCGTTGCGCTGGCCAATGGCCAGGTGCTGGAGCTGACCGCCAGCATCGGCGTGGCCGGTCACGATGGTCATCCGGACTACGAGCGGTTGATGGCACGTGCCGACGCCGCGATGTACGAGGCCAAGCGCAGCGGCCGCAACCGCGTGGTGGTCGCCAGCGCGGACCTGCAGGAAGCCCCGGGGCGGCGTGCACTGCGGCGATGACGGCAGGACAGGTAGAGTCGACCGCTGGTCGACTATCGCGCGCAGCGCGGGATTTTTCGCCGTCGGAACGAAGAGCAGTCGACTAACAGTCGACTCTACCGGTTCGCGCGCCAGCCGCTGCTTTCACCGCCCCCACCCGCCATGCTGCCCACCACAGCAGCGCCAGCAACGCGATGCCTGCCCCCAGCAGGCACACAGCGGGCCAGCCATGCCGCACCTGCATCCAAGGCCCCGCCGCCGCTCCCGCACCGCTGCCCACCGCATAGAACAGCATGTACAACGCCACCAGGCGCCCATGCTGTTCTGCCGGTGCACGCAGCAACGATGCCTGGTTCGAGACATGCAGTGCCTGGCCGCCCAGGTCGAGCACGACCACACCCAGCAACAGCAAGGACAGCGAATGCGGCAGGCCCAGCAGCGGCCACCACGCGACCAGCATCAACAACAGCGCGCCGAGGCTGACCCGATGCGCGAAACCACGGTCCATCCAGTGTCCGACCCGCGCCGCCATCAGCGCACCGACCACGCCGGCCAGGCCGAGCGCGCCGATGGCTGCGGTTGACCAGTGCAGCGGCGGTGCCGACAGCGGCAAGGGTGCCGCCGCCCAGAACACATTGAGGCCGGCAAACAGCAGCAATGCCAGCGGCCCGCGCTCGCGCAGCGTTCGATCGCGGCGCAGCATGCCCTGCATCGAGCCCAGCAGCTCGCGCCAGCGTGGAGGGACCGACGGCACCGGTACTGCGGGCAGGCGCCGCCACAGCAGCGCCGCCAACGCTGCCATCACCACCGCTGACAGCAGGTAGACCCTCTGCCAGCCAAAGGCCGCCGCCACCGTACCGGACACCACGCGCGCCAGCAGCAGGCCGATGAACACGCCGCCCTGCACCACACCGACCACGCGACCGCGCTGCTCGGGCGGTGCCAGCATGGCGGTATAGGCAATCAGGCCCTGGGTCAGCGCGGTGCCCAACAGGCCTGCCAGCAGCATGCCCGACAACAGCCAGCTCGCCGTGCGTGACGCCGCCAGCCACAACAGGGCCAGCACCAGCGCGATCAACTGCAGCCGCAGCAGGCGTCGCCGGTCGCCGCAGTCCGCCAGCGGCAGCAGGCCAAGCAACGCCAGCACGCTGCCGGCCTGGGTGGCAGCCAGCACTGCGCCGGCCACGGCCCGGTCCAGCGCAAAGGCGCGTGCAAGCTGATCCAGCAGCGGCTGCGCGTAGTAGACGTTGGCGACGCTGGCGCCGGCGGCAGCCGCAAGCAGGACCAGCAGCGGGCGGGGAAGCGATGTGGCACTCACCATATGGTTGCAATTTGAAACCAGATGCAGGCTATCGCCATTGGTTTTAAACTGCAACCACATTCGGAGATACCCAGCATGCACGCCGACAGCCCCTGCCCTGTAGCCCGCAGTGCCGACCTGCTCGGTGACCGCTGGGCATTGCTGGTGATCCGCGACGCCTTCGACGGCATCACCCGCTTCGGTGATTTCCAGCGCAGCCTCGGCGCGGCGCGCAACATCCTCAGCGACCGCCTGCGCCGGCTGGTCGAGGCCGGCATCCTGCAGCTGCAGCCAGCCTCCGATGGATCGGCCTACCAGGAGTACGTGCTCACCGCCGCAGGCCTGGAACTGTTCCCGCTGCTGGTCGCACTGCGCCAGTGGGGGGAGCGCCATCGCTTCGGTGCAGGCGAAGCCCATTCGCAGCTGATCGAATTGGCGACGCGGCGGCCGCTGCCCTACATGCAGCCGCGCGGGCGCGATGGCCAGCCGCTTCAGCCCACTGCCACCCGCGTGCGCAAGCTCAAGGGCGACGGGCGCGACACCTGATCCGCCCATTCGCGCACACCGACGGACGCCCGCGCCGGTTAGCATCGGATGTTTCCGCCGCTGGATGCCGCCGATGTCGCGCTGTCGCCCTTCCCTGCTGACCGCCCTGCTGTTGCCGCTGCTGGCCTGCGCCACAGCAACCACGCAGGCCCGTGAGGTTGCCGCGCCCGCCGACCACGTGCAGGCCGATGGCCCCTATGTGTTCCGCCAGGGCAACCAGCTGCAGGCCAGTTGGATCTGCGACGACAAGGTCGAGTCGCACACACTTGCCACGCAGGCCGCAGGCGCCGACATCGCCCCGCGTTGCGGCTACGAACACAGCGTGCACGTGGCCGCCCCGAATGCACCTTCGGTCTCCGTGCTGCCGGCCGTGCCGCGCATCGTGGCGCTGTCCGACATCCACGGCCAGTACGGGCTGCTGGTGCGCCTGCTGCGTGCCCACAAGGTCATCGACGCACAGGACCGCTGGGCGCTGGGCAAGGACACCCTGGTCATCGCCGGCGATGTGTTCGACCGCGGCCCGCAGGTAACCGAAGCCTTCTGGCTGCTGTATGGCCTGCAGCAGCAGGCGGCCGCCGCCGGCGGCGCGGTGCACTTCGTGCTCGGCAACCACGAGACCATGGTGCTGTACGACGACCTGCGCTACGTCAACCCGAAATACCTGCGCAGCGCCCAGCTGCTCGGCCGCAGCTACCCGCAACTGTATGGCGCCGACTCGGTGATCGGCCAGTGGCTGCGCACCCGCCCGGTGCTGCTGAAGATCGGCGATACCCTGTTCCTGCACGGCGGCATCTCGCCCGAGGCGGTGCAGCTGGCGCTGGACCCGGCACGCACCAACGCGGCCTACCAGGCCTCGCTGGGCCTGCCCAAGGCCGAAGTGAAGGCCGACCCGGCCACCGCACCGCTGTATGACGGCAAGACCAGCCCGATCTGGTACCGCGGCTATTTCGATGGCCGCCTCGACACCGCGGGTGTGCAGGCTGTGCTCGACCGCCTGCAGCTCAAGCGCATCGTGGTTGGCCATACCTCGATGCCGCACGTCAGCAGCTTCCACGGCGACCGCGTGATCGCCATCGACAGCAGCATCAAGAACGGCGAGAACGGCGAACTGCTGTTCATCGAGGGTGGCAAGCTCAGCCGTGGCCTGCTGGATGGTTCGCGGGTGCCGCTGGCGCTGGGTGAGCCGGGCCTGCAGGACTGAATGGAGGGACAGCGCGACGGTGCCGGGAGGTGCCGGCGCGCTCCACCTGCAGCCGGTTTGCGGCTACCCTCGGCAGCCGAGAGGCCCACCCCGTCCATCCGGTGGGCCTGACCGTTACAGGAGCCCCGCGCATGCGCGTTCTGATTGCTGAAGACGACCCGGATATCGCCTCCGGCCTGTGCGCCTCGCTGCGCCGGCAGGGGCACGTGGTCGACCACGTCGACAACGGTGCGCACGCCGATGCTGCACTGGGCTCGACGCAGTACGCGCTGCTGGTACTGGACCTGGGGCTGCCGCAGCTGGATGGCCGCGACGTGCTGCAGCGCCTGCGCCAGCGCGGTGATGGCCTCGCAGTGCTGGTGGTGACCGCCCGTGACGGCCTGGCCGAGCGCGTGCGTGTGCTCGACCTGGGTGCCGATGACTACCTGGTCAAGCCGTTCGCGCTGGACGAGTTCGAAGCGCGCGTGCGCGCCCAGCTGCGCCGGGTCACCAGCAATGGCAACCCGGACCTGCGCATCGGCCGCCTTCGCATCGACCTGGCCGGGCATCGGGTGTGGATCGACGACCAGTCGCTGGAACTGACCGCACGCGAGTTCGGCCTGCTGTCGGCACTGGCAGTGCGCGCCGAGCGCATCGTGTCACGCGCGCAGTTGGTGGAAGCGCTGTGCGACTGGGGCCAGGACCTGACCGACAACGGTCTGGACATCGCCCTGCACCGCCTGCGCCGCAAGCTGCAGCCCGGCGGCATGGGCATCCGCACCGTGCGCGGGCTGGGCTACATGCTGGAAGACGTGCAGGACGACAGCACCCCGTGATCAGTGGACCGCCCAGCCTGCGCCGGCGCCTGCTCGCCTTCCTGGCGCTGCCGATGCTGGGTCTGCTCACCTTCAACACGATCCTGGCCTACTACGTTGCGCTGGACTATTCCAACCGCATCCACGACCGCAACCTGATCGACGACACGCATTCGTTCGCGCAGATGCTGAGCACCATGCCGGTGACCAGCGACCTGTCGCCGCAGGCGCGCTTCCTGATCGAGTACGACCCCGACGGCCATCGCTACTTCAACGTCGACAGCAGCCGCATGGGTACGCTCAGCGGCAATGCCGACTTCAGCCCGTATGCCCCTTCTCAGGACTGCACCGGCGTGCATCCGGCGCTGTACGACGGCAACCTCAATGGCCAGCAGGTGCGCATGGCCACGGTCTGCACGCAGGCGATGAACGATCCGCAGGACCAGCTGGCGGTGACCGTGGCCGAGAGCATGGCCGACCGCCGACAGCGGGCGCGCGAGATCCTGATGATCATCATCCCGCTGATGACCATGCTGGCGCTGGGCACCGCAGCACTGGTCTGGTTCGGCGTGACCTACGGCCTGCGCATCCTCACGCCGCTGAGGACCCGCCTGGCGCAGCGCCGTGGCGAACTGGCACCGATCTCCGACGCCGACGTACCGGAGGAGATCCAGCCACTGATCAGCACCATCGACGATCTGTTTGCCCGCCAGGCGGAAATGATCACCCTGCAGAACCGCTTCATTGCCGATGCCGCGCACCAGCTGCGTTCGCCGCTGGCGGGCATGGCCCTGCACGTGGACCAGGCGCTGGCACACGGTGACCCCGATACGGTGCGCGAGGCGCTGCAGCACATCCGCCGGCTCAACCAGCGCACTGCCCGGGTCAGCACCCAGCTGCTGGCGCTGAGCCGGGCGCAGACCGTGCCCGATACCGTGGAAGCACTGGACCTGTGCGAGCTGGTGCCGCAGTGGGTTGGCATGCGCGTGCCGGAGGCGATCCGCGATGGCATCGACCTCGGCTACCGCGGCAGCCCCCATCCGCTGCGTGTGCTCGGCAACGGCGCCATGCTGCAGGAGGCGCTGGACAACCTGATCGACAACGCCCTGCGTTATGCCGGCCGCAATGCGACCGTCACGGTGGGCGTGCACGCGCTGGACGACAATGATGTCGAACTCTATGTGGAAGACAACGGCCCCGGCGTGCCCGACGACGTGATGCCACGGCTGGGCGAGCGCTTCTTCCGGGCGCCGGGCACCGCTGCCAGCGGCACCGGCCTCGGCCTGGCCATCGCGCACGAGGCGGTAGAGCACTTCGGCGGCCGCCTGAGCTTCCTCAACCGCCCGGGCGGGGGGCTCAAGGTCGCCATCACGCTGCCGCTGCTGAAGGCCCCCTGACCCGGCCCGGCGCGCTGAAAGGCTGGTGAAAATCGCGCTTGCGATCCTGCCATCCCCACTGCCGTCCCGGAGCCGCCAGGTGACCGAATCGCACGACTTCTTCCTCCCCGGTGGCCCCCAGGGCGTGCTGCTGGTCCATGGCCTGACCGGCACCCCGGCGGAAATGCGCATGCTGGGCAAGGGCTTGAACAATGCCGGCTTCACGGTGCACGGCGTGCAGCTGCCCGGCCATTGCGGCACCGTGGATGACCTGCTGGCGACCACCTGGGAACAGTGGTACCAGGGCGTGGAAGATGCGGCGGCCGCCCTGCGCGGCAAGGTCGACCAGCTGTTCGTGGGTGGCCTGTCGATGGGCGCGGTACTCTCGCTGGCGTTGGCGGCACGTCGCCCGGAGTGGGTGTCCGGCGTGGGCGTGTACGGCGCCACTTTCCGTTACGACGGCTGGAACATTCCCGCCGTGGCCCGCTTCTCGTTCCTGCTGCCGTGGTTCAAGCGCTTCAACATCGGCCGCGACCGCATGTTCATGGAAGAACCGCCGTACGGCCTGCGCGACGAGCGCCTGCGCGCGCAGGTCAGCGCCGCCATGCTGTCCGGCGACAGCGCCGCCGCCGGCCTGCCGGGCAATCCCTGGCATGCGCTGGCCGAGATGCGTGCGCTGAGCAACTGGACCCGCCGCCACCTGCACCAGGTCACCGCACCGTGCCTGGTGATGCACGCCCGCGAAGACGATGTGGCCAGCATGGGCAACGCTGAGCTGGTGATGTCGCGGGTCAGCGGCCCGAAGGAACTGGTGGTGCTGGAAGACAGCTACCACATGATCACCATCGATCGCGAACGCCGCGATGTGATCCGTCGCAGCGCGCGCTTTTTCACCGAGATCGGTGAACGCACGGGCGTGCTCAAGGCGGTGGCCTGAGATGGGGGCACTCGCCACCCTGCTGTGGCTGGCCAATGTGGTACTCGATACCGGTGGCCAGCTCGCCTTCAAGGCCGCCGCCAGCGATCCGCAGGAAGGCGAAGGACTGCAACGCTGGAAACACATGCTCAGCCGCCCCTGGCTGTGGATCGGCATCGCCTGCTACGTGCTCGAGTTCGTGGCCTGGATTGCGTTCCTGTCGCTGGTGCCGCTGTCCAAGGGCGTGCTGCTGGGCTCGATCAACATCGTTGCGTTGATGATCGCCGGTCGTTTCCTGTTCCGCGAGAAGCTCACGCCGCTGCGGGTGACCGGCATGCTGCTGGTCACCGCGGGCGTGGCGGTGGTGGGGGCCGGCTCATGAGGCGCCTGTATGTGATCGGTTTCCCGCTGCTGATGGCCTTCGACACGCTGGCCCAGCTGTGCTTCAAGTACGCCGGTGACGCCGCGCTGCCGGTCGAGGCCAACACCGCCTGGCTGCTGCGCGTGCTGTCGCAGCCGTGGGTGTATGGCGCCATCCTCGGCTACGTGGGTGCGTTCTTCACCTGGATGAGCCTGCTGCGCCATGCGCCGATCGGCCCGGCGTTCGCGGCCTCGCACCTGGAAGTGATCAGCGTGCTGCTGCTGTCGGCGTGGCTGTTGAACGAGCCACTGACCCTGCACCATCTGCTCGGTGCGGTACTGATCGTGGCCGGCATCGTCTGCCTCGGCCGCGCTGAAGCGGACGACCCGCACAGTCCCGCCGAAAGCGCGTCGTGAGTGGGCTGCGATGAGCCTGTTCGCGCGCGAACTGCCACCTACCGCTGGCCTGCCGATTCAGGCCAGCGATTTCCTGCCCGGTGGTGGCGACCTGCGCGAAGTCCTGGCCAGCCAGCTCGGCACACCGCCACTGCAGCTGACCTGTTCCGGCACGCACGCACTGCTGATCGCGCTGCGTACGCTGCGCAAGCGCGCGCCAAGGCGCGACACCGTGATCATGCCGGCCTATACCTGCCCGCTGGTGCCGATCGCGGTGCACAGCCTGGGCCTGCGCGTGCAATTGTGCGACACCCGTCATGGCCACTTCGATTTCGACCCTGGCCAGCTCAAGCGCCTGGCCGATGCACGCACGCTGGCGATCCTGCCCACTCACCTGGGCGGGCGCATCGCCGATGTCGAGCTGGCCTGCGAGGTTGCGCGCGGCGCCGGCGCCTGGGTGATCGAGGATGCCGCGCAGGCGCTCGGCGCACGCGTTGGCAACACCAGTGTCGGCCTGCGCGGCGATATCGGATTCTTCAGCCTGGCCGCCGGCAAGGGCCTGAGCCTGCACGAAGGCGGCCTGCTGGTCAGCCGCGATGACGAACTGCGTGCCGCGCTGGCCGAACATGCCGTCCAGCACGTTCGCTCCAGCCTGCGCTGGGAGCTGCTGCGCAGCGTGCAGTTGATCGGCCTTGCTGCCTGCTATCGCCCTTCGCTGCTGTCGCTGGTGTATGGCAATCCATTGCGCAGTGCGCTTCAACGCGACGATCTGGAAGAAGCGGTCGGTGACATTTTCCCGCTTGATATACCGCAGCACCGGGTCAGCCACTGGCGGCAGAACATCGGCGCGCATGCCGCGCGGCGCTTGCCGGCGTTCCTGCAGGCCGGTCGCCTGCGTGCGTTGCAGCTGCGCGTGCAGCTGGCACAGCTGCCAGCCGTTGAGGTGGTCGACGGCCTCGCCGGCAGCGGTGGCACCTGGCCACTGCTGATGCTGCTGCTGCCCAGCCAGCGCGCCCGCGATGCCGTACTGAAGGACCTGTGGCCACGTGGTCTCGGCGCCAGCCGCATGTTCATCCATGCCCTGCCCGGCTACGCGTACCTGCGCGGCATCGTGCCGCAGGACGACATGCCCAATGCACGCGACTTCGCCGCACGCATGCTGACCCTTGGCAACAGCGCCTGGCAGACCCGCGAAGAGACTGCCGAAATACTGCAGGTCCTGGCCCGCGCCTGACCCGAACGTGCACGCGTGGCCTGCCCTCCGCGCATTCACCCGTGCACCTTCCTGAACGTTTTCCCAGCCTGTCAGAAGAGCCTTTCAACAGGAAAGGAACGAGAAAGGCGGCCTGCCTACATTGAGCCTGCCCCGGCACCGGGCCGGGCGTTTCTTTCATCGACGGACCTGCCCATGCACTGGAGCATCCTGTGTGACTTCGACGGCACCATCAGCCTCGAAGATGTCATCGACTCGCTGCTGGAAAAGTACGGCCAGCCGGGCTGGCAGGAACTGGAAGACCAGTGGAAAGCGGGAAAGATCGGCTCGCGTGAATGCATGCAGGGCCAGGTGCGGCTGCTGAAGCTGGACCCGGCCACGCTCGACGCGCACCTGGACCAGGTACAGATCGACCCGGGCTTCGCCGCCTTTGTCAGCCGTGCCGAACAGCTGGGCCTGCCGCTGCGCATCGTCAGTGACGGCCTGGACTATGCGATCCACCGCATCCTGGCCAACCACGGCCTATCGCAGCTGCCGGTGGTGGCCAACCACCTGCGCTGGTGCGAAGACCATTGGGAACTGGAGTCGCCCTACCAGGCCGAAGGCTGCCGCAGTGGCACCTGCAAGTGCACCTGCGCCGCGCAGGCGCGCGCCAACGAAGCACCGCGCGTGCTGATGATCGGTGACGGCAGCTCGGATTTCTGCGTGTCCGAAGACGCCGACTTCGTGTTCGCCAAGCGCCGCCTGATTACCCATTGCACGAATGCCGGCATCGAGCATGCCGCCATCGACACCTTCCACGATGCAGTCGCACTGTTGCCGCGCCTGCTCGATGGCAGCCTGCTGCAGCCACGTCGCATCGACGCCCGCCCGCAGCCCGCCGCACTGCCCCCGCTGCTGGCCACCGCCTGAGTACTCCCTCCAAGCACGCTCCCCCGTCGCCCCTTTCGAACGTCCTTCACGGAACCGAACTGCATGAACATTTTTGACAAGAACGCCGACGCCGCTGCCTCCGACGCGCAGCTGCTGGCCGACGAAGCCCGCTACAGCTCCTTCGGCGATACCGTCCACTACGTCGACCCGCCGAAGATCTTCCAGCGCGGCGAAGGCAGCTACATGTTCGACGGTGCGGGCGTGCCCTACCTCGATCTGCAGATGTGGTACTCGGCCTGCAACTTCGGCTACAGCAACAAGCGCCTGAATGACGCGCTGAAGGACCAGATCGACACCCTGCCGCAGGTCGCCAGCCAATACCTGCATCCGACCCGCGTGCAGCTGGCCAAGACCATTGCCGTGGACATGCACGAAAAGTTCGGCCTCGACGGTCGCGTGCATTTCAATGTCGGCGGCGCGCAGGCCATTGAAGACTCGCTGAAGATCGTGCGCAACGCGCGCGGCGGCAAGAGCCTGATGTTCGCCTTCGAAGGCGGCTACCACGGCCGCACCCTGGGTGCCTCGTCGATCACCTCCAGCTACCGCTACCGCCGCCGCTACGGCCACTTCGGCGAGCGCGCGATGTTCATCCCGTTCCCGTACCCCTTCCGTCGCCCGAAGGGCATGACCCCGGACGAGTATTCCGACCACTGCGTGTGGCAGTTCGAGCGCCTTTTCGAAAGCGAGTACAACGGCGTGTGGGACCCCAAGGTCGGCCAGGCCGAGTACGCCGCGTTCTACGTCGAGCCGATCCAGGGCACCGGCGGCTACGTCATTCCGCCGCGCAACTTCTTCACCGGCCTCAAGCGCGTGCTGGACAAGTACGGCATCCTGATGGTGGTCGATGAGATCCAGATGGGCTTCTGGCGTACCGGCAAGCTGTGGTCGATCGAGCATTTCGGCGTGACCCCGGACGTGCTGGTGTTCGGCAAGGCGCTGACCAACGGCCTGAACCCGCTGTCGGGCCTGTGGGCACGCGAAGAGCTGATCAACCCGACCGTGTTCCCGCCGGGTTCCACCCACTCCACCTTCAACTCCAACCCGCTGGGCACCCGCCTGGGCCTGGAAGTGTTGAAGCTGGGCAAGGAAATGGACTACGAGCGCACCGTACCGGAAAAGGGCGCGTACTTCCTCGACGGCCTGCGTGGACTGCAGAAGCGCCACCCGGAAATCGGCGACGTCGACGGCCTGGGCCTGGCCCTGCGCGCCGAAATCTGCCAGGCCGACGGCTACACCCCGAACAAGGAACTGCTGGACCGCATGGTCGACATCGGCCTGGCCGGTGACCTCCTGCACGACGGCAAGCGCATGGGCCTCGTGCTCGACGTGGGTGGCTGGTACAAGAACGTGATCACCTTCGCGCCGTCGCTGGACATCAGCTACGAAGAGATCGACCTGGCGATCACCCTGCTCGACCAGGCGCTGACCAAGGCCAAGGGCTGAGGCTGGATGCGCTGCCGGTTCCCGTGCCGATGGAGATGACGTCACGCGCATCCAGCACCGCGCTGGAACCGGCCGCGCTGCTGGAGGGTTTCCTGGCCCACCCGCCGCTCGGATTCGAGGCAGGCCGCCTTCCCAGTGGCCTGCCGACCTTCCGTGCGCCGCTGGACCTGACCACCACGATGGACGACGCGCTGCGCAGCAAGCTGCTCGGTCTGCCGCTGTCGCGCCTGTGGCGGCCATGGATCACCTGGAAGACCCGTTTCGTCGGTGCCACCAGCACCGAGTACACCCCGCTGCCGGCGCACGTGGCGCCGGAGGCGCTGGCCGAGGACGTGACGCGTCACGCGATCGGCGATACCCGGCTGCTGGTGGTCAAGGACCTGGCCATCGATTCACCGCTGCTGGACGACGCGGCCAACGCGCACAGCGCGGCGTTCCTGCAGGCCTTGCTGGCGCGCGGCTTCGTTGAACTGGAAGGCATGCCGCTTGCCTGGGTGGCGATCGATTTCGATTCGCTCGATGGCTACCTCGGCCGCCTGTCGCCCTCGCGCCGCAAGAACATCCGGCGCAAGCTCCGTTCGCGTGATGACCTGCAGATCGACTGCATCGCCACCGGCGATCCGGCCCTCGCCGACCCACGGCTGCAGGCCGAGCTGTATGCGCTGTACCTGGGCGTGTATGCGCAGAGCGCGGTGCATTTCGACCAGCTCGACCTGACCTATTTCCAGTACCTGCTGGCCGACAGCCAGGGCCAGGGACGAATGTTCCTGTACCGCCACCAAGGTCAGCTGATCGGCTGGAACCTGTGCTACATCCACGCCGGAAAGCTGGTGGACAAGTACATCGGTCTGGCCTACCCGCAGTCACGCGAGCACAACCTGTACGCGGTGAGCTGGATGCACAACCTCGAGTACGCGCTGCTGCATGGCCTGAGCCACTACGTGGCCGGCTGGACCGACTCGCGGATCAAGGCCGAACTGGGCGCCCGCTTCACCTCCACCCGGCACGCGATCCACGCCCGTTCCCCGCTGCTGCGCACTGCCCTGCGCAAGCTGGCGCCGCATCTGCAGGGCGAACCTGATGGAGGCGGTTGAACGATGCCGTTGCGTTCTCCGTTGATCCTCGACCTGGACGGTGGCGTGCTGCCGCTGCCCCAGGCGCAGACCCTGGCCCTGCCGCAGTGGCACGACCCGCTGCGCTTCGCCTGCAGCACTGCCACCCTGCACCGTTTCGCCGCCGAAGTGCTGGCGCCGCTGCCCGCGCAGCTCGGCACCGTGATGCTGGGCAGTGGCGACTTCCATCATCTCAGCCTGCCGCTGTTGTGCCGCATGCGCACACAGGCGCCGTTCCAGCTGGTAGTGCTGGACAACCATCCGGACAACATGCGTTTTCCGTTCGGCATGCATTGTGGCTCGTGGGTGAATGCAGCCAGCAAGCTGCCGCAGATCTCGCACATCCATGTGCTCGGCATTACCTCCAGCGACATCGGCCTCGGCCATGCCTGGGAGAACCACTGGCGCCCGCTGCTGGGCGGTCGCTTGACGTACTGGTGCATGGACGTGGATGTCAGCTGGGGCCATCGCCTCGGCATGGGCCGTGCATTCCGACGCTTCGAGCATCCGGAGGGACTGGTCGCCGCGTTCGCTGCCGAACAGGCCAAGTCGCCGCAGCCGACCTACCTGTCGATCGACAAGGACGTGTTCGCCGAGGACGTCGCGCGCAGCAACTGGGACCAGGGCCGATTCCAGCTGGAAGACGCACTGGTGGTGATCGAGACGCTGCGTGCCGGCGGCCTGGTCGGCAGTGACATCACCGGGGAAGTGTCGCTGGCCAACTACCAGAGCCGCTTCAAGCGCTGGTTGTCGTCGCTGGATGGCCAACCGGACATCAGCCCCGAAGATCTTCCTGCCTGGCAGGCGCGTCACCAGCAGGTGAATCGCGAACTGCTGGCGGCGATGGCCGCCGTACCGACGGCCTGCTGACCGCGTCGGTAATGCCGGCCGCGGGCCGGCGTGGCTTCGGTAGTGCCGGCCGCTGGCCGGCAATGCCAACCAAGGTTGGCATCTACCAGACCAATGCCGGCCAGCGGCCGGCACTACACTGGGCACCTACCCCAGGAGCCCTCGCCATGCCCCAGACCGTCATTCCGCAGCTGCGCATGCGCCACGCCGACACCACGCTGCCGTTCTACGTGCAGGGGCTGGGCTTCGTGGTCGACTGGGAACATCGCTTCGAACCGGGCTTCCCGCTGTTCGCCCAGCTCACCCGCGACGGCCAGACGATCTTCCTCACCGAACACAGCGGCGACTGCGAGGTCGGCGGCGCGGTGTACTTCATCGTTGACGACGTCGACAGCCTGCACCGCGCCTTCAGTGCCGCCAACGTGCCGATCGAGCAGCCCCCGCATGACACCGAATGGGGCAGCCGGGAAATGCTGCTGCGCGACCCGGACGGCAACCGGCTGCGCTTCGCCACCCACACGGACTGAATGACGTCGGCTTGAGATGAATATACGAAACATATACGATTCGTATATTCACACTTCGAGGGCCACCCATGGGCATCGTCAACATCGATGACACCCTGCACGACCAGCTGCGCCGTGCCTGTACCGTCTCCAGCCGCTCGATCAACGCCCAGGCCAACTTCTGGATCCGGGTCGGCATGCTCTGCGAGCTGAACCCGACGCTGAGCTTCCAGGACATCGTCGCCAGCGAGCTGCGCGCGGCCGGCGTGCAGCCGCCGCTGTTGCCTCCGGGCCAGGTCTGAGCCGATGGGCATCATCAAGCGCCCCGACGAGATCGCGTTGATGGCCGAATCCGGGCGCCTGCTGGCGCAGGTGTTCGCCGCGCTCGACCAGCTGCCGCTGCAGGGCCGCAGCACGATGGAGATCAACGAATTCGTCGAGCGCATGATCGTCGATGAGCTGCAGGCACGGCCGGCCAGCAAGGGCCAGTACGGCTTCCCGTATGTGCTCAATACCTCGATCGACAACGTCATCTGCCACGGCGTGCCCAGCACCACCGACGTGCTGCGCAACGGCCAGATCGTCAACCTCGACATCACCTTGGAAAAGAACGGCTACATCGCCGACTCCAGCACCACCTACCTGGTCGGTGAGGTCGACTACGCCGCGCGCCGGCTGGTGCAGACCGCCTACCAGGCGATGTGGAAAGGCATCGCCGCGGTGCGCCCCGGCGCACGCCTGGGCGATATCGGCCACGCCATCGCCCGCCACGCACGCAGCCACGGCTACAGCGTGGTGAAGGAGTACTGCGGCCACGGCATCGGCCAGGAGATGCATGAGGAACCGCAGATCCTGCACTACGGGCATCCCAACACCGGCATGGTGCTGGAAGAAGGGATGGTGTTCACCATCGAGCCGATGCTCAACCAGGGCAAGCCGGCCATCCGCCAGCAGCCGGACGAATGGCCGGTCTACACCCGCGACGGCAAGCTGTCGGCGCAGTTCGAGCATACCGTCGCGGTCACCGGCAGCGGCGTGCGCGTGCTGACCCTGCGCCCGGGCGAAACACCGTTGTGCGCGGTGGATGCCGCCTAGAGCGGGCGCAACAGCAACAGCATGGCAAGGCAGAGCATGAACATCGCCACGCCTGCATCCAGCACCCGCCACGCAGACGGCCTGCGGAACACCGGCTGCAACAGGCGCGCGCCGTAACCCAACGTGCAGAACCAGGCCACACTGGCCACGCACGCACCGGCGGCAAAGGCCCAGCGCAGATCGCCCGGATAGCGCGTCGACAGGCTGCCGAGCAACACCACCGTGTCCAGGTAGACATGCGGGTTGAGCAAGGTGAAGGCCAGGCAGGTCAGCAGTACCTGGCGCCCACTGCCGCCCTGCGCCTCGGCGGCGGCCAGCGCGCTGCCACCTCGCCACGCGCGCAGGCCCGCCTGCAGGCCATACCAGAGCAGGAAGGCCGCACCACCGAAGCGCAGCACCTGCAGCAGCAACGGCCACTGCAGCACCAGCGCGCCCATGCCGCCCACGCCGGCCAGGATCAACGCGATATCCGCGCCGGCGCAGGCCAGCACCACCCTGCCCACATGACGTTGTTGCAGGCCCTGGCGCAGCACGAAGGCATTCTGTGCGCCGATGGCGATGATCAGGCCGGCGCCCGCGAAGAGGCCGGCGACGGTAGCGGCAATCCACATCGGGACAGGCCAGGCAGCGAGGGGACGCGCAGGGTGCGGCCAACAGCCTTGTTTAGACAAACTGATTTTTCTTTATCCTGCGCAGGAAAACTGAAGAGGCACCGGCATGGACCTGGTACACCCGCAACTGGCCGCGTTTGCCGCGGTGCTGGAGGAAGGCAGCTTCGAGGCTGCGGCACGCCGCCTGTCGATCAGCCCATCAGCACTGTCGCAGCGGATCAAGGCTCTGGAAGACCGGCTCGGGCAGGTGCTGGTGGTGCGCCAGGCGCCGTGCCGCCCCACCGCCGCCGGTGAGGCGCTGCTGCGCCGGGTGCGACCGATGCAGGCGCTGGAGGCCGAGGCATTGGCCGAGCTGCTACCCTGGCGTGGCAGCAGCGACGCTGCGCGCACCCCGATCCCGCTGGCGGTCAATGATGATTCGCTCGATACGTGGTTCGTGCCGGCCATCGCCGACCTGCACCAGCGCCATGGCTACCTGTTCGACCTGCGCATGGACGACCAGGACCACACCCTGCGGTTGCTGCGCGACGGCAGCGTGCTGGGTGCGGTCACCGCCGAAAGCCAGCCGGTGAAGGGCTGCAACGTGCACCCGCTCGGCGCCATGCGCTACCAAGCGATTGCTTCGCCCGGCTTCGCCCGCCAGTACTTCAGCGATGGCATGGACGCCACGGCGCTGGCACGCGCGCCGATGCTGGTGTTCAACCGCAAAGATGAACTGCAGTGGCGCTTCGTGCGTCGCCTGACCCGCGCGCGGCTGCAGCCGCCGCTACACTACCTGCCCTCCTCCACCGGTTTCGTCGAAGCCGCCGCGTGCGGACTCGGCTGGGGCCTGGCCCCGGAAACCCTGGCCGCGCCCGCTGTGCGCGCCGGCCGCGTGGTGGTACTGGAACCCCGCCGCTGGCTCGATGTGCCGTTGTACTGGCAGCATGCCGCCGTGCGCTCAAGCACGCTGCAGCACATCACCCAGGCGCTGCGTACTGCGGCCAGCGGCACCCTTCGTTGAGGAAAGACCGATGACCGCAGACCCGGGCTTCACACCATGCGCACTACCGTTTGCGCACTTCTTTACCACTGGGACGGCATGGGCGTGATCGGCCGACGTACAAGGATGCACCGCGCGAAAGTCGCGTTGACCCTGGCAGCCTGCCTGCCGCTTGCGGCCACAGCGCAGAGCAGTGCCGATGCACCCGCACTGGACTGGGAACAGGCGCGGCAACGCCTGGAGCAGGTCTCCGATGCGCTGGCCGCTGCCGATGCAGCCGTTCGCAACAAGCAGGACCTGCAGGACGCCACCCGGCTGCTGCGCCTGCCGGAGATCACCGGCGAAGTGCGCCGCCTGCAGTTCCAGAAGACGCTCACTCTGCCGCTGGGCTCACTGGCGCCGGTGGCTGAAGCCTTCGGCATCGATTCGCCGCTGTCGTTCACCGAGCGCGACTGGCGCACCCGTCCAGTGGTCACTGCGGTGCTGCCGCTGTACACCGGCGGCGTGATTCCGGCCGCGCAGCGTGCGGCCAGTGCCGCCCACGAACAGGCCAGCGCCGAGCGCGAAGCACAACGTCAATCGCTGACCGTGCAGCTGGCCCAGGCCTACTTCGGGCAGCGCCTGGCCGAGCAGGCGGTGGACGTGCGCCGTGACGTGCGCGATGGCCTCAACCGCCACCTGTCCGATGCGGAGAAGCTGGAACGCGAGGGTTTCGCCACCCGCGCCCAGCGCCTGCAGGCCACCGTGGCCCGCGACAAGGCCGAGCGCGAATACCAGAAGACGGTGAACGACCTGGCCACGCTGAAGGCCGCACTGGCCACGCTGCTGCGCAGTGGTGGCGAGGTGCAGCCGGTTTCGCCGCTGTTCGTGCAGCGCGTGCCGCTGGAACCGGTGGCCAGCTTCGAGCGTACTGCGCAGGCGCGCCAGCCGCAGATCGCACGCCTGCGGGCCATGGTGGCGCAGGCCGAACAGGGCGTGCGCGTGCAGCAGGCCAAGCTGAAACCGCAGATCTTTGCCTTCGGCCAGTACGACTTCCGCCGCCGCGACGAAATGCTGACCGATCCGGACTGGGCGTTCGGTATCGGCCTGAAGTACACCTTCCTGTCGCCGAACTCGCGGCCGGCACAGATCAGCGCCGCGCGCGCGCAGCTGGACCAGGCCGAAGCGGGCCTGCGCGAGGCCGAGAACCAGGTCGCGCTGGGCGTGCGCAAGGCATGGAACGAACTGGAGACCGCGCGCCAGCAGTACGTGCTGCTCGACAGCAGCATCACCCAGGCACAGGAAAACCTGCGCCTGCAGGAGCTGGCGTTCCGCGAGGGCCAGGCCACCTCGCTGGATGTGATCGACGCGCGGCTCGGCCTCGGCGGTGCCCGTGTAGAGCGCGCACAGGCCGCCTACCAATACGATATTGCGCTGGCGCAGTTGCTGGAGGTCAGTGGACAGATGGACCGTTTTGAAGAATTCCGGCGCCGTGCGGACGAGGTGATCGACCATGAGTGATGTGCTGCACGACGATGCGACAACACCCCCGGCCAAGCGCCGCCTGGGCCCGATCCTGGTAGTGGCGCTGCTGGTCGCGGTGGTGCTCGGCCTGTGGCTGGCCTGGCGCAGCCCGGCCGACCAGATCCAGGGCATGGCCGACGCGGACACCATCAACGTGGCCGCCAAGATCACCGCCCGCGTGGCGGAGTTGAAGGTGCGCGAGGGCGACCGCGTGCAGCCCGGGCAGGTGCTGTTCCTGCTCGACAGCCCCGAAGTGGCCGCCAAGGAACAGCAGGCCCACGGCGCGTTGGCCGCCGCACAGGCGGTGGCCGACAAGGCCGACGAAGGCGCGCGCAGCGAAGACATCCGCGCCGCCGAAGCGAACTGGAAGCGCGCCGAAGCCGGTGCAACGCTGGCCGAAGCCACCTACCAGCGCGTGCAGAACCTGTTCAACGAAGGGGTGATGACCCGGCAGAAGCGCGATGAAGCGCATGCCCAGGCCACCAGTTCGCGCGAACTGGCCCGTGCCGCGCGCGCGCAGTACGACATGGCGTTGGCCGGCGCACGCGAGCAGGACAAGCGTGCCGCGCAGGGCCAGGTGCAGCAGGCGCAGGGCGCGGTAGCCGAAGTCAACGCCGCCCGTGCCGAAGTCGAAGGACGCGCGCCGGTGGCGGGCGAGATCAACAAGCGCATGGCCGACCCGGGCGAACTGGTGCCGGCCGGCTACCCGGTATTCACTCTGGTCGACATCGATCGCATGTGGGTGGCGATGAACCTGCGCGAATCGCAGATGCAGGGCCTGAAGGTCGGCAGCAAGCTGCAGGGCAACGTGCCGGCACTCGGCCTGGACGGCGAGTTCGAGGTCTACTTCATCAACCCTGCCGGCGACTATGCGACCTGGCGTACCACCCGCCAGTCGTCCGGCTACGACGTCCGCAGTTTCGAGGTGCGGGTGCGCCCGGTACGCCGCATCGAGGGCTTCCGCCCCGGCATGAGCGTGCTGTTCGCATGGCCCCAGCACTGAGCCCGGACCGCAACGGCTTCGCTGCTTCCTGGCGGCGCGAGCTGCAGTCGCTGCGCGGCAACCGTGCCGACCTGCTGCTGGTCACCGTGCTGCCCCTGCTGATGCTGGCGGTGATGGCGTGGATGTTCTCGCCGTCGGTGATGCGCGACATCCCCATTGCCGTGGTCGACCTCGACCACAGCAGTGACAGCCGCCTGCTGCTGCGCATGCTCGATGCCAGCCCCGGCGTACGCATCGCCAGCCAGCCGGCGGACCTGGAGGACGCGCGTTCGCAGCTGCGCAGGCTGGACGTGTTTGCCATCGTACTGGTGCCGCGCGATGTCACCCGGCAGGCGCTGCGTGGACGCCAGGGCACGGTGTTCGCCTATTACAACGCCACCTACATGACCACCGGCCAATCTGCGTCGCGCGATATCGGCGACGCAGTCTCGGCCTGGAACGCACGCCTGCTCCGCGAACGCATCGGCCTGCAGGTCGGCCCCGGCAAGCTGCGTGCGGCACCGATCGCGGTGCAGTCGGACATCCTGTACAACCCTGCGCGCAGCTACGAGTTGTTCCTGCTGCCGCTGATCTTCCCTGCCGTGCTGTCGCTGGTACTGGCACTTGCGGTGGCCGGCAGCCTCGGCCGCGAGATCCGCGAAGGCAACCTGCCCGCCTGGCTGGGTCGAACGCCGTGGTCGGTGATTGCGGGCAAGGTCACGCCGTACATCCTGTTGTTTTCGCTGTATGGCGCGCTCGGCATCGGTTACCTGGCCTGGCTGCGCGGCGATGGTGTGGCCGGCAGCGCGCTCCTGTTGCTGCTCGCACAGCCACTGTTCTACCTGGCCACGGCCGCCTACGCATTGTTCTTCGTCGGCATCACCCGCGACATGGGTACCGCGCTGTCCGCGGTCGGCCTCAGCATCGGCACCGCACTGGCGTTCTCCAGCGCTACCTTCCCGGTGCTGGATGGCCCCCTGTTCACCCGCATCTGGCATCAGCTGCTGCCACTCAGCGCCTACATCAAGCTGCAGACCCAGCAGCAGTTCATCGGTTCGCCGCTGCAGGTTTCGGTGTGGCCGTTGGCCACATTGCTGCTGATGGCGGTGGTGGCAGGAGGCATTGGCGGCCTGCGCCTGATCGCCTTCGCGCGCAGGCCGGAAGCCGCGCAGCCTGCGGGAGCCGACGCATGAGCGCACTCTGGCGCAGCCTGCGGCAGACCCTGATGGCGGTGCTCTGCGACCGCTACGCGATCGTGGTGATGGTCGGCGCGGTGATCCTGTATTCCTTCTTCTACCCGGCCGCGTACCGTCACCAGGTGGCCGGCAACCTGCCGGTGCTGGTAGTGGACCAGGACCACAGCGCGACCAGCCGCGAGCTGCTACGCAAGCTCGATGCGCTCCGCGTTGCACGCGTGGTCGGGCAACCGGCGGACATCGACAGTGCGCGTCAGCAGCTGGAAGCCGGCCATGCCGAAGGCATCGTGCTGATCCCGGCCAACCTGGAGCGCGACATCCTGCGCGGCCACCCGGCCAAGCTGGTGCTGCTCGGCAACGGCGCCTACCTGGGCCGTGCCAGCTGGGTGCTGGGCAGCGTGGCCGATGCACTGGGCGCGTTCGGGCGTGACGCCGTGGTCGGCCAGGCCGCCTTCATGGGCGCGCCACAGGCGCCGCCGGTCACCCTGGTGCAGCGCCCGCTGTACAACACTCAGGAAGGCTATGGCAGCGCCATCGTGCCCGGTGTGGCCGAGCTGATCGTGCACCAGACCCTGCTGATGGGCATCGGCGTGCTGCTCGGTGGTCGTCGTCTTGCACTCGGCCGGCGCCTGCGCTTCGACCTCCCGACCCTGGCCGGCATGGCGATGGGCTTCGGCCTGATCGGCCTGTTCGGCCTGCTCTGGTACGCCGGGTTCACCGCCTGGGTGCAGGACTATCCGCGCGGCGGAAACCCACTGGGCCAGCTGCTGGGCGGTACCCTGTTCATCGCCGCTACCGTGGTTTTCGGCCTGTTCGTCGGCAGCTTCTTCCGCACCCGCGAACGCGCCTTCCAGTACATCATCGCCACCTCGATCCCGCTGTTCTTCCTGGCCAACCTGTCGTGGCCGGCAGTGATGACGCCGCAACCGCTGGTCTGGCTGGCGCAGCTGCTGCCTACCACCTCCGGTATCAACCTGATGGTGCGCCTGAACCAGATGGACGCCAGCCTGGCCGACGTCAGCCACGAACTGATCACCCTCACCGTCCTGCTGCTGCTCTACGGCAGCCTCGCCACCTGGCGCCTCCTTGCAAAAAAGGGGACGGAGGGGATTAAGTCGTAAACGGCCGGTTTGGGGGATTGCGACTTAATTCCCTCCGTCCCCTTTTTCCTGCAACGAAGAACGCCGGCGTGGGGCCGGCGTTCGGGTACTGCGGTGTGGAAGGGGAAACGAGGTCTGGCTGTGACCGATCAGCGGTAGACGCGTTCGCAGCGACGTTCAACCACGCGGTCACCGTTCTTCTGCTGCTGGTTGCCTTGGATCTGGCGGCCGGCCGCACCACCGGCCACGGCGCCGGCCACGGTTGCAAGCTTCTTGCCGTTACCGCCGCCCACCTGGTTGCCCAGCAGGCCGCCGATCACTGCGCCGGTAGCGGTACCCGTGATGCGGTTCGGATCGCGCGAGTTGCGCTGCACTTCCACGTTCTTGCAGACCACGCGACTGCCGTCATTGAACTTGCGTCCCTCATCGCGCGGCCCATACGTCTGCGCACCGGCCACCGACGAAGCCGCCAGCAGCGTGCCCAGCACAAGCAATCGGGTCGAGGTCTTCATGGCCATCTCCTGAGTTCCGGTATGGCGCAAGTGTCCACCTGCGGTTGGCAACCGGAAGTGAAATGCGCGTGTCCGCCGCCTCATCGGCCATCGCGCGTTCAGGAAGAGAATCCGCGCCCATCACGATCAGCCATCGTGATGGGCGCCGTCTCCCTACCGGCGTGCTGCCTTGCTAGAACTCTTCCCAGCCACCCGCATTGGCAGCCAACGTCGGCTCGATGCGCGGTGACAGCACCGCCGGGCGTCTCACCGGCGTGACCGAGGCCGCTACCGCCGCAAGCGCGCGCGGGACCGATACGGCTGCCGCGGCTGCACCGGTGCGGAACACCGACACCGCTTCGGCCAGCAGGTTGGCCTGCTCCTCCATGGAGCGTGCCGCCGCGCTGGCTTCTTCCACCAGCGCCGCATTCTGCTGCGTGGTCTCGTCCATCTGCACCACCGCCTGGTTCACCTGTTCGATACCCGAGCTCTGCTCCTGCGAGGCGGCAGAGATATCCGCCATGATGTCGGTCACGCGCTGCACCGAGGCCACGATCTCGCCCATCGTGGTGCCGGCCTGACGAACCAGCGCCGATCCATCGGCGACCTTGCCGACCGAATCCTCGATCAGGCCCTTGATCTCCTTGGCCGCACCGGCCGAGCGCTGCGCCAGCGTGCGCACCTCACTGGCCACCACCGCAAAGCCCCTACCCTGCTCGCCGGCACGAGCAGCTTCCACCGCCGCGTTCAAGGCCAGGATGTTGGTCTGGAACGCGATGCCGTCGATGACGCTGATGATCTCGGCGATCTTCTTCGACGAGGCTTCGATGGCCGACATGGTGGTGACCACCTGGCCGACCACCTCGCCGCCCTGTGAGGCGACGCCATGCGCACCGATGGCAAGCTGGTTGGCCTGGCGTGCGTGCTCGGCGTTCTGTTTCACGGTGGAGGTCAGTTCCTCCATCGACGCAGCCGTCTCTTCCAGGTTCGCCGCCTGCTGCTCGGTGCGCCGCGACAGATCGGTGTTGCCCGAAGCGATCTCGCCTGCCGCCAGGTTGATGCTGGACGCGCTGGACTGGATACGGCCGACAATCTGCTTGAGCTGATCGACGGTGGCGTTGCAGTCATCACGCATGCGGGCGAACACGCCGTGGAAGTCGCCCTGCATGCGTACAGTGAGGTCACCGCGCGAGATCGCCTGCAGCAGGGTCGACACCTGCACCAGGTTCTCGTCGGTGGTCTGCATCAGGCGATTGAGCCCGGCCACCATGTCGCGGAAATCATAGGCGAAGCGATCTTCATCGCCGCGCAGGCTGAAGTCGCCGGCGGCTGCGGCCGTCGCCAGGCGGCGGATCTCACCGTTGATCGCCGACAGGCTGGTCTTGGTTTCGTCCATGGCCTGGGTGATTGCGGCCTTCTCGCCCGGCAACGGATCCATGTCCACTGACAGATCACCGCGGGCGTAATGCTTCATTACTTCGATCAGCCGGTTCTGCACCTGCACATGCGAGCCGACCAGCGCATTGGTCTCGTGCACCATGCGCCCGTAGTCGCCAGGAAAAGCACTCTCGTCCATGCGATAGCTGAGGCTGCCCGCGTCGTGCTGGCGGGCCAGCTCGCCCTGCGCCGCCATCACCGACTGCAACTGCGCCTGCATGCGCTGCATCGACCTGAGCAGCTGCGTCACCTCATCGTTGCCGGACGCGTCGATGCTGTTGTCCAGCCGCCCGTTGGCGATGCCGTCGGCCAGCTTCACCGCACCTTCCAGCGGGCGGGTCAGGCTGCGGGTGATGGCCCACGCGGCCAGCGAGCCCAGTAGCAGGCTCAACGCGCCGAACACGATCGACAACGTGCCGGTCCAGGATTCGGTTGAACGGTATTCCTCGCGACTGCGCTCGGTCAGTGTCTCCTGATGCCGCAGCAGGGTCGAGATCGCCTCATTCCATGCGGTGGCCAAGCCGTGCTCGGCGAGCAGTTCCTTGGCCGCGCCGTCGAAATCACCGGCCTTCATGCGCTCGTGCAGATGCTGGGTGGAGGCGTCGGTGGCCTTGCGTGCCGCGTCGATTTTCGCCACCAGGGCATCACCAGTGGCGTCGCGTGGAATCTTGATGTACTTGGCCCAGATACCGTCGTAGGTCTGCGACAGCTCCTGCGCCTTCTGATAATCCTTGTCGAAATCCTCACCGCGCTTGATCACCATCAGCCGGCGATGCATCAGCACCGCGTTGTTGGTATCCAGCATGTCGTTCAACAGCCGCATCTTCACCATGTTGACGTCCACCACTTTCTCGAACTGGGCGGACTTCAGGTGGTTTCCGTACAGCACGAGGCCAACGATGGCCACGATGAACAGCAGCAGCAAACCGAACCCGGCACCCAGCCGGGATCCCACTCGAAGGTTGCGTAAGGCGAGCATCTCAATTCCCTTGATCATGGCCGTATGATCGATGGCGGCGCAGGCAGGGGAAACTTTATGGGTCGATATTATTATATCGATCTAAAACTCTGGAACTGTGCAGACAGGTGTGAAAGCGAGCGACCCACGGGGCCTTATATCCATAAGGTATATCGCCACGCGTAGCGAGAATGGGATCAGGCAGGGACCTGCCAGCCCGTTGCGCGGCATTACGGGGCAGCTGGCCCCGGGAAGACCAGATCCTTCCCGAGCCTTGCCGCATAGATGCTCTCGAACTGGAAAGAGAGCACAAACCGGAACTCGCACGCCCCGGCGTAACGCTTGATGAAGTGGCAGATTTCCTCCCAGGCACGTTCAAACCCGCTCGCGCGGAAATGAAACGAGCCGAGCAGGCCCACCTGCCACTTGGCTTCGATCCCTTCCGCAACGACAGCTTCCGGTGGGTGGACGATGCTGAATCCGAAGCCCGTGTTGGAGGCTGGAAGATACCCATGCAGATCGTCAGTACCGTCGGAGTACTCGGCCTGGATCGAATCCAGCACGTGCAGCACGGCAGCCAGGTCGGCACCGGCTTCGACCTCGAGAAACAGCGAAATGCTCACTGCTTGCTCAAGCCGATAAGGGTATGCCGGTTGAAGAACCGCATCTTTCCCTCGATTGTGAAGTCCGTGCGCCTGATCTCGCCCAGCATCATCTCGCGCTGCGCTTCGTTCAACGTGCACGGCTCAAGAACATTCGCCTCCAGCACGAGGCCTGGCGGCGCCAGTCGCAGCTCGACAATGCAGGCATTGCCCTCGATGGGAACACCTGCTGGCCACGCCGTCATTGCGATCGCACGCATTTGCTCCTGATACGCCACCCGCTCCGCTTCCTCGATCTGCGGGTCCTGTTGATCCGGCGGGTTCGCCGCCACATGCAGAGCAGACTGAGTGGGCGTTGGCTCTGATATCGAACCAACGATCAGTTTGATCAGGGTGTTCTGTGAGGCCATTACCGCCAAGGCGATTACCAGAGCGGTGTAGCTGACACCACCAGCCTTCTGCAGCTCAAGGTGCCGCCGATGTTCCCCGCGATGCTCGGCATCAACCTTGCGGATAATCCTTCGGCAATGCGCCAGGTACAACGGATTCGCCAGGATTCCTGCAAGTACGCGAAACGCCACGAACGAGAGCAAGGACAACCATGGCAGCCCCAGCAGCACGAAGGTGGTCATCAGCAACGGCGAAAGGATGAACCAGATCGCGCCCCACGCATGCATGCGCCGGAAGAAGAACCAGAGTGACGAGAACAGGAATGCCGGCCAGTTCCAACGCCTTGGCGCCCTGCCGCTTGCTTCGTACAGCCTCCAGTAGTGGAGGTAGGTGGAGAACCGGTCTCCTACCACGATCGCCAGTGCGTCCTTTTCGCTCAGCCCATCGGAGGTTGCATCTGTGCGCTGTACTGCTTCGCTGCCGGTGCTGCCGAAGGTGGGCTCAATCCTTACTTTCATTCTCTTTTATCCAAACTCGCCACGAAATCATTCAAGACCGCTTGCCACGTAACATCGCGGCCATTGAGTCCCACCCTGCCTGTACTCAGCGCGGCCTTACTCGAACTCAATGCAACGGCCAGAAACGCTCTCAAGCCACGACGCAGATTGCAGTCACGACCTGCTCCGGCTCATCTTCGAGCGGCACACCCCAACCGGAAATTTCGAGGGCTCCGTACTCACCTCCGCTACAGAACCACTCCTCTGCTTCATCGAAATGCAACTCGGTGAAGCCAAGAAAATCTGAAACCAGACTTCCAATGCCAATTGAACCTACTGCAAGTCCACGATAGGACTTACGTGCAACGACATCCCACGGCATCCCCAATGCATAAACCTTGATCGCCCGCACCCCCCCGCCCCCGATCGTAATAAAGAGCGCAGCCATATCACCAGCGCGATCACCGCCTGGCAGGGAGAACAGGAGCCCGCCGTTTCCGCGCTCGTCAGGACCAGACCTTTCCAGACGAAGATCAGGCCCGTCCTTAAACCTGTACAACTGAGCATCCGTGTCGATCAGATATGCAGCGATAGCCGCGTCCAGATCACCGTATGACGCATGCAGAGGTATGGCTGCCATGGATACGCCAGGAACAATCGGCGCATCCCATGCAACGGAGAATCCACTGGAAATACCCACCCCAAAACAAGAATTTTTCAAACCACTGAATTCAACCCTCCGCTTCCGCGGATTCAAGAACTTCACCTTGTCATCACAAATCGAGCCACCAGAACCCTAAAAGCCCAGGCCCGCACCACGGCGAACAAATCGCACCAAAAATTTGCCCAACAACAATCAATCCAGAATTTAATTTTTAAAATCACATCCAAATTATTATCAATAATAATGCGATCGATCAAACCTGACACCTGTCGCAACCACGTCACCCGACTCAAAGAAGACAGATGTATCCATCCCATGCAGCATCACTGCATAGCCCTTGACGACGCCATCTTCCTCCTGACTTATCCCCAGCACACCACCACGTCGACCAACGTATACAGACCGGGGATCAACGACCTCCACCTCCATGTAGAAATCAATAGCTTCATTCATTTGTGCGTAATCCGTCCATCAAGCGAAATATTAAGATGCGACCCGTCGCGTGTCGCCCAGCCCAACTGCGCCTTTCCAGTTCTGGACAATTGCACATCCCACTCGAAAGCCTGCCCCTGAGTGCGCGACGGACCTTTTGTCCATTCATTACCGAATCTATCCAGATATCCATTATTGGGGCCACGGGGAAGCGGATTTGATGCAGAGTATCCCGATGGAGGAACGTACCTTATTCTACCCTGAGTCGGCAATTCGACATATTTTATTCTGGCTTTTGATGACCAAACTTGTGCAGAACCGACCGACCCAACAGGATTGAATGGCGGTTCATCAAGGTACGCCAATCCGCCACGAGACACCGCGACTTCGCCAGACGACGCGACTGATGCAGGTGGTGCTTTCCCACCCTTGACCAAGGCTCCTCCCTTTGCACCCGCAGCACTTGTGATCAGCGCGAGTGCCATATCCCGCCAATACTCACCACTGGTGAATATATTGGAAAGATCGCCAAACGCCTGACCGGCCTGCCCCCTTAATCCGTGCGTAAAGTAGGACCCCAAATCCAGAGCGTAGCCAGGTGCCATGCCCCAAAGCGGCGGAGGCAGTCCAGATACAACGAAATCGTTGTACTCATCCTTCTGCATGATGAGTCGAGGAGTTCCGTCTGACTCCGTCAGCGTGAAGCTGACAGTCTCGCCTGTCTCCTTGTTCTGATTCGCTATGACTTTATAGGCAACCTCATCACTGCTGTCGGAAATAACAACCGCCTTGGTGTTGTCCGACATCTCAAGAATCGTGGAACAGCCTCGCACAGCAGGATTGGCCTTGCAGACATCCAGAGCTTCCAGGTACTGATCCCAGTGCATCTGACGATTGAACTGATCTCCCAGCAGCGCCGTGCCCGCACCATCACTACCACCCACGACTCCGCCCAGCGCAGCACTGGCGAGTTCGATCAGACTGTTGAACTCACCGCTCCGCGGATCCATGCCCTGACCAGTAAGGAAGCGCGTCATTGCCTCCTTGGCCAGCGCAGCACCCGTGGCACCTGCAGCTGCCCCCCCAATATCGCCGCCACTCAGTGCCGCAACGGCAGCGCCTGTCAGGCCGTGCAGCAGGACCTTGTTGCGCCCGCTCTCACCCCACTCACTGATCCGCCGCAGGGCATCGGCCTCGGCCTCGACATCGCCATTGGCGCGCGCAACTTCCAGGTCCACCTTGGCCTGCGCACTCTTCTTGGAAGCCAGATTGCCGACGGCCTTGAAACCGATCTCCCCCAGGATCTGCGTGAGCTCCTGCCGCTCCTGAACCTTCTTCTCGTCGAAGATGGGCGCAAATCCATTGGCGTTGTCCAAACCGGTTACGCCGCGCTGCAGGTCTCCCAGCGTGCTGCTGTCTCCATTTCGAATGTCGATCGTGCCGTCGGCCACGCCGCTTCGCGTGGTGGAGCTCTTGCTGTCACCCGTTGGCAGGCCCGGCATCACCGAGGGTTTGAAGTTGAACCCGTCTGAAGGGCTCCCGCCGCCACTGGTACCGCCACTGATCGAGGCGGAAAGGAACTCCGCCCGGTTCTTGAGATCCTCAACCGTCAAGCTGCCCGTCGACAGCAGATTCTTCGAGGGATCCGCGGTGCTTGCGATGACGGCCCCGACCAGATGCGTGTTGCCCCCCACCTGCAACTGGAAGCCCCCGTCGCCGGCGGCGATTCCCGTCTGCTCTCGGACGCTACGGTAGTCACTGTCAATCATGGCGGCACTGCCGCTGGCACTACCCTCGAAGCCATAGCCAATCGTGGCTTCACCTTTCGCCGCAAGCTGCTGGCTCTTGTATCTATCCGTGTCCTGCTCTGTGCGCACCGTCAGATTGCCCGCGACCTGGCCAATCACCTGGTTGGCAACCAGCTGTGCACCCTGCAGAGTCGTGTCTCCACCACTCGCAAACGTAAGGCGATCCCCGGCCTTGATGATGCTTTCGTTATGGATGGTGCCGTTCCCGTCGGCCTTGCCACGCGCGGCATTGGCACCAACATAGACACCGATCGCAGCACCGCCGCCGCTGCTTCCACTGATCGCAACACCGATCTCTCCACCCTGGGACTGGTTTCTGCTGTCCTGGGCGTAGCGATCCTCGCTGCTTCTGACAACCAGATCCCTGGCAGCCACGAGGTCCACATTGCGACCGGACACGTTGCTGCCCACCACAGTCAGATCACCGCCCGTGGCCGCGATGACCACATCACCATCACTGTGCAATGTGCTGCCACGATGGGTCGTCTGCTCCATCGTCGTTTCCGACTGGGATCGCTGGGTTCCTGCCGTCACGCGGACGTTCAATCCGGCGCCGCCACCGCCATCGCCCGACTGCTGCCCCGCAGCCTGGGCCACCGCAACTGCCCCCTGGGCCGCCTTGTACGCATAAAGCGCCTTGAGGCGATCGTCTTCGACCTCACCTGCACGCTTGGCGAAGGCGTACACGGCGCGTGCACTTTGAATGGTATCAACGGTCGCGCCGCCCACGGCAACATTCAGACCGGACTGCCTGAAGTAGTTCCTGTCGTTGTACTCCGAGTGCTGTTCTGCCGAATCGATACGCACATCCTTGCCAAGCAACGTCATTCCGTTCTTGGAGAGCACATCGGAGCCCCCGATGTGCAGCGTTTCGCCTGCCGTCAGCGTCACGCTGCCCAGCGCACTGCCGACGATGCTTCCTTCTGCGATCGTTTCGGTGAGGGAACTGCTGTTGCCGCTGCTTCGGCTGCCGAACGTAACCCCGAAGCTGCCATTCATCCCTCCAAGCAGCCCGGACTTCTTGCGATCGCTGCTGTGCTGTTCGGAATGACTGGACTCCGCAGCAACAATACTGAGATTGCCCTTGGCAGCCATCACTACGTCGCCGGTGGCCGCAATCTTGGCGCCCTCGGCTGTGATGTCACGACCTGCGCCGATGCTGACCCGCTCACCCGACAGAACCGTGCCAACGGCCAGTACGTCCTGGGTTGCATCGTGCGTTGCGGTACGCGTAGTGGAAGTGAGCCCCCGCTTCTTGCGCTGCGTATCCTGCTCCCAGGTGTGTTCTTCCTGCGCAGACGTCAGATTCACATCACGGCCGGCACCAATGGTGATCGCCTCCTGTTCGCTTCGTACCTCTGCAGCCACCAGATTCACATCACGGCCTGCACTGAGTGCGATTCCACCGTCAGCGGACAACTGGCTTCCTCTCACCGTCTCGTCGCTGCGGCTGGACGTCAGTGAGCTGCGCTTGCCCGCACTGGAGAAATCACGACTCTCACTATCCACCAGCGCCTGGCTGTTGATGTCCCCACCGGCCTGCAATGCCAGACCTCCCGCCGCCTTGATCTGCGCAGCGGCCAGGTTGATGTCCTTGCTAGCGGCCAGCACCATGTCGCCCGCGCCCTCGATGGAGCTCACCGCATGGGTGGTCTGGCTGCTGCGCACATGGTTGCGGTCATCGAAGGTGCTGTCGGTACTTCGTCCCAGGGTCTGGGCACCCAGATCCAGATTGCCTCCGGCAGCCAGCTGGGTGAAGCCGTCCATGCCCGCATTGCGGATCTGCGCCGCCTTCAGGCTGATGTCTCCACCCGCCACCACCGACAGCGCACCTTCGCCGCTGGGGTTGGTCACATACAGGCCGGCCACGCGGTCCAGCTGGGTGATTTCGTAGGCATGCGTGCCACCGTCGCTCAGCGTTTCCACGGTGGACGCCACACTGACATTGCCCGCAGCCTTGACCGACAGCGCATCGGACGCCGTCACCGTCGCTCCGGCGATGCGGATGTCCTTGTCCGACGACAGCCCGACGTACTGGCCGGAAATGCTGCCACCCAGATGCTCGATGTTGCCTGCATCGATGGTTACCAGCTTGCGGCCGGCGATGTTGCCGGTGTTGACCAGGCCATTGCCCAGTTTGATATCGACATTGGCGCCGGCCAGCAGTGCACCCTGCCCGTCCAGATCGCCCGGGCGCAGGCGCAGGTAGACCTGCGGCACCAGCGCGGTGGTGGTGCTGCCATCGGCCAGGGTGACGGTCTGCTCGACCAGCCAGACGATGTCGCTGGTCAGCTGTGCCATCTGCGCTTCGGTCAGCGCCACGCCGGGCCGCAGGCCCCATTCGCTGGCGACCGTGGCACCGGCCTCCAGCAGCGCGCGGTATTGCGCCTCGTCACTGGCGTAGCCGTCGAGGAAGCGGCGACCGGCCAACTGGCCGATCTGCTCACGCACCAGCTTCTGCTCGTAGTACCCATCACCCAACCGCTTCTGCACGGTATCGGGCGAGTAGCCCATCTGGCCCAGCAGGTGGTCCGAGCTCAGCCAGGTCTTGTGGTCGGTGAAGCGCGGATCGGTCTCGACCAGATAGTGGCCCCCGTTGGGATTGACGTTGAACAGGCTGGCGCTCGGCGCGCGCGTATCCGGCGCCCCCATTGCGATGCGGTCCGGCGATCCGCCACTGGCCGCGACCACGCGCGGCCCGGACGTACCGGTGTTGCCGCTCACGCCGCCGACGTTGCCGCCCTGCTGGGTGCCGGCGGCATCGGCCGCCTGTGACAGCGCGCGTTCGGCACCGGTGCCGGTGGACTGGCCCGGCCCCTGCGCACCGCCATGACCCGGCCCATCCGGCAGCGCCTTGGGCCCCTGCACGTTGAGGTTGGCCATGGCCGAACCGTTCTGCACGTTCGGTGCCTTGCGCCCCTGGTTGAGGTTGCTCAGGTCACCGACATCGATGCTCAACGTGCCGTTGGCGGTAATCTGGCCCCCCAGCTGGCCGATCTTTTCGGAGATGGGCTCGGCGGTCCATTGCGTTCGGGTGCCGTCGTAGGCGATGGAGGTGTTGTTGAAGGTATGCGTGCGGAACAATTCGAGACCAACGTTACTGACACGGCTGTCGGCGCCGTGACCGACGATCTGCAGATTGCCGCCCGCAGCAATCTGCGCGTAGCGGTTGTTCAGCTCGTCCACCGACAGGCGCATGTTGCCGCCGGAACGGATCACCGCATCGGCACCGGCACCGGGCTGCAGCTGGTCCTCATGGGCCACGTGGTGAGCAACGCGCTTTTCTTCATTGAGGCCGTGTTCCTGCGTGTGCTGGCGGCGACCGACGATGGTCGCATCGGGATTGCTCAACGACGCCGGGGTGATGAACTGGATGCAGGTAGTGCTGCAGGTACCGTAGGCGCTGGAGAACGTCAGGCGGTCGTTCTGGTAGGTGAACTTCTCCTTCGACTTCAGCACGTCGAACGGATCGCCGCCCGGCACCTGGTCCGGATTGGCGGCAGTGCCCTTGCTCACGTAGTAGATCGTGACGGTGCCGTTGACCGGATCCATGCGCCAGCGCTCACCGCGCACGTCATAGCCCAATCCACCAGAGCCGAAGAAGAAGCGCGAGGTGCTCGCGGTCAGGCGAACCACCGCCTTGCCCAGGCGGGTGCCGTCCGGCGCAATGTAGGGCTCGTCCTGCAGCACGTCTTCCGGCGCGATGTAGTAGAACTCCCAGGCCTTGTAATTGCTGGTATCGCTGACCGTGCCTGCGGTGTTCTTCGAGTTCTTCTGCCATGCCGCCACCATCATGTTGACGGTAGTGTCGATGGTCTTGACCTGGGTCGGGGCGATCGCCACGTTCTCGCGGATGTTGTTGACCGCCTGCGCATCGATGGACAGATTGCCGCCCACATCGATGACCGAGCTGATGTTGTCGATCCGCCCGGCAATGCCGCTGGCGATCCGGTCGGCGCCGAGCGCGCCACCGATGGCCGCATCACCGCCGCTGTAGATCAGGCCCTTGCCGGTGTTCTGCAGTTCGCGCACGCCCAGGTCCAGCCGCTCGCGTGCGGCCACGGTGCCGACGCGGGTGGCACCACCGGCCTCTTCGGCGCGGTTCTTCAGCACGCCGGTGGAGATCGCCACGTGGTCACCGTAGATGCGCCCGGTGCCGAGATTGTCGATCTCGCCGGCCTCCAGGTGCGTCAGCGCGCCATCGATCAGGCCGCAGTTGGTCAGCTGGCCACGGGCATTGAGGTGGGTCGTACCCTGGCTGGAGATCTCACCCGAGGCTGCGTTGGTGATGTTCTGGGCGTTGAGGTCGAGGTTGCCACCGCGCACGACACCCTGGTTGTCGAGGTCGCCGGACAGGTTCAGCGACAGCGTGCCGTTGGCGATCCATTCGCCACGATGGCGCATGCCCTGCTGCAGGGTAAGGCCGAGGTCACGCTGCGCATGCACTTGGCCGTCTTCGCTGAGCACACGTGCCACCAGGGTCTGGCTGCCATCAGCGCGCAGCAGGCCACTGCTGTTGGCGACGTTGTCCGCCTGGCTGTCCAGGTTGCCGCCGGTGCTGATCACGCCGCCGGTGTTCTGCAGCTGGCCGTTGATCTGCAGCCGCGCACTGCCATCGGTGACGACCTGGCCCTGGCTGTTGTCCAGCCACTGTGCACCGAACTGCAGCTGGCCCGCCTGCAGCCCATGCGTGCCGTCACCGCCACGGGTGTTGCGGTTGTCCACGCTGGCGGCCGTGAGGGTCAACCGCTGGCCGGCCGCGATCGCGCCGGCGGCGTTGTCCAGGTGCCCGTCGAGGGTCAGGTCGAGGTTGCGTCCGGCCTGCACGCGACCACCGGCATTGGCCAGGCTCGCCGCCCGCAGCGAAAGATCCGCAGCGCTGGCAAGTGTTCCACCGGCACTGTTGTCAACGCGGGCCAGCAGCAGACGCGCATCGCCTTGTGCATTGACTGCGCCGCCACGGTTGTCCAGCACACCGCCTTCCAGCTGCAGCTTCCCGGCCGCCAGCAGCCCACCGCTGCCGGCCGTGAAACGGTTGTCGATGTCCTGCCCGGCCGTGTTGATGGTCAGGTCGGCCGCCGACTGCACGCGACCGCCCTGGTTGTCCAGAACGCCACTGCGCACACTCAGCGCGCCCTTCTGCGTACCCAGCGTGCCGGCGCGGTTGTCCAGCCGCTGGCCGCGGGTATCGATGTCCAGCTGGCCACCCAGCAGCGTGCCCCGCTGGTTGTCCAGGCCGTTACCCTGCAGCTGCAGCCGTTCGGCGGCCTGCATCGCGCCGTCGCTGTTGTCCACGCCTGCCGCCGTGGTCACCGTCAGGTCCTTGCCAGCGACCAGGGTGCCGTGGCGGTTGTCGAGACTGCCGGCGTCCAGGGTCACCATGCCGGTGCTGGACAGCAGGCCCTGCTCGCCATTGTCGAGACGACCGTCAACGCCCAGCACCAGCGCGCTGCCGCCCGCGTGCACTGTGCCGCCCTGGTTACCAAGGCTGGCCGCGGTGACCGTGCCGGCACCGCCGAGCAGGATGCGGCCCTTCTGGTTGTCCAGCGCCTGGCCGATCGCCAGCGTGGAGTGCCCGGCGCCTGCGCCCTGCAGCGTGCCCTGCGCATTGTTCAGCTGCTGCGCGATGACATCCAGCGCGCCATTGCTGGCGAGTGAACCGCCGCGATTGTCCAGCATACCCTGTACGCGCAGGCGCAGCGCATCTTCACCGGTTGCGGTGAGCGTGCCACCGGCGGTGGTCAGGGTGCCGGCGCTGATGGCGACGCGACGCGCCGAGGTGGTCGCTCCACTCAGATCGAGCGAGGCGCCATCCAGCACGAAGCTGCCGTTGCTGAGCACGCTGCCGCCCTTGCCCAGCAGGGCCTGCGCCGAGACCTGCAGCTGGCCACTGCCGGCGTGCTGGATCCTGCCTGCACTGTTGTCCAGCGTCCGGGCCAGCAGGGTCAGGTCGCCATTGCTGGCCAGCGTGCCACCGGCATTTCCCAGCGCCGTCGCCTTGATGCGACTGGCGCCTTCGCCGCTGGCAATGATGCGGCCACCGGCGTTGTCGAGCGTGGTGGCCTCAAGGTCGAGGCGATCGGCGCCCAGCGTCGCGTCACGATGATCCATGTCGTCGGCGCGCAAGGTCAGTGTGGCCGAGGAGACCAGCGTGCCCTTGCTGCCGTCCAGGCGGCCGGTGGTGATGTCCAGGCCCTGGTTGCCGGCCTGGCGGATGCTGCCGCCACTGTTGTCCAGCCGTGCGGCGGCGATCGTCAGGCGGTTGGCGTTGCTGGCGATCGTGCCTTCGTGATTGTCCAGCGCACCGACGATCTGCAACGTGCTGTCGGCCGTTCCGGCGCCGCTGAGCGTGCCCGTGCGGTTGATCAGTTCACCGGCCTGCACATCCAGTGCCCCGTTGCCGGCGATCGTGCCGCCACTGTTGTCCACGCCCTGCGCCACGTGCAGCCGCAGCGCGTCGCTGCCGGTCGCGCTGAGGTTGCCGCCGGTGTTGTCCAAGCGCTGCGCATCGATGGCAATGCGCTCTGCCTGGGTAGTGCTGCCGGCCCCCAGCAGCAGGTCGCCGCCCTCAAGTTCCAGCGCCGACTGGCTGAGGATGCGGCCGCCCGCACCCTGCAGGCTGTCGGCGCGGATCTGCAACGTACCGCCGCCGGCGTGTTCGATTGCACCGCTGCGGTTGTCCAGGCTTGCCGCCTGCAGCCGCAGATCACCGGTACCGGCCAGGCGGCCGCCGTTGCTGTTGTCCAAGCGCTCTCGGGCCTGCACCTGCAGCGCGCCGCTGCCTGCCGCCAGCACCTTGCCGCCCTGGTTGACCAGGCTGCCAACCTGCAGCTGCACCTGGCCATTGCCGGAGATGCCGCCGCCGCTGTTATCCAGCGTGTCGCGCACCGTCAGCGCCACGCCCTGCGTACCGGCCGACTGCAGCGTGCCCTTCTGGTTGTCGATGCGACCGGCGTCGATGCGCAGGCCGCCGTTGCCGACGATCTGGCCGCCCTGGTTGTCTAGCGCATCGCGTACGTCCAGTGCCAGCTCCGAGACACCCTGCGAGACGATCTGGCCCTGGCGGTTGCGCAGTGCCCTGGCGTGGATCTGCGCACTCTGCGCCGACGTCGTACCGCCGCTCACATCCAGCTCGCCGCCGGACAGCACCAGTGCACCGTTGCTGAGCAGGCGCCCCTCGCTGCCATGCAGCGTATCGGCCTGCACGCTCAAGCTCCCGGTGCCAGCCTGCTGCACCAGGCCCTTCCTGTTGTCCAGCGTGGTCGCGGCCACTATCAGGTCGCCGTTGCCGGCCAACGTGCCACCTGCGCCGTTGTCCAGGTTCGACGCCTTCACCGAACTGGCACCGGTTCCGAGCGACAGCAGGCTGCCGCCGCGGTTGTCCAGCGTGCCAGCCACGATGTCGAATCCCGCCGCACTGAGCGCACCGTTGCGCAGGTCGGCGCTGCCAGTCGTCCAGTGCAGGCGCCCCACAGTGCTCAGCCGTCCACCGGGACCAGCCCAGTCACCCGTGTCCAGCGTGAGGCCACCCTCACCGGCATGTTCAATGCGGCCATCGGCATTGCCGACCTGGCCTGCTTGCAGCGCCAACTGCGCGGCGTTGGTGGCCAGCAGGCCGCCGTCATTGTTGAACAGACCCTGCACCGTCCACGACGATGCCGCCTTGCCGGCGTGCCGCAATTCACCCCCGCGGTTGTCGAGCGACTGCGCATCCAGCCGCAGGCCGCCGGCCACGCTCAGCGCACCCTTCTGGTTCGACAACAGGCCGACATGCAACGCGGCATCGCCATGCACCTGCAGCGTGCCGCCATCATTGCGCAGCTCGCCCCCAGCCTGCAGCGCGCTCACTCCCAGGCGACCGCCGCTGTTGTCGAGTCCGGCACGTGCGGCGAGCGATACCGCACCACCATTGGCGATGCTGCCGCCGTCATTGTCCAGCATGCCGGCGATGGCGATCAGGCCCTCGGCCATCGGTACCACTGGCGAGGTCGGCGTGCCGGTCGAGCCGCCGCCGGTACCCGGCGTCCCCGTACCCGGGGCACCGGTTCCCGGCGTTCCTCCGCCGCTGCCCGGCGACGTGCCGCCCCCTGGGCCACCGCCGTTGCCACCGGACGCGACGGCATCCAGCGCACCCAGCAGACCGTTGCTGCGGTTGCGGGCCGCTTCGGCCTTGAGCGCCAGCGCCTGCACACCAGTCTGTTCAATGGTGCCGCCATGGTTGCGCAGGCCCTGCGCCTCGACCTGAAGGCGCTGTGCGTTGAGCTTGCCGCCGCTGTTGTCCAGCGTGCCGCCGGTGTCGATCGCAACCTCGCGCGTGGCGGCGATGGTGCCGGCATTTGCAAGATCACCGCGCGCCTGCAAGCGCACGTTCTGCAGCGACTGCAGTGCGCCGGTGTTTTCCAGGCGGCCGTCCACCGTCACCACCAGCTCACCGACCTGCGCGCCGATGCTGCCGGCATTGCGCACGCCCACACCGTGCTCGTTGCCGACCAGCCAGATCTTGTTGGCGAACATGCCGCCGAGAGCGCCCACGTCCAGCGCGAAGGTCGGTGCCTCGCCGTTGGCCGGGATCAGGCTGGCCTGGCTGTGGTCGGCATTGACCACGTTGTTGCCCAGCGTGGCCTGCAACTGGTTGGCCCAGATGCCGGCGTTGACCTTCAGTGACCGGGTGATCAGGTCGGTGTAGTCAGCGCGGCTGGTGTCCAGACCCTCTCCATCGATCTGGATCGCACCACCGGTGACGCGGTAGCCCTCCAGTACCCCAGCACCCGTGAACATCGGCGTGCCGGTGGTCAGGGTCACGCGGCTGGCGTTGAGGAAGCCGCCGCCGTTGACCTGGATGCCGGCCGGGTTGGCGATGATCACCTCGGCGCGCTGCCCGGCCACTTCCACGTAGCCGTTGAGCCGGCTGGCCGGACCGTTCACTTCATTGAGGATGACCCGCGCACTGCCGGTGGCAAGCCACGGATTGCCCTGCACCCAGCCCCCCAGCTGCGTCTGCACCTGGCCGCGGGCGTTGTTGAGGATGACGCCCTCGCGTCCGACATCGAACTGCGAATAGCGGTTGCGCGACACACCCGCCGCCGACGGCGTGGTGATGTTCACCATCGGCACACCATTGGGGGCCGTCACCATCGTCGGCCGTTCACGGCCCGGCGCATTGGGATCGGAAATGATGCGCGCATCGGACTGCGCCAGTGCAGGGGTTACCATGCTGACCCAGCCCAGTGAGCACATCAGTGCGAAGCCCAGCGGCGACAGCGCGGCGCTCTGCCGGCCCGGCACATGGCCGACCAGGCCACCGCCACCCTTCACCAGCTCCGACGCCACCTGCCAGACGCGCAGCGCGCGGTTGAAAACCAGACGATAGATAGTGTTCATGTCACGTGTCCTTGTGGCAGATCAGTAGCGCCAGGCCAGGCTGAAGCCGAATGTGGTGTAGTCGGTGGGGAAATGGGCGGGCTTGTGCAGTGCCGAACCGACGAAGCCATCCCAGGAAAGCTGCTGCCAGCCACCGCGCAGGCCCAGCGCCATGCCCGCCAGGTCACGGCCGGACTGCCACTGCGCGGATGGGCCGCCGATGCGGCCGTAGTCGGCGGCGACGTAGAACTCCTGGCCACCGCCAATGCCCAGCGAAAGATCGTTGCGCAGCGACCAGCCGCGCTCACCGCTGAGCGAGCTTTCACCATCGAAACCGCGCACGGTATAGCGGCCGCCGATGGCGAAGCGGTCCTGTGGCGAGAGCGGCGTGCGGTTCCACTGCGCCCGCCATGCGGCGGTGTAGCGAAGGCGCTGCCTGCCCAGCTGGAACGGCACGCTGAACTGCGCGTCGGCGGTGATCAGCTTCATCCGCGAGGTCCCTTCCAGCGGCAGCGTCGGATCCCACTGCTGCGCCATCTCTTCTGGCGAGCGCAAGGCGTGGAAGGCCCCCGTGCCACGCCGGTAGGCCACGCTGGTATCGAGCGTGGCGTTGCCGATGAACTGCTTGTGGGTCAGGCCCAGTTCCCAGCCCGCGGTGCGGCGGCGCTGTACTTCGATCTCGGTATCGTCGATGTAGTTCTTCGACTCTCGCTGCCAGCCGCGCGCGTAGGCGCTGAACTTGACCTTGGCATTGCGCAGCAACAGCCGGTCTACCCGCGCTTCGGCGTTTTGGCTGCGGCCGCTGTAGTCATAGCTTTCAAAGGCACCCACCACGTTCTGGCTGTAGTCGTAAGCGCTGGCGGTGGCACCGAACAGCCAATACCCGTAGGGTACGTCGTAGTGCGCGGTCCAGCTGTTGGTGTCCTTGCCTCGGCCATTGAACACGCCACGGCCGGCGCTGATGTAGAACAGCTCGTTCAGGCCCAGCGGATTGTCCAATGACAGCGTGGCATTGGCCTGCAGCTTGCCGGTGCCACGGCTGCCGGCATCGTCCAGGGTGACGCTGGCGCGTACCGGTGAACGCTGCGTCCAGTCGATCTGCAGGTCGCTCTGGCCCGGCGCCGCGCCCTCGCCGTCGGCCGGCGCGATCTTGATGTCGGCGCTGACGGTGGGCACGCGCTGCAGGTTCTCCAGCCCCTGCTCGATGTCGCGCAGGTTGAGCAGGCTGCCGCTGCGGATCGGCAGTGCATTGGCAAGGGCCGGATGCCGTCCCTGCGGGTCGGAGAACACGGCCTCGCGGAACCGGCCTGGCACCACCGACAACGTCAGCGTGCCCTGGTTGAGGTCCTGCGGTGCCGACAGCACCCGCGTGGTGACATAGCCGCGGGCGATGATCGCGTTCTGCACGCGCTTCATCACCACGTTGATGCCTTCGGTCCCCAGGCAACGGCCTGTGGCCGGATCGTCGACCGGGTCGGCAGCCGCCAGTGCCCAGCCGAAGCGCTGGCTGTCCTCGCCTTCCAGCACGATGCGATCGATGCGCACGCAGGGGTGCTCCTGCGCCGGAAGGCGTTCGCCCTCCTTCTGCGCGTTCCGCTCCAGGCGGACGTCGGGGCGTTGTTCCTGCTGCTCGCGCAGCACGCGTTCGCGTTCCTGTTGCCTCAGCAGTTCCTGCGCGGCTGGATCACCGGCCTGCTGGGCGGCAACACCGAAGGTCATGCCAAGCAACACCACCCACCCACCACCACGGCACGCCTGTCGTGCCTGCTTCTTCCCTGACCGCACAGTGTTTTCCTGATATTGATGCAGGCCGTCAGGCGCTCTGTCCGGAAAAGGACAAGGCATCGACGTGCCGGCTTGATTCGGGTCTGCCGACGCACAGGCGACAGCACGCCGCTACGCGAAGCGCAGAAAGGCGCAAAGGGTATCGGCCGCCTCAGGAACTTCTATAGGAAAGATTGCAAATTCAGTCGACTGCGGGGCAACACACCGCAAACGCCCAGGACGCTGCGCGTTCGGGCCATGGCGCGAACCCTGGTCCTACAGCACGCCAGCTTCCGCCTGCTGACGCTACAGTCGCCGCATGACCATCGTCCTACAGATTGAAGGCGCCGCCATCAATGACATCCCCAGCCTGTACGCGGAGATCAACCGCGTGTTCATGGCCGGCGAGAACTGGCAGCTCGGGCCAAGCCTGGACGCCCTGGATGACCTGCTGCATGGCGGCTATGGGGTGTTGGCCGGCCACGACCGGGCCACGGTGATCTGGGGTGATATCGAGCACAGCCGCGCCGCACTGGGACGAACTACAACATGTCAGTGGCTGCAGTCCAAGCTGGAAGCCCCGGGCACCTTCAATACGCGGACCATTGCGCTCCAGCTGGACGCCCTGCAACGAGGCCAGGGCCAGACCTACTTCGGGATCGTAATGGAGATCTTCGCAAGCCACCGGCAGATCACCCTGGTTCCGGCCTGACTGTGTGCCCCGCACGGCAATGCCCACCAACCGCAGCGGCGCCCACCGGCCCCAGCAGTTACCATGGACGGCCCTGTACCCGCTCCGCTGCCGCTGCCGCCCGGCGCGGCCGGACGCCCTGATCCACGAGTCCCATGTCCAAAGACAAGTCCGCCGAGCACACCCCGCTGATGAAGCAGTTCTTCGCAGCCAAGTCCGACTACCCGGACCTGCTGCTGTTCTTCCGCATGGGCGACTTCTACGAGCTGTTCTACGACGACGCGCGCAAGGCTGCGCGGCTGCTCGACATCACCCTGACCCAGCGTGGCAGCTCCGGCGGCGCACCGATCCCGATGGCCGGCGTGCCGGTGCATGCCTACGAAGGCTACCTGGCACGGCTGGTGGCGCTGGGCGAGTCGGTGGCGATCTGCGAGCAGATCGGCGACCCGGCGCTCGCCAAGGGCCTGGTCGAACGCAAGGTGGTGCGCATCGTCACCCCCGGCACGGTCACCGACGAAGCGCTGCTGGACGAGCGCCGCGACACCCTGCTGATGGCGCTGTCGCGCAGCAAGCAGGGCTACGGCCTGGCCTGGGCCGACCTGGCCGGTGGCCGCTTCCTGGTCAACGAAGTGGAGACCGACGACGCCCTGGAAGCCGAGCTGGCACGGCTGGAGCCGGCCGAGCTGCTGGTGCCCGACGAGGAGAACTGGCCGGAGTTCCTGCGCCAGCGCACCGGCGTGCGCCGCCGTGCGCCGTGGCTGTTCGACGCGGACAGCGGCCGCCGCCAGCTGCTGAACTTCTTCAAGCTGCACGATCTGAGCGGCTTCGGTATCGATGACAAGCCCCGTGCCACCGCCGCCGCCGGCGCCCTGCTCGGGTATGTCGAGGAAACCCAGAAGCAGCGCCTGCCGCACCTGACTTCGATCGCGATGGAAACCGCCGGCGAGGCGATCGCGATGAACGCCGCCACCCGCCGCCACCTGGAATTGGACACGCGTGTCGACGGTGATACCCGCAATACCCTACTGGGCGTGCTCGACAGCACGGTGACACCCATGGGTGGGCGCCTGCTGCGCCGCTGGCTGCACCGCCCGCTGCGCCTGCGCGAGGTGCTGGTGCAGCGCCACCACGCGGTGGAAACCCTGATCGATCGCGGTGCGGACGCCGACATCCGCGAGCAGTTCCGCCGCCTCGGCGATCTGGAACGCATCCTCACCCGCGTCGCGCTGCGCTCGGCGCGCCCCCGCGATTTCTCCACCCTGCGTGACGGCCTGGGCCTGCTGCCGGCGGTGCGCGAAGTGCTGGCCCCGCTGGACTCGCCGCGCCTGCAGGCCCTGCATGCGGCGCTGGGCGAACACGACGCGTGCGCGCAGCTGCTGGCCAGCGCCATCGCCGAGATGCCGCCGCTGAAGCTGAGCGACGGCGGCGTGCTGGCCGATGGCTTCGATGAAGAGCTGGACGAGCTGCGCCGGCTGTCCACCCATGCCGACCAGTTCCTGGTCGACCTGGAACTGCGCGAGCGCGAGAGCAGCGGTATTCCCACCCTGAAGGTGGGCTACAACCGCGTTCACGGTTACTACATCGAAATCAGCAAGGGCCAGTCCGATCGTGCGCCGGTGCACTACACCCGCCGCCAGACGCTGACCAATGCCGAGCGCTACATCACCGAAGAACTGAAGGCATTCGAGGACAAGGTGCTGTCCGCGCGCGAACGTTCGCTGTCGCGCGAGAAGTACCTGTACGAGCAGCTGCTGGACACCCTTGGCGGGCAGTTGGAACCGCTGAAGCAGTGTGCCGCTGCGCTGAGCGAACTGGACGTGCTGGCCGCCTTCGCCGAACGCGCGCAGGCGCTGGACTGGGCGCGCCCGGAGCTGCAGGCCGAGCCGTGCCTGAAGATCGAACGCGGCCGCCATCCAGTGGTCGAAGCGGTACGCGAACAGCCGTTCGAACCCAATGACCTGGACCTGCATCCGGACCGTCGCATGCTGGTCATCACCGGCCCGAACATGGGCGGTAAATCGACCTACATGCGGCAAAATGCGCTGATCGTTCTGCTGGCCCACATCGGCAGCTTCGTGCCGGCCAGCCGGGCGGTGATCGGCCCGATCGACCGCATCCTGACCCGCATCGGCGCCGGCGACGACCTCGCCCGCGGGCAGTCAACCTTCATGGTCGAGATGGCCGAGACCAGCTACATCCTGCACCACGCCACCGCCCATTCGCTGGTGCTGATGGACGAGATCGGCCGTGGCACCTCCACCTACGATGGCCTGGCGCTGGCCGACGCGGTGGCCCGCCACCTGGCCTACCAGAACCGCTGCTACACGCTGTTCGCCACCCACTACTTCGAGCTGACCGCGCTGGCCGACGAACAGCATGAGGGCGGCCGCAGCGGCATCGCCAACGTGCACCTGGACGCGGTCGAGCACGGCGAAGCGCTGGTGTTCATGCACGCAGTGAAGGACGGCCCGGCCAACCGCAGCTTTGGCCTGCAGGTGGCCGCACTGGCCGGCCTGCCGCGCGCCACTGTGGCGCAGGCACGGCGTCGCCTGGCCGAGCTGGAACAGCGCGGCGCTGAAAGCCACGCCGCCGAGCTGGCGCCGCAGGCGCTGGATGCCCCGCAGCAGTTCGGGCTGTTCGCGGCGCCATCCAGCAAGGCGCAGGAAGCGCTGGCGGCGATCGATCCGGACGAACTGACGCCGAAGCAGGCGCTGGAAGCGCTGTACCGGCTGAAAACGCTGCTGTAAGTGCGCCTGGCCAGGGGGCACCATGCCCCCCTGGAAGCCACCGCGGAGAATCCTGCATACTCGGCCACGCAGACCGCCACAGGGGAGCTGGGGCGCCGTTCCGCACAGTCACTGAAACTGCGATCCCAGCGGCATGCAATGGGGCCGGGCAACATGCCGCGGCATCGAAGCGAGGGGATTCGATCACGAGGGAACGAACATGCGGCGTACGGTTCTAGCGTTGTTGCTGGTGTGTGGCGTGGCCGATGCACAGGAATTCGTAAGCAGCGAGCGTACCTACGACGAACGCCTGCGGGGTGCGCGGGTCGCGGCGCTCGGCGATGATCTGTTTGGTGATTCCCTAAACAGGAAGGATGGCACGCTGCAGTTCTCGCAGACCGATGTCGTGGTGCCGACCAGCAGTGGAATGCGGGTCGCATTCACCCGCACAACGCCGAAGCAGAAACAGGGACTGGATCGCGCTGCCGCCCCGCTGGGGGCGTCCTGGGAGATCGACGCCCCCTACATGATGGGCTCCTACGATCAACGCCGGGGCTGGAATGCGGCGGGCGGCGGCCGCTGCAGCGGCAGCAACCTGTCCCCGACCGAGTGGGTGGGCCCGTCACCGGACTTCAACACCCGGGTCATCCCGAAGCACACCTATTGGAGCGGCATCTTCATCAACCTCCCTGCGGTCGGTTATGAATCCCTTTTGCTGAAGGAAGCAGGGGCAAGCCTGCCCCAGGATGGGGCAACCTACATTGGCACCTCGGCCAGCCAGTGGCGCGTCAGCTGCCTGCCAGCCATCAGGAATGGAACCGGCGAAGGTTTTGTGGTGCGGACCACCGATGGCACCCGTTACTTCTTCGATTGGATGGCGGTCCGCGACCAGCACGACGTGCTGGCCAACGAGTACTATCGTGATGGCAATGGCAATGGCACATCGCAGCCCTACCTGCTGGTTCCGGTCGTCGATGTCTTCCTCTACGCGACACGTGTCGAGGACCGCCACGGCAACTGGGTCAGTTACAGCTACGACGGTGCCAACCCGACCCGCCTGCTGGCGATCATTTCCAATGACGGAGCCCGGATCGATATCGACTATGACGCGCAGGGCAAGATCGGCGCCGTCCGGGCCGGGGATCGCACCTGGCGTTACAACTACGTCGACAGCTACTGGGGGCGCACGCTCAACGAAGTCGTACTTCCCGACCAGTCGCGCTGGACCTTCTCCACCGACCGCCATGTGGGCGCCATGCCGTGGACGATGGTGCCCCCCGTCCTGAATCCAGGCTTCTACATGAATTCCTGCGCGCAGAATGCAACGGGATTCCGCTCGGAAGATGCCGGCGACCCGGCCTTCAACGATGTGATCACCATGCGCCATCCCAGCGGCGCACAAGGGGTGTTCTCGCTTCGCCAGTTGATCCACGGATCGGACAACACGCCTGGCAGCTGCGGCATCATCGGCACTAGTTCCTCCAACTTCGGGTTTGGCTCATTCGGCATTCCCAATGCCTACATGGCCAAGTCGCTGGTATCCAAGACCCTGTCCGGGCCCGGCATCCAGCCCGCCTCCTGGACGTACACATACTCACCACACTGGTCATTCACCGGTGGCTGCACCTCCAACTGCGTTTCAACAACCTGGGAAAACCGGCCCGACGGCGTGCAGGCCGAGTATGTCTTCGGCAACGACTACACCGCCAACATCGGCGACCTGCAGATCGAGCGCCTTCGCCGTGCCGGCCTGGTGGTACAGGAAACCCGGTATGTGAAGGCAGCCGCATCGGGGCCCTACCCCGCACGCTATGGAACGCAACTGGCGCCACGCGGGAATCCGCTGACCACCCAGATCCGGCCGATGCAGGACACCCAGCTGCGCCGGGACGGGATGCTTCATCGTCGTTATGTGGATGCATTCGACGGCCTAGCGCGCCCGGTGCGCATCGTCGAATCGAGCACTGCTGGCCCATGATCGGAGCGTGTCGGGATGCGAGCCGCCGGGCGACCGGAACAAGGCCCCGGCAATGAATTCCCGACAATCGATAGACAGAAGCTATAGAAGTGAATGATTCATTCGATTATTCATTTCATCTGGCCATAGCTAAAGTCGAGTGAAGATGTTCCACCCCGTCTTCACCCGCAGGAGCCAGCCATGAGCCAGTCCGATAACAACAGCCCCAAGTGCCCGTATCACACCGCGCCGTCGCCTGCGGAAGGCGCCCAGCAGCAGCGTGAACTGAGCACCACGCCCAAGCAGAAGCACGGCGATGATCCGGTCACGCCGATGACCACGGCCTTCGGCGCACCGGTGGTGGACAACCAGAACAGCAAGACCGCCGGCCCACGTGGCCCGCTGCTGATGGAAGACGTCTGGCTGCTGGAGAAGCTGGCCAACCTCAACCGCGAGATCATTCCCGAGCGCCGCATGCACGCCAAGGGCTCGGGCGCGTTCGGTACTTTCACCGTCACCCACGACATCAGCAAGTACACCCGTGCCAAGCTGTTCGAGAAGGTCGGCAAGCAGACCGAGATGTTCGCGCGCTTCACCACGGTGGCCGGCGAGCGTGGCGCCGCCGACGCCGAGCGTGACATCCGCGGCTTCGCACTGAAGTTCTACACCGAAGAAGGCAACTGGGACCTGGTCGGCAACAACACGCCGGTGTTCTTCCTGCGCGACCCGCGCAAGTTCGCCGACCTCAACAAGGCCGTGAAACGCGACCCGCATACCAACCTGCGCAGCGCGCGCAACAACTGGGACTTCTGGACGTTGCTGCCCGAAGCCCTGCTGCAGGTGACCGTGGTGATGAGCGACCGCGGCATCCCGCGCAGCTTCCGCCACATGCACGGCTTCGGCTCGCACACCTACAGCTTCACCAACGCCGACAGCGAGCGCTTCTGGGTGAAGTTCCACTTCGTCAGCCAGCAGGGCATCGAATCGCTGACCGACGCGCAGGCGCAGATCCTGGTCGGCCATGACCGCGAAAGCCACGGCCGCGACCTGTTCGCCGCAATCGAGAAGGGCGACTTCCCGAAGTGGAAGCTGTTCATCCAGGTCATGCCCGAGCTGGAGGCGGAAACCTACCGCATCCATCCGTTCGACCTGACCAAGGTGTGGCCGAAGAGCGACTACCCGCTGATCGAAGTGGGCCAGTTCGAACTCAACCGCAACCCGGTCAACTGGTACCAGGACGTCGAGCAGTCCGCGTTCGCACCGAGCAATCTGGTGCCCGGCATCGGCCCGTCGCCGGACAAGATGCTGCAGGCACGCCTGTTCGCCTATTCCGATGCGCAGCGCTACCGCCTGGGCGTGAACCACCACCAGATTCCGGTGAACGCCGCACGCTGCCCGGTGCACAGCAACCACCGCGACGGTGCGATGCGCGTGGACGGCAACTACGGCGGCCTGCCGCACTACGAGCCGAACAGCTACGGCCAGTGGCAGGAACAGCCGCAGTACCGCGAGCCGCCGATGAAGATCCGCGGTGACGCCGACTTCTGGAATTTCCGTGAGGACGACGCCGACTACTTCAGCCAGCCCGGTGCGCTGTTCCGCAGCTACAACCAGGCACAGAAGGACCGCCTGTTCGCCAACACCGCCCGCGCCCTGGGCGATGCGCCGGACTTCATCAAGCAGCGCCACATCGACAACTGCAGCAAGGCCGACCCGGCCTATGGCGCTGGCGTTGCCGCGGCCCTGAAGGCGCTGGCCAGCCAGCCGTCGGATCCGTTCAAGCCGGCGCAGCCGGAAGCGGACTTCCCCACCGCGACCCCGGGCGCCGAAGACATCGAGCTCTGATCGCCCTGCCCCGTGAACAGCACGCCGCCTCCCCGTGAGGCGGCGTCGCCGTTTTAACGGTCCGCGTCGTACCTTCTGCACGCCCCACCCCAATCAAGGATTCCGCAGATGAGCCTCACCGACGAACTTCTCGCCAAACTGCAGGGCGCCCCGCTGCAGCAGGTGTCGCAGCAGCTCGGCATCAGCGACACCCAGGCTTCCGGTGCGATCAGTGCCGCGCTGCCGGTGCTGATGGGCGCGCTGGGCAACAACGCCTCGCAGCCGCAGGGCGCGCAGGCGCTGCTCGGCGCGCTGCAGAACAACCACAGTGGGCTGGACCTGGGCAGCGTGCTCGGTTCGGTACTGGGCGGCGGTGGCGGTGGTGCCGCCAGCGATGGCGCCGGCATCCTCGGCCACATCTTCGGCGGCAACCAGCAGAAGGTGGAAACCGGCCTGGCCCAGGCCACCCAGCTCGACAGTGGCCGCACCAGCCAGCTGCTGCAGATCCTCGCACCGATCGTGATGGCTTTCCTCGCCCAGCGCCTCGGTGGCGGCCAGGCCGACGCCGGCTCGCTCAGCCAGGCCCTCGGCCAGGAAAAGCAGCAGGTGCAGCAGCAGGGCGGTCTTGCCGGCGGCCTGCTCGGCAGCCTGCTGGACCAGGACGGTGACGGCCAGCTCGGCGTGGGCGATCTGCTGAAGATCGGCGGCAGCCTGCTGGGCGGCAAGCGCTGAGCCAAGGGGGCGCCGGATCCGGTCTGGCGCCCTGCTGCTTACAACGCGTCGATATCGCCGAGCGCGCGGATCAACCGCCGTGCGCGCTTGTCCGGCTTGTGCTCCGGCGGCTGGAAACCATCGCGCGCCGCGATGCGCAACGCGCGCTGTTCGGCACGGCGCGCCTTCGAGGCCTCACTCTCGGCATACAACTGCTGCGCCGTCGGCGCCGGCCCGCGCTGGTCGCTCAGGCCCAGCACCTGGATCTCGAAATGCTCTTCGCCGCGGTCGACCTGCAGCTGCTCACCGACGCGCACTGCGCGTGAGGATTTCGGGCGCTGCCCGGCGACGCTGACCTTGCCGGTCTCGATGGCCTGCTTGGCCAGGCTGCGGGTCTTGAAGAAACGGGCCGCCCACAGCCAGATGTCCAGGCGGACACTGGGCGACAGCGGGGAAAGCTCGGTCATCGGCAGGGACTACTCCGTTCGCTTGTTCAGGGGACGCGGGTTGTCGGGGTCGGTGCGGCAGCCACTGCCCCCGATCAGGGTGGGAACGCCGGCGGAAAGATCCTGGCGCTGGCTGCCGACCAGGCACTCGGGGCGGTCGGTTGGCCGCACCTGGGTATCGCCCAGCCGGTCACCTGTCGAACATGCGGCCAGCGCGGCGCCGATCAAGGCCAGCGCCAGCCTTCGCTTCACCTGCAGTCGTTGACGCATTGCCACATCCCGCAAACCGGCTTGGTGCTAGTGTGCGCCTCCCGGGATTCGATCACCACTCCATGGCCAAAGCGCCGCTTGACCTGACCTCCGGCCCGATCGGCCGCAATCTCCTGTTGTTTTCCCTGCCGATCCTGGCCGGCAACATCGCGCAGTCGCTGAACGGTTCGGTGAATGCGGTCTGGGTCGGGCGCTTCCTCGGCGAGGCGGCACTGACCGCCACCGCGAACGCCAACAACATCATGTTCTTCCTGATCGGCTCGGTGTTCGGCTTCGGCATGGCCTCGACCATCCTGATCGGCCAGGCGATCGGCGCGCGCGACATCCCGCAGGCGCGGCGCGTGGTGGGTACCAGCGCCACCTTCTTCATCGGCCTGTCGGTGATCATCGCCATCGCCGGCTGGTTCATGGCACATCCGCTGCTGGCGGCGATGGGCACGCCGGCCACCTCGCTGCCATTGGCCGAGGCCTACCTGCAGATCATCTTCCTGGCGATGCCGACGCTGTATGCGTTCGCCTTCCTCACCGCCGCGCTGCGCGGTGCCGGTGACTCGCGCACACCGTTCCGTTTCCTGATGGTGTCGGTGGCACTGGACATCGTGCTGAACCCGGTTCTGATCTTCGGCATGGGGCCGTTCCCCGCGCTGGGCATCGCCGGCTCGGCCTGGGCCACGCTCGTCGCGCAGACGCTGTCGCTGGCCGGCCTGCTGCTGTACATGCGGCACAAGCGCCACACGTTGTGGCTGGGCCGCGCCGACATGCGCCTGTTCAAGCTCGACCTGACCATCCTGAAAGCGCTGGTGCTCAAGGGCGTGCCGATGGGCCTGCAGATGGTGCTGATCTCGCTGTCGGTGATCCTGCTGATGACCATGGTCAACCAGTACGGCACCGACACCGCCGCCGGTTACGGCGCTTCCCTGCAGCTGTGGAACTACCTGCAGATGCCAGCGATGGCGATCGGTGCGGCGTGCTCTTCGATGGCGGCGCAGAACGTCGGTGCGCAGCGCTGGGACCGCGTACGCGGCACCGCACGCCAGGGCGTGCTGTTCAATTTCCTGCTGACCGGCGCGCTGATCCTGCCGCTGGTGCTGTTCGATCGCCAGCTGCTGGCGCTGTTCCTGCCGCCGGCCAGCCAGGCGCTGGACATTGCCCGTCACCTCAACCACGTGGTGATCGGCTCGTTCCTGTTCTTCGGCGTCAGCTTCGTGATCTCCGGCGTGGTGCGCTCCACCGGCGCGGTGATCCCGCCGCTGCTGATCCTGGCCGGTTCGCTGTGGGGCGTGCGCGTGCCGTTCGCCGAGCTGCTGCAGCCGTATTGGGGCGCCGATGCGATCTGGTGGAGTTTCCCGGTCAGCTCGCTGGTGTCGATGCTGCTGTCGCTGGCGTACTACCGCTGGGGCGGCTGGCGCAAGGCGAAGATGATCAGCAAGCCCTCGCACGCCGAGGAACTGGCCACGCCGTCGGAAATTCCGGCTTGCCCGCCGTCGCCAGTGGCCGACCCGGATGCCGCACCGATGCGGTAATACCGGCCGCTGGCCGGCAACCTCATGGGCCAGTGAACGCCACGGTAGTGCCGGCCGCTGGCCGGCAACCTCACACCTCTCCAGCAGCATCGCGGCACAGCCGGCCAGCGGCCGGCTCTACCGCTTCTTCTTCTTCGCCGCGTTGAACGTCGCCGCCGCGCGCATCAACGCCTTGAACGCGGCGGCATCCGGCATCGCGCCTTCATGGATATCGATCGCGCGCCGCGTGTTGCCCTCCAGGCTGGCGTTGAACAGGCCCTTCGGATCGGCCAGCGCCGCGCCATTGGCAAACGTCAGCTTCACCGCCTGCTTGTAGGTCTCGCCGGTGCACAGGATGCCGTTGTGCTCCCACACCGGTGTACCCCGCCATTTCCAGGTTTCCTGCACGTCGGGCAGCGCCTCATGGATCAACGCACGCACGCGTGCCAGCGCTTCGCCACGCCAGTCGCCCAGTTCGGCGATGCGCGCATCGATCAGTTCGGCGGCCGGGGTTCCGGCATCGGCCGGGTTGGGTGCATGCGTGGCCATCAGCGGCTCTCGTCGGCAAGGAGATCAGAACGGTGGGCTTACATGTGTTCGCCGGGCAATGCCGCGGCCTGGCGCACCCAGTCAAGAAACCGGGCTTCATCCAGTACGCCATCCTGGGCAATGTGCAGGTAGCGCGTATCGGCACTCCTGGACGGCTCCGGCGGCACCGGTTTCAGCGCAGCGCCGCGGAAGAACGCCACCTTGATATAGCGGGTGAAGCAATGGAAGCTGAGAAACCAGCCTTCGCCCGCGGCCACCGCATACATCGGCGAGTTCCACTTCACCGCCTTGTGCACCCCGGGTACGGCCTGTTCGACCAGCGCATCCAGCCGTGCGCCGATCGGCCGCTTCCAGTCCGGCATCGCCGCGATATAGGCCTGTACCGTGGCATCGCCCTCGCCCTTGGCGATCTGCGGATTACCGCCTGACAACAGCTTGGGCGCAGCGGAAGGTGCGGTTCGCTTGGCAGGCATCGCACGGCACGTCCATCGGGATGATGCCGGCAGCCTACCGCGGCCTGTGCCGGGCGGTCACGGCGCAGTGCGCCATCGGCTCAGTCCGCCTGCCCCGCGCGGAACTGGCGCCACTCCGGTAATTTGCGGTGACGGCGCAGCGAGCGCATCAAGCCGGCCATCACCACGCCGAACAGCGCACCAGCCAACAGGCCGGCCGCCAGCAGCAAGGCCAGCGGACGCTCACTGCCCTGCCACAGCATCAGCCACATCAGTGCGGTCCAGAACAGCCCGAACAACAGGCCCTGCACCAGCGCATTGGTACCGAAGCCGGCCAGGATTGGCGGTGGCAGTGCGATGCCCATGCGCCACAGCAGGCGATGCAGCAACGGCGCCGACTGCACACGCGCCAGCCCCTTGCCGTCGAGGAAGCGCAACGCCGACTGGATCACGGCGGGATAGCGCGGGTTGATGTCGTTCATCACCTGATCGTGGCCGATGCGATGCCGGAAACGCAAACGGCCACCCGAAGGTGGCCGTCGCGGCAACAACCGAAGTTGTTTATCAGGCCTTTTCGGCCAGACGGGCAGCCTTGGCGGCAGCAGCGGCAGCCAGGTCTTCCTTGATGCGGGCAGCCTTGCCTTCCAGGCCACGCAGGTAGTACAGCTTGCCGGCGCGGACCTTGCCACGACGCTTCACTTCGACCGAGTCGATGATGGCGCTGTGGGTCTGGAACACGCGCTCGACGCCGTAGCCGTGCGAGATCTTGCGCACGGTGAACGAGGAGTTCAGGCCGGCGTTCTTGGTGGCGATGACGACGCCTTCGTAGGCCTGCACGCGCTCGCGGCTGCCTTCCTTCACCTTCACGTTGACGACAACGGTGTCGCCCTGGCTGAACTTCGGCAGTTCACGGGTGATCTGGGCGGATTCGAATTCCGCGACGATGGACTTGTTCAGCTTGCTCATGGGTTACACCGATTCTTGTTCGGGTGGGCGTGTCATGTAGACAACGTGGGCTCATGCAGTCACCGGACTGTGCTGCACGTTTGTTGTGGGTACTGCGCGCGCCGGCCTGGGCTGGCGGTAATTGGCCATGATAGCCGATAAAGCCGGCCCTGCGCTAGGGGTCGGCCTTCTGTTTCTGGGCCTGACGGCCCTGTTCCAGCAGCGTGCGGTCGGCCTTGCCCAGCGCCTGTTCATCCAGCAGGTCCGGGCGCCGCTGGGCGGTACGGACCAGCGACTGCTGGCGGCGCCACGCGGCGATGGCCGCATGGTTGCCTGAGCGCAGCACGTCCGGCACGTCGCCCAGAGGGTGCTGGGCCGGCTGGCTGTAGTGCGGACAGTCGAGCAGGCCCAGATCACCTTCGAAGCTGTCCTGGGCCGCTGATTCAGCGTCATTCAGGGCCCCGTCCTGCAGGCGGGCCACGGCGTCGATGATGACCGCCGCACCCAGCTCGCCACCCGACAGCACATAGTCGCCGAGGGAGATTTCCTCGTCGACATTGGCTTCCAGGAAACGCTCGTCGATGCCCTCGTAGCGGCCACAGAGCAGGACCATGCGCGGCAACGCCGCCAGTTCCCGCACCTTGGCCTGGGTCAACGGCGCCCCCTGCGGGCTGAGATGGATCACCCGCGCCGGGGTCGGATCAGCATCGCGGATCGCCTGCAGGCAGGCCTGCAACGGCTCGATCAGCATCACCATGCCCGGGCCGCCACCGAATGGACGGTCGTCCACCCGGCGGTAGTTGCCTTCGGCGTAATCACGGGGATTCCAGCCATGCAGGCTGAACAACCCCTTCTCCTGCGCGCGCCCGACCACGCCCAGTCCGGCGGACTGGGCGAGGAACTCGGGGAACAGGGTGATGACGTCGAAACGCATGCTCACACTCAGAACTCGGGATCCCAGTCGACCACGACCAGGTTGGCCTCGAAATCGACCGACTTGACGAAGTCCGGCTGCACGAACGGGATCATCCGCTCGCGGTCACCCCGGACCACCACCACGTCGTTGGCGCCGGTGCTGAACAGGTGCGAGACCTGGCCCAGGGCAACGCCCTCGGTGGTCTTCACGTCCAGGCCTTCCAGGTCCACCCAGTAATACTCATCGGGCTTCGGCGGTGGCAGGGCACTGCGGGCCACGTAGATCTCGGTGCCGCGCATCGCTTCAACGGTATCGCGGTCCTCGACGCCGGGGAACCGGGCGACCAGGTGCTTGCCACTGTCGCGGCCACGCACACCTTCAATCGTGGTTTCCACGCCGGACGGGCTGCGCACGATCCACGGCTGGTAACGGAAAATGGCGGAACGTGGCTCGGTCCAGGACTCGAGCTTGATCTCGCCGCGCACACCAAAAGCGCCGACAACCCTGCCCAGCAGGATGCGGCGCTCGATATCTTTCATCTGCTTCAACCAAGAGGGCCACGCCGAAGCGTGGCCCGTCAGGATCAGGCCGCAGCGGCCTGGGACTTGGTCGCTTCCTTGATCAGGTTGCGGACCTTGTCGGTCGGCTGGGCGCCGTTCTTGACCCAATGGTCAACGCGGGCCAGGTCCAGCTCGATGCGCTTCTCGCCGCCCTGGGCGACCGGGTTGTAGAAACCAACGCGCTCGATGTTGCGGCCGTCGCGCGCACTGCGCACGTCGGTGACGATGATGTGGTAGAACGGACGCTTCTTGGCGCCGCCGCGGGTCAGTCGAATCTTGACCATGGTGTTTTTCCTATTGCCCAGTCGCCAGGATGGCGAGGTAAGCGGGCGATTATAGCGGCAGAGTCCGGCCGAGCCAACCCCGGGGGTTCGCTTGGGGTCAGATCGCTTTTGCGCCGCAAAGGGGATCTGGCCCCAATCTGTCCCAAGGCACTGCCGCCAGCACCGCCCTGCCCTGTTCAGCCAGCGCCTGCGAGCTTGGCAGGAGATGCCCGTCGATGGCCTCCAGCGCCCACAGGCCGCTGGCGTTGCAGGCAAAAGCGGCCTTCACACTGCCCAGTTCAGCCAGCGCCAACGGCCGCGTCAACTGCGCATCGGGCCAATGCCGCTTCAGCAGCGCTTCGGCCGTACCGCGCAGGGCCGGCGCCTGCGGCCAGAGCAGCCGTTCACCATCGTGCACGGCCAGGTTCCAGGTGCTGCCTTCACTCACGTCGCCATCAGCGGTCACGAACAGCACATCGTCGAATCCTTCGGCCATCGCCGCGCGGCGCTCGGCGAACAGGCCAAACGTGCCCACGTGCTTGATCTGCGGCATTTCGCGCTGCCAGACCACGCTGCGCACGCGCTTGGGCGCGATCAGGGCCACCGGCGCTGATACTGCCACCAGCACGTCCACCGGCACCGCCGCCAGCGGGTTGCGGAAATCGAACCGGCGCGAGTACACCGTCACCCGCAGCGAGGCATCGGCCAGGCCGGCCTGTTGCAGGGCCTGTGCCATCCAGGTCTGTACCTGCACCGTATCCAGCTCGCTGCCGAACAGTTCACGCGTCGCCTGTGACAGCCGCGCCAGATGCAGGTCCAGTCCCTGCACCGCGTGGTCGCGCACCTGCAGCGAGGTGAAATGGCCGTAGTTGACCAGCGCCGGCAGCAGATCCTCGACCTGTGCCGGCAGGCCGTTGCAGGTCACCGTCATCGCAGCAGCGCCTGCGCCTGGCTCCACATGCCGCGCAGCACGTCGGCGGCCGGCTGTGCCGGCGCCATCCACGCCGACTGCCCGGCCCAGGCCTGCATCGCCGCCAGGCGGTTTTCCTGCGCGGCCTGCCTGCGCATCGGCGCGGTCAGGCCGCGCTGCACCGGGTACGGGCGTGGCGGCGGGGCGCCTTCTGCGGCAGCGGCGCGCACATAGGCGGTCGCCAGGCCGCGGCCCAGGCGGCCGCTGAAAGCGCGGGTCGGCCAGGTGTCTTCCGGTTCGCTGGCGGCCAGCCCATCGGCCCACGCCGAGGCGATCGCGGCTTCGGGCGTGCGCAGGAACGCGGTGCCGATCTGCACCGCGCTGGCCCCCAGCGTGAGCGCGGCCGCGATACCGCGGCCATCGGCGATACCGCCGGCGGCAATCACCGGGATCTGCAGGTGATCGGCCAGGCGCGGCAGCAGCGCGAACAGGCCGACCAGCTGGCGCTCGGCCATCGCCGGATCGAACGCACCGCGATGGCCGCCCGCTTCCATGCCCTGCGCCACCACCGCATCGGCACCGGCGTCCTGTGCTGCACGCGCTTCGGACAAGGTGGTCGCGCAGGCGATCCAGGCAATGCCGGCATCCTTCAACTGCTGCACGTGGCGCGGCAGCAACACACCCATGATGGTCGAGGCCACCGCCGGGCGTGCGGCCAGCAGTGCGGCGAACTGTTCTTCGAAGTCGGCGGGCGTGGCATCGGCGGCGCTGGCCGGCACGTCCGGGCCCCACTGCGTCAGGAAGGCGCGGCTGGCAGCCTCGGCGGCAACGTCACGGGTCGGCACCGGATCCGGCACCCACAGGTTCACCTGCGCCGGGCCATTGGAAGCGGCGCGGAAGTCATCCATCCAGCGGCCGATATCGGCGGCCGGCGACAGCACCGCACCCATCGCGCCCATGCTGCCGGCATTGGCCAGCGCGGCCGACAGCGGCACCGGGCAGGCACCGGCCATCGGTGCCAGCAGGATCGGAAGCTGCAATGAAAAACGCCGACAGAAGGTGTCGGCGCGTTCAAGAATCGGCGATGCATTCACGCGACATACCTGTTGGAGAAGTCGCCATCCAGCATACGCCAGTCATTGTGACCGGGGCCGCGTCGCAATGCGCGCCGGCCCCGTCGCTGCATCAACGGAACGGCATGCCGCGGCCGCCCATGGCGCCCATCATGCCCTTCATGCTGCGCAGCATGCCCTTCATGCCGCCGCCGGCCATCTTGCTCATCATCTTTTCCATCTGCATGTACTGCTTCATCAGCTTGTTGACGTCAGCCGGCGTCACGCCCGAGCCCTTGGCGATGCGCGCGCGGCGCGAGCCGTTCAGCAGGTTCGGGTTGCGCCGTTCCTTCTTGGTCATCGAGCTGATGATGGCGATCATGCGCGGCACTTCCTTGCCCTGGCTGACCTGCTGCTTCAGATGGTCGGGGATGTTGCCCAGGCCCGGCAGCTTGTCCATCAGGCCGCCGATGCCGCCCATGTTCTGCATCTGCTCGAGCTGGTCACGCATGTCGTTCAGGTCGAACTTCTTGCCCTTGGCGACCTTCTCGGCCAGCTTGGCCGCCTTGTCCTTGTCGACCTGCTGCTCGACCTGCTCGACCAGCGACAGCACGTCGCCCATGTCGAGGATGCGGCTGGCGATACGGTCCGGGTGGAACACGTCCAGGCCTTCCGGCTTTTCGCTGACGCCGACGAACTTGATCGGCTTGCCGGTGATGTAGCGCACGCTCAGTGCGGCACCGCCACGGGCGTCACCGTCGGTCTTGGTCAGCACCACGCCGGTCAGCGGCAGGGCATCGCCGAAGGCCTTGGCGGTGTTGGCCGCGTCCTGGCCGGTCATGGCGTCGACCACGAACAGGGTTTCGGCCGGGTTCACCGCAGCGTGCAGGGCCTTGATCTCGGCCATCATCGCTTCGTCGATGGCCAGGCGGCCGGCGGTATCGACCAGCAGCACGTCGACGAACGACTTGCGCGCGTCGTCGATGGCGGCACGGACGATGGCTTCCGGCTTCTGGTCGGCACTGGACGGGAAGAACAGCACGCCGACCTGCTCGGCCAGGGTCTTCAGCTGTTCGATCGCGGCCGGACGGTAGACGTCGGCCGAAACCACCATCACCTTCTTCTTGCGCTTTTCCTTCAGGTGCTTGGCCAGCTTGCCCACCGTGGTGGTCTTGCCGGCGCCCTGCAGGCCCGCCATCAGGATGATGGCCGGCGCGGGCACATTGAGGTTCAGGTCGCTGGCTTCGGCGCCCATCACCGCGGTCAGCTCGTCGCGCACGACCTTGATCAGCGCCTGGCCCGGGGTCAGCGACTTCAGCACTTCCTGGCCGACCGCTCGTACCTTGATGCGCTCGATCAGGGCCTGCACCACCGGCAGCGCAACGTCGGCTTCGAGCAGCGCGATGCGCACTTCGCGGGTCGCCTCGCGGATGTTCTCCTCGGTCAGGCGGCCACGGCCACGCAGGCGCTCGATGGTGCCGGAAAGGCGCTGGGTCAGGGACTCGAACATGCGGCGCAACCTGTCTGAAAGCGGGGGACAATAAGGCAGACAGTATAACGGGTCCGGCTGTCTCCCCGGACTGCGGCCACGGGGCCGTCGCCACCACCGCAGGGGTGTGCGAAACTGCAACGATGACAATCGTTCTCATCGCCGTCCTGCTCTACCTGGCTGCCAGTGCCCTGCTGGTGCGCGCGCTCGGCCGCGATGAAACCACCGGCTCGCCCACCTGGCTGTGGCCGGCCCTGCCGGCGATGCTGCTGCATGGCAGCTACCACGTGATGGTGGCGATGCGCACCAACGGCGGGCCGGACATGCACTTTTTCGCCGCGCTGTCGCTGGTCGGCCTGGGCATGGCCTGGCTGACCTCGCTGGTCGGCGCACGCGGGCGGATGTCGGCGCTGGGCGTGGTGGTGTTCCCGCTGGCTGCCGTGCTGCTGCTGGCCTACCACGGCTACGGCCACGAACCGAGCAAAGTGCTGGGCTGGCGCCTGGCCAGCCACGCCTGGCTGGCGCTGCTGGCCTACGCCACGCTGAGCATCGCCGCGCTGCTGGCAATCATGCTGTGGCTGCAGGAACGCGCACTGCGTCGCCGCGAGTTCCGGCCGTGGCTGCGGGCGCTGCCGCCGCTGGCCGACCTGGAATCACTGCTGTTCCGGGTGATCACCGTCGGCTTCGCGCTGCTGACCCTGACCCTGGTCACCGGTGTGCTGTTCGTCGATGACCTGCTGGCACAGAAGCTGGTGCACAAGACTGTGCTGAGCGTGCTGTCGTGGGTCGTGTTCGGCGTGCTGCTGGTCGGCCGCCGCCGCTACGGCTGGCGCGGCATGAAGGCGGTGCACTGGACGCTGGCGGCAATGCTGTTGCTGCTGCTGGCGTTCTTCGGCAGCCAGTTCGTGATCGAACTGGTGTTCGGGCATACGCGATAGAAGCGTGCCGACCAACGGTCGGCACCCACCACATCACCTGGTAGTGCCGGCCGCTGGCCGACAACTGGACCGCACCCTGTGTGGATGCTGCCGCCGGTCAGGGCACCGGCTGGGCCAGGATCTTCCGCACCGAACGGCCGCTGTTGGTGAGGATGTCATCGACCTGCCAGCAGCCCTGGCCCTGGCGCACCATCGGCAACCGGGTCACGTAGGCCTTTTTCCAGACCAAATAGCGCATTTCCACCTGGCCAGTGGTCGCCGAGGCCTCTTTCCAGCTGTAACGCACGGGGCTGTCGATGTCGCCATCCTGCGCATCCAGCCACGGATCGGAATCGATCGTACAGATGCCCTCCTCGCGCTGCTGGCAGGCACGCTCATCACGCAGCGCCTTGCCGAAGGCCGCGCTGACCAGCGCGGCCGGCGGATCCAGCAGATCACCGTTGCCGGTCGTCGCCTCGTAGAAGGCGCGGGCCACAGCCGCAGGCTCCCGGCAGGCGGGAGCAGCCTGCACGGTGGGGGCCAGCAGCAGCCCGGTGATCACGAGCATCCCTGTCTTTCGCATGTATTTCTCCTTGAGGGAGTGCCGGCCGCTGGCCGGCACTACAGGATATCCCGGTGCTGCCGGCCAGCGGCCGGCACTACCCGATACCCGGCTTACAACCCGTAACGCTCGATCACGTCCAGGTGCGGCTGGCGATCCTGGTTGCAGGCTTCGGCCAGGCGCAGCCAGCAATGCGGATGCGGCCACGTCGCGGTCTGCTGCTGGAGGAAGCGGTGCAGCGCCAGCGGTGCATGGTCCTGCGGCTGGGCCACGGTGAACAGCAGGCCGGGCAGCGTGCCGTCTTCCACATCGGGGTCGGTGACGGTGTAGTCCGGGCGGCTGTGCGACCACACCTTCCAACCCTGTGCTTCGGCCGCCTCGACGAAGACGTTCCAGGCCTCTTCGCCCGGGTGCGCGCCATCGATCATCCAGCTGCGGGCGTAGCCGCCGCGTTCCAGCACATGCACCTGCGCATAGGTCGGGATGAAATGCTCGCGTGCTTCCTCCTCCTCGGGTGCCGGATGCACCAGCGCGGCATCGAACACTACCCAGTCGCCCACCTGCTGGGCGCGGTTGGACGGCGCGTTCTCGACGATGCGCGCGGTCACCGGTCCGCTGCGACGGGCGTAGTACTCCATCGGCTCACCGTTCTCTTCGCTGCGGATGATCACCCAGCCCCACGGCTCTTCGACCACGCCTTCCTGGCTGGACAGCTCCATGCCGATCGCCTTCGCCGAGCGACGCACGGCGTCCCAATCCCGCGCCGCGCTGGCGGCACTCATGTGGTCCCAATGCGCGGCATTCGGCTCTTCCAGCAATTCAACCAGCTGCGCGTAGCAGGCCTGTGCTTCGCTGAAGCGGCCGGTTTCCATGTACATGCGCGCCAGCGTGCCGCGCGCGCCGTGCGAGCCCGGAGACAGCTCCAGAAGGGATCGGGCCGCCTGCTCCAGCGCCGGCCAGTCGGACACGCGGCGTGCACGCTGCACCTCGCACCAGTGCGCGAACACCGGCACGCTGCCACGGTAGAGATCGGCCAGCTGGCGCAGGCCATCGTCGTCGCCCTGCTCAGCCAGCCAGCGCATCAGCGTGTAGGCCGCGGGACCATCGTGCTGCGCATGGCCGCGTACGAACCGCCACAGCAGCGCGCGCGCCTCGGGCTGTGCGCCGCAGGCATTGAGTGCGCTGGCCGCCATCTCGGCCAGCGCCTCGTCATCGGGCAACTCGGCATGCGCCTGCAGCAACCACTGCGCTTCGCGCTCGGGATCGCGCGACTGGTTCTGTTCGCCCTGCGCGTCCAGCCATGCCAGCAGCTCGCCCGCCGGCACCGGCAGCGGTGCGACATCCGGCAACGCGTCGATGCGCGCGGCCAGGCCGGCCACCAGCGCCGCAGCACCACGATCCTGGCGCAGCTGCGCCAGATGGGTGCGGGCCAGTTCCAGCTGCCGCAGTGCCACCCAGCGCGCGCCACGCTGCAGCGCCAGCTCCAGGCTCAGCGCTGCCACTTCGATCAGCAGGCGATGCGATCCGACCCGGGCAAAGTGCTCGATGATCGTGTTGAAGCGCGTGCCCAGATCCCAGGTGTTGCGCGCAGGATCCCGCTGGCAGAGCGCGGCGGCGGTGTTGGCCCACAGGCGCCAGTAGTTCGGAGTCAGCTCGCTCCACGGCACCAGCTGCTGCAGCGCCTCTTCGTCGCGGCCCAGCTGGGCCAGCGCCCAGGCCTTGGACAGGCGGCGCGGCACCGTGCAGTTGGCCGGCTCGTACTCTCCGGACGCAGCAACTTCGGCCTCCCGCTTTTCGATCAGCGCCAGTGCCTCATCGGCACGGCCCATTCCCAGCAGGATCTTGATCTGCATCTCCGGGAAGCTGTCGAACACTTCCTTGCCACAGGCCTCCACGGCATCGGCCTGCGCCTGCAGGTAATCCAGCGCCGCCTGGCCACGACCATCATCGAGCAGCGCATCGGCCTTCTCGCAGCTCAGGCACTGGAAACACGCCCAGCTCGGGTCGATGCGACCCAGTGTTTCATCGCAGACCTCGATGCGCTCGGGCACCCAGCCCGGGCCATCGATGTTGCCATAGCAGGCAGCCAGATCCTGGGTCACGCAGATCGACTGCGGGCATTCCAGCGTGTCCTCACGGTGCGCACGTTCGAACAGCGCCACCGCTTCGCCCAGCGCGCTCTCGCCTTCGACGCGGTTGCCGACGCGGTTGCGCAGCGCCCAGTGGCCGACATAGACGTCGACCCACGGGTTGTCCAGCGCCTTGCCCAGCGCACGCGCTTCGGGCAGCAATGCATCGACGCGGTCGATCTGCAGTTCACTCACCTCGTCGGCGAGACGGTTCAGCAGGTGCGCGTTCTGCGCCTGGCCGGCCTGGCGCAGGTCACCCTGCAGTTTTTCGACCCAGTTCCAGATGTCCATGGGGTAAGTGCTCCTGTCTAGCGAAGGCTGGATGAGAAGATACGGTGCTCAGCGCAGCATCTGCTGCAGGGCACCGGCGATATCAGTAAAGGCGCCGTTGAGATCCGGGCCGGGCGTAGCGTTCGCGCGTGCCAGCGGGCGGCCCTGCGCGGCGACGATGATCTTCAGTGAGCGCAGCAGACGGGCTGCGGCTTCGGCCTGTGGATGCCCCTCGCGCTGGGCGCGCAGCAGCGCCTGCACTGCCGGGTTATCGAGATTGAGGTACAGCCGCGACGGCGCGCGCGACTCGATGCGTGCGGTGAACTGCCGGGCCAGGCGCAGCGCGGCCATCGACACGCGCTTGTCGTTCTCGTCGTCTTCCAGGCGCTGCTTCAGCTCGGCTTCGCGGTCGGGCACCACCACCACCGGCAGCGACTCGGGGCTGAAGCGTGCCGGCAGCAACTGTTCGCCGTCGCCCAGCTGCTCGCGCAGCCATGCCAGCTGCGCCTCGTCGAGGCTGTCATCGCTTCGGAACAGTGCACGGTTACCCTGCTCGGTCCCCAGTTCAACCAGGCGCAGGCCCTTGGCCTGGGCCCAGCGACGCAGGAACGGCACGACTGCATAGCGGTGGCCATGCGCGACCGGTACCCCCATCGCGCGGAACAGCATCTCCTCGAAGCCACCGCCATTGTCGAGAATCACATGCACGGCACCACGCGCCGGCAGCGCACTGGCCGGCAGGTCGCCCTGCGAAGTCGGCACGCGCACGTGCTCCAACAGCAGGTCGAACAGGCGGTCATCGCACAGCGCCGCGCCCAGCAAGGCCTCATTATGGCGCGTGAGAACGCGTCGCCAGGCTTCCGGCTGCTGCCGTGCGACGTCGGCCAGGCCATCAATCAGCGCCTCCAGCAGCGCGTGCTGCACGGCCCGGTACTGGTCATCGCGCTGCAGGTCTTCGCGGCTGGCGGTGGGCGTCAGCCGCGAGGATTCGATCACCCCGCCGATGAAACCGGCCCACGGCGGCAGCAGGTCGCGCGCATCGTCGTCCAGCAGCATGCCGCGCACGAACACCGAAAGATTGCGGTTGTCACTGGTGCCGTAGGTAGCGCCATCCTGGACCCACAACAGGCCGGTGGCATCGCTGTCGCCATCCGCGCGCAGTGGCACGGTGACGATCGGCTCGAAATCGTGCTCGAAGCGCGCAGCGAACTGCAGCGCCTGGCGACGCGCCTGCACCGGATGCACGACGACGTCACCCTGGCTGCGCCACGGCGGCGGCTCGGGGTTGAGCGCCTCGGCCGCAGCACCAATGAAGATCGGCTCGGACAGCAGCGCGCAATAGCGGCCCAGCACCTCGTGCAGGCGCGCCTCGTTGGCCAGCGGCAGGAAATCCGGATGCAGCTCCAGTTCCACCTCGGTGCCAACCGCGCGCGCCGGCATTTCGCTGACGGTGTACTGCTCGGCATTGCTGGACACGTACAGATGACCCAGTTCCGGCGTCTGGTACGAGGTGGTACGCACGCTGACCCTGCGCGCCAGCACGAAGGCCGACAGGAACCCGAGGCCGAACATGCCGATCAGGCCTTCATCGTCCTCCCCGCCCTGGCGCAGGCCCCGGGTGTAGCCGACGCCCACGGTAGCCAGGTAGTCATGGATTTCCTGGCGGGTCAGGCCGGCACCGGTATCGGTGATGCGCAGCACGCCGGCAGCGGCATCGACCTGCACCGAGATGCGCGACGGCACTTCGATGCCAGGCTGCTCGATGCGGCGACGGATGATCGAGTCATGCGCGTTCTGCACCAGCTCACGCAGCGCCACCACCGGGGTGGAATACAGGTGCTTGCCCAGCACCGTCATCAATCCATTGAGATCGACCCCTGCGCGACGGATTTCGGCGTTGGGGGCGGTGAGCGTGGTGTCCTGCATGTAATCGTTTACTCCTGGGCACGGAAAGACGCCAGAGGGCGCCTTCGTCGAGCGGGAAAAACTAGCACAGGCAGGCTGACCGTTGCCGTATACGACGCTTGTAGAGGCAGAGCCCCGCGCATCACGCCGCGTCGATGGCCTCGGACAGGCGCTCCACCGCGATCACTTCCATGCCCTTCACCGAACCGCCCTTGGGCGCGTTGGCCTTGGGCACGATGGCGCGCTTGAAACCATGGGTGGCCGCCTCGCGCAGGCGGTCCTCGCCGTTGGGCACCGGGCGGATCTCGCCGGACAGGCCAACCTCGCCAAAGGCAATCGTCTTTTCCGCCAGCGGCCGGTCCTGCAGCGAGGACAGCACCGCCAGCAGCACAGGCAGGTCGGCCGCGGTCTCCTGTACGCGGATACCCCCGACCACATTGACGAACACGTCCTGGTCGCCGACCAGCACGCCGCCGTGACGGTGCAGCACTGCCAGCAACATGGCCAGGCGGTTCTGCTCCAGGCCGACCGCGACACGGCGCGGGTTCGACAACGGCGATGCATCGACCAGTGCCTGCACCTCCACCAGCAGGGGCCTCGTGCCCTCGCGGGTGACCATCACGCAGCTGCCCGGCTGATGGGTGCTGCCGCCGGACAGGAAGATGGCCGATGGATTGGAGACTTCCTTCAGGCCCTTGTCCCCCATCGCGAACACGCCCAGTTCGTTGACCGCACCGAAGCGGTTCTTGAACGCGCGCAGCAAACGGAAGCGGCTGCCGCTCTCGCCTTCGAAGTACAGCACCGCATCGACCATATGTTCGAGCACGCGCGGGCCGGCGATGCCGCCCTCCTTGGTCACGTGGCCGACCAGGAACACCGCGGTGCCGGTCTCCTTGGCGAAACGCACCAGCCGCGCCGCGCTCTCGCGCACCTGGCTGACCGAACCCGGCGCGGCGGTCAGGCTCTCGGTCCACAGGGTCTGCACCGAATCGGCCACGATCAGCCGCGGGCCCGCCCTGGAGGCATGCTGCAGGATCGACTCGACGCCGGTCTCGGCCAGCGCGTTGACCCCATCCAGTGGCAGTTCCAGCCGGTGCGCACGACCGGCCACCTGCGCCAGCGACTCCTCGCCGGTGACGTACAGCACCGGCAGTTCGGCCGCCATCTTTGCCACTGCCTGCAGCAGCAGGGTCGACTTGCCGATGCCCGGGTCACCGCCGACCAGCACCACCGCGCCCTCGACCAGGCCACCGCCGAGCACGCGGTCGAACTCGCCGATGCCGGTGCTGACCCGGCGGTGCTCGGTCTGCTCCACGTCCTTCAGCGCGGTGATCTTCGGCGGATCGATCTTGCCCGCCCAACCCGCCCGGCGCGACGCCGGCGCCTTGGCCGCCGCCGCGCTCTCCAGCACGATTTCCGACAGCGAGTTCCAGGCGTTGCACTCGGTGCACTGGCCCTGCCACTTGCTGAATTCGGCGCCGCATTCATTGCAGACGTAGGCGGTGCGGGCTTTGGCCATCGGATGATTTCCAGCAACGGGAACAGGCGTGGCAGGATAGCCGAGCCGGGTCGCAGGTGCTGCGACCGCTCAAGTCCCGCCTGCCCGCGCCGATAGCTGTCGCGGGCGTGCGCCTTGCGGGCGCCCCCTCCCTCCCCCTCTGGATTCAACATGACTGGCAGTTACAGTCAGAGCCTGGTCGCCATCTCCCTGCTGGTGGCCATTCTTGCTTCGTACACGGCGCTGGACATGGCCGGCCGCCTGGCCACCGCCGAGGGCCGCGTGGCCCGCTGGTGGCTGGCCGGCGGCGCGGCGGCGATGGGCCTGGGTATCTGGTCGATGCATTTCATCGGCATGCTGGCCTTCGACCTGCCGATTCCGGTCGGCTACGACCTCGGCATCACCCTGTACTCGCTGGCCGTGTCGATCGGCGCCTCGGCCTATGCGCTGTGGCTGGTGTCGCGGTCCAGCCTGCCCTGGCGACGTCTGCTGGCCGGCGCCGTGCTGATGGGCTTGGGCATTGCCACCATGCACTACCTGGGCATGGCCGCGATGCGCATGCAGCCGGGCATCGACTATCACCCGGGCTGGTTCGCTGCCTCCATCGCGGTTGCCATCGGCGCCGCCGGTGCGGCGCTGTGGATTGCCTTCCGCCTGCGTGCCGAGCAGCGCAACACCACGCGCCTGCGCCTGCTCGCCTCACTGGTGATGGGCCTGGCCATCGTCGGCATGCACTACACCGGCATGGCCGCGGCGCGCTTCCCGGAGGGCAGCATCTGCGGCGCGGTCGGCAGCGGCGGCATCGACACGCGTTGGCTGGCGGTGCTGGTGATCGTCACCACGGTGGCGACCCTGGGCATCGCCCTGGTGGCCTCGCTGTTCGACCGGCAGATGCGCGTGCGCACCGGGCTGCTGGCCGATTCACTGGCACACGCCAACGACAGGCTGATCCAGGCCGCCCTGCACGACCCGCTGACCCAGCTGCCCAACCGCATGCTGCTGCAGGACCGCATCGAGCAGGCCATCGAGAAGGCGCGGCGGCGCAACCAGGCGGTGGCGGTGATGTTCTGCGACCTGGACGGCTTCAAGGCGGTCAATGATGCGTACGGACACCAGCTGGGAGATCGCCTGCTGGTGGCGGTGGCGCAGCGTATCGGCGGCCTGCTGCGGCCACAGGACACCTTCGCCCGCCTCGGCGGCGACGAGTTCGTGATCGTGCTGGCCATCGATGTTCCCGACGATGCAGTGGTGGTCGCCGAGCGGATCATCGCGGCGGCGGGCGAACCGTTCCTGCTGGATGCAGCCGAGCTGCAGGTCAGCGCCAGCCTGGGCATCGCCCTGTATCCGGCTGATGCCGGCAACGAGCGCGAGCTGATGGCACACGCCGATGCGGCGATGTACCACACCAAGGAGACCGGCCGGAACGGCTATACGTTCTTCACCCCCTCGATGCAGCTCAGTGCCAACCGCCAGCTGCGCCTGCTGCAGGACCTGCGCAAGGCCATCGCCCGCGACGAGCTGGTGCTGCACTACCAGCCCAAGTTCCCTGCCGCCGGCGCACCGGCCACCGGCGCCGAAGCGCTGCTGCGCTGGCAGCATCCCGAGCTGGGCCTGCTGGCGCCGGATGTGTTCATTCCCATCGCCGAACGCAGCGGTCTGATCCTGCCGATCGGTGACTGGGTACTGGACCGTGCCTGTGCACAGCTGCGCGCGTGGCACGATGCCGGACATTCCGAATGGTCGATGGCGGTGAACCTGTCACCGTTGCAGTTCGCCTCGCCGGCGCTGCTGGACAGTGTGCGCGAAGTGCTGCAACGGCACCGCATCGAGCCGGCGTGCCTGACCCTGGAGATCACCGAGACCACGGCGATGAAGGACGTGGACGCCAGCCTGGCGATTCTCAACGACCTGACCGCGATGGGCGTGCACATTGCCATCGACGACTTCGGCACGGGCTATTCCAGCCTGCTCTACCTGAAGCGCATGCCCGCCACCGAACTGAAGATCGACCGCGCGTTCGTGCACGATCTGGAATGCAATGAAGAGGATGCCGCCATCGTCTCGTCGATCATCGCGCTGGGGCGCACCCTGCAGCTGCAGGTGGTGGCAGAGGGCGTGGAGACGCAGGCACAGCGCGAGTACCTGAGCGAACTGGGGTGTGATCAATTGCAGGGTTACCACCTGGGCCGACCAATGGACGCCGAGGAGTTCCTGCGCCGGGTGGGGTGAGACCCCATCCACGCATGGCGTGGATCTCCTGGTAGAGCCGGCCGCTGGCCGGCTTCCCGCAATTGCCGGCCAGCGGCCGGCACTACCACCCTGTGCCGGCCATGCCAGGCGGGATGAGGCCGATGGCTTTGGGGTCGGATCCCTTGCTGCAGGCAAGGATTCAGACCCCATCCACGCATGGCGTGGATCTCCTGGTAGAGCCGGCCGCTGGCCGGCTTCCCGCAACTGCCGGCCAGCGGCCGGCACTACCCCCCTGTGCCGGCCATGCCGGGTGGGATGAGGCCGATGGCTTTGGGGTCGGATCCCTGGCCGCAGGCAAGGGCTCTGACCCCATCCACGCATGGCGTGGATCCTGGTAGAGCCGGCCGCTGGCCGGCTTCCCGTAATTGCCGGCCAGCGGCCGGCACTACCACCGCGCGTGCCATTCCCGGCGGGCGCGACAAACAAAAAAGGCCGCCCGAGGGCGGCCTTTCTGCGTGGCAACGTCGCGCGGACGTCAGTGCATCATGTGCACGTTCATGTTGTGCATGACCCACAGGGTACCGACCACGATGATGCCGATCACCACCACGGTGAAGGCCGCAGCGTTGACGTTCCAGCGGCTTTCCGAAGAACGGTCCAGGTGCAGGAAGAACACCAGGTGGACCAGCATCTGCAGCACCGCGGTGATGGCGATGACCACACCGTTGACGGTGCGCGAGAAATCACCCGACATCACCATCCAGAACGGGATGACGGTCAGCACCACCGCCAGCACGAAGCCGATCAGGTACGACTTCACGGTGCCATGGCTTTCGCCGCCGGTGCCGTGGTCGTGTGCATGGTTGTCATGTGCCATTACAGGGCTCCATTGAGATAGACGACGGAGAACACGCCGATCCAGATCAGGTCCAGGAAGTGCCAGAACAGGCTCAGGCACGCCATGCGGGTCTTGTTGGTCGGGGTCAGGCCGTACTTCTTCAGCTGCACGAACATCACCAGCAGCCACAGCAGGCCGGCGCTGACGTGCAGGCCGTGGGTACCGACCAGGGCGAAGAACGCCGACAGGAAGGCACTGCGGTCCGGACCGTAGCCCTGGTGGATCAGGTGCTGGAACTCCCACACTTCCATGCACATGAAGCCGAAGCCCAGCAGCCAGGTGATGCCCAGCCACAGGTACATCTGGCCCATCTGCTTGCGGTGCATGGCGATCATGCCCAGGCCGAAGGTCAGCGAGGAGGTCAGCAGCAGCGCGGTTTCCCATGCCACGAACGGCAGTTCGAACAGGTCCTTCGCGGTGGGGCCACCATCGGTGCCGCCTGCCAGCACCACGTAGGTGGCGAACAGCGAGGCGAAGATGAGGCAGTCGCTCATCAGGTACACCCAGAAACCGAAGACGGTGTTGCCGCCGGTGTCGTGGTGCTCGTGGTCGTCATGGCCATGGGCCGCCGCATGCGCGGCGTGCCCGTGGCTCAGGGTCGAGGTATTGGTGCTCATGCCTTCAGCTCCGACTTCACCAGGCCCTGGGCTTCCAGGTGCTTGCGGTGTTCGTTCTCGATGCGTTCCACCTCGGCGGCCGGGACCCAGTAGTCCACGTCCTGGTCGAAGGTGCGGTAGATGAACGTGGCGATCATGCCGACGAAGCCGACGATGGCCAGCCACCAGATGTGCCAGATCATCGCGAAGCCGAACACCAGGCTGAAGGCACCGATGACAACGCCTGTGCCGGTGTTGCGCGGCATGTGGATGTCGGTGTACTTGGCCGGCTTCGGCCAGGCTTCACCACGCTGCTTGCGCTCCCAGAAATCGTCCAGTTCGGTGACTTCCGGCAGGGTGCCGAAGTTGTAGAAGGCCGGCGGCGAAGAGGTTTCCCACTCCAGCGTACGGGCATCCCACGGGTCGCCGGTCAGGTCGACGGTCTTCTTGCGGTCGCGGATCGACACGGCCACCTGGATGATCTGGCACAGGATGCCGGCACCCACGATGAAGGCACCTGCGGCGGCGATCAGCAGCAGCGGCTCGTAGGCCGGGTTGACGGTGCTCTGCAGGCGACGGGTCATGCCCATGAAGCCCAGCACGTACATCGGCATGAAGGTCACGTAGAAGCCGATGAACCAGCACCAGAACGCGCACTTGCCCCAGAACTCATTGAGGCGGAAGCCGAACATCTTCGGCCACCAGTAGGTGATGCCGGCGAACATGCCGAACACCACGCCGCCGATGATGACGTTGTGGAAGTGGGCGATCAGGAACAGGCTGTTGTGCAGCACGAAGTCGATGGCCGGGATCGCCAGCATCACGCCGGTCATGCCGCCGATGACGAAGGTGACCATGAAGCCGATGGTCCACAGCACCGGGGTGGTGAAGTGCACGCGGCCGCGGAACATGGTGAACAGCCAGTTGAAGATCTTCACGCCGGTCGGGATCGAGATGATCATCGTCGTGATGCCGAAGAAGGCATTGACGTTGGCACCCGAGCCCATGGTGAAGAAGTGGTGCAGCCACACGATGAACGACAGCACGCCGATGCAGGCGGTGGCGTAGACCATGCCCTTGTAGCCGAACAGCGCCTTGCGCGAGAAGGTCGCGATGACTTCGGAGAACACACCGAACGCCGGCAGGACCAGGATGTACACCTCCGGGTGGCCCCAGATCCAGATCAGGTTGATGTACAGCATGGCGTTGCCGCCACCGTCATTGGTGAAGAAGTGCGTACCCAGGTAACGGTCCAGGGTCAGCAGCACCAGGGTGATGGTCAGCACCGGGAAGGCAGCGACGATCAGCACGTTGGTCACCAGGGCGGTCCAGGTGAACACCGGCATCTGCATCAGCTTCATGCTGGGGGTACGCATCTTCAGGATGGTGATGAAGAAGTTGATACCGCTCAGCGTGGTACCCAGGCCTGCGACCTGTAGACCCCAGATGTAGTAGTCCATGCCGACGCTTGGACTGTATTCGATGCCCGACAACGGTGGGAACGCCAGCCAGCCGGTGGCAGCGAACTCACCGATCCACAGCGACAGCATGATCAGCACAGCGCCCGACACGAACAGCCAGAAGCTGAGCGAGTTGACGAACGGGAACGCGACGTCGCGCGCACCGATCTGCAGCGGCACGGCCAGGTTCATCAGGCCGGTGATCAGCGGCATCGCCACGAAGAAGATCATGATCACGCCGTGGGCGGTGAAGATCTGGTCGTAGTGGTGCGGCGGCAGGTAACCCTCGGACCCGCCGACGGCGAGCGCCTGCTGGGTACGCATCATGATGGCGTCGGAGAAGCCGCGCAGCAGCATGACGAAGGCGACGATGAGGTACATCACGCCGATCTTCTTGTGATCCACCGAGGTGAACCACTCCTTCCACAGATAGCCCCACAGCTTGAACTTGGTGATCAGGGCCATGACGCCCAGGCCACCCAGCACCGCGCCGACCAGGGTGGTCAGCACGATCGGATCGTGGGGGATCGACTCAAGAGAGAGTTTTCCCAACATGTTCATTCTCCCGAACCCGCGTGGCCAGCATGGCCAGCGTGTTCGTGTTCGGTGGCATCCAGGTTTTCACCCGATTCCTTGGAATCATGCGCGTCACTGGGGGCATGCCCCTCGTGCGCTTCATGGCTGGCGGCATCGGCAGCGGCGGCACCGGCGTGCGAGTGCTTCATGCCGTAATGCTTGTTGTCGCCCATGTGCTTGGCGATGACCCAGTCGAACAGGCCTTCTTCGGTCTTGCCGAAGTAGGTGACCGGATACCACTCGGCGTTGCGTGCTTCACCCAGGGCCTTGAACGAGGCCTTGTCCAGGGTCTGCTCACCGGCACGGACCTGGTCCAGCCACTGACGGTATTCGGCATCGGTGACCGAGTAGGCGGTGAAGTGCATCTTGGCAAAGCCTGCGCCGCTGTAGTGCGAGGACATGCCCGGGAATTCACCGGTCTCGTTGGCGATCAGGTGGAGCTTGGTCTCCATCGCAGCCATCGAGTAGATCATGCTGCCCAGGTGCGGGATGAAGAAGGCATTCATCACCGAATCGGACGTGATCTTGAAGTTCAGCGGCGTGTTGACCGGGAACTTGATTTCGTTGACGACCGCCACCTTCTCTTCCGGATAGATGAACAGCCACTTCCAGTCCAGCGAGATCGCCTCGATGGTGACCGGTTTGACGTCCGATTCCAGCGGACGATACGGGTCCAGCGCGTGCGACGAACGCCAGGTCAGGACCGCCAGCACCAGCACGATCATGCAGGGAATGGACCACACCACCACCTCGATCGCCGTCGAGTGGGACCACTTCGGCTCGTAACGGGCCTTGGTGTTGGAGGCGCGATACTTCCACGCGAAGGTCAGGGTCATGATGATGACCGGGATGACGACCAGCAGCATGAGCACGGTGGCCGTGATCAGCAGGGTCTTCTCATCCTGGCCGATCTGGCCCTTCGGACTGAGGATGGCCACGGCATCGCAGCCGGTGAGCATCACCAGCAACGACAGCAGCAGGCCCGGGCGCAACCAGCGCCCAAGGGTTTTCAACGGAATCATCGGTCGATCCAATTGCGAGGGAATGCCGTTCCCCGTCCTGCCTGTTCCGGCCAAAGCCGGTCCCACCGGTCCGGAAGACAGGTAGGGAGGTGGGTCGAGTCAGCCTTTCAATTTTAGGCCGTCACCCACCATTTAAGAAAGGCATTGACATTGATCGAGCGCAGGAAAGGCCCGATTCTGGCTGCGACACGTTGTCGCACCGCGCGGGCATGACGGGGCGCATGACCCAGGGCGGCATTCCGGCCCTGGACGTTCGCGGGCCGTTCGCCCTCGTTCGGCAAAGTCACCTGAATCGGTTCAGGCGTGCTGACGGGTGCCTAGCATGGGATGCTCGGCACAGGAGGAAGACCCCGATGGACAAGATCGACTTCAAGAAGCGCGACCGGGCACTCTATCACCCGCCCACCGCCCAGTTCGTACCGGTCGATGTACCGCCCCTGCCCTACCTGATGGTCGATGGCCGCGGCGACCCGAACACCGCCCCGGCCTACCTGCAGGCGGTGCAATGGCTGTACTCGGTGAGCTATGCATTGAAGTTCGCCCTGAAGGCCGGGGGCCAGGACTACGTGGTGCCACCGCTGGAAGCGCTTTGGACCGCCGAGGATCCGTCGAGCTTTGTGGCACGCCGCAAGGATGAGTGGAGGTGGACGGCGATGATCCGCACGCCGGATGGGATCAGTCCAGCGCAGTTGGAGGCTGCCATTGCCAAGGCGGCGAAGAAACTGGGCGACGTTCCAGCCAGCCTTCGCCACGAAATTCTCGAAGAAGGCCTCTGCCTGCAGACGCTGCATGTAGGCGCCTACGATGACGAGGGTCCGGCCCTGGCCCATCTGCACGACGAACTGATGCCCGCACTGGGTTACACCTTTGCCGGCCCCCATCATGAGATCTACCTGAGCGACCCGCGCAGGACCGACGCGGCGCGGTTGAAGACCGTGCTGCGGCAGCCCGTCCGCGCGGAATGACCGCCTGCGAGCACCGCTCTGACAAGGAGCAGAAGATTCATGCCCCTGATTGATCGTTTACTGCGCTGGACCACCCTGCCCACCGGGCGCCGCGCCTTCGCGCTGCTGTGCAGCGTGTTGTTGCTTGTACTGGCCTGCAATCCCGACCTGCTGCCGCTGCTGTCGCTGATCGATGCACTGGGGATGGATGTGGTGATGTTGCTGCTGGCTGCACAGGTAACGGTGGTACTGCCCTGGCTGCGGGAACGCGCCGGGCGATGGTTCCGGCTGGCCATGCGGATCGCGGCCGGGGTGCTGGCCGGGGTGATCGGCGGCTATCTGCGGCAACTGGTGATGCTCGTGCTCATCAGATCCGGCACCTGCTGCGCTATATATAGGGCTTGATGCCCCGGGCCTGCAGGGAAGACATGAAACAGCTCGCTATCACACTCGGTGCACTGCTGCTGTCCGGCAGCGCATGGGCCGATACACACCAGACCGGAAAAATCACCAAACTGGTTGTCGAATCCACGTTCGTTTCCGTGTGGCTGGAAGGCCAGCCCACCAACAACGAGTGTGCTTCCGACGGGCGCTGGACAATCGATCTTGCCAGCGACAAATCCGGACGGGAAAAGTACGCGGCCATCCTGTCGGCGGCGTCATCGCGGACACCGATCGGCTTCCACGCACTCACCAGCGAAGGTTGCGGCGTGTTCGGAGCAAAGAAGATCTACTATTTCGACCTTGCCTATTGAGACAGCACTCCGCGCAGACGTGCTGCTCAGCGCCTCGGGGCCGGATCTGCGATGCAGACCTTCTCCCCAAGGCGCAGGGACTTGCCGTCCCCGTGCCCTGCCGATGAACGATCAAGCGGCCAAAAGCAGACACTGATACCGGAAAGGTCATTGCCATAGTCTTCGGGGATGCCGGTCATGGCAATGCCCATGACTTCATTCCAGCCCGGCGCGCCACACTTCAGGCAAGCTGCCGCGCTCGCCTTGGCTTTGCCTGGTGTCCATCGCGCGGGCGGAAGGCCCATTCGCCCGGCTTTCCATTCGACATACCGGGAATGGAAGCCAATTGAAAATCCACGCCCCATGTCCACCGTTGTCGTCGAGGCGTCTGCGGGAACCGTCGATTCAACCCGGATCGTCACCGGCCGGTCGGGCAACGTGGCTCCGACCTCAATGCAGTAGGTCGGCGCGCAGGCCTGCGGCACAGAGACAGGTGGCGCAGCGGATGCTGCAGCCGGCAGCGAGGCGGCCAGAATGACGACTGAAGAAGCAATCCGCATGATCATTTCCTCTTGTCGTCCTCGATGAGGGTCTTCAACACCTGCTCGCTGCCGTTGCTGTTTCAGCAGGTTGACCGGGCTCATTCAATCCAGACGTTGGAAATCGAATGTGACCTTCCTGGTGCAGCGGGATGGGACCGGAGGGAAACGCCACTTCGCCACGGCAACCAAGGCTGCGCGCTCATAAGCAGCATTGTCGACCCTCCCCCGGTCCAGCGCTTCAAACTGTGACCGCGTGATGACGGGATTTGTCACCCGCCCATCCTCTTCAACGACGACGGTCGCCACGACAGAGCCACGCACCTGCATCTCGGTCGCGGCGGAAACGACCGGCGCAATGGACTCCACCGGACTGCTTGCCGCCTGGCAAGGCCCAGGGAGCTCCTCACCGGCGCGACATGAGGCACTGGACAAGGCCAACGCAAGCATCAGAACGCGGTTCATTCAACACTCCCGATTGCTGGTGGGGGAGCAGACATTAACCGTGCCGTTCGTGTCGCTGTAGCTCTTCCGGGCAGGCTCCCCCAGCTCACGCGCGGCCCGGGTCTCCACCCCCGTAGCCCGCGCCTCCTCCGAAGATACGCCGACTCGGATCTGCATCACGCCGTTGCTCTCCGAGTTGGACTGTGGCGCAACAAGCGAAGCTTGGAAAGCGGACAATCCAACCCGATCATGCTGGGCAGCATGGCTCACCTCGTGACCGCCCCCCAGAGCAGGAGACTGGATCTCCCCGGAGGATTTGACGCGAAGTCCAGAGGTGACATCAATGCTGATGATTCTCTTGTTCTCGTCATATCCAAAATCACCATTGCGATTGAACTGTATGGTGTAGGTCTCATCGGATAGGAGAATCTGCTTCAGTTCAGAGCTGATGGTTTCTGACTTCATCCAATGGTTGAGCACGGCAGCACCATCACGCAGCGTCGCTCCGCCTTCAAATGCGTACTTGACGATTCGCCCATCTGGATCCGTGAACCTGTAAGGATTCCCGTTCGCATACCTATACCGGTTGAACTGCCCCACCGGCTGCTCATACGCCGTGACCGGATCAACCGACAGGAACACCCCCAACTGCGGATCCATGTAGCGCTGCTGCATGTAGATCAGGCCCGTTGCCGAGTCGCTCACGTGCCCGGTATACCCCGGCCCGTCCGTGACCTGACCACCGACCACGGCCCCGTAGGGCTCGTAGTCATAGCGCTTGATCACATTGCCGTTGGCATCGCTCTCAGCCACGACCGAGCCCAGGGCGTCAGTGTGGATGTACGTCACAGTGGTCTGGGCGATTGCGGATGGCGACAGACCAAGGCCGATCAGCAGCACACAACACAGCCAAGCGCCTGATGCCCCCAGCTTGCGAATTCGATCTCCACATCTCCTGAAGCGGGTAAACACGCCGCCTGCAGTTCCCCCGAACCTGCGCATCCTTCCAATCTCTGAAAGAGCCTTGAAGCAAGGCTGGGTATTCATAGCACAGGAATGACCGGCTGCAGTTGCCAGGTCAGGAACTGTGCAAGGAGCCATGCGCCTGGGAAGGCGGAGGGGCGGGTAGATCGCGAGGCTCAGAAATCGCGACCTGCCAGCCATGGGCTGGCACTTCTGGGGTTGCCGGCCAGCGGCCGGCACTACCAGAGCATAAAAAAAGCCCCGACCAAGGCCGGGGCTTTTCTACAACTGGTGCCGGAAACAGGAGTCGAACCTGCGACCTACGCATTACGAATGCGCCGCTCTACCAACTGAGCTATTCCGGCGGAGCCCGCGATTTTACGGGCTGGGCGCCCCGGCGGTCAATCCACCCGGCTCAGTCCGCCTCTACCCGGTTGGCACACACCCGCCCAGCCGCGAAATCCTGCAGGTTCCCCAGCGTGATCGCCGAGATCTCCTGCAGCGCCTCCACGGTGAAGAAGCCCTGGTGGCCGGTCACCAGCACGTTGGGGAAGGTCATCAGGCGCTGGAAGGCCTCGTCGTCGATGATCTCGCCGGACAGGTCCTGGAAGAACAGCGCGCTTTCCTGCTCGTACACGTCGATCGCCAGATGGCCGAGCCGGCGCGACTTCAGCCCGCGGATCACTGCATGGGTATCCACCAATCCGCCGCGCGAGGTATTGACCAGCATCGCGCCCGGCTTCATCCGCGCCAGCGAGGCGTCATTGATCAGGTGCTGGGTATCGGGCGTCAGCGGGCAGTGCAGCGAGACGATGTCAGCGCGCGCCAGCAGTTCATCCAGCGCCACCATCTCGCCGATACCTGCGAAGGCCGCCGACGGATACGGATCGTGCCCCAGCACCATGCAGCCCATGCCCTTGAAGATGCGCGCGGTGGCCAGGCCGATCTTGCCGGTACCGATGATGCCGACCGTGCGGCCATGCAGGGTGCGCCCGAGCAGGCCATCTAGCATGAAGTTGCCCTCGCGCACGCGGTTGTAGGCACGATGGGTCTGGCGGTTGAGGGTCATCACCAGCGCCAGTGCATGCTCGGCCACGGCTTCGGGCGAGTACGCCGGCACCCGCGCGACGAACAGGTCCAGCGCTTTCGCAGCGGCCAGGTCCACATTGTTGAAGCCCGCACAGCGCAGCAGCACGGCCCGCACACCCAACGCGTGCAGCGCGCGCAGCACCTGCGCATCCAGCCGATCGTTGACGAACACGCAGACCGCGGCGCAGTCCTGTGCCAGCGCTGCGGTATGCACATCCAGCGCGGCATCGAAGTAGACGAACGTGTAACCCTGCCCCGCCGCCTCACGCAGGTTGGCTTCGTCCAGGAAGCGACGGTCGTAGGGTCGGGCGCTGAAGACGGCGATCTGCATGGAAGAACCTGGATGGAATGCCATGCCGACCATACCGCAGCCACGCGTCCGTGGGGATGGCACCGGCGATGCGAACATCGCCGGTGCCCTGTGCCACTCAGAACTTGTAACCCAGCCCCAGCATCACGCCGTTCTGGATCTGCCCGTCACGACGCTCGCCCACGTAGTCGGCCATGATCGACAGGCGTTCGCTGGCGCGGCTGGTCACGCCCAGGTTCCAGGCCAGCACCTGCTCGCCCACGGCCTGGCTGCTTGCCCCGAACACCAGATCCGGTGCTGCGGCGAAGCCGGTGCTGTAGCGCGCCTGCGAGTCGCCCAGTTCCTTCTGCCAGACCACGCGGGCACGCGGGGTAATGCGCTCGCCGTTGTTGCCTTCGAAGGTCCTGAACAGCTGCAGGCCGGCGCCCACGCGGATGCTCTCCAGGCTGCCGCTGCGACCGACCAGTGCACCCGCACCCTGCCCTTCATTGAAGCGCGTGGCCGAGGTACGCGCGTAGTCCACCACCGGCAACAGCGGCTGGATCACCAGGCCCTTGCCCGTGGTGAATGAGAACGCGTGCTCCACCCGCGCGGAGATCGCATCGTTGCTGTACTTGGCACGCAGCGGCTGCTGCAGGCCATCGATACCGCTGACGCTGCGGCGGGTGTCGTGACGCAGGTCTGTGTAGCGCACCGCCGCCGACAGATAGCCGCGCGAATAGGTCGCGTCCAGGTAGCCGCCCACGTCCAGCGCGCGCACGTCACCACTGAAGTCGGAGCCGTCGCGGCCCTTGGTCGACATATCCGCCGCTGCCACGCTGACGCCCAGGGTGACGCGGTCATCGGCAACGCGGGTATCGGCGCCGACGACGATGCCGCCGATGTTATGGCTCAAGCCTGCCACGCCACCGTCGGCATCGATGCGGCCGTGGCTGGCGAAACCGCGCGCCCACAGGCCACGGTTGCGACCAAAGCCACTGCCTTCACCGCCACCCGCCGCCGGCTCGACCAGATGCATGGCCAGCTGGTTGAACAGGCTGCCGTGGCGCATGCCCGGCTGCGCCGACACCGATTGCGCGGCCTGCGAGGCCAGGCCGTCGGCATCACCGCCACTGCGCATCGCGGCCTGGTGCTGCTGCACCACGTTGCCGATGCTGCCCACCAATGCGTTGTCGGCCAGGCGCAGGGTCGCGTGCGCGTCACCGCGCAGGGCACCGGCCTGCTGTGCGATCACATCACGGTCGGCGAACTGCAGGGCGCCGAGCAGCGACTTCAGGCCACCATCCCTGCGATCGGAAGCAGTCGCCAGCGCGCGGCCCAAGCCATCGCCGGAAGTGCCGTTGGTGAACAGGCCCAGCTGGTCGAAACCCGGGTTGGCGGTCAGCCACAGGCCTTCAGCGGCCTGCTTCACGTTGAAACTCAGCAGCGAGTTGTGGCGCGGGCGGAACACTTCGCCGCCGGTGATGCTGGCGCTGTAGCCGGTGTCACCCAGGCGCACGACCTCTTCGAAGCCGCCCTGGTATATCGGGCCCTGCACCAGGTCACGGCGGAAGTCCTGGCCGTAGTAACCCTGCGCCACGTTCAGTTCGAGGAAGGCCCCTTTGGAGATCACCAGCGCGCCGTCGGTCTGCTTGCTGTCGAAGAAACTGCCTACGCGCAGGCGGCCACTGCCCGCCCCGCCGTTCTCGGTCACATCGAACAGCACCTTCCCGCCCGGCATGATGTTGACGTAGCCATGGGTGACCAGATCGCCGCCGCGCGGCATCAGGGTCCCGTACACGCGCAGGCGGTTGAAGCCGTCCTCGCGCCAGGACGGGCGGGTACCGCTGGCCAGCGCACTGAGATCCATAGCGGTGCCGGCCACGTCACCATTGCCGACCAGCATGCCTGCGCCCATTACCCGCACCTCCGAAGCGCGCAGGGCGCCGCCTTCCAGCGCGATGGTGCCGTTGTCGACCAGCATGAAGTCGGCACCGGTGGTCGCGGAGGTCCGCCATGTCGCGCCGTTGGTCACGCGGATCACGCCCATGGAGTTGTCCAGCGTGGACACATCCAGGTCGCCCAGGCGCAGCTTCGACAGCAGCAGGGCCTTGTATGTGGGATCGTTCTGGTAGTCCTGTACCGAGTTCGCGCCGATGCCCTGCGGACCATTGCTGGAGGCGTTGTAGATGCTCTGCGCCAGGTTGATGTAGCTGGACTGCCAGTTGGTGTTCCAGCGCGCGAAGTCATCATCGACGAAGGTCTGCAGCTGGCGACCGGTGCGCAGGTAGCCCGGGTTGATGTCGCCGCTCACGTTGGCGGTGACATTCAACGTATCGCCCGGATCGCGGTAGCCCTTGGCGGTGATGACCCTGTTGCTGTAGATGTCCTGCCCCGGGAACGACTCCAGCTTGCTGCCGCTGCCATCAGGATCGAAAGTGACCGAGGCACCCGTGGTGCGCGCCGGATCGCGGAACACCAGCAGGCCGTTGGGCTGCACGACTTCATACATGGCCTTGTGCAGCAGCCCGGCATCGATGCCACCGCCGTAGTTGCCGGTGTAGATCTGGGTCATCCGCGGCGACGGCGTGTAGATCACTTTGCCGCTGTTGCTGGCCGCGTGGATCTGTACCGAATCGACGATCGGCAGATCACCGGCCAGATAGCGTTCGACGCCACCGGACTGCATGATCGAGCAGGACGAAATGCAGTGGCCGGACACGATGGTGTTCAGGCCGGACGTGCGGATCACGCCCTGCAGCCACTCGCCGGCGATCAGCGCGCCACCATTGGAGGTGCGCAGCACCACTTCGCGGATCGGCCGGCCCTCGGCCTGTGCCTTGGCCAGCAACGCGGGCAACGACACCACATCGGCGTAGGTCACCCCGCCGCTCAGGAAGATGCGATCCCCCTGCACGTGATAACTCATTGCCATGACGTCATCAGCCGCCGCGATGGCGCCAACGGCGATCAGCCCGGCCAGGGCCAGGCTCAACTTCGAATGCTTCATACGTTCTCTCTCTCCACCCGCAACACGCGGGTAAGGAGTCAAACGGCAAAGCGCCGGAATCTCCCCCAGCCCGGTCGGCCGGAAAAAATGAATGCATTCACAATGAGAGAGGGGGCACCACACACTCTTCCCCATCCGGTCATCGTCGCGTAAAACTCGAAGGCGCACCCGTCAACGTCAGCCGAGGCCAGCCCTGTCCGTTCCGTCCCCCCTGATCCACCACGCGCCGGAGCCACCCGCGCCTGCGGACGCCTTCATCGCGTTCGTACGCGAGGAACGCGCGCCACTGTGCGCGTTCCTGCGCACACGGGGCGTCGGGCCGGAGGATGCAGAGGACATCGCGCAGGACTGCATGGAGCGGCTGATCCGCTATCGCGCGCACGGCACCGACGAACTGCGCCTGCTGCTGTATCGTATCGCGCGCAATCGCCTGGCCGATCGCGGCCGATCGCCGCAGTCGCGACCGCACCTGTCACTGGCCGAGCATGATGGTCACGACGAGCCCACCAGCCCGTCGCCGGACCCCTTGCGCCAGGCAGAGTCCGGGCAGATGTTGTCCCTGCTGCGGCAGGCCCTTTTCAAATTGCCCGAGCGTGCGCGCGAGGTGTACCTGCTCAACCGGATCACCGGCATGAGCTATACGCAGATCGCGCGGCACTGTGGAATTACAGCCAAGACCGTGGAAAAACACATCGCCCGCGCCCTGCAGGGCCTGCGCCAGGAGTTGGGACCGGATCCGCTGCACAACGACGGGGATACCGAATGAGCAGCCACCGGCACACGGAAGACGCCTCGCTGTTCGCACGCGCCAGCGCCTGGGTAGCGCGGTTGGAGGCCCCGGACTGCACCCCTGCCGAACGCGAGTCGTTCGAAGACTGGCTGGCTGAAGACCCTGCCCATGTCAAAGCCTGGGCGCAGGCCGAAGATCTTTTCCAGCAAGGCCAGGGCCTGGCTGCGGACCCATGGCTGCGGACGGCTGCGGCGCGTGCGGCACGGCCTGCCCGACGCCGCTGGCTGCCTGCTGCGGCCGCGGCCGCTGGCATCTGCCTGGCCATCGGCGTGGGCTGGATGGTAGCGGTGGATGGCAACCCAGCCCCGCAGCGCTTTGCCAATGACACGCATCAGGCGCAGCGGCTGACCCTGCCCGATGGCAGCGTAGCCATGCTCGATGCCGGCACGACGCTGCACGCACGCTTTGGCTGGCGCCACCGCGAGCTGGACCTCGAACGCGGCCGCCTGCAGTTGCAGGTCGCGCCATCGAACAAAGCACTGCAGCTGCGCGCCGGCACCAGCACCATCCGCGATATCGGCACCACCTTCCAGGTCGAGCGCCTGCACGATGGCCTGGTCGAGGTCGCGCTGCTGGAGGGTGCGGTGGAAGTCAGCAACGGCGCCGCCCAGCACACCCTGGCCCCTGGCCAGCAACTGCAGGTACTCCCCTCCGGGCGCATCCAGCCCGGCCCAGCGTTGTCCTCCACGGCAGCCGCCGAGGGCTGGCTGCGTGGGCAGCTGGTCTTCGATGCCACCCCGCTGTCGATCGTGGTCGAACGCATGAACCGCTATGGCCATGCACCGCTGGTGATCGCCGACCCGGAGATCACCGATCTGGCAGTCAGCGGCACGTTCCGCGCAGGCGACGCACAGGAGTTGCTATCCGCGCTGGAACTTGGCTGGTCCATTGCTGGCCAGACGCGCCCGGATGGCGCGCTGGAACTGCGCCGCACGTACTGAGGAGGCCTGCGGTGATGGCAGGACCAGGCGCGCTGCAGTGGGGGCTGCTCCGCCCCCTGCTGTGCCTGGCGCTGCTGGTCGCCGCGCCGCCTGCCGCCCTCGCAGGCGATCCGGCTGCCACCCACGACTACCGCATCAACGCTGGCCCGTTGCCCTCGGCATTGCAGCAATGGGCACGGCAAAGCGGCATCGCTCTGGTGTTCGATGCCCGGGAACTGGCGGGGCTCCATGCCAACGGCACCCATGGCCAGGCCGATCCAGCATCGGCCCTGAAACAGCTGGTCGCCGGCATGCCGGTGACCATCCTTCGAACACCGTCCGGTGGCTTCGTGGTCCGCCGCATCCGCGTCGCGCCCGCCGTCGCGCCGCCGGTTCCGGCAACGGTGGCGCCGCGCCCGCGCATGCCCCCGCAGTCGCCCCCCCAGGTGGACCTGGCGCCGATCCATGTCACCGGCAGCCGGTTGCCGCGCACCTCCGTGCAGACCACCCTGCCGGTGACCACGATCGATCGCGCAGACATCCTGCGCAGTGGCTACGGCAGCCTGTTCGACCTGCTGCGACACCTGCCCGGCATGAACGGGCTGCCAGCGATGAGCAGCGCACGCAGTGGCGATTCGCAGTACCTGCCTGTCGGTGCAGCCGCCACCACCAGCCTGGATGGCATGGGACCGCGCGCCACCCTGTTCCTGGTCAATGGCCGGCGCCTGCCCCGTTATCCAATGGTGTCCCTGGAACAGGGCGGGCTCACCGACCTGGGCGGCATTCCACTCAGCTTTGTCGAACGCATCGAACTGGTGCGCGGCGGTGCATCGGCCATCTACGGTGCCGATGCCATGTCCGGCGTGGTCAACATCATCCTCCGCGACCAGGCCGACGGCCCGGAGGCAACGCTGCAGACCGGTCTGAGCAGTCGTGGCGACGCTGGCCAGTACCGCGTGCAGGCCGCCACCGGAGGCCTGCGCGGGAGCGGCGACCGCTGGTTCGCAGGCATCGACCTGCATCGCGTCGATCACCTGGCGGGGGACCAGCGTGACTGGCACGCCGAGACGTCGCAGTACCTGATCGGCGCCTTCCGCGATGGCGACTACTGGCCCGCGACGCGCTGCGACGGACCATTGAAACGACGCAATGGCGCCTGCTGGTTCGACAGTTCGCGCCCTCGTTCGCTTCAACCGGCCTCCGATACCGCCTCGGCCTATCTGCGCTACCGGCATGAGCGTGGCCAGGGACGCTACGTCTATGCCGAAGCCCGCGCCAGCCACAACCGGCAGCGTTTCGATCTGGGCCCGACCGCCGTCGCCCTCGGCCTGTACGGGTACACCTTCAACAGCGTCCTGCGCGAAGCCGGCAATGTGCGTCCCCAGGTCCGTGCCACCGACGCCGATATCACCCTGGGCATCGGCCGGGACCAGGGCAGCCACAGCTGGGACGCCGGCATCAGCGCGCAGCGCAGCGACGTCACCCTGGCCACGCCGGGCACCGTGCGCGCCGAACCGTTCATCGAGGCTGCGCAGTCGCTCAGGTTCCTGCCAGGCTTCGATGCATTGCCCGCCGATGAAGCCACTTCGCTCTTCCCATCGATCCGCAACCGTGGACTTACCGAGCAGTGGCAGGGCTGGTGGGGCATACAGCGCGCATTGATGCCGATGCGGGGCGGTAATGCGCAGCTGGCTACCGGCATCGATCTGCGCCATGAACGCTGGACGTCGCACCCGGACACCCTGCTGAGCCAGGGCGATCTGGCACTGGGGCTGCCGCAGCAGCAGCGGCGCCTGTCGCGGCAGAGTGGCGGCGCGTATGCGGAACTGGGCCTGCCACTCACGTCGGAACTGCGCATGGACCTGGCCGCGCGCTGGGACTACGACGGCGACTACACGGCATTCTCGCCCCGTGCCGGCCTGCGCTGGACGCCAACACCGCACTGGTCGTTCCTGCTGGCCAGCGGCCGCGGCTATCGCGCGCCCAGCCTGTTCGAACAGCGCCGCCCGCCAGGACAGTTCGGCACCCTTACCCTGCCCGTCTCAAGCGCACTGCCACCTTGTGCACAGAGCGAGCCGGACGGCCGCTGCGTGGTCACTGCGGATGTGGAGGAGAACAACGCGCTCAAGGCCGAGAGCTCACGCAGCCATTCACTGGCGGCGACCTGGTCACCCAGCGATGCGTTCTCGCTTTCGCTGACCCACAACATCGTCGAGCTGCGCAACGAGATCCTCGCGCTGCAGCCGGCCGATGCCGTGTGGAACCGTGACACCTGGCAATTGGATGAGGATGGCAACCTGAGCAGCCTCCGCCTGTCGTTCGACAATATCGGCCGCACCACTTCCCGCAACTGGGTGCTGCGTGGCGAATACCGGGTCGACACCGGCAGCACCGGCCAGTGGTTGTTCTCGCTGGACGCGCTGAAGCAGCAGGAGCTGCGCCGCCGTCGGGACCACGAGCCGGCGATCGACCTGCGCGGGCATGTCACGCCCGAGATGGCGGCGGTCCTCAACGTGCAATGGCAGAACAGCAACTGGGACATCGCCCTGCGCGGCAACCAGGTGGGCCGCACCCGCGCATGGCTGCCCGGCGCCGAGTGCCCGCAGCGGCAGATCGAACAGAACCACTGCATGAATCCGCGCCAGCTGCGCTGGAACCTGCACCTGGCGCGCCGCCTGGGCACACGCGTCATCGCGGCGCTGGACGTGCACAACGTGCTTGATGCGCAACCGGTGAACTACCTGGTCGGCAATGGTGGGCAGTTGCCGGGGCTGGACGATCCACTGGGTCGCTACTACCTGCTTACCCTGCAGTTCCGCTGAGCGTAGTACGCTACGCGGCCTGTTCCACCGGTCTGCCACCTTCCCCATGAAAGCCTATCTCTGGTTCTGGGGCGCGTTCCTGCTGTTCTTCGCGTTGCCCTTCCCCTGCATCCTCTATTTCGGAACCTCCTGGCCGGTGGCGCTGGCTGATCGCAGCGCGCCATGGCTGTCCCTGCTGCTGCTTGTGCTGTCGCTGGCTGCATGGCTCTCTCTGCTGTTCGCGTTCCTGCATTTCCTGCTGCTCGGCCCACCGCGCGCCCTGCATCGCGTCCGCTCGATCCTCGCCGATGGCGAACCGCGCGATGCGCTGATCGAACATGCTGAACAGACCGGCGTACAGGTGCGTGGCTTCGCGCAATGGAAACTGCAGCTGTCCTTCAAGAACCTGTCCGGCACGCCGATCCGCGAACAGCTGCTGGTGGTCGACAGCAAGCCGCAACTGCAGCGCTTCGGCGTCGGCAGGCACGTCGATGCACGCCTGAGCCGGGTGCCGGGCGCGTTCCCGAACGTGGTACTGGACGGTGCCCAGCCCGAACTGGATGTCGCCAGCCTGTGGCGGCGAAGCATCGGCGCAGCGCTCTGCATCGTCCTGGTAGCCGCTGCCTATGTGGCGGCCTACCGGCTGCAGAGCGAGGGCCTTGGCTGGACCTTCCTGTCCTTCGGCCACCCGCTGCTGGTGTGCCCGCTGGTGCTGTGTGGGTACATCTTGGGGCTGCGCCTGCTTGGCCGCCTGCTGCAGGCTGATGCGCGCGGCGACGCGTTGAAGTACCGCGGCATCGGCGTTGAGGCCAGGGTGCTGAAGGTGCGTCAGACCGGCACCTACCTCAACGAACAGCCGCAGGTGGAGTTCCAGCTGGAGTACACCGATCGCGACGGCCGCGTACAGCAGGTGAGCGTGCGCCGCTTCATCCCGCTGATCGATCTAGCCAACATCCCGCGCGAAAACGTGACCCTGCTGTACGACCCGGATGACCGTGGCAACGTGCGCCTGGAGGGCGTATGAAACAGCCGCCCTCCACCCACACCGTGTTCCTGGTACTGCTGCTGGTTCTGGCGGGCGTGGCCATTGCCGGCGGCACCCTGCAGACCATCAGCGAAACGCTGGGGCATTCGGTACAGCCGGACCGGTTGCCACCCTCCGTCTCGTCTCAGTCGCCGCGCGAGCAACCCGCATCGCTTGTGCCGTCCCCGGCCGCCTTCCCCGCGGCGAGTACCGCTGCGGCGCCCGAACGCAACAATCGCCTGTTCGATGCGGACTACCTGCAGGCTGCGCGCCAGGCACTGGAGCAGCTGCCGGCACTGGCCGGCCAGAGGCTGACGGTGTTCCATAGCATCCACTTCTACGACGATGGCCGCATCAACCTCGATCTGGTTGACCCGCAACAGCCGGGCCACGTCGACAGCTACCACTTCGAACGTGGCCAGTGGCGCAAGGGCAATCCGGTGAACCCGCAGCAGTTCGCGCCGACCATCAGCCTGCAGCGCAGCAGCACACCCCTGGCCAGCATCGATTTCGAGGCCGTGCCGCGCGTGGCGCAGGCGCTGCAGGAACAACGCAACGCGCTGCAGAACCCCGCATCCGAAGTCGGCCACGTCTACGTGATCGTGCGCAAAGGCGGCAAGCTGGTGTGGCTGCCGGATGACGTCGCCGGTGACCGCGAATCCGTGCGCCTGCAGTTCGATGCGCAGGGCACCCTGCGCGGCGTGAACCGCCGATAGGCCACACAAAAAGGGGACGGAGGGGATTAAGTCGCATGTGCCTTGGTGCGGATTGCGACTTAATCCCCTCCGTCCCCTTTTTCTATTTCACCGAGCGGGCGATTGCGTACTGCGCGCCGTAGTACGTGGACAGCACCAGCAGGCTGGCCAGCGGCAGACCGCCGGCGAAGCGGTCCCAGGCCAGCAGTGAATCGCTGGCGACGAACAGCAGCGCACCGGCGGCCGCCCAGCGCGCGCTGCTGGCTTCCACGGCAGCGGGCTGTGGCCGGCGCCACTGGCGTGCCAGTGCCAGCACCGCCATCGAGGCCAGCACCACCACATACGCCAGCACCGGCGCACGCATCGGTGCAGGCAGGTGCGGCCACAGGCCAAGTACGTTGAGCACGGCAAACGTCGCCAGCAGGACGCTGGCCGCCAACAGCCCACGTCCCGCACGCAGGCCGTCGCGGAAGGCCACGATGTAGCAGAGGTGGGCCAGCAGGAACGCAACCAGGCCCGGCACGAACGCATCCATCGGCAGCATCAACGCGATGTCACCCACGCACGACAGCAGCATGCCGGCCAACACCGCGCGTCGATAGAACGGCTGCGCGGGATCATGCACGCGCCAGACGATGGCAGCGATCAGCAGCGTGGTGGTCGGCTTGGCCAGCCAATGCAGCCAGCGCCCGTCACCGTGCAGGAAGGCACCGATGATGGCCAAGATCGCCATCAGCAGGATCACGCCATCGCGGGCGCGCGGCTTCATCGCGCCTTCCACAATTCTGCGAGGCGGTCAGGCTTGCCGGCGATACGCTCCAGCACCGGGTACTGCAGGCCACCGTGGTAGGCGATGCTCATCGTTTCGATGCGGTCGAACTGCTTCACCAGCAGCACGATCGGCGCCTTGTCCTTCGCTGCCGCAGCCACCGCGTCCTTCAAGCGCTGGCTGCTGTACTCACGGCCGCCAACCGCGATCACCTTCATGCCCGGTGCAAGACCGGCGTTGAACGCCGGGCTGTCCCAGATCACATCGCCGACCGTACCGCTGTCGAGTACGGTCGCGCCCAGCGAATAGGCCAGCAATGCCGCCTTGGCGCGTTTTTCCTGTGCCTTGTAGGCGTCGTTCGGCGTATCGCGGTAGACCAGCTTCCAGCCCGCCAGCTCCAGGCCGCCGGTCAACGAACCGTGGCCGTCCAGGCGCCCGCGCAGGAACGTCGCCCAGTCGTACGGCGCGATGCCGTTCAAGGTCGCGACCACATCATCGAAGGTGTACGGGTTGACGTCCCAGTCGCCATTGCCGACGCCGAAGAACGCACGCGCGAAGTCGTCCAGGCTGCGGCGGTTGCCGCTCAGTTCGCGCAGCTTGCCCTCCACTTCCAGCCACAGCATCTGGCCGCCGGAGTAGTAGTCCTCGCTCATCTGGTAGTTGCGGTAGGGCAGCGTGCGGCGCTGGGCGATGGTCGGATCGTTGGTAGTGTCCTGCAGCGGCCGCCAGGCCAGGCCCGGTCGGCCACGGTCGTAGGTCGCGGCCACATTGGCCAGCATGTCGCGCGCCTGCGCGGTCGACCACAGCCCCGAACGCGCCGCCAGCACCTGGCCCCAGAACTGGGTCTGGCCCTCGTACACCCACAGCAGGCTGTCGCCCATCGGCACGTTGAAGTTGGCGGTGGCCAGGTCGGCGCCGCGACGGTACTTGCCGTTCCAGGAATGCGTGTACTCGTGCGGCAACAGATCGCGCATCCACGCGTTGCTGTCCCACTCGATGAAGTAGCCCGGGTCAGCGCTGTTCTCGCTGGAACGGTGATGCTCCAGGCCGATGCCACCGAGGCGGTCGGTCAATGCCAGCAGGAACTCATAGTGGTTGTAGTGGCGCGCACCGTAAAGCTTGTCGGCCTGCTGCACCAGCGCGCGATGCATGGTGATCTGCGCCTCGCTCGGCTTCAGTGATTTGGCGTCGTCGGCAAACACATTGAGGTGCACCGGCACCTTCGCGCCCGGGTCGAGATCGATGCGCTGGTAGTGCTCGCCGGCGAACAAGGGCGAATCGACCAGATGGTCATACGAGATCGGCTTGAACACCACGGTGTCACCGTCGCGCCGCGCGGTTTCCAGCGCGGTTGCGAACGACCAGCCCTTGGGCAGGGTCACGCTGGCCTGCGCCTGCAGGTTGCGTGCATCGACGCCGGCCGGATACAGCGAATTGGCGTTCCACTGCAGGTTGAGCATTTCCGGGGTCATCACCACCCGGCCCTGGCTGCCGCCCTGCGAGGACAGGAAGTCGAAGTGGGCGACGATCTCGCTCACGCCCTCGGGCACGTTCACCTTGAACGCATAGACGTTGAACTGGTCACGCTGCCAGGCCAGCGGCTTGCCGTTGGCGGTCACGCGCAGCCCGGCCAACTTGTCGATCGGGCCGGTGGGCGAATGGTTGCCGGGAATCCACTGCGGGTACAGCAGGGTCATCGGGCCGGGCTTGGCCGGCATCGTAGCGGTCACCTTGAAGATGCGCCGGGCCAGATCGCGCGCGTCGACATCGATGCGCAGCAGGCCGGGGGCCACCGCGTTCGCCGGTGGCGAGGTCTGCGCCAGTGCAGGCGTGGCCGCCAGCGCGAACAGCAACGACATCGCCAAGGCTCGGGTCTTCATCGGGCAGGTTCCAACAGCGGAGAATCTTCCGATGCTAGGCCTGTAACGTGCCCTGCCCCATGGCCAAAGGTCATGGGCGGGCCGCCCATCCTTGCGTGCGAAAAAGCGTGCGAACCAAGGTTCGCACCCACCTTGTGCTGGTTTGCACCCACCGTGTGCCAGTTCGCACCCACCAGAGCAGTTCCAGTAGATCCACGCCATGCGTGGATGAGGCGCTTCCCGGTCAGTCGACCAGGCGCAGGCGCAGTTCCTTCGGCAGCGCGAACACCATCGATTCCGGTTCGCCGTCCAGCTCGCCCACGCCGGTGGCGCCCAGTTCGGCCAGGCGCGCCAGCACGCCATCGACCAGCACCTGCGGTGCAGAGGCGCCGGCGGTCACGCCGATGTGCTGCTTGCCTGCCACCCATGCCGGGTCGATCTCGTGCGCGCCGTCGATCAGGTACGACTCCACGCCCTCACGGCGGGCCAGCTCGCTCAAGCGGTTGGAGTTGGAGCTGTTCGGCGAGCCGACCACCAGCACCAGGTCGCAGCGCTTGGCCAGATCGCGCACGGCATCCTGGCGGTTCTGCGTGGCGTAGCAGATGTCGTCGTTCTTCGGGCCCTGCATCGCCGGGAAACGCTCGCGCAGCGCATCGATGATCCCGCGCGTGTCATCCACCGACAGCGTGGTCTGGGTGGTGTAGGCGAAGTTTTCCGGCTGGTTGATCTGCAGCGTGGCGACCTGCTCCACGTCCTCGACCAGGTAGATCTGCCCGGTACCGGCTTCGCGGTTCCACTGGCCCATGGTGCCTTCCACCTCCGGGTGACCGGCATGGCCGATCAGCACCACGTCACGGCCGGCACGGCAGTGGCGGGCGACCTCGAAGTGGACCTTGGTCACCAGCGGGCAGGTGGCGTCGAACACCTTCAGGCCACGGCGCTCGGCTTCCTGGCGCACGGCCTGGGACACGCCATGGGCGCTGAAGATCACCGTGTTGTTGTCCGGCACTTCGTCGAGTTCCTCGACGAAGATCGCCCCGCGCTGCTTCAGGTCGTCGACCACGAAGCGGTTGTGCACCACTTCATGGCGAACATAGATGGGCGCGCCCAGCGTTTCGATCGCGCGCTTGACGATCTCGATCGCACGATCGACACCGGCACAGAAACCACGCGGGTTGGCGAGCAGCACATCCATCAGTTCAATCTCCCGGCAGCGGCCGGCTTACGGTTTCGGATTGGCATTATCCGCCTTTTTGGCGGACTTGCCGTCGAACAGGCCAAACAGGGCGATGCCGATGGCACCCACCACGATGGCCGAGTCGGCGATGTTGAACGAGGGCCAGGTGTAGCTGCCCACGTACCACTGGATGAAGTCGACCACGTGGCCGTGCACCTGGCGGTCGATCACGTTGCCGATGGCGCCGCCGATGATGAGCGCATACGGCACCGCGGCCTTCCAGTTGCCGCGCGCGGTGCCGCGCAGCCACCACGCCATCAGGCCGCTGATGGCGATCGCCAGCGCGGTGAAGAAGTACTTCTGCCAGCCACCGGCGTCGCTCAGGAAACTGAACGCGGCGCCGGTGTTGTAGGTGCGGTACCAGTTCCAGAAGCCGTCGATGACCACCACCGGCTGGAACTCCGGCAGGCTCGACAGCACCCAGGCCTTGGACCACTGGTCCAGGCCGATGATGGCGGCCGACAGCAGCAGCCAGACCAGGGCGTTCGGATGCGGACGGGGCGCGGCCATCAGAACCAGCTCCGCACTTCGCCGGCGCCGGTCACGTTGCTCACGCAACGGCCGCACAGTTCCGGATGGTCGGCGTTGCTGCCGACGTCGGCGCGGTGGTGCCAGCAGCGCACGCACTTGGCCTTGGTGGTCGGCTGGGCGCTGACGAACACCTCGTCGGTGGTCGCCGGGCGCACCTGCACGTCGCCACTGATGAACAGGAAGCGCAGTTCATCGGCCAGCGGCTGCCACTTCGCGGCCTGCTCCTCGTTGGCGGCAATGGTGATCTCCGCTTCCAGCGCGGCACCGATGGCGCCGTTGGCACGCATCGGCTCGAGCACCTTGGCCACCTGCTCGCGCACAGCCAGCAACTGATCGAAGTCGGTGGCGTTGAGCTGGGCATCGGCCGGCAGCGGCGCCAGGCCGTCGTACCAGGTGGTGAACAGCACATGGCCGGCATGCTCGCCCGGCAGGTAGCCCCACAGCTCGTCGGCGGTGAAGGTCAGGATCGGCGCAACCCAGCGGGTGAACGCTTCGGCGATGTGGTACATCGCGCTCTGTGCCGAACGGCGACCGTGCGAATCGGTCGGCATCGTGTACAGGCGGTCCTTGGTCACGTCCAGGTACAGCGAGCCCAGGTCCACGCTGCAGAAGTTCAGCAGCAGCTGCACGATCTCGGCCATGTTGTAGCCGTCGTAGGCCGCCTTGATCTTCTCCTGCAGCTCCCACGCACGGTGCACGATCCAGCGGTCCAGCGCGACCATCTGGTCGAGCGGCTGCAGGTGCTGGGCCGGATCGAAACCGTCCAGGTTGCCGAGCAGGAAGCGTGCGGTGTTGCGCAGGCGGCGGTAGGCGTCGGCGTTGCGCTTCAGGATCTCCTGCGACAGCGACATCTCGTTGCTGTAGTCGGCCGAGGCGATCCACAGGCGCAGGATGTCCGCGCCCAGCTTGTTCATGATGTCCTGCGGCTCAATGCCGTTGCCCAGCGACTTGGACATCTTGCGGCCCTGCTCGTCCACGGTGAAGCCGTGGGTCAGGCACTGCTTGTACGGCGCGCGCTTGTCGATCGCCACGCCGGTCAGCAGCGAGGACTGGAACCAGCCGCGATGCTGGTCGGAACCTTCCAGGTACAGGTCGGCCGGCTTGCCGAAGCCACGCGCGGCAAGCACGCCCTCATGGGTCACGCCCGAATCGAACCAGACGTCGAGGATGTCGGTGACCTTCTCGTAGTCGGCCGCTTCGGCGCCCAGCAGTTCGGCGGCATCCAGCGAGTACCACACGTCGATGCCCTCGGCTTCGACACGGTCGGCGACCTGCTGCATCAGCTCCACCGAGCGCGGGTGGATCGCGCCGGTCTGGCGATGGGTGAACAGTGCGATCGGCACGCCCCAGGTGCGCTGGCGCGAGATCGTCCAGTCCGGGCGACCGTCGACCATGCTCTGGATGCGCGCCTTGCCCCAGCTCGGGAACCAGCCGACGGTGTCGATGGCGGCCAGCGCATCGTTGCGCAGGTTGGCCTTGTCCATCGAGATGAACCACTGCGGGGTGGCGCGGAACACCACCGGCTTCTTGTGACGCCAGCAGTGCGGGTAGCTGTGGCGGATCGGATGGAAGGCCAGCAGCGCACCGTTGTCACGCAGCACGCCGACGATGGCCTCCTGCGCCTGCCATAGATGTTGGCCAGCCAGCACCACGTCACCGGCCGGCGGGGTCGATTCCAGGTATACGCCACGGCCGTCGATCGGGGTGATCTGGCCGGCGTTGTACTTGTCCAGCAGGCCGTACTTCTGGCTGACCACGAAGTCTTCCTGGCCGTGGCCGGGGGCGGTGTGCACCGCACCGGTACCGTCCTCGTCGGACACATGGTCGCCGTTGAGCACCAGGATCTCGCGTTTCGGGTAGAACGGATGCGCCAGCAGCTGGTTTTCCAGCGCCGCACCGGTGGTTTCACCGTGCAGCACCACGTTTTCGACGCCATAGCGCTGCAGCGCGCGCTCGGCCAGCGCCGCAGCCAGCACCAGCCAACGGCGCTTGCCGTTGTGCGCCGGGCCTTCGGCCAGCACGTAGGTGATCTCCGCGCCCAGCGACACCGCCAGCGAGGCCGGCAGCGTCCACGGGGTGGTGGTCCAGATCGGTACGGCCACTTCCACGTCGGCCGGCACGCTCACGCCGAACGCCTGGCCGATGGCCTGCGCATCGCGTGCGGCGTAGGCCACGTCGATCGCCGGCGATTCCTTTTCCTGGTACTCGATCTCGGCCTCGGCCAGCGCCGAGCCACAGTCGAAGCACCAGTACACCGGCTTGGCGCCACGCACCAGGTGGCCGTTGGCCACGACCTTGGACAGCGCACGGATCTCGTTGGCTTCGAAGTCGAAGCTCAGGGTCTTGTACGGGTTGTCCCAGTCACCGGTCACGCCCAGGCGCTTGAAGTCCACGCGCTGGATGTTGATCTGCTCTTCGGCGAACTCGCGGCACTTCTGGCGGAATTCAACGGCGTCGAGCTTGGTGCCGACCTTGCCCCACTTCTTTTCCACCGCGATCTCGATCGGCAGGCCATGGCAGTCCCAGCCCGGCACGTAGGGCGCATCGAAGCCGGCCAGGTAGCGCGACTTGACGATGATGTCCTTCAGGATCTTGTTGACCGCGTGGCCCAGGTGGATGCGGCCGTTGGCGTACGGCGGGCCATCGTGCAGCACGAACAGCGGGCGGCCGGCGGCGTTGTCGCGCAGCTGCTGGTAGAGCCCCTGCGCTTCCCACCGCGCCAGAATGCCCGGCTCGCGCTTGGGCAGGTCGCCGCGCATCGGGAATTCGGTGGCTGGCAGGTTCAGGGTGGTCTTGTAGTCCTGGCTCACGCAGTGGCTCGCAATCTATGTTCGGAAAGGATGGCGCGCGCCTGTTCGGCGTCGCGGTGCATCTGGTCGGTCAGCGCCGCCAGATCATTGAATTTCTCTTCGTCGCGCAGCTTGGCGACGAACTCCACATCGATGTGGCGCCCGTACAGGTCGCCCTGGAAATCGAACAGGTGGGCTTCCAGCAGCGGCTCCACGCCCTCCACCGTCGGGCGGGTGCCGAAGCTGGACACCGACGGCCACGGCTGGTCGAACACGCCATGCACCCAGGTCGCGTAGATGCCCGACAGTGCCGGGGTCTTCGGGAACCGCAGGTTGGCGGTGGGGAAGCCCAGCGTACGGCCGAGCTGGCGCCCGCGCACCACCCGGCCGCTGATCGCGTACGGACGACCCAGCAGATCGTTGGCACGGGCGAAGTCGCCCTGCTGCAGCAGCTGGCGGATGCGGGTGCTGGAAATGCGTTCGCCATGCAGGTCGACCGCTTCAATTTCGCCCGCAGTGAAACCCAGTTCGGCACCCATTTTCTGCAGCAGAGCCAGGTCGCCACGGCGGCGGTTGCCGAAGCAGAACTCCGGGCCGATCCAGACCTCACGCGCACTCAGGCGCTTGACCAGCAACTGGCGCACGAAGGTCTCGGCCGGCATCGCCGCCATCGCCGCGTCGAATCGCAGCAGGCCGACCGCATCGACACCGAGCTCGCGCAGGATCTCGACCTTGCTGCGCGCCAGGGTCAGCCGCGGCGGCGGTGTGCCCTGGGCGAAGAACTCACGCGGCAGCGGCTCGAACGCCACGGCCACGGCGGCCACGCCCAAGGCGCGCGCGCGGGCAACCGCGTGGCGGACCAGCGCACGATGGCCCAGGTGGAGGCCGTCGAATGCACCGATACAGACCACGCTTCCGTTGGGGAACAGGTCCCCGCCCTCGACGCTTCTGAACAGCCTGCTCATCAACTCTCGTTCCGGCCCGACCGGGGCCGCCGCTTCAATGGTGTAACCCTGAAGTATAGCCGCCACAAGCCGCGATCAATGCCCACGCAGATCGCGCGGGCGGAAGCCCATCGCCAGCATGGCTACCGCGTAGGTGGCACCGCCACCGCCGACCAGCAGCGACAGGCTGCCGATCCGCTCCCACACGCTCATCGCCGAGAAGCCCGGCAGCCAGTGCAGCAGGGCCAGCAGCACACCAACCATGGCCGCACAGGCCAGCAGCAGTCGCAGCAGATAGCCGCCCCAGCCCGGCCGGCGCTGGTAGACGTCGGTCTTGCCCAGCCAGTACCACAGCAGGCCCAGGTTCAGGTAACTGGACAGCGCGCTGGCAATGCCCAGTGCCAGATGCAGGCCCGGCTGCTTGCCGATGGCCGCCATCACGCCCTGCGCCTTCAGCTCGTCCGGCACCATGACCTGGTACAGCACCGCCAGCAGGGCGAAGTTGAACACCATGTTGGCCACCAGCGCGGCCACACCCGCGCGCACCGGGGTCTTGGTGTCCTGACGTGCGTAGAACGCCGGCAACACCACCTTCAGCAGGGCGAACGCCGGCAGGCCGAAACTCAGGCCGTACACCGACAGCGCGGTCATGCGGGTATCGAAGGCACTGAACTGGCCGTGCTGGAAGATGGTCGCGATCAGCGGTTCGGCCAGCAGCAGCAGGCCCAGCATGGCCGGCACCGAGATCAGCAGGGTCATCCGCAGGCCCCAGTCCAGCGAACGCGAGAAGCCCTCGCGGTCGGTGCTGACGTGGTGACGGGCCAGCGCCGGCAGGATCACCGTGCCCAGCGCCACGCCGAACACGCCCAGCGGCAGCTCCAGGAAGCGGTCGGCCAGCGACAGCCAGGACTGCGAGCCATCGGTCAGCTTGGCCGCGATGACGGTGTCCAGCAGCAGGTTGATCTGCGCCACCGAGGAGCCGAACAGGGTCGGCACCATCAGCGTCATCACCTTGCGCACGCCCGGATGGCTCCAGCCCCAGCGCGGCAGGGTCAGCAGGTTGATGCCCTTCAGCGAGGGCAGCTGGAACAGCAGCTGCAGGATGCCGGCAGCCAGTACCGCCCAGCCCAGCGCCAGGATCTGTTTCTCCGGGGTGCCGCCCAGCCGCGGGGCCAGCCACAGTGCACCGGCGATCATGCACAGGTTGAGGATGACCGGGGTCAGCGCCGGCATGGCGAAGCGCTGGAAGCTGTTCAGCGCGCCGCCGGCCAGGGCGGTCAGCGACACGAACAACAGGAACGGGAAGGTCAGGCGGAACAGGTCAACCAGCAGGCCCTGCTTGACCGGATCGGTATCAACGCCACTGGAGAAGACCGAGGCCAGCTGCGGCGCGAAGATCAGCGCCAGCGCAGTGACCAGCATCAGCACCCCGCCCAGGGTGCCGGCGGTGCGGGCCATCAGTTCACGCAGCTCGGCGTGGCTGCGGGTCTCCTTCACTTCCGTGAACACGGGCACGAAAGCGGTGGCGAAAGAGCCTTCGGCGAACAAACGCCGCAGGAAATTGGGTACCCTGAAGGCGACCCAGAAAGCATCAGTGATGGCGTTGGTGCCGAACGTGGTGGTCACCACGAAGTCCCGGACAAGTCCGAGAACGCGCGAGACCATGGTCATGCTGCTGAACGACAGCAGGCCCCGCAACAACTTGGGTGAACTCACTCAGCGTCCCTCTTGACAATCGACTTGACGTGCATTTCTTACGCCATCATACTAGCTAGCTTGCTGTTCCCATAACACCGATTTTTTCAGGAAACCACCACCGTGGCCAATATCAAGTCCGCCAAGAAGCGCGCCAAGCAGACCGTCGTGCGCAACGCGCGCAACGTGGCTCAGCGCTCGATGCTGCGCACCGCTGTCAAGAAAGTGATCAAGGCGCTGGACGCCAACGATGCCGCCGGCGCCGAAGCCGCCTTCGCCGTTGCCCAGCCGATCCTGGATCGCTTCAGCGCGCGTGGCCTGATCCACAAGAACAAGGCTGCTCGCCACAAGAGCCGCCTGAACGACCGCATCAAGGCCCTCAAGGCCGCCTGATCCGGCGTTGCCGCCCTGCCCTCCGGGGCCGGGCAGCAGACAAGAACCCGGCCCCGGCCGGGTTTTTTGTTGCCAGCGATCCGGTAGTGCCGGCCGCTGGCCGGCAACCCCGAGGAATGCCGGCCAGCGGCCGGCACTACCGGAAAATGAAAAACCCGGCCGAAGCCGGGTTTTTGCCAACGTCAGTCGACTGACAGTCGACTCTACTGCGCGTTACGGGCTTCCTGCTCTTCTTCCTTCTGGCGATCGAAGAAGGCCATGATCCGGCTCATGATCGGGAAGGTGCCTTCGCGGCCCAGCGCGGAGACCAGGAACCACGGCTCCTTCCAGCCCAGCTCGGCGACGATCTGCTCGGCCGCAGCCTTCGCTTCGTCCTCGAACATCAGGTCAGCCTTGTTCAGCACCAGCCAGCGCGGCTTCTGCAGCAGTTCCGGATCGTGCTTTTCCAGCTCGCGCTCGATGGCGCGCACCTGCTCGACCGGAGAAATGCCTTCCACCCCACCCTCCATCGGCGAGATGTCCACCAGGTGCAGCAGCAGGCGGGTGCGCTGCAGGTGGCGCAGGAACTGCGCACCCAGGCCGGCACCGTCGGCCGCGCCTTCGATCAGGCCCGGGATGTCGGCAATCACGAAGCTGCGGTAGTTTTCCACCTTCACCACACCCAGGTTCGGGTACAGCGTGGTGAACGGGTAATCGGCCACCTTCGGCGTCGCCGCCGAAACGGCACGGATCAGGGTGCTCTTGCCGGCGTTGGGGAAGCCCAGCAGGCCGACGTCGGCCAGCAGCTTCAGCTCCAGCTTCAGCGTGCGCTCCTCACCCGGCTCGCCCGGCAGCGCCTGGCGCGGCGAGCGGTTGGTCGAGCTCTTGAAGTGCATGTTGCCCAGGCCACCGCGGCCGCCCTTGGCCACCAGCAGGCGGTCGCCGTGCTGGGTCAGGTCGCCGATGACTTCATCGGTGGCAACGTTGATCACCACGGTGCCGACCGGCACGGTGATGGTCAGGTCTTCGCCGCCCTTGCCGTAGGCCTGGCGGCCCATGCCGTTCTCGCCCCGCTGCGCCTTGAAGATGCGGTCATGGCGGAAGTCGACCAGGGTGTTCAGGTTTTCGTCGGCGCGGATGTACACGCTGCCGCCCGCACCGCCGTCGCCGCCGTCCGGGCCGCCGAGCGGAATGAACTTCTCGCGACGGAAGCCAATGCAGCCGTTGCCGCCGTTGCCGGCGAACACTTCGATTTCTGCTTCGTCTACCAGTTTCATTGTTTCGATGCCTGCGATGGGCGCGGCCTGCCGGCCGTCACCTTGAATGTTATGCCTGCCGATGGCCGGCAGCCCGGCCTGGCCGGTCTTGCTTCAACTCTAACGAAAAGCCCCGCCGAAGCGGGGCTCTTCATGCAGCACCCCCATGCCGAGGCACGGGCGCCGGCGATGCCTGGATCAGGCGTCGGCCGAGACGATGCTGACGGTGCGACGCTTCTTGGCGCCCTTGACCGAGAACTCCACCTTGCCGTCCACGAGGGCGAACAGGGTGTGGTCACGGCCCAGGCCAACGCCGGTGCCCGGGTGGAACTGGGTGCCGCGCTGACGCACGATGATGTTGCCGGCTTCGATGGCCTGGCCGCCGAAGATCTTGACGCCCAGGTACTTCGGGTTGGAGTCGCGACCGTTGCGCGAGGAGCCTACGCCCTTTTTATGTGCCATGACTGCTTCTCCTGATGCTTAGCCGGCGATGCCGGTGATCTCGATTTCGGTGTAGTACTGACGGTGACCCTGACGCTTCATGTGGTGCTTGCGGCGACGGAACTTGATGATCCGGACCTTGTCAGCACGACCCTGGGACAGGACCTTGGCGGTGACGGCAGCGCCCTTCAGCGCATCGCCCAGCTTCACGCCGTCGCTGTCACCCAGCATCAGGATGTTGTCAAACTTGATCTCGCTGCCGACTTCGACTTCGAGCTTTTCAATGCGGAGCTTTTCGCCCTGCGCCACGCGGTATTGCTTACCGCCGGTGACCAGTACTGCGTACATGACCAGGCCTTCCTCTGTAGTTATTGTGGTCTGAGCTGCCGCCATCGAGGGCGGACAGGAGCGGAATTGTACGCAGATCAGCGGGGGCGGGTCAAGTCAACCCCTGAACGTCGAAGGAGACGGCAGCGGCACGGGGGTCAGATCCCTTTTCACGGCGTGAAAAGGGATCTGACCCCTGGCTGACGGCCTGTCTCACAAGGTGAGACACCGGGCTGGCATTGTCGCCCATTGCCCCCATCTGGTCACCTCGGTAGGCTGACCGATTGCCGTTCCCTGCTGGCCCGGCACCCAGCCAACGCCCCCACAACCGGATCCCCCATGGCGATGGATTTCATCCGCATCCGCGGCGCGCGGACGCACAACCTGAAGAACCTCGACCTCGACCTGCCCCGCGACAAGCTGATCGTGATCACCGGCCTGTCCGGCTCGGGCAAGTCCTCGCTGGCGTTCGACACCATCTATGCAGAAGGCCAGCGCCGCTATGTCGAGTCGTTGTCGGCCTATGCGCGCCAGTTCCTGAGCGTGATGGAAAAGCCGGACCTGGACCACATCGAAGGCCTGTCCCCGGCCATCTCGATCGAGCAGAAGTCGACCTCGCACAACCCGCGTTCGACCGTCGGCACGATCACCGAGATCTACGACTACCTGCGCCTGCTGTACGCCCGCGTCGGCACCCCGCGCTGCCCGGACCACGGCTATCCGCTGGAAGCGCAGACGGTCAGCCAGATGGTCGACCAGGTGCTGACGCTGGACCCGGAACAGCGCTACATGCTGCTGGCGCCGGTCATCCGCGACCGCAAGGGCGAGCATGCGCAGGTGTTCGACCAGCTGCGTGCGCAGGGCTTCGTCCGTGTGCGCGTGGACGGCGAGCTGCATGAAATCGACGCGGTGCCGCCGCTGGCACTGCGCCAGAAGCACACCATCGAGGCGGTGATCGACCGCTTCCGCCCGCGCGAGGACATCAAGCAGCGCCTGGCCGAGAGCTTCGAGACCGCGCTGAAGCTGGGCGACGGCATGGCCTCGGTGCAGAGCCTGGACAACACCGAAACCGCGCCGACGCTGTTCTCCTCCAAGTATTCCTGCCCGGTCTGCGATTACTCGCTGCCGGAGCTGGAACCGCGCCTGTTCTCGTTCAACGCACCGATGGGCGCCTGCCCCGGCTGCGATGGCCTGGGCATGGCCGAGTTCTTCGACCCCTCGCGCGTGGTGGTGCATCCCGAACTGTCGCTGGCCGCCGGTGCGGTGCGCGGCTGGGACCGCCGCAACGCCTACTACTTCCAGCTGATCGCTTCGCTGGCCAAGCACTACCGGTTCGACGTCGACGCGGCGTGGAACTCGCTGCCGGCCAAGGTGCAGCAGGCCGTGCTGTACGGCAGCGGCGACGAAGCGATCACCTTCACCTACTTCACCGAAGCCGGTGGCCGCACCCAGCGCAAGCACCGCTTCGAGGGCATCATTCCCAACCTCGAACGCCGCTACAAGGAAACCGAGTCGCCGGCGGTGCGCGAAGAACTGTCCAAGTACATCAGCGAGCAGCCGTGCCCGGAATGCCACGGCGCGCGCCTGAACAAGGCGGCTCGCAACGTGTTCGTGGCCGACCGCCCGCTGCCGGACCTGGTGGTGCTGCCGATCGACGAGGCGCTGAAGTTCTTCAGCGAACTGAGCCTGCCGGGCTGGCGTGGCGAAATCGCCGCGAAGATCGTCAAGGAAATCGGCGAACGCCTCGGCTTCCTGGTCGATGTGGGCCTGGATTACCTGACCCTGGAGCGCAAGGCCGACACCCTGTCCGGTGGTGAGGCACAGCGCATCCGCCTGGCCAGCCAGATCGGCGCCGGCCTGGTCGGCGTGATGTACGTGCTCGACGAGCCGTCCATCGGCCTGCACCAGCGCGACAACGAACGCCTGCTCGGCACCCTCACCCGCCTGCGCGACCTGGGCAACACGGTGATCGTGGTGGAGCATGACGAGGATGCGATCCGTCTGGCCGACTATGTGCTGGACATCGGCCCGGGCGCGGGCGTTCATGGCGGCGAGATCGTCGGCCAGGGCACCCTGCAGGACATCCTGGAAGCCCCGCGCTCGCTGACCGGCCAGTACCTGTCCGGCAAGCGCGCGATCGAGATTCCGGCGCGCCGGCACAAACCGAACCCGAAGATGACCCTGCACCTGCGCGGGGCCAGCGGCAACAACCTGAAGGGCGTGGACCTGGCGATTCCATCGGGCCTGCTGACCTGCGTGACCGGCGTGTCCGGCTCGGGCAAGTCGACCCTGATCAACGACACCCTGTTCTCGCTGGCCGCCAACGAGATCAACGGTTCCTCGCACCCGATCGCCCCGTACAAGGAGATCGATGGCCTGGACCTGTTCGACAAGGTGGTGGACATCGACCAGTCGCCGATCGGCCGCACCCCGCGTTCCAACCCGGCCACTTACACCGGCCTGTTCACTCCACTGCGCGAACTGTTCGCACAGGTGCCTGAGGCGCGTGCGCGCGGCTATTCGCCGGGCCGCTTCAGCTTCAACGTGCGCGGCGGCCGCTGCGAAGCCTGCCAGGGCGACGGCCTGATCAAGGTCGAGATGCACTTCCTGCCGGACGTGTACGTGCCCTGCGACGTCTGCCATGGCAAGCGCTACAACCGCGAAACGCTGGAGATCCTGTACAAGGGTTTCAACATCAACGACGTGCTGGAAATGACCGTCGAGGATGCGCTGAAGCTGTTCGAGCCGGTGCCGTCAATCGCGCGCAAGCTGGAAACGCTGGTCGACGTCGGCCTGAGCTACATCAAGCTGGGCCAGAGCGCGACCACGCTGTCTGGTGGTGAAGCGCAGCGCGTGAAGCTGTCCAAGGAACTGTCGCGCCGCGATACCGGCCGCACCCTGTACATCCTCGACGAACCGACCACCGGCCTGCACTTCCACGACATCGAAGCGCTGCTGGGCGTGCTGCACAAGCTGCGCGACGAGGGCAACACGGTGGTGGTGATCGAGCACAACCTGGACGTGATCAAGACCGCCGACTGGATCGTCGATCTGGGCCCGGAAGGCGGGCATCGCGGTGGCACCATCCTGGTCACCGGCACGCCAGAAGACGTGGCGGCCTGCCCGCAGTCGTACACCGGCCAGTTCCTGGCCCGCATGCTGCCGTCCACCAGCGCGCGCCCGGAACAGCCAGCCGCCGTGGCCAACAAGCCCGATGCCCGCCCGCCGCGCAAGGTGAAGCCTGAGAAGCCGGCCAAGGTGGCGAAGAAGGCGGTGGCTGCCAAGAGCACCGGCAAGGCCAGCAAGAGCACGACCAAGAAGAAGGACGCCTGATGAGCAGCGAACACAAGATCCTGGCCCGCATCCCGATCAGCGTACGCTGGCGTGACATGGACAGCATGGGCCACGTCAACAACGCCAAGTACATTTCCTACCTGGAGGAAGCGCGCGTGCGCTGGATGCTGGGCGTGGACGGCGTATCGATGACCGACCGCATCGCACCGGTGGTGGCCGCGACCAACGTCAATTACCGGCTGCCGATCGTGTGGCCCAACGACATCGTGGTCGAACTGTTCGTCGAGCGCCTGGGCAACAGCAGCGTGACCATCGGCCACCGCATCGTCGATCAGCAGGACGATTCGAAGCTGTATTCCGATGGCAACGTGGTGGTGGTCTGGATGGATACCCAGACCGGCAAGAGCGCACCGCTGCCGGAGGCGATCCGCAGCGCCTCTACCTGACGCGCCCTGGTGGGTGCCGACCTTGGTCGGCACGCATTGGCTGCAATGAGGTTGCCGGCCAGCGGCCGGCACGACCGACACTGATCAAAGGACTGACATGATCCACCAGACCGAACTGCGCGACCTGCTGCCCGGCATGGTCCCCTTCCCCACCGACGTCTTTCCCGCCGACCAGGCCTGGCTCGGCCAGCACCTGCTGCCGCTGCTGAAGATCGACCTGGGCGTGCTGCGCCCGGAACTGGCTGGCCAGGTGGCAACGATGCTGTGCCCGATCGAGCCGTACGACGGCTGCATCGGCGAGACCACCGAAGAACACCACAACGATTTCACCGGCACCAACTGGATCGCCTTCGAACTGACCGCCGGCAACCAGATGCGCTTCCTCGGCAACGAGGGCTATTTCATCGGCGATGCGGTACAGGACAAGGACGCACAGGAACACATCGCGCAGATGCGCGAGAGCTACGCCAAGGCCCGCGACTACCATGCCACGCACGGCCGTCTCGCCTGCTACTCGCGCTACGGCAAGGGTGAGGCCAGCGAGCGCGATTATCTGGATACGCTGGGTGGCCCCATTGGTTTCGGCAACTGGACCGAGACCGCGGAGATTCCCGCAGCCTTCGAACTGGGCTTCACCGAGGCGGCCGATGACCCCAATGCTGCGGACGATGCCGAAACGGTGATCATCACCCGCGATGGCAACAAATTCTTCGCCGTGGCCGACGTAGCCGGCTACAACTGGTGCGCCACCGGTGCCGACGCGATCGTGATGCTGTACGAGCCGGTCAGCCGCACGGTGCTGTTCTCTTACGACTGGTCGTAAGCCTGTTTGGTAGTGCCGGCCGCTGGCCGGCATTGCCCGTGCTGCCGGCCAGCGGCCGGCACTACCCGACCGTCATTTCGCAGCCTTGCGCACGGTCAGCGTCGCGCTCGCTTCACCCCCCCCTTCCAGCTGCAGCCGCAGCGGCAGCACCTGCCCTTCCTTCAGCGCGCCCTTGCCCTGCATCAGCATCAGGTGCAGGCCGCCGGGCTTGAGCTCGGCACGCGCGCCGGCTGCCAGCGGCAGGCGCTCGATCGCGCGCATCCGGCTGACCCCGTCGACAATCGTGGTCTCGTGCAGCGACACATCACCGAAGCTGCTGCTGGTCGCGCCGGTGATCGCCACCGCCATACTGCAGCGATTGTGGATGACGCCGTAGCCGGCGGTCATCGGCATTGCCGGATTCGGAGGCAACCGCGCCCAGCCCTGCTCCACCGTGACGCACGCCGGTTCGGCGGCCGAGGCCGATGCTGCGGTCGCACACAGGACCCACAGTACGCCAACGAATGGTTTGGTTATCATCGCCCAGGTTCCTTCTTCGCAACGAGACCGCAGCATGACGACGCTCATCGAGGTGATCAACCATGGCCCCATCCGCGAACTGCGCCTGGCACGGCCGCCGGTCAACGCACTGGACACCGAACTGTGCCGGCAGTTGATCCATGCCATCGAGCTGGCCATGGCCGAAGACGCGCATGGCATCGTGCTGTCGGGCAGCGAGCGCGTCTTCACCGGCGGCATGGACGTGCCGCACCTGCTCTCGCATGGCGATGACAAGCACAAGTTGTTGGACACCTGGAACGCCTTCTTTGGCGCCGTGCGCACGTTGGCCGAGAGCCGCATTCCGGTGGTCGCGGCGATCACCGGCCACGCCCCGGCGGGTGGCTGCGTGCTGGCCCTGTGCTGCGACTACCGGGTGATGGCGCGCAGCGCCGATCCGTCGCGGCCGTATGCCATCGGCCTGAACGAGGTGCAGGTCGGCCTGATTGCGCCGGAGGGCATCCAGCGCCTGCTGCGCCGTGCGGTGGGCGTGCACCGCGCCGGTGTGCTGCTGACCACCGGTTCGCTGGTGCCGGCCGAACAGGCGCTGCAGATCGGCCTGGTGGATGAGCTGGCCGAGGGAGACCTGGTGGTGGCACGCGCCATCGCTTGGCTGCAGAACCTGCTCAAGCAGCCGCGCCAGCCGATGCTGCTGACCCGCGCGATTGCCCGTGCCGACCTGCATGAGGCGCTGCACCCGGACCTGATCCAGCTGGACCGCTTCGTCGAGGCCTGGTTCGCCCCGGACGCACAGAACGCCCTGCAGGCACTGGTAGCCCGGCTGGGCAAGTAAACGGTAGTGCCGGGCGCTGGCCGGCAACCAGGCAATCCTTCCGGGACGCCTGTGGCTGCCGGCCAGCGGCCGGCACTACCGATGATGGGCTGGCCTGCACCGGTATAATCGGGGCCTCTTCACTGCTGTGGCCGCCCCCCCTTGAACGACACGCCCGAACCCGTCGTCTCCGAGCTGATCGACCTGCTCACGCTGGAGCGTCTGGAGGACAACCTGTTCCGCGGGCAGAGCCGCGACATCGGCACCAAGTACGTGTTCGGCGGGCAAGTGCTGGGCCAGGCGCTGGCCGCAGCGCAGGCCACGGTCGACAATGGCCGCCACGTGCACTCACTGCACGCCTATTTCCTGCGCGCCGGCAACATCGACCACCCGATCGTCTACGACGTGGACCGTACCCGCGACGGCGGCAGCTTCTCGGTGCGCCGGGTCACCGCGATCCAGCACGGCAAGGTGATCTTCTTCTGCGCGGCCTCGTTCCAGCAGGCCGAGACCGGCGCCGAGCACCAGCACAAGATGCCCGAAGTGCCACAGCCGGAAGACATCGAGCCGAATCGTCCGCTGCCGGCGGAAGTGCTCGAACGCCTGCCGATCAAGGTGCAGCGCTGGCTGTCGCGCGGTGGCCCGTTCGAGTTCCGCCACGTGTACCCGCGCGACGAACTGAACCCACCCAAGCGCCCGCCCTACCACCAGGTGTGGCTGCGCCTGAGCGAACCGGTGGGCGATGCGCCGGAGCTGCACCAGGCGCTGCTGGCTTACGCCTCCGACTTCCACCTGCTGGGCACGGCGACCTTCCCGCACGGTATCAGCTACTACCACCCGCACGTGCAGATGGCCTCGCTCGACCACGCGATCTGGTTCCACCGCCCGTTCCGCGCCGACGACTGGCTGCTGTATTCGCTGGACAGCCCCAGCGCGCAGGATTCGCGCGGCCTGGCCCGCGGCCAGTTCTTCACCCGCAATGGCGTGCTGGTGGCCAGCACCGCGCAGGAAGGCCTGATCCGCGTCGTTCCCGACCAGGCCGCGGCCGCTGCCGTGCCAGCCAAGGAGTAACCCCATGCGCCAGATCTTCAGCAGCCAGCGCGTGGAAACCGTCGAAGGCGTGGCCGAGCTCCTGCGCGAGCATGGCATCGACGTCAAGGTGACCAACGGGCGCTCGTACAAGACCCGCCGCCGCGGTCAGTTCAGCTATACCGACCTGGGCAACGCCAACGCCTATCCGGCGGTGTGGATCGTACGCGCCGACGACCAGCCGCGCGCGCGTGAAATCCTGCGCGAGGCGCGCCTGCTCGACACCACCCGTCGCGACCACCCGACCGCCGAGTTCGCCTTCCGCGACGCGCCGGAACCGGGCAGCGGCGGCCGCAGCTGGGCCTGGCGCATCCGCATCGCCCTGCTGGTGGTGATCGCCGGCGTGGCGTTGGTGATCGGCCTGCGCCATCGTGGTGCCCCGGCACCGGTCGCACCGGCCCCTGCCCCGCAGGCCCAGCCGCAGCAGGCACAGCCGGCACCGCAGGCCGCGCCGGAAGAGGAAGAAGAAGTCCGGGTCCGCATCCAGCCCTCAAAATGACGCACGGGTAGTGCCGGCCGCTGGCCGGCAGCCGCAAAAAAGGGGACGGAGGGGATTAAGTCGTATGTGCCTCAAACGACTTAATCCCCTCCGTCCCCTTTTTTGTCATGAGGATGCCGGCCAGCGGCCGGCACTACCGCAAAGAAAGTCGGTCACATTGGGCGCGCGGCTCCGTCATGGGACACAATCCCAGCAGGAGAGCCGCCGCCATGACGACGTTCGCCGCATCGATCGACCAGACCCTGGAACGCGAACTGCCGGCCGCCGCCAGCGGTTGCCAGCACGCCTATGGCCGTATCGTGCTGGCCTGCCAGAACACGGTCACCGCCATCGCGCTGGCCATCACCCGCGACCGCCAGGCCAGCGAGGACATCGCCCAGGAAGCCTTCGTCAAGGGCTGGCAGCAGCTGCACCAGCTGCGCAGCGCGACCAGCTTCCTGCCCTGGCTGCGGCAGATCACCCGCAACCTGGCCCGCGACTGGCTGCGTGCACAACGTGGCCGGCCGCTGACCGGCGAGGCGGCCGAGGTAGCGATGGGCATGGCCGCCGACCCGGCCCCGGGCGCGGCCGACCGCCTGCAGCGGGTGGAAGAAGAGATCGCCGCCGAGGACATCATTTCAGCGTTGCCGGCCGACAGCCGCGAAGTCCTGCTGCTGTACTACCGCGAAGGGCAGCGCTCGCAACAGGTCGCCGATCTGCTCGGGCTCAGCGATGCGGCCGTGCGCAAGCGCCTGTCACGTGCACGTGCCCTGGTGCGCGACGGCCTGCTGCAGCGCTTCGGTGAGTTCGCGCGCAGCAGCGCGCCGAGCGCCGCATTCGCCACGGCGGTGGCTTCGATGGTACTGGTGGCCGCGCCCGGCACGGCCAGCGCAGCGATCCTGCTCGGCACCGGTGTCGGCGTGGGCGGCAGCAAGCTGGGCCTGGGCGGCGTCAGTGCCGCAGGCGGGGCTGCCATGGGTTCACTGACGGCCGCCGCCAGCCAGCTGCACCTGATTCCCGCCAGCGACTGGGCCACCGTTGCCGGTGGCGTCGTCGGCGGCATCATCGGCAGCTATCTGGGTGGCCGCTTCCTGCTGCGCTTCGCAGACACCCAGCAGGAACGAACAGCAGTGCGGCGCTTCGTGCACCTCAATACGTTCACCGCGATGGTCGTCTGCACCAGCCTGCTGATCTCGCAGATGCTGCAGGTGCCAATCTGGCTGCAACTTGCGATTCTCGTCATCGGCCTGGGTACGGTGAACTACCAGTGCCTGGTGCCGCTGCAGCGCGTGATGGCACCCATGATCGCGCGCGATTCAGCGCGGCGCGGCCGCAGCGGAACCAACTGGAAATATGAATCCGTGTACGGGCGCACCGGCATCATCGGGGCGAACGTATTCGTGATCGGCCTGGTGGTATATGCGCTGATGCGCAACGGAAACGTGTAACGGACAACGCCGGCAGTACGCCGGCGTTGTCATCAATCACTGCATTGAACCTCAGCGCTGCGGCTTCGGCGCAGCGCCATCACGCGGACCGCCATGGCGCGGGCCACCGTGCATCGGGCCCTTGGCAGCGTCGAACTCGGCCTTGCTCAGCTGGCCATCCTTGTTGGTGTCGGCGGCAGCGAACCAGGCATCACGATGCTGCTTCATGCGCAGCTCGCGGTCGGCCTTGTCCAGGTAGCCGTCCTTGTTCAGATCAAGCTGGTCGAAGCGCGCGGCCAGGCGCGGATCGGCCTTGGCTTCCTCGCGGCTGATGCGGCCGTCCTTGTTGACGTCCAGCTTGGCCCAGCGCTCACCGCCGTGGCCACGTCGCCCATGCTGCCAGCGCGGCAGCTCATCGCGCGAGAGCTTGCCGTCCTTGTTCTTGTCCAGCTCGTCGAACTTCGCGGCCAGGCGCGGGTTGGCGGCGGCCTCGCTGCGGTCGATGACGCCGTCGCCGTTGGTGTCCAGCCTGGCCGGGCGCGGCGCGGGCGTGGTCGGGGTGTCGGCCGCCAGCGCGATACCGGAAGCGGAGGTGCCCAGCAGCAGGGCCAGCAGCAGGGGGGTACGGATCATGAGGTCACTCCTGGGGATGGGAACAGCGTCGGGGTGATCACTTCACCCTCGGGAGACAACAACGCCCGGGCGCGACGTCGGTTGACGCTACTGCCGATTCCATTCATCCGCCGGACAGTCGCCGCCACTGCGACAACCTGGGGCTATGCTGTGCCCATGGCGATACATGGCGACAGAGACGACGAACTGCGACTTTTCCAGACCGGCGAGCACCCCTGCGGGTACTGGTCGGACCGGGTAGCACGCGACCTGGTGCTGGACCCGAACGACCGCCGCCTCGGCGCGCTCTATCCACTGGCACTGAGCTGGGGCTTCCGCCGCAGTGGCGACCTGGTCTACCGGCCGCACTGCGCGCACTGCCAGGCCTGCGTCGCAGTGCGGATCCCGGTGGCACGCTTCGCTCCGGACCGCAGCCAACGCCGCTGCGCCGCCCGCAATGCCGACCTGGAGGTGCGGATCACCGCCGCCACCGCCCGCGACGACCTGTTCGCGCTGTACCACCGCTACCTCACCCACCGTCACGCCAATGGCGGCATGGACGATCACGGCCCGCACGAGTTCGAGCAGTTCCTGATCGGCAGCTGGTCGCACACACGCTTCATGGAAATGCGCCTGCCCGGCGACGACGGCCAGCCCAGCCAGCTGCTGGGGGTGGCGGTGACCGACGTCACCGAGCACGGCCTGTCGGCGGTCTACACCTTCTTCGACCCGGACCACGCCGCGCGCGGGCTGGGCACCTTCGCAATCCTGCAGCAGATCGAATGGGCGCGCCGCGAGGGGCTGCCGCACGTGTATCTGGGCTACTGGATCCGCGGCCACCAGAAGATGGACTACAAACGTCGCTTCCATCCGCTGGAAGCCTACGATGGCCGCCGCTGGCACGATTTCGACAATGATCTGGACGGGCGCTGACAAACCGCTGACACCGGGCCGGGTGCACAATACGGCCCATGAACATGACCCGCCGCCATCCCCTGATCCTCGCCCTGGCCCTGCTCTGCGGCGCCACCGCCCCTGCCTTCGCCACGTCCCCCGCGATGACCGAAAAGCCGTCCGCAGCGCTGCGCCTGGCCACCTACAACACCTCGCTGTACTCCGACGACGCCGGTGGCCTGATCAAGGAACTGGAAGGCGACAGCGAGCACGCGCGCAAGATCGCCGCGGTGCTGCAGCAGGTGCGCCCGGACCTGGTGCTGCTGAACGAATTCGATTTCGACGACGCCCATCGCGCCGCCGACCTGTTCCAGAAGCGCTACCTGGAAGTGGCCCAGCCCGGCGGCGACAAGCCGCTGCACTTCGCCTACCGCTACCTGGCACCGGTCAACACCGGCGTGCCCAGCGGGCTGGACCTGGACAACAACGGCGTGGTCGGTGGCGAAGGCCGCAGCCGCGGCAACGATGCATGGGGCTACGGCCTGCACCCGGGCCAGTACGGCATGCTGGTGCTGTCGCGCTACCCGATCGATGAAGCCAAGGTGCGCAGCTTCCAGCTGCTGAAGTGGAGCGCGATGCCCGGTGCGATCCGCCCGGTCGATCCGCGTACCGGCAAGAGCTTCTACAACGACCACGTGTGGTCGCAGCTGCGCCTGTCGTCGAAGTCGCATTGGGACGTGCCGGTGAAGACCCCGGCCGGCGTGGTGCATGCGCTGGTCTCGCATCCGACCCCGCCGGTGTTCGACGGTCCGGAGAAGCGCAACGCGGCGCGCAACCACGACGAACTGCGCCTGTGGCAGGAATACCTGTCCAAGGGTGACAAGCCGTGGCTGTGCGACGACAAGGGCCAGTGCGGCGGCCTGGCGCAGGACGCGCGCTTCGTGATCCTCGGCGACCTCAACAACGACCCGGTCGACGGCGACGGTCGCCATGAGGCGATCGTCGAGCTGATCGAGAACGCCCGCGTGCTGCGCTACCCCACCCCGCGCAGCGTCGGCGGCGAGCAGACCAGCCTGGCCTATGCGGCCAAGGGCATCGAGCGCAAGGGCGCACCGTTCCACGCCACCGGCGATTTCGGCCCGAAGTCCGGCACCATGCGCCTGGACTACGTGCTGCCCTCGACCGGTTTCGAATACGTCGGCAGCGGTATCTTCTGGCCGGCCAATGAAAGCCCGGAAGCGAAGATCGCCGACGGCAGCGACCATCATCTGGTGTGGGTGGACGTGCGGTAGAGCAGCGTACCGACCAACGGTCGGTACCCACCGGGTTTCGGTAGGCGACGACCGTTGGTCGTCGCTCCTTTTTCAGGGGCGCAGTTCGACGCCGATGGCGTCGGCGGCATCACGCGCGATGGCGCGTGCTTCGTCGATGGTTTCCGCGCGCGCCAGGGTCACGCCCACGCGGCGGTGGCCATGCACGCTCGGCTTGCCGAACAGGCGCACGGCGGTGTCCGGCACCTGCAGCGCGGCGGCGACGTTGTTGAAGTACGGCACGCCCTCGCCGTGGGCCAGCAGCGCGCACGATGCCGACGGGCCGCTCTGGCGGATCACCGGAATCGGCAGGCCAAGGATGGCGCGCGCATGCAGCGCGAATTCGCTCAGTTCCTGCGATACCAGCGTCACCAGGCCGGTGTCGTGCGGGCGCGGCGACACTTCGCTGAACCACACCTCATCACCCTTCACGAACAGCTCGACGCCGAACAGGCCCCAGCCGCCAAGGTCATCGGTGATCGCGCGCGAAATCTCTTCGGCACGCGCCAGTGCCGCGCTCGACATCGGCTGCGGCTGCCAGCTTTCGCGATAATCACCATCCTTCTGCAGATGGCCGATCGGCGCGCAGAACGAGGTGCCGCCGGCATGGCGCACGGTCAGCAGGGTGATCTCGTAATCGAAATCGATGAAGCCTTCGACGATGCAGCGGCCGGCACCGGCACGGCCACCGGTCTGCGCGTACTCCCAGGCGGGTGCGATGTCCGCCTCGCTGCGCAGGGTGCTCTGGCCCTTGCCCGAGGACGACATCACCGGCTTGACCACGCACGGCAGGCCGATGGCGGCCACGGCAGCACGGTATTCGGCCTCGGTATCGACGAAGCGGTACGGCGAGGTCGGCAGGCCCAGGGTCTCGGCGGCGAGGCGGCGGATGCCTTCGCGGTCCATGGTCAGGCGCGCAGCGCGCGCGGTCGGGATCACCCGCAGGCCCTGTTCCTGTTCCAGCTGGACCAGGGTTTCGGTGTGGATGGCCTCGATCTCCGGCACCACCAGGTGCGGCCGCTCCTGGGCGATCAGCGCACGCAGGGCCATCGCGTCGAGCATGTCGATCACGTGCGAGCGGTGCGCGACCTGCATGGCCGGCGCATCGGCATAGCGATCGGCGGCGATCACCTCCACGCCCAGCCGCTGCAGCTCGATGGCCACCTCCTTGCCGAGTTCGCCCGAGCCCAGCAGCAGCACACGGGTGGCGGAGGGGGACAACGGAGTTCCAAGCTTGGCCATGGCGATTCCAGCAGCGATGTGAAGGCGGGTGGGCATTCTAGCTGGCCGACCGCCCCGGCCACGGCATCCGACGAACGGTAGCCGACAAGTGATATCACTTTGATATCTTCATTCCGAACCCTCAAGGACGTACCGCCATGAAAGAGAAGTCGCTGTCTTCCCTCAACGGCCTCGGCACGCTGGCCGGCGCCCTGCTCGTCGCCCTCGCTGGCGCCGCCCTGTTCGTACTGGGAGTGGCAGCCAAGGCCAGTGCCGGCTCGCCCAACCTGCTGCTGATGCTGCTGGGCGCCCTGCTGGTGGCGCTGGGCGTGTTCATCCTGGCCGGCCTGTACACCATCCAGCCCAACCAGGCCGCCGTGCTGAGCCTGTTCGGCAAGTACGTGGGCACGGTCAAGGACAACGGCCTGCGCTGGAACAACCCCTTCTATGCCAAGCGCCGGGTCAGCCAGCGCGTGCGCAACTTCGAGAGCGGCAAGCTGAAGGTCAACGAGCTGGACGGCAGCCCGATCGAGATCGCTGCGGTGATCGTCTGGCAGGTGGTCGATGCCTCCGAGGCGGTCTACAACGTGGACGACTACGAGAGCTTCGTGCACATCCAGTCGGAATCGGCGTTGCGCGCGATGGCCACCAGCTATCCCTACGACCAGCACGAGGATGGCCAGCTGGCCCTGCGCAGCCACGCCAGCGAGATTTCCCAGCACCTGAAGAACGAGCTGGCCGAGCGTCTGGCCGACGCCGGCGTGCAGGTGATCGACGCACGCATCAGCCACCTGGCCTACGCCGCTGAAATTGCCCAGGCCATGCTGCAGCGTCAGCAGGCCAACGCGGTGATCGCCGCGCGCACGCGCATCGTGGCCGGTGCAGTCGGCATGGTCGAAATGGCCTTGGCCGAACTGCAGAAGAATGGCGTGGTTGAACTGGACGAGGAACGCAAGGCGCACATGGTCAGCAACCTGCTGACCGTGCTGTGCTCGGACCGCGGCACCCAACCGATCGTCAACGCCGGTTCGCTTTACTGAGCCATCCTCGCAACGGGGCGCCCCCACCGCCCCGCCAGGAGTTTTCATGAGTGAGAAGAAAGCCTATCCGCTGCGCATCAATGCCGAGGTCCTGGCAGCGGCACAGCGCTGGGCTGACGACGAGCTGCGCAGCCTCAACGCGCAGATCGAATACGTACTGCGCGACGCCTTGCGCAAGGCAGGACGCCTGCCGAGACCCAAGCCATCGCCGGAGGACAAGGAGTGAGCAAGCGCTGGAGCTACCAGACCATCGAGGTCAAGACGTCCATGATGGGTGTACTCAAGCCCGAGGACGTGCAGGCCGAACTCAGCCGCCAGGGCCAACTGGGCTGGGAACTGGTCAACATCATCATCCCGGCGCCGATGCGCCCGGCGATGCTGGTGTTCAAGAAGGAGGCCTGAACCATGGGCGGCAGCGACCCGAAACCCTTTGACGTGGCCGAGAGCTCGCCGCTGCGCGTGCTCTGGATCGTGCTGCCGCTGCTGGCTGCCTTCGTGGCCTGCCTGTATGCGCAGCTGTACAAGGCACCGGCGAGCGCACCCTGGATCGAAGTAACGCTGTCGCCGCCCTGGTTCCGGATGGGCGGCAGTGCGGCATGGAGCCTGCTGGTGATTGCCCTGCTGGGCATTGGACTGGGCACGGCCTTCTTCCGCCGCCGGGTGGAACTGGCCGGCGATGTGCTGGACGTGCGTTCAACGATGTACCGGCGGCGGGTGCCGGTGGCGCAGTTGCGGCTGGACCAGGCCGAGGTGGTCGACCTGCAGCGTGACCGCCGCTACGGCATCCGTGTCAAAACCAATGGCTATTCAATGCCGGGCTTCTACTCGGGCCACTTTCGCCTGCAGGGAGGCGGCAAGGGCTTCGCCCTGGTCACCGACCGTGCGCGTGTGCTCGCCCTGCCGGTCAGTGATGGCAGCACGCTGCTGCTCAGTGTGGACCGGCCGCAGTCGCTGCTCGATGCGCTGCGCAAGGTGGCCGCGTCGGCGCCACGGCAGTAAGCTGCGGCGATGCAACGACGCGCGCCCCTGCTGATCAATACCGAGGCCATCGAGCTGTGGCCCGCCCACCTGTTGCGCGCACGCAGCAACCTGGATGCACGCCTGCTGTCGCAGGCGCAGTGGGTGCTGCGGCGCAAGCGTGATGGCCGCTATCTGGCGGTGGTACTGGCGCAGGGTGTGCACGCCATGGTGCCGCGCCTGCCGCGCGAACCCGGGGTCGAGGAAGCACTGGCACTGCTGGATGCCGCGGCTGCACGGCCCTTCGGCGCCGGACTGGAAGATCAGTGGCTGCCGCTGGCCGGGTTGCAGCAGCGCCTGCAGCAGCTTGGCCTGGATGCACAGCGCTATGCCGACGACAGCGGCCTGCCGCTGGAATCCGAGCCGTGCCTGCTGCACTTCGCCGGTCGCGACCGCTTTGCACGCCCATTGTGGCTGCGCCGTGGCGCCGCGCAGGGCTGGCGACGGATGCGACTGCACGCGGCACAGGATGGAATTGCGCTGGATGCCATCTCCGGCTTCCGCAGCCATGCCTACCAGTTGGGCATCTTCGAACGGAAGCTGGCGCGCGGCTTGAGCGTGGCCGAGATCCTGAAGGTGAATGCCGCACCGGGTTTCAGCGAACACCACAGCGGCCACGCGCTGGACATCGGCACACCGGGCGACGCGCCGGCTGAAGAATCGTTCGAAGCCACCAACGCGTTCGCGTGGCTGCAGGCGCATGCCGGCGGGCACGGCTTCCATCTGAGTTACCCGCGCGAAAACCCGCACGGCATCGTCTACGAACCGTGGCACTGGTGCTGGAGGCCGGCCAACGGCTGAGCCCCTCGTGGCGGCCGCAGGGCGAAATTCATGGAGCTGTCCGGGCGGATTCCGCGCGCGCCCACCACGAGATGGAACAAGAAGGCAAAGACAGAAGCCGGTCGCTTCGCTCGAAGCCTCTACAACGGATCAGCGCGCGGCTGTTGGGTCCGCCTTCAAGCGAGCCGAGCACCGCAGGTCCGGCGAGGGCGAAGAGGTGCGGGTGTCTGAGCGCAGCGAGTTCCCGCACCGCCCCTCGACGGGCCGAGGAGCGCAGGGGACCGGTGCGCAGCACCGGCTCGCGGCCGGCGGCGCGTTTCTTTTGGTTACTTTTCTTTTCGCGCGAAAAGAAGAGTAACGCCCATGGACGGCGCAGATCGCATCAGCATGGATCGAAGAAACAACCTCGACTCAGTCACCGCCTCAACGCATTGATCGCCAGCAACACCCACCCGGCCATCATGCTGGTGCCCCCGATCGGCGCCATCCGCGTCGGCCACTGCCACAAGGCACCGCCCACCAGGCTGCCGGAAAACAGCAACACGCCCAGCAGCAGCACGTACAGCGCCAGGTGCGCGGTCGCCCCCTGCGCACGCGGGCCAAGCGCCACCAGCACCGCGCCATGCGCGAACGCATACAGTGCCGCCATGTTCAGGTGCTGCTGCGCCAGCGGGTCAGCCACACCGTGCGATGCGTAGGCGGACAGGCCGATCGAGGCCGCCGCCAGCAGCGCACCAAGGCAGGCCAGCAGGGAAGGCTTACGTGCGCGACGTTCCAGGTTGAACATGGGGGCTCCTTGCACAGCACCCTTTCCGGGCGCCAGATGAAAAAAAACGCGCCGCAATGAGCGGCGCGTTTTCGTGTCCAACACTACATGGGTCAGCCGAGGCTTACTTGACGGCCCAGTAAATGTCGTAGGTACCTTCCGGGGTGAACGACTTGTCGATGCCATCCTTCCAGGTTTCGTACGGACGGTCGATCACTTCGTTGCCGGAGGTCACAGCCCAGGCGCGCAGGCCGTTGCGGGCAACGTCCAGACCCGCCATGTGGCCGGTGTAGGCCGCATGTGCCGAGCGGTGCGGAGCCACGTGCACGTACTTCACCGGAGCGCCACCGTCGATCTTGACGGTCAGGGCTTCAGCGGTGGCACCTTCAGCACCCTTCTTCTTCACCGGCTGGGCGATGTCGAAGGCGTACTTCTCCTGGCCGAAGTCGGTGGTGATGATGCGGAACGGACCGGCGGCTTCAAGGCCATTGGCCTCCATCACGCGCTTGATCCACTCCTGGTTGTCCTTGATGGACTTGGTGATCGTGTCCTGACCGCGGTCCACGTTACCGGCGTTGACGACCAGCAGATCCTCAGCCGGCACATCGACGATGGCCAGATCGGTCAGCGGGGCTTCCGGCGTGCGGTAGTCGACGTTCGGGACGGTAGCCAGCATGTTGGCCATGCGCGACAGGCCCATCTTGATGTCGTCGCCGATCTGGCGGCTGACATACAGGCCTGCATAACGGCCGAACAGGTCGAAGCCGTACTTCACCGAGTAGTCCTGGGTGATCTTCACGTTGCGGCCACCCTTGCCGGTCGGCTCCAGGGTGAAGGTGGTGACCTTGTCGTGACCCTTGGTGGCGTCTTCGATGGCGATCGCAACGCGCTTGTTCTCTTCGGCGTCGGTGATCTTCCAGGAGCCGGTGCCCAGGTCCTTGGAGGTGAAGTCCAGGGTGGCACCCTTGCCGGAGGCCGGGCCGGACAGCTTCAGTTCAACGGCGGGATCGCGCAGTACCAGCGGGTTCCAGTCCTTGAAGCGGCGCAGGCTGCTGACCGTGTCGTACACGATCGTCATCTTGCGGTTGGTCTCGATGCTTTCGGTGATGTGACGCTCGCCCGGCAGACATACGCCAATGATGACGAACAGGCCAGCCACGATCCCCAAGGCGATCAGGAACTCGATAATACGGGTCATTCAGAGAGTCTCCGGGGCCGATCCCACGGCCGGGTTGATTGAAGCGAAGCGCCAATCCTAGCAGGCTTCGCGGGCATTGTTTATCGGGATTGGCGCACCGGTTTCCCTGCCGGCTGCGTATTTGTATGGACAAAGAATTCGAAGGGTAACGCATACCGCTGCCCGGCAAGTAGGGGGGCACCTTGGCCGGAACCCCCTGCCACCACCCAAGTCTTTGTACCGAAACGATTTTCCTCAGACCAGCTGGAGTTCGAACGCCTTCAGTACCGCGCGCGTACGGTCGCGCACACCCAGCTTGGAGAGGATGTTGGACACGTGGTTCTTGATGGTGCCCTCGGCCACGCCCAGCGAGTTGGCGATCTCCTTGTTGGAGAAGCCGCTGGCCATCAGCCGCAGGATCTCGGTCTCGCGGTCGGTCAGCGGGTCCGGGCGGTCCAGGCTGACGAACTCGTTGCGCATGTGCTCCAGGCCCGACAACAGGCGCTGGGTCACCGCCGGCTGTACCAGCGAACCACCCTCGGCCACGGTACGGATGGCACCGACCAGCTGTGCCAGGGTCACATCCTTGAGCAGGTAACCCTTGGCACCGGCCTTGAGGCCAGCCAGCACCAGCTGATCGTCATCGAAGGTGGTGAGGATGATGGTCGGCGGCAGCTGTTCCTGCCGCGACAGCACCTGCAGCGCTTCCAGTCCGGACATCACCGGCATGCGCATGTCCATCAGGACCACGTCGGGGCGCACCTGCGGGATCAGCTCGACCGCCTGCCGGCCATCGCCGGCCTCGGCCACCACCTCGATGCCATCGTCGAGCGCCAGCAGGGAGCGGATTCCCTGCCGCACCAGGGTTTGGTCATCGACCAGGCAGACGCGAATCATCAACGTACTCCTTCAGGAACCTTGGTAAGGGCGGCCACCAGCACCGTTGCCGGCACCGTTGCCCGCAGGCGGAAGCCTTCACCGGGACGGGTCTCGATCTGCAGCTGGCCACCACATTGTTGCAGGCGCTCGCGCATGCCGCGCAAGCCATTGCCCACATTGACCATGTCCGCGCCGACACCGTCGTCGCGGGCCTCCACCACCACCCGGTCCGGGGCTTCACGGTACACCTTGATCCACAGGTGGCGCGCACCGGCGTGGCGCACGGCGTTGGTGATGATCTCCTGCGTGCAGCGCAGCAGGACGTGGGCCCGCTGGGGGTCCTCCACGTTCAGCGGATCCTCGATCTCCAGCTGGATGTCCAGCGAGGGCACGTTCTCGGTCAGCGGGCGCAGCGCCGCGGCCAGGTCGATCGCGCCGGTCTCGCGCAGCTGGCTGACCACCTCGCGCACGTTGCCCAGCAGCAGTTTGGCCAAGGTGTGGGAGCGCTTCACGTGCTCCAGCGCCTGCCCTTCGGCCAGGTGCCCGGCCACTTCCAGGTTCAGGGTCAGCGCGGTCAGCTGGTGGCCCAGCAGGTCATGCAGCTCGCGCGAGATGCGGGTGCGCTCATTGACGCGGGCACTCTCGGCAAGCAAGGCGCGGGTGGCACGCAGCTCTGAATTGAGCCGGCGCTGTTCGTCGCGCGCCTCGGTCTGCTGCCGGGCAACCAGGCTGGTCACGAAGATGAACATGGAAAAGCCGCCGTACAGCAGCGACTGCATCACCGCTTCGAACAACGGGAAGCGCAGCAGCAAGTAGTAGACCGGGGCCACCGCCAGTTGGCTGACCAGCAGCCACAGCACGCCCAGCCGCACCGACAGCATCCACGGGATGACCCCGGCGGCCACCATCATCAGGATGCTGCCCAAGCCCGAGCCGCTGAGGAAGCTGACGCCCAGCGCCGAAATCGTCAGCAGCAGCAGCAGGCCGCGGTCCAGCCAGCTGGTGGGGCTGTCGCTGCGCAGGATGCGGGTCAGCCAGTAATAGGAGGTGCCGAAGGACAGGTAAGCGACGAACAGCAGGACCGCCCAGCCGCCCATGTCACCGCGGCTGTGCAGGTTCTCGAACTGCGAGTACGCCAGGGGCAGACCGACCATGACCCAGGTGAACAGGCCGGCCAGGCGAAGGACGCGGGTATGGCTGAGGACTCCCAACATGCCAGCACTCTACGGGCCCGGCCTGCACATCGCACCCCACGGAAGTCATGCCTGCCCGGTCGCCTGTTCATGCCGCAGCCCACCCCGGGCATGCAATAATCGTGCGCAGGGTCCCTTGATGGACCAACCGCGTTACCCCACGGAGTCACAATGTCGATTGTCATCCGCGACGTGCGCGAGCACGAGCTCGATTCCGTCCTGGCTTTGAACAACAACGCTGGCCTGGCCATCCTTCCCCTGGATGCGGCCCGCCTGCGCCTGTTCTATGAAACCGCTGAGTATTTCCGCGTCGCCGAGCGCGACGGCAACCTGGCCGGCTTCCTGATCGGCTTCGGCAGCGACAGCCAGCACGACAGCAGCAACTTCGCCTGGTTCAAGCAGCAGCTGGACACCCCCTTCTTCTACATCGACCGCATCGTGGTCGCCAGCCGCCGCCGCGGCGGTGGCGTCGGCCGTGCGTTCTATGCCGACGCGCAGAGCTTTGCCGAGCTGCGCTACCCGCAGATGACCTGCGAAGTCTTCCTCGACCACGGCGCCGATGCCGCCCTGCTCTTCCACGGCAGCTTCGGCTTCCGCGAGCTGGGCCAGAACACCATGGCCCAGGTCGATGTGCGTGCCAGCATGCTGGCCAAGGAACTGTGCAGCTACCCGTGGGTCCAGGAGACCTACGGCGGCAAGCTGCCGGATGTGGCATGGACACGCGCCCGGCAGCTGCCGGCGCAGGCACAGCGGCCGACGGGGACCTGAGCGTGGCGGTGAATTTCGATTACGAACAGGCCGGTGAACTGAAGATCGGCCAGGTGGGCATCGCCAACCTTCGCATCCGTACCCTTGATGTCGAACGCCTCGTGCAGGAAATGCGCGAGCGCGTGACCCGTGCGCCGAAGCTGTTCGGCCGCGCGGCGGTGATCCTCGATTTCGGCGGCCTGAGCCAGGTTCCGGACGTGGCCACCGCGCAGGCGCTGGTCGATGGCCTGCGCAGCGCTGGCGTGCTGCCGGTGGCGCTGGCCTATGGCACCAGCGCGGTCGACCTGCTCTCGCAGCAGCTTGGCCTGCCGCTGCTGGCCAAGTTCCGCGCCCAGTACGAACGTGCCGAGGCCGAAGCGGCTCCGCCGCCGCCCGCACCGGAACCGCGCCGCGCCGCGCGCGCCGAACCGAAGCCAGCCCCGGCCGCACCGGTGGCCAAGATCGCCGATGCAGCCGCGCCGCAGCCAGGCCGCATGCAGCTGGGCAACGTGCGTTCGGGCCAGCAGCTGTACGCGGAGAACTGCGACCTGACCGTGATGGCCACCGTCGGCGCCGGCGCCGAGGTCATCGCCGATGGCAGCATCCATATCTACGGCACCCTGCGCGGCCGCGCGCTGGCAGGGGCCCAGGGCAACACCGCGGCACGCATCTTCTGCCGTGATTTCCATGCGGAACTGGTGGCCATTGCAGGCCACTACAAGGTACTGGACGATGTTCCGGACAACCTGCGCGGCAAGGCCGTGCAGGTGTGGCTGGAACAGGACCAGATCAAGATCGCTGCGCTGGACTGACGCAGCCCCAAACTAATGCAGAACCAGGAGAAGTCCTTTGGCTGAAATCATCGTAGTCACCTCCGGCAAGGGCGGCGTGGGCAAGACCACTTCCAGCGCGAGCCTGGCCTGTGGCCTGGCGCGGCGCGGCAAGAAGGTGGCGGTGATCGACTTCGACGTCGGCCTGCGCAACCTCGACCTGATCATGGGGTGCGAACGCCGCGTGGTGTACGACTTCGTCAACGTCGTGCATGGCGAAGCCACCCTCAAGCAGGCCCTGATCAAGGACAAGCGCTTCGACAACCTGTATGTGTTGGCCGCCTCGCAGACCCGCGACAAGGACGCACTGACCCAGGAAGGCGTGGGCAAGGTCCTGAAGGACCTGGCCGCCGATGGCTTCGATTACATCATCTGCGACTCGCCGGCCGGCATCGAGAAGGGAGCGTTCCTGGCGATGTACTTCGCCGACCGCGCCGTGGTGGTGGTGAACCCGGAAGTGTCCTCGGTGCGCGACTCCGACCGCATCATCGGCCTGCTGGACTCGAAGACCCACAAGGCCGAATCCGGCCAGAACGTGCCTGCCTTCCTGCTGCTGACCCGCTACACCCCGCTGCGCGTGGAAACCGGCGAGATGCTCAGCATCGCCGACGTCGAGGAAGTGCTGGGGCTGAAGGCCATCGGCGTGATCCCCGAATCGGGCGACGTGCTCAATGCGTCCAACAAGGGCGAACCGGTGATCCTGGATGTCGAATCCGCTGCCGGCCAGGCGTATGACGACGCCGTCGCGCGCATCCTCGGCGAAGATCGCCCGATGCGCTTCACCAGCGTCGAGAAGAAGGGCTTCTTCAGCAAGCTGTTCGGAGGGTAAGCATGGGCCTGTTCGATTTCCTCAAAGCGAAGAAGACCACCGCCGAAACCGCAAAGAACCGCCTGCAGATCATCATCGCGCAGGAACGCAGCCACCGCGGTGGCCCGGACTACCTGCCGCTGCTGCAGCGCGAGCTGCTGGAAGTGATCAAGAAGTACGTGAACATCGACGTCGATGCGGTGAAGGTCGACCTGGTGAAGGATGGCCAGCACGATGTGCTGGACATCTCCGTGGCGCTGCCTGAAGGCCCGGACAAACCCTGATGCCCCGCCCCGCCCGTGCCTGCATGGGCGGGGCCGCGTGACCTGCATGACCGATACGACAACCGCCGTGGACATCACCTGCGTGGGCGACATCGCCTTCGCCGACGCGCAATGCCTGCTCGCCGCGCATGGCCTTCGCCTGCACCACGTGGCCGCAGGCGAACCGATTCCCGGCAGCTACTGGGGCGAGCCCGAGGCGGGCATCATCGCCAGCAATGTCTATGTGCGCGATGACACCCCGGTGCATTCGATGCTGCATGAAGCCTGCCACCTGATCGTATTGCCGCCGGAGCGGCGCGCGCAGGTGCACACCGACGCCACCGATTCGGTGGCGGAGGAAGATGCCACCTGCTACCTGCAGATCGTGCTGGCCGGGCGTTTGCCTGGTGTCGGCAGTGCGCGGTTGATGGCCGATATGGATGCCTGGGGGTACACGTATCGGCTGGGGTCGACACAGGCGTGGTTTGAGCAGGACGCCGAAGACGCGAAGGCGTGGCTGGTCGAACGCGGGTTGCCGGTGGCGTAAGGCCGCGGGCGCGGTTGGCCACGGGCGCGTGGCAACGCGCCGGACCTTGCGGCGCCCCTCTTTTCACTCGGCGCGGTTCGAGCAGGACGCCGAAGACGCGAAGGCGTGGTTGATCGAGCGCGGGTTGCCGGTGGCGTAACGCATCGGTAGTGCCGGCCGCTGGCCGGCAACCTCATGAACCCGTGAAGCATTACCTGGTTGCCGGCCAGCGGCCGGCACTACCCCATCAGCCCTGCCCTGCCAGCGCGCGCAGGGTGATGCCGACGATGTAAGCCAGGTACGTGCCGGTGGCGTAGCCCATCGTGCCCAGCAGCACGCCCACCGGCGCCAGTGCCGGATGGAACGCCGCGGCCACCACCGGCGCCGAGGCCGGTCCACCGATGTTCGACTGCGAACCGATGGCGAAATAGAAGAACGGCACCTTCAGCAGCTTGCCCAGGCACCACAGCAGCACGATGTGCACGGCAATCCAGATCAGGCCGAGCAGGAACAGCCACGGGCGGTCCAGCAGCGCCAGCAGATCCATCTGCATGCCGATGCAGGCGATCAGGAAGTACAGCAGCAGCGAGCCCAGGCGCGATGCGCCCGCGCCTTCCAGCGTGCGCGCACGGGTGAAGCTCAGGCTCAGGCCCAGCGTGGTCGACAGCACCACCACCCACACGAACGGCGCGTCCAGGCTGAACTGCGAGGCCCAGCTGACGTTGGCCTTGAACCAGGCTGCGAGCGGCGCGCCGATGGCGTGCGAGAGGCCCACGCCGCCGAAGGCCACCGCCACGATCAGCATCAGGTCGGTGAGGCTGGGAATGCGCTCGTGTTCGGCCTGGAAGCGCGCGATGCGCTCCTTCAGTTCATCGATGGCCGAAGTATCGGCGCCACTGCGCGCGTCGATCTTCGCTGCCCGCCCCGCCAGGAAGATCAGTGCCGCCATCCACACGTAGCCGACACCGACATCGACCACCGCGAACTGGCCGAACGTGGTCGCATTGACGTCGAATACTTCGCGCATTGCCAGCATGTTGGCACCGCCACCGATCCAGCTGCCTGCCAATGCGGCCATGCCGGCCCAGGTGTCACCGGCCACGGTTTCCGGATGCAGCGCGCGCATCGCCAGGAACGCCACTACCGCACCGAGCATGATGCTGGCCGAGGCGCCCAGGTACATCAGCACCAGCTTCGGGCCCAGCCGCAGGATGCCCTTGATGTCCACCGCCAGGGTCAGCAGGATCAGCGCTGCCGGCAGCAGGATGTCGCGTGCGATCGGGTTGTAGAGCTTGGTGTTCTGCCCATCGATCAGGCCGACGGTGTTGTAGATGCCGGGAATCAGGTAGCACAGCAGCAGCGCCGGCACGAACGTGTAGAAGCGCTTCCACAGGCCCTGCTCGCGCGAGGCGGTCCAGAACACGGCGCCAAGGGTGGCGGCGATCAAACCGAAGACGACGATGTCGTTCTGGATCATGCAGGTGCTCTGGGTAGAGCCGGCCGCTGGCCGGCTGCTGTTGGCGGCGGATCATGAAGGTGTGCCGACCAACGGTCGGCCCCCACCGGTAAAGCAGATGGCGAAACAAAAGCGCCGCCCCGAAGGGCGGCGCTGCAGTCATCAGTTGCCGATGTGCTGCTTCAGCCAGGCATTGACGGTGTCATGCCACAGGATGCTGTTGTTCGGCTTCAGCACCCAGTGGTTTTCATCCGGGAAGTACAGGAACTTCGATTCGATGCCTTGGCGCTGGGCAGCGGTGAACGCGGCCAGGCCCTGCTCGACCGGAATGCGGAAGTCCTGCTGGCCGTGGATGACCAGGATCGGCTTCTTCCAGTCCGCCACGTGGTTGACCGGGTTGAACTTTTCGTAGTTCGCGGCCTTCTGGTACGGCGTGCCGCCCTGCTCCCACTCGGTGAACCACAGCTCTTCGGTGGCGTAGCCCATCATGCGCTGGTCGAACACGCCGTCGTGGTTGACCAGGCACTTGAACGGGCTGTTCCAGTTGCCGGCGATCCAGTTGACCATGAAGCCGCCGTAGCTGGCGCCCAGCGCACAGGCCTTGTCACCGTTGAGGAAGGAGTACTTCTTCAGCGCCGCGTCCCAGCCCTTCTGCAGGTCTTCCAGCGGGCGGTCGCCCCAGTGCTGGCTGATCGCATCGGTGAAGGCCTGGCCGTAGCCGGTGGAACCGTGGAAGTCGATCATCACCACGGCGTAGCCCTGGCCCGCGTAGGTCTGCGGATTCCAACGGTAGCTCCAGCCATTGCCGAAGCTGCCCTGCGGGCCACCGTGGATCAGGAACGCGACCGGGTAGGACTTGCCTTCCTGGTAGTTGTGCGGCTTGACCACATAGCCATGCACGGTGTCGTTGTTCCAGCCCTTGAACTCGAACTGCTCGTAGTCGCCGAAGCTGACGTCCTTCAGCACCTCACCAGCGGCCGGGGTCAGCGCGCGCAGTTCGCCGATGGCCTCGCCCGCAGCCGGCAGCAGGCCGACCAGCACCTGGTCGTTGCTCTTCAGGCTGTTGCGGGTGATCGCCACGCTGTTGCCGGCCACATCCACCGAGGTCACGCTGCCGTCGCCGATCAGCTTGGTGGCCTTGCCGCTGGCCACGTCGATCTGGAACAGCGGGTGTTCGCCAAGGTCATCGGCCGTGGTGTAGATGCTGGCACCATCGGCGGACAGGGTGATGCCGCCCGCCGAGCGATCCCACTGCGGCGCGATTTCGCGGGTCTTGCCGCTGGCCAGGTCCATCGCCATCAGGCCGAAGCGGTCGGCCTCGAAGCCCGGGCGCTTCATCGCACGGTAGAACAGGGTCTTGCCGTCGGCGCTGAACACCGGGCCGGCATCCCAGGCCGGGTTGGAGGCGGTCAGGTTGACTGGCGCCTGCTTGCCGGCGGCGTCGAAGCGGTACAGGTCGAAGTTGGTCGACCACGGCTCCTGCTTGCCGGCCACGCGGATGCTGGCCACCACGCTGGCGCCGTCCGGCGACCACGCGAAGTCATCATTGCCGCCGAACGGCTTGGACGGCGCATCACCATCGATGGTCGCGCTCAGCGCCGACGCGCCCTTGACCGCACCGGCCTTGGCCGTCGGCAGCGGAGCGACGAACAGGGTGTTGCGGCGACCGTCGTTCCAGGTGTCCCAGTGGCGCACGAACAGCGAATCCCACACCTGGCCGCTGGCCTTGGCGTCCTTCTTTTCCTTCAGCTTCTTCTCGGTGCAGGCCAGGTCCGAGGCACAGTCCTGGAACACGCCGGCGCTGAACAGCACGCGGTCGTCCTGCGGCGACACGTGGTAGCTGTCCACGTCGACCGGGAAATCGGTCAGCTGGCGCGGAGCACCGCCGCTGATCGGCTGCGCGTACAGCTGCTGGCTGCCGTTCCTGGCACTGAGGAAATACACGGTCTGGCCATCGGCCGACAGCGAAGCGGAATTGACGTTCCAGCCGGCCGGGGTGATCTGCTTCGGCGGCGCCGCATCGCGGGTACGCAGGTTGCGCGCGAACAGCGCGGTGGAGGCCTTCAGGTTGGCATCGACGCTGCGCTTGGCGAACACCACGGTGCCACCGTCAGCGGTCAGCACCGGCGCGGAGACGCGGTCCATGGCCACCATGTCGCGGACTTCCAGGCCACGGGCAGCGGCGACGCTGGGCAGGGCGGCCAGCAGGCTCAGTGGCAGCAGGGCATGACGCAGTTTCATCGGGGTCTCCGCAGGACGGCAAAAAACCGATGGTAGGCCCGTGCGGCCGGGGCTGCCAAGGCCATCGGTCATGGCTGCCTGCGGGGTTGGCCCCGTCGCCAGAAACAGCAAACCGCGCCGTAGCGCGGTCTGCGGTAGTGCCGGCCGCTGGCCGGCAACCAGGGGTATCACGGGATTCCGGGATTGCCGGCCAGCGGCCGGCACTACCCGTTGAACCCAGGGGCAGAGCCCCCTTACGCCTTGGCGTACTTGCCGGTGCGGTAGATCAGCCAGCCGACCAGGAACAGCACGGCCAGGCCGATCCACTGCGCGCCCGGCAGGTGGAACGGCACGGCCAGCACGTCGGCGCGGCTGCTGACCACGATCGGAATCGCGATGGCGATGCCCATCAGCGCTTCGCCGGTGATCAGGCCCGCGGCGAACAGCACGCCCGGCTTGTGCACGCGGTCGCGGCCTTCTTCGTCATCGGCGCGCACCTTGTGGAAGCGCTCGACCAGGTGGGCGATCAGGCCGCCGAGGAAGATCGGCACCATCAGCTCCAGCGGCAGGTAGATGCCGATGGCGGCGGCCAGCACCGGCACGCGGAAGCGGGCGTTGCGCGCCTTCAGCCAGCTGTCGAAGGCGATGATGGCGGCACCGACCACGGCACCGATGCCGATGAAGGTCCACGGCAGTTCACCACCGAACAGGCCCTTGGCCACCGAGGCCATCAGGTTGGCCTGCGGTGCGGCCAGCGCGTTCGGGTGCAGCTCGGACTTCACGCCGATGCCGTAGGCGGTGGCCAGCAGGTTCAGCACCGGCGCCATGATCAGCGCACACGAGAAGGCACCGATGCCCAGCATCAGCTGCTGCTTCCACGGGGTGGCGCCGACGATGTAGCCGGCCTTGAGGTCCTGCAGGTTGTCACCACCGACCGCAGCGGCGCAGCACACCACCGCACCGATCATGATGGCGGCCACGGCGCCCAGCGGCGCGCCGCCGGCACCGACCGGCTTCAGGCCGTCGGCGCCCAGCAGCACGACCAGCACGGCCGAGGCGAACAGGATGGTGGAGATGGTGATGCCCGAGACCGGGTTGTTGGACGAACCGATCAGGCCGGCCAGGTAGGCCGAGACCGACACGAACAGGAAGCCGGCGACGATCATGATGAGGGTCATCGGGATCGACACGTGCCACTGGCCGACGATGGCCTGGTACAGGGCCAGCAGCGGCAGCACGAAGACCACCAGGGCCACCAGCATCCACTTCATCGGCAGGTCGCGCTCGGTGTGCGCCAGCACCGGGCCACCGCTCTTGCGGGCGGCGGCAAAGCCGCTCTTGACGCCGTTGAGCAGCGACTTGCGCAGCGAGATCAGCGTCCAGATGCCACCGATCAGCATCGCGCCGACACCCAGGTAGCGCATCTTCGCGCCCCAGATGGCGAACGCCGCCTCGGTGGACGAAGCCGCGGCAACCGACGCGGCCAGTGCCGGATCGGTGTTCATGAAGAACGCCTGGTAGATCGGAATGGCGATGTGCCAGGTCAGGATCGAACCGGACACCACCACGATGCCGACGTTGAGGCCGACGATGTAGCCCACGCCCAGCAGTGCCGGCGACAGGTTGGTACCGATGAAGGCGGTGACCTTGGAGCTGCCGACGTAGGCCGAGGTGGCCCAGGCATCCGGGATCAGGCGCATGCCGCTTTCCGCGGCCAGCTTGACGAAGGCACCGATCACCGCCGACAGGCCGAGGATCTTCAGGCCCGGGCCCGGATTCTCACCGGCCTTGAGCACTTCGGCCGCAGCCTTGCCTTCCGGGAACGGAAGCGGGTCTTCGACGATCATCGAACGACGCAGCGGCACCGAGAACAACACGCCCAGCAGGCCGCCGAGGCCGGCGATGCCGAGCACCCACCAGTACTTGAAGTCCGGCCAGTAGCCCATGATCACCAGCGCCGGGATGGTGAAGATCACACCGGCGGCGATCGACGAACCGGCCGAAGCGCCGGTCTGCACGATGTTGTTTTCAAGGATGGAGCCACCGCCCAGCAGGCGCAGCACGCCCATGGAAATCACCGCGGCGGGAATGGCGGTGGCGATGGTCAGGCCTGCGAACAGACCGAGGTAGGCGTTTGCGGCCGACAGCACCACCGCCAGCACGATGGCCAGGGCCACTGCGCGGAAGGTGAGCTGCTTGGGCGCAGCGTCGTGGTTCATGGAAGCCCCTGCTGGCAAAAAATCCCTTGCACGCTAGCGTTCAGGAGGCAGCAAGTCCAGTGCGGTTCGGGAGGGTTGCGGCCAGGTCGGCAGTGAGATAGTCGCTTCTGGCCAAACTCGGCCAACGCATCAAGCGCAGGGGGCACATCCCGGACGGCTGCCGGGCCTCGCGGTCTCTTTGTCCTGCAGGGGCCCGGCCAACCAGTACTGCAGCATCCCAGCCATCATCGTTTGAAGTGCCTCAACGCCCCGTGCATCGTGTTCATGATCTGAACCGATGACGCTGAGCCGCCCGATGAACAACCCACTGCGGATCCGCCCGATCAAATCACCGGTCGTGGCTGTCGTGGCCCTGATCTGCCTGATGCCGCTTTGCGATTACGCATCTGCCTGGAGCCGCATTGGCGCAGTCGAGATCACCGACCACGCCGGTAAACCTTGTTTCGGACTACCCAGGAAAGAGCGCAAGCGTATCGGTAAAACTCCGGAGGTGTTTGGTGTGGAGGTGCATGACGCAATTACTCCACCGCTGCGGCGGCAATGGTCGTTCTACTTTGCCCATCCCGCATCGATCCCACTTCCACCCGGAGCCTGCGTGGTCTACGGAGAAGTGCCAGCCAACGCCATTTCAAGGCAGACGGCGATGCCGCTGCAGCCCGGACGCCTGTACGACGTTTCGCTGTCGGCCACCAGGACCGGCGCCACGCAACACCACAGCGCCCGATTCTGCTTGAAGGCCAACCCCGACGGGAGCCTGCGAGCGATCCAGGTCCACTACGACGAGGCGCTGGGCTGGAGCCCCTCGGTTTGCCTGCCCTGAGCCGACGCGCGCGCTCGTCGGAACCGCCCAGCACACGCTGGAAAGACGTATTTGTAATGTTATATCCTGTCACGCCGACCGAACCTCGTACGTGGCTCCTTCCCCCACTACCCGCCTGGCCTCCATCGACCAGCTGCGCGGCACCGTGATGCTGTTGATGTTGCTCGACCACGTGCGCGAGACCTTCTTCCTGCAGCACCAGGTGAGCGACCCGATGGACGCGGCGACGGTCTCCCCCGCGCTGTTCGCCTGCCGTCTGCTGGCCCACCTGTGCGCACCCGTGTTCGTCCTGTTGACCGGCCTGTCGGCCTGGCTGTACGGCCAGCGCCAGGCGGATCCGCGCCGGGCCACGGCCGCGTTCCTGCTCAAGCGCGGGCTGTTCCTGGTCGTGCTGGAACTGACCCTGGTGAATTTCGCCTGGACCTTCCAGCTGCCGCCGGAAACCCTGTACCTGCAGGTGATCTGGGCCATCGGGCTGAGCATGATCGCGCTGGCCGGGCTGCTTTGGCTGCCACGCCCGGCCCTGCTGGTGCTGGCAATCGCGGTGGTCGCCGGGCACAACCTGTTCGACGGATTACGGGTGCAAGGCAATGGCCTGCTGGCGGTGCTGTGGAAAGTGCTGCACCAGCGCGACTGGATCGAGGCCGGCGCGCTGCGCCTGCGCACCTCCTATCCGGTGCTGCCGTGGATCGGGGTGATCGCCCTGGGTTATCTGATGGGGCCCTGGTTCGCCCGCGAGCGCGCGCCGGCGCAGCGTCAGCACTGGCTGCTGTGGGCAGGCGTCGGCGCGCTGGCCCTGTTCGCCTTACTGCGGTTCGCCAACGAGTACGGGGATGCCCCTTGGCAATACCAGACCACAGCACTGCGCACCTGGCTGAGCATCCTCAACATCACCAAGTACCCGCCGTCTCTGCAGTTCCTGCTGTTGACCCTGGGCGTGGGGCTGTTGCTGCTGCGCCTGTACGAATGGCCGCCACTGGCGCGTGCGCTGCGCCCGCTGGCCGATATCGGCGCCGCGCCGATGTTCTTCTACCTGCTGCACCTGTATGTGCTGAAGGCGCTGTACCTGGGCGCGCTGGCGGCCTGGGGGCCGACCCATGGCGAGTTGTATGCCCTGGATTCGGTCAGCGGCCTGCTGCTGGTGGCCTGTGCGCTGGCGGTGGTGCTGTACTCGCCGACCTGGGCATTCGCACGGTTCAAGGCGCGAAGGCGTGACCTGGCGTGGTTGCGGTACCTGTGATCGCCCAGGCCAGTCCGGCAATCCACGCATGGCGTGGATCTACTGAAAGCGGATCGGGCCACAGGCCTATAATTCCGCGATGAATTCCACCGCTATCGCTTCCGACGACTTCCTGGGCCACCCCAAGGGCGTCTACGTCTGCTTCTTCACCGAAATGTGGGAGCGCTTCTCCTTCTACGGCATGAAGGCGCTGTTGCTGCTGTACCTGACCAAGTACCACCTGTTCGGCGACAAGGCCGGCCTGGACCTGCTCGGCGCCTACGGTGGCCTGGTGTACTGCATCCCTGTATTCGGCGGCATGCTGGCCGACCGCTGGCTGGGCATGCGCCGGGCCGTGCTGTTCGGCGGCATCCTGCTGGTACTCGGCCACCTCGGTATGGCCTTCGAAGGCCACGCTGCGTACCGGGTGAACGGCGAAGTGGTGCGCGACACCTCGGCACTGGCGGTGACCTACCTGTCGCTGGCGCTGATCATCATGGGCGTCGGCTTCCTCAAGCCGAACATCTCCACCATTGTCGGCAAGCTGTACGCCAAGGACGATCCGCGCCGCGATTCGGGTTTCTCGCTGTTCTACGCCGGCATCAACCTGGGCGCGCTGTTCTCATCGCTGGTGTGCGGCTTCCTCGGCGAGGCCTACGGCTGGAAGTACGGTTTCGGTGCGGCCGGCATCGGCATGCTGGCCGGCCTGGCCATGTTCCTGTGGGGCCAGAAGTACCTGCAGGGCCACGCCGAGCCGCCGCAACCGGCGGCGTTGAAGCACAAGGTGCTGGGCCTGCCGCGCGAATGGCTCATCTATCTGTGCGCGGTGCTCGGTGTGTTGCCGGTGGCGTGGCTGATGTGGGCGGCCGGCAACGGCGCGTTCGCGCTGGGCGGTGAAATCAGCCTGGCACTGATGTTGATGGTGGTGGTGCTGGGCGGCGTGCTGGTCTGGTTCGCCTGGTTCACCGGCAGCAAGTGCACGCCGGTACAGCGCCAGCAGATGATCGCGCTGATGGTGCTGATCTTCATGGCGCTGGTGTTCTTCACCATGTACGAGCAGTCCTACGGCTCGTGGGTGACCTTCACCGACCGGCTGCTGACCAAGGACATCGTGCCCTCGCTGGTGATCACCGGCGGTACGCCGCTGCCGTGGTCGATCCTCTCACTGCTGCTGGCACCGCTGGGCTTCGTGGTCAGCGCGCGGTTGTCCGAGCGTCGTCCGGGTTCGGCTGCGCCGCGCACGTTCTTCGCCGCCATCGTCGTGCTGATGCTGGTGCTGCTGGTGCGCGACTGCCTGGTGATTCCGCAAACCGCCGGCTCGCTCACCTATCTCGGCGGCCTGTTCCTGGTGCTGCTGGCACCGGCCTTCGCCGCGCTGTGGACGTGGATGGACCGCCGCGGCTGGGAACCGGGCAAGCCGGTCAAATCAGCCTGGGGCCTGGTGATCGGCGCACTGTCGTTCGTGCCGCTGGCACTGGCCGCGCAGCAGGTTGGCGCCACCGGCGAGATGGCCAGCGTGTGGTGGCTGGTGCTGGCCTACTTCCTGCTGGCCAGTGGCGAGATGTGCCTGTCGCCGGTCGGCCTGTCGGCGGTGACCCAGTTGGCCGTGCCGCGGGTGATGAGCCTGATGATGGGCACCTGGTTCCTGGCCACCGCCTTCTCGGAGACGCTGGCCGCGCTGTTCGGCAAGCTGGCCGCGATCGAGGTGCCGGAAGGCGAATCGCTGGACATGGTGGCCGCCGCCGGTGCCTATGCGCACCTGTTCTGGCTGCTGATGTGGATCGGCCTGGGCTGTGCGCTGGCCGCTTTCATTGCCGCGCCACTGTTGAAGAAGATGATGCACGGGGTGAAGTAAGCCCACGCACAGGCAGGAACCGGGGCGGCGGTTGGATCATCCGCCGCCCTTTGCGTTACGGCGCCCTGCCCTTGCCGTCCGCAGCCGCAGTCGTGGCGGTCTTGCCACCCAGGCTGCGCGACAGGAAGGCCAGCAGCTTGCCGTAGTACTCGCTGCGATGGGCCTGGGTATAGAAGCCGTGCCCTTCGGTCTTGTAGTACAGGCTTTCCACCGGCGTACCGGCACGCTTGAGCGCCGCTTCCATGCGCTCGGTGTGCTGGACCGGGGCGCGCTTGTCCTGGCCACCGGCCGCCAGGAACACCGGCACCTTGATCCGCTCGGCCAGGTTGACCGGCGAGACCGCGCCCAGCGTGGCCGGATCACCCAGCCACTCGCGCAGGTAGCTCATTCCGGAATCGCGGTCCTGGATATCGCCGCCAGTAAACATCAGCGGCAGGTCGTAGACGCCCACATAGCCGGCCGCGCACTGGTACAGCCCCGGTTCGCGCGCGGCGCCCATCATCGCCGAGTAGGCACCGTAGCTGGCACCGTAGATGCAGATGCGCCGGGCATCGGCGATGCCTTCGCTGATCGCCCAGCGCGTGGCGTCGGTCACGTCGTCCTGCATCGCGCGCCCCCACTGTTTCAGTGCTGCCCGGCTGTGGGCACGGCCGTAGTTGCCCGAGCCGCGGAAATTGATCTGCAGCACGGCGTAGCCGGCAGCGGCCAGCAACTGGTTCTCGTGATCGAAACTGCCGTTGTCGAATATCCCGATCGGCCCACCATGCGGCACCACCACCATCGGCAGGTCACGGCCAGTGCTGCCATGCGGGACTGTCAGGAATCCATGGAGCTCCAGCCCGTCACGCGCCTTCAGCAGGACCGGCCGCACCGACGCAGTGCTCTCCGGGTCAATCCATTCGCTGCGCGCCATCAGGAAGCGTGCCTGGTTGCGGTCGCGGTCGTAGAGGTAGAACTCGCCCGGATTGGAACCGGACCCGGTTTCCACCAGCAGCCGGCGACCGTCGCGGGTACTGGAGGTGATGAATACTGCACGCCCGGGGAAGGCCGCCTCCAGGCTGCGGTACAACCGTGCCTCGTCCGAGCTTTCGTCGAAGAACCGGGTATGCGGCGTGTTTCCCAGGAACAGCGCACCGACCGGCACGGTGCTGCCCGGGCTGCGGATCAGTCGTGCCGGATCGACAACCTCATCGCGCAGCACGACCTTGCGCTCCTGCGTGGCCGGGTTCCAGCTGACGATGGCATCGGGGCCGCTGGGCTGCTCGCTGAGCAGGTAGGCCAGCTGGCCGTCGGCGGAAAAGCCCAGCGCCGCCTCGCTGCGACCACTCCGCTTCTCATCGTTGACCAGCGCCCAGTCGCCACCGTTGCGGTGGTAGAGCCGATGGACGTTGTCAGTACCGGCGCCCTGTACGAAACGTACGTCGCCGCGGGCATCCACCACATAGGAGGCACCCGGCATCGGCGCGCGGGCCAGCAGCCGCTGCTTGCCGCTTGCCAGTTCCAGCTGGGCCGCATAACCGTTGGCATCCAGCCGCGATCCGCCTACTGCGATGACCACATGGGCATCATCGCCAGGCAGGGCGTCACTGAGGAACGCCGCGGCCGACGTCCGGTACTTGGGCCGCACGCGCAGGCCAAGGTCGCGGTAGCCCACCAGTAGTTCCGGTCGTCCGGTGCGTGCATCCAGTGTCAGCAGCTCGCCGGTGGCCCACGGCGCGTCGCGGGTACCGAACTTCTGCGCCAGACCGAACATCACCTGATCGTTGTTGACCCAGTGCAGGCCGAAGACATGCGAATTGAGTGGTGGGCGCAGGTTGCCCACCGGCGTGTTGTCGTCCGTACGAAGGATGATCACAGCGGTGAAGCCGTCCGCAGGCACGGTCGCGGCCAGATAATCGCCCCCGGGAGACAGCATGACATCGCCGAACTTGTCCGCTCGCACATAGGCGCCCAGATCGATCGCAGCAGCGGTTCCACACCACAATCCCGCCACGATGATGGCGGCCAGCCAGCGCTTGTGCATCCTTCTCTCCCCCTGCCTGGACCCCTTGTCCCGGCTGGCCGATTCTAGGCAGGCCAGTGCCCGGCCCGCCAGTGGCGTACAAAAAACGACGGCACCGTTGCCGGTGCCGTCGTTACCACTACCTTGGAGAGAGAGTCAGGACGTGGGTTCGGGGGGCGTGCGCCGGGTCAGTGGACCCCGCGCACCGCCAATGTGAGGGCCAGGATGCTGAGGATCACCGCGATGGTGCCGTCGAGCACGCGCCAGGTGCTGGGCTTGGTGAACAGCGGCGCCAGCAGGCGCGCGCCCAGGCCCTGCGCGGTCAGCCACAGGCAACTGGCGGTGACCACACCGGCAGCGAAGGCCATGCGGGCGTTGCCGAAGTTCTCGGCGATCGAACCGATCACCATCATGTCCAGCCAGAAGTGCGGGTTGATCAGCGAGAAACCGACTGCGGCCATCAGCACCGCGCGGCGGCTGCCGTCGTCGCTGTCAGCCTCGCCCATGCCGCCGCCACCGGCGATCGCGCGGCGCGCCGACTTCATCGCGTACCAGGCCAGGAACGCCACGCCGGTCCACAGCACGGCGGTGGTCAGCCACGGCAGCGCCGAAGTGAGCGTGCGCAGGCCGGCCACGCTGGCAAAGATGAAGATCGCATCGATGGCCGCACAGGTGGCGACCACCGGCACGATGTGCTTGCGCAGGATGCCCTGGCGCAGGATGAAGGCGCTCTGGGCGCCGACCACGGCGAACAGGCCGATGCCGGTAGCTGCACCAGAGAACCAGGCACCGAGGCCGGTGCTGGCGGAGATGACCGAGAACATGGGATTCACTGCCTTTACTTGCTTGGGGGGACGGTGCCTCGCGAAGGCGGACAGCACCGGAACGAGCGCCATTGTCGCGCCGCAACATGAAAAAGACGAGCTAAACTTCCTAAACCAACATTAGCGGAACTTAATTCGATGCGTATCGACCATGCCCAGCTGCGTGCCCTGGCCGCAGTGATCCGCGAAGGCAGCTTCGACCGCGCCGCGCAGTCGCTGAATGTCACCCCGTCCGCCATCTCGCAGCGGGTCAAGGCGCTGGAGGACCGGATCGGCCGGCTGCTGGTCAAGCGCGGCACCCCGGCCACCGCCACCGCCGAGGGGCAGTTGCTGGTGCAGCTGGCCGAGCAGACCGCCCTGCTCGAGCACGATGCGCTGCACCGGATGGGCCTGGCCGATGAGGACCTGCCACAGGCCAGCATCCCGGTGGCGGTGAACCACGACAGCCTGGAAACCTGGTTCCCGCAGGCGGCCTACCAGTTCGCGCAGACCACCGGCACTACGCTGGACCTGCGCGTGGAGGACCAGGACCACACCGTGGAGCTGCTGCGCCAGGGCACGGTGCTGGGCGCGGTGACCACCCTGGACGAGCCGGTGCAGGGCTGCCAGATCCATGCGCTGGGCAGCATCCGCTACGCCGCCACCTGTACCCCCGAGTTCCGCGAGCGTCATTTCGCCAAGGGCGTGACCGCGCAGGCGCTGGCGCAGGCCCCGGTGCTGGTGTTCAACCGCAAGGACGACATGCAGTCGCGCTTCGCCCGGCGCATGGCCGGCGACGACCTGCCCAGCACCGCGCCGACCTGGTGGATTCCGTCCACGCGCGCCTTCGTGCAGGCCAACCTTGGCGGCATGGGCTGGACGATGAATCCGTTGCCGCTGGTCAAGCGGCACCTGGACGCGGGCCGCCTGGTCTACGTGCGCCAGCGCGCGTGGGAAGACGTGCCGCTGTACTGGCAGCATTGGAAGGGCGACGTGCAGACCATGGCCTTGCTGACCCGCGCGGTGCTGGAGGCCTCCTCGGCACTGATCCGGCGCAAGCGCTGAGCTGGCCTCCCAGGGGATGTAGATCTTGGTCGGCACCCGCTTTCGGCTCACGCGGCCAAAATTCGAGGCAATTGCGACACCGAATAGCTCAATTGCCAGCCGACAGATGTACTTGTTTTACGTAGGCTGGAAAGCTTGCCAATTGTGAGTCAAACCGAATGGAACTTCCTGACGAAATCTATGAGCGGGTCACTGACCTCTCAGAGCAGGGAAACGTCCTCATGGATGCCGATGACCATGCTGGCGCGACTCGGTGTTGGCTGCAGGCTTTAGAAGCGTTGCCAGCTCCTGCCAAGGATTGGGAGGCCTACACGTGGCTCTGTGCTTCACTTGGAGACGCGAGCTTTCTTTCTGGTGACGTAGTGACCGCCCTGAAGTACTTCATGGATGCATTGAATGGTCCGGACGGGCATACCAATCCCTTCATCCTGTATCGCGTTGGCCAATGCAACGAACTTCTGGGGCAGCGGGATCGGGCCCTTGAGTACCTGCTCAGGGCGTATGCATTGGATGGCGAGGACATATTCGACGCTGACGATGAAGGTGGAAGGTACCTTGCCTTGCTGCGACAGGAGGGCCTCACTGCGACCTGATACCACCAGGGCAGCCAAGCGTTCGGAATGCATCGCTTGGTAGTCAGGAGTTGTCGAGCCCGGGCCATGGAGAAGTCGGGTCGAAAGCGACTTAATCCCCTCCGTCCCTTTTTTACTCCATCCAATCTCCACGCAACCTCCACACCGGGTCCATGCGTGATGCGGATACTGGTCGGCCGATCACCGCAAGGATGCCCTGCATGCCTGTATTCGTCCGCGATGCGCGCCCCGAAGATGCCGCCGCCTGCATCGACCTGCGCGGGCGCACCCGCGAAAACGCCTTCAGCGCCGCGCAGTTGGCAGAGCTGGGCACCGAGGACAGCTGGGCGGCCGGCATCGCCCAGGGCGATTCGATCGGCCGCGTCGCCTGGGAGGGCGAGCGCATGGCCGGCTACTGCTTCGCCGACCGCGACAGCGGCGAGGTGCTGGTGCTGGCCCTGCTGCCCGAGTATGAAGGCCGCGGCCTCGGTCGCCAGCTACTGCAGGACGTGGTCAGCCTGACCCGCGATGCCGGCCACCAACGCCTGTTCCTGGCCTGTTCGGCCGACCCACGCTCGCGCTCGCATGGCTTCTACCGGCGCCTGGGCTGGCGCCCGACCGGCGAGATTGATGAGGCCGGCGACGAGATTCTTGAGCTGGTCTGAGTGAAGCTGTCGCCAGGGATGGCCTGACGCTGGCAAGGCTTCGTTCGCCGGGCATCACCCGGCGCTAGCGGGTGAGGATGGCGCGAAACGCCGGATGCTGCGTTGCATCAAAAACAGACCGGATCCGGTTAGAATCGCATATGGATGCTGCAAGGCGTTGTTTCTTCACGCCCTTTCCCTGCCCCACGCGCATCCTGACCCCTTCCCCTCCGCCAACGATCCCGCCCCCATGAAGAAATTTGGCAAGGCTCTTCTCGCCCTGCTCGTGCTGCTGTTGCTGGCCGCCGCGCTGTTCCTGTACTGGCCGCTGACCCAGCGCTCGGTGCCCGCCGCCAGCAACGACAAGCCCGTCGACGTTGTGCTGGTCGGCGCCGGCATCATGAGCATCACCCTGGCCACCTACCTGCAGGAACTGCAGCCGGACTGGAACATCCAGGTCTACGAACGCCTCGACGGCGTCGCCGGTGAAAGCTCCGACGGCTGGAACAACGCCGGCACCGGCCACTCGGCCTTCGCCGAACTGAACTACACCCCGGAACTGCCCGACGGCAGCATCGAAACCAAGCGCGCAGTCGGCATCGCCGAATCGTTCGAGGTCTCGCGCCAGTTCTGGTCGCACCAGGTGAAGGAAGGCCGGCTGAGCCAGCCCAGCGACTTCATCAACCCGACCCCGCACATGAGCTTCGTCTGGGGCGATGACAACATCGCCTACCTGCACAAGCGCCAGCAGGCCCTGGTGAAGAATCCGCTGTTCTACGGCATGCAGTACTCGGAGGATCCGGCTCAGATCAAGCAGTGGGCCCCGCTGCTGATGGAAGGCCGTGACCCGAAGCAGAAGGTTGCCGCGACCTGGATGCCGCTGGGCACCGACGTCAACTTCGGCGTGATCACCCGCCAGCTGACCGCCGGCCTGCAGCGCAGCCCGAACTTCAGCCTGCACCTCAACCACGAAGTGAGCGCGCTGCGGCAGAACGCCGACAAGAGCTGGAACGTGACGGTGAAGGACCTCAAGGCCGGCACCGAGTCCACCACCCACGCCCGCTTCGTGTTCATCGGTGCCGGTGGCGCTGCACTGAAGCTGCTGCAGATGTCCGGCATTCCGGAATCGAAGGACTACGCCGGCTTCCCGGTCGGTGGCCAGTTCCTCGCCTTCCAGGGCCAGGACGTGACCTCGCGCCACGGCGTGAAGGCCTACGGCATGGCCGAGACCGGCTCGCCGCCGATGTCGGTGCCGCACCTGGATGCGCGCAAGCTGGACGGCAAGCCGGTGGTCCTGTTCGGGCCGTTCGCGCTGTACAGCACCAAGTTCCTCAAGCACGGTTCGTGGTGGGACCTGTACTCGTCGGTGAACCACAACAACGTCGGCCCGATGCTGGAAGTGGGCAAGGACAACCTGGACCTGGTGCAGTACCTGATGGGCCAGGCGCGCCTGAACGATGCCGACCGCCAGGCCGAGCTGGTCAAGTACTTCCCCACTGCCAAGCCGGGTGACTGGAAGCTGGTCACCGCCGGCCAGCGCGTGCAGATCATCAAGCGTGATCCGCTGAAGGGCCCGGTGCTGCAGTTCGGTACCGAGATCGTGACCGACAAGGACCACACCATCGCCGCCCTGCTCGGCGCTTCGCCGGGTGCGTCGACCTCGCCGCCGATCATGCTGGACCTGATGGCCAAGGCCTTCCCGGACCAGATGAAGGCCGGCTGGGAAGCCCGCCTGCGCGAGATCGTGCCGTCGTACGGGCGCAAGCTCAACGACAGCGCCGCGCTGGTCAACGAGATCCGTACGCTGACCAGCCAGACCCTGCATCTGCCGTATCTGGAGGTGCCGGTGGATGCGAACGCGGCATCGCCTGCTGCGGCTGCAGTGCCGGCAGCGGCCAAGGAAAAGCGCAACGCCAACGAGGAACTGCAGGCGCTGTAAGCCCGCAGTTTGCTTTCGATGCAGACGGACGGCCACCTTCGGGTGGCCGTCTGTTTTTGTGCGAGGTGGGTCGGATCCCTCCCGCACGGAAGGGCTCTGACCTGCGCTTGGGATCCGATGATGGGGTCAGAGCCCATTGCCTGCGGCAACAGGATCCGACCCCGGCCCGCCACTGCTCTGCGCCGGAGAGCCCCTGCAAATGACGCGAATTGTAATGTTGTTAAGAATTATTTACATTTGCGTCCTGTGCAGTGATCGCACCTCCCCAGATGGACCTGACCGTGCCCGAAGCCGCCGCCCGGGTGCTGGACGACTGTTGCCGCCCTTCCCCGCTTCCGAGCCTCGAGCCCACCATGTCCCTGATCCTCCGTAACCGCCTGCCCCGCCGCGCGTTGCTGCCGGCTGCCCTGCTTTCGTCGCTGACCCTGCTGGCCGCGCCCAGCGCGTTCGCCGCCGCCGATGGCACTGCCGATGCCAAGACCCTGGACCGGGTCAGCGTCCGCGCCGAACAGTCCGCACCACCGTCGAGCACCACGCGCCTGCCGATCACCCTGCAGGAGACCCCGCAGTCCGCCACCGCCATCAGCCTGCAGCGCCTGCAGGACGAATCACTGTTCAGCATCAACGATGTGATGCGCAACGTAACCGGCGTGAGCGTGTCCTTCTATGACACGCAGCGCCCGCTGTACTACGCGCGCGGCTTCGCCATCACCGACTTCCAGGTCGATGGCATTCCCACCTACAGCGGCTCCACCAACCAGGAGTACGACACCGCCTTCTACGACCGTATCGAAGTGATCCGCGGCGCCAACGGCCTGCTCAGCGGCGCCGGCGTGCCGTCGGCCACGGTCAACCTGCTGCGCAAGCGCCCGGGCAAGGAATTCGATGCGTCGTTCGCGGTCAGCGCCGGCAGCTGGGACTACCGTCGCATGGAGGCCGACGTGACCGCGCCGCTGACCGCCGACGGCCGCTTCCGCAGCCGCGTGGTCGCCGCCTACACCGAACGTGGCCTGTATTACGACCGCTACGACGAGAACAAGATGGCCGGCATGGCGGTGCTGGAAGGCGACGTCACCGACAGCACCACGATCACCCTCGGTTACCAGAGCCAGGACAACAACCCCACCGGCTCGACCTGGGGCACCGTGCCGTTCTTCGACAACCAGGGCCATTTCGCGCACCTGCCGCGCTCGACCAACCTGTCGCCGAAATGGAGCTACTGGAAGCGCGAGAGCAACACCGCCTTCGCCAACCTGGAACAGCGTTTCGGCGACAACTGGCTGTTGAAGATCAACACCGCCTATACCCGTGGCAACGTGCAGAACGTGCGCCTGTACGGCACCGGGGAGCCGGACCCGGTGACCGGCTCGGGCATCTTCCTGCGTGCAGCCGCCGGTGATTCGAAGGACACCCGCCGCAACGTCGACGCCTACCTGACCGGCAGTTTCGATCTGTTCGGCCGCGACCACGACGTGACGCTCGGCGCACAGTGGTCGGACCTGGAAGGCACGACGAATACCCTGGCACTGAACTTCCCGAGCGACTGGGCAACGTGTGTCAGCGCCACGGGTGCACGCGAGCGCTGCTACTACATTCCCAACGTGTACAACTGGAACGGCGACATCTCCGAGGTGACCTACCGCCGCACCGGCGCGCGCCGCGTGGCCAAGACCACGCAGAGTGGCGTCTACCTGGCCACCCGCCTGCGCCTGGCCGATCCGCTGTCGCTGATTGCCGGCGCACGCCTGAGCCGCTGGGAAACCCTCACCCGCTCCTACAACGCCGCTGGCACCTACACCGGCACCAGCGGCGCGTACAAGGTGAGCGATGAAGTCACTCCCTACGTGGGCCTGGTCTACGACATCACTCCGAACGTGTCGGCCTATGCCAGTTACACCGAGATCTTCAACCCGCAGAACTTCAAGGACCGCAACGAGAACCTGCTGGCACCGGTGCAGGGTTCGAACCTGGAAGCGGGCATCAAGACCCAGTGGCTGGACGGCCGCCTGACCGCCAACGCCGCCGTGTTCGAGGCCAAGCAGGACAACTACGCCGTGCGCGACATGGGCGTGCCGGAAGGTTCGCTGAGCGATGGCACCTCCGCCTACATCGGCGTCAACGGCACCAAGGCACGCGGCTGGGAAGTGGACGTCAACGGCGAGATCCTGCCGGGCTGGACGGTCAATGCCGGCTACACCCACGTCAAGGTCACCCGCGCGGCTACCGACCTGCTGTACGCCAACCCGCCGAAGGATCTGTTGCAGCTCAACACGCAGCTGCAGCTGCGCGGTGCGCTGGAACGCCTGAGCGTTGGCGGTGGCGTGCAGTGGCAGAGCAAGGTGCAGGGCTACAACATCGCCTATCCGCTGGGCGGCACGGTGACGGTGAACCAGCCGGCCTACATGCTGGTGCAGTTCAATGCCAACTACCGCATCAGCGACAGCTGGACCGCAACGCTGAGCGTGCGCAACGCACTGGACAAGACCTACTGGGCGAATCTGGACTACAACAACTACGGCGAACCGCGCTTCGTGTCGGCCAGCCTGCGCTGGAAGTTCTGAGCAACCCGCGAACCGGTGGGTGCCTGGTGGGTGCCGACCGTTGGTCGGCACGCCCTCCGCCGCGACCCACGGTCGTGGCCTACCTGAATGGGCCCGCCTCCGCGCGGGCCCTTCCTTTTGCTGCACTGCAGGTTGCGGCGCCCTTCGTAATTATTTCGTAATTACATCGACACCAATCGGAAGCCGGTCGATGAACCCGAGCTGGGATACGTTGGAACGCAGCCGCCAGGCCCGCCTGGAACGTGCCGCGCCGTGGGCCCGGGGACGCGAGGTCGCCGCCGGCGACGTAGGCGAGCTGCTGCACGCACTGCTGGAGCCAGGCGACAAGGTCTGCCTGGAGGGCAACAACCAGAAGCAGGCCGATTTCCTCGCCCAGGCCCTGGCCGATCTTGACCCGGCCCGCGTGCACGACCTGCACATGGTGCAGTCGGTGCTGTCGCTGCCGTCGCACCTGGATGTATTCGAGCGTGGCATCGCTTCGAAACTGGACTTCTCGTTCTCCGGCCCGCAGTCGGTGCGGTTGGCCAACCTGGTGGCTGAAGGGCGCATCCAGATCGGTGCCATCCACACCTACCTGGAACTGTTCGGCCGCTACTTCATCGACCTGACCCCGCGCGTGGCCCTGGTCGCCGCGCAGGCCGCAGATCGGCACGGCAACCTGTACACCGGGCCGAACACCGAAGACACGCCGGTGATCGTCGAAGCCACCGCCTTCGGTGGCGGCATCGTCATCGCCCAGGTCAACGAGATCGTCGACACCCTCCCCCGCGTCGACATTCCCGCTGACTGGGTCAACTTCGTGGTGCAGGCGCCGAAGCCGAACCATATCGAACCGCTGTTCACCCGCGACCCGGCGCAGATCTCCGAGATCCAGGTGTTGATGGCGATGATGGCGATCAAGGGCATCTACGCCGAGTACGGCGTGAACCGCCTCAACCATGGCATCGGCTTCGACACGGCGGCCATCGAACTGCTGCTCCCCACCTACGCCGAATCGCTCGGCCTGAAGGAAAAGATCTGCCAGCACTGGGCGTTGAACCCCCACCCGGCACTGATTCCGGCAATCGAATCGGGCTTCGTCAGATCGGTGCATTCGTTCGGTTCGGAACTGGGCATGGAGAAGTACATCGCCGCGCGAGGCGATGTGTTCTTCACCGGCGCCGATGGCTCGATGCGTTCCAACCGCGCCTTCTCGCAGACCGCCGGCCTGTATGCCTGCGACATGTTCATCGGTTCCACATTGCAGATCGACCTGCAGGGCAACAGCTCCACCGCCACCCGCGACCGCATCGCCGGCTTCGGTGGCGCACCGAACATGGGTTCCGATGCACGTGGCCGGCGCCATGCCAGCGAGGCCTGGATCAAGGCCGGCCAGCAGGCCGCGCGCCCGGGTGAGATGCCGCGTGGGCGCAAGCTGGTGGTGCAGATGGTGGAAACCTTCCGCGAGCACATGGCGCCGGCCTTCGTCGAGCGCCTCGACGCCTGGGACCTGGCCGAACGCGCGAACATGCCGCTGCCGCCGGTGATGATCTACGGCGACGACGTCAGCCATGTGCTGACCGAGGAAGGCATTGCCAACCTGCTGCTGTGCCGCACCCCTGAGGAGCGCGAACAGGCGATCCGTGGCGTGGCCGGCTATACCGCCGTGGGCATGGGGCGCGACCGCGCGATGGTGGAGAACCTGCGCGACCGCGGCGTGATCCGCCGTCCCGATGACCTCGGCATCTCCGTGCGCGATGCCAGCCGTGACCTGCTGGCGGCGCGTTCGGTGAAGGACCTGGTGCGCTGGTCCGGCGGTCTGTACGACCCGCCCAAGCGCTTCCGCAACTGGTAAGGGGCTGAGCATGGAAACCCTCGACTATCGATTCGAAGGGCACACTGCGGTGCAGTTTCCGCGCGGTGCGGTGCTGGTCGGCGTGCTGGCCTCGGGCAACCTGGAAATCCTGCTGGAGCCGGCCGCACTGGACGGCGCGATGACGGTGCGCATCATCACCGCCGCGAAGGGCTTCGGCAGCGTGTGGCAAGCGGTGATCAGCGACTTCGCACAGCGTCATCCGCTGCGCGATGTAAGCATCTCGATCAACGATGCCGGTGCGACCCCGGCGGTAGTCAGCCTGCGCCTGGACCAGGCCGTGGAAACCCTGCGTGCTGGAGATCCACGATGAACCGGACGCAGCGCTACAGCTACTACGAAGCCGATGCGCGCGAGCGTATCGCCAGCCTGGTCGATGCCGGTTCCTTCAGGGAATTCCTCGGCCCGGCGCGGCGGATGATAAGCCCGCACCTGGCACAGCTCGACCAGCCCGCGGCGTTCGACGACGGCATCGTTGTCGGCGAAGCCGCGCTGCGTGGCCGACGCGTGCTGCTGGCCGCGCAGCAGGGTGAATTCATGGGCGGCGGCGTGGGCGAAGTGCACGGTGCCAAACTGACCGGGCTGCTGCGCCGCGCAGCCGAAACACATCCCGAAGGCGTGCTTCTGCTGCTGGACACCGGTGGTGTGCGCCTGCACGAAGCCAATGCAGGGCTCATCGCCATTTCCGAGATCATGCGCGCCACCCTGGACGCGCGTGCAGCGGGTGTGCCGGTGATCGCGCTGATCGGCAGCGGCAACGGCGCCTTCGGCGGCATGGGCATCGTCGCCCGCTGCTGCAGCACGGTCATCATGTCCGAAGAGGGGCGCCTGTCGCTGTCCGGCCCGGAAGTGATCGAAACCGTGCGCGGCGTGGAAGAGTTCGATTCCCGCGATCGCGCGCTGGTCTGGCGCGTAACGGGAGGCAAGCACCGCTACCTGATCGACCAGGCACAGGTGCTGGTGCCCGATGCCATCGAGGCCTTCGCGCAGGCGGCCAGCAACGCGCTGCAGCCCGATACCAGCAGCACCGATCCAGACACTGCACTGGCCGCGCTGCAGGAACGCCATGCGGCGCTGAAGGCGCGCGTGCAGGCCTGGGGCGATTGCCGGGATGGCCTGGAGATCTGGGCCCGTCAGGGCATCACAGCCCCCGAGCGACTACCGCTGCTCGACACCGATGAGTTCCTCATCGCCACCGCCGACCGGAGCCTGCCATGAGCATGCCGCTGCAGACCCTGCTCGATGCCCTGTTCCCGCATGGGCATGCCATTGCGGTGAACGATTCGGTGCTGACCGGCAGCGCTGCCACCGAGGATGGCGAGGTGACCGTGATCGGCACCGCCGACAAACTCGAAGTCGGCGTGGACCACGCACTGGCACTGGCCGAAACCGTGCTTGCCAGCACCGGCGCACATCCACAGCGGCCGATCGTGATGCTGGTGGATACCGCGGGCCAGCGCCTGGCGCGGCGCGACGAACTGTTGGGCATCAATGGTTACTTTGCGCATCTCGCGCAGACGCTCGATCTGGCACGCCGCCGTGGTGCGCGCCTGATCACCCTGGTCTACGGAGAATCCGTCAGTGGCGGCTTCCTCTCATTCGGCCTGATGGCCGACCACATCCACGCCCTGCCCGATGCACAGGTGCGGGTGATGGACCTGCGCGCAATGGCGCGGGTGACCAAGCAACCGCTGGAGAAGCTGCAGGCGCTCAGCCAGAGCTCGCCGGTGTTCGCACCGGGCGTGGAAAACTACGTGGCGATGGGCGCGGTGGATTCGTTGTGGGAGGGCGATCTTTCCCAGCACCTGCTGCAGGCCCTGCGCACGCCCGCCGAAGGCGACCTGCGTGCCGCACGCGGCGCACAGCGTGGCGGCCGCGCCCTGGCGGCAGGGGTTTCGACTGCGGTGGCCCACGGCGATGCCTGAGCGGCCTGCCCGCCACACGCTGGCCTGGCTGTCGGCCGATGCCGACTGGCGGGCTGACGTGACTGCACACGAACCGCGCCTGGCAGCATGGTTCGCACAGGGCCTGCCAGGCATGGTGGCACGCAGTGCGGCGGATGATCCCGACCCGCGGCTGCGCCTGGGGGTGCCGCTGCCGCCAGGCGAAGGCAAGCAACGGCTGGCGCTGCGCGTGGCCCTGCAGGACATCCAGCACCTGCAGCCTCCCCCTGCCCTGGATGAGATTCTCGCCGGCGGCGTTCCGGCTGATTGGCAGGCGGCACTGCAGGCAATGCTGCGGCTTGCACCGGCCCGCGTGTTCGGCGCCTTCGCCTGGCAGCACCTCAGCGGCCTGCCCTATGTGCATGCACGCTCGGACATCGACCTGCTGTGGCAGGTGGGTGACGCACGCCAGGCCGACCTGCTGGTCGAGCGCCTGCAGCACTGGGAAAGCGCCTTCGGGCATCGGGTCGATGGCGAACTGTGCCTGGTGGATGGTGGCGCGGTGAACTGGCGCGAATACGCCGGGCGCAGCCGCGAGGTACTGGTCAAGCGCCTCGATGGTGCCGCACTGGAACTACGTGATGCGTTGTTCGCCTCCACCGGGGTGAGCGCGTGAACGCCCTCGTGCAACCGGCGGCCAGGCCAGCTGCCGTGGACAGCGCGCGTCTGGGGCGCCTCGCCATCGCCAGCCTGCACGCCGAACTGGCCCTTGCACCCAAGCCAGGGTTGGTCACGCCATTCGACAGCGGCAGCCACCACGACATGGACGCAGGCACGTTCCTGCGCAGCCTGTTCACGCTGCGCCACTACTTCGTCGCCGTGGCCGACGCCGGTGCCAGCGCGGCGCCGTTCCAGACGTTGCGCCGGCACGGCATCGCTGCGGAGATATCGATGCTGCACGCCACTGCGGGCATCAACACTCATCGCGGCGCGATCTTCAGCCTTGGCCTGCTGGTGGCGGCTTCCGCTGCCTGTCGGGGCCGCGCGGGCGGTGCCATCGCAGCCGAGCAGGTCTGCCAGGAAGTGCGCCGATGGGCTGCCGAGCTCGCCGGCGCACCACTTGATGCGAACAGCCCTGGCCAGCGCGCGCGCGCACGGCACGGCGTGCAGGGTGTGCGCGAACATGCGGCCGCCGGCTACCCACTGCTGCGCGAGGTGGCACTGCCTACACTGCGCCACGCGCTGGCCAGCGACCTGCCACGCGAGGCCGCGATGTGCCAGACCCTGGTGCAGCTGATCGCGTGCGTGGATGACCTCAACCTGCTGCACCGTGGCGGCGCCAACGGCCTGCGCTGGGCCCAGCAACAGGCGCGAGGCTTCCTCGATGCCGGTGGCGCCTTCGTACCCGGCTGGCAGGCACGCCTGCACAGCATCGGTGATGGATTCGTCGCACGCCGGCTGAGCCCCGGCGGCAGTGCCGACCTGCTGGCCTGTGCCTGGTTCCTGCTGCAGCAGGAGGTCGCATGAGCCTTGCCCTTCTCTGCTCCGGCCAAGGTGCGCAGCATGCGGCGATGTTCGACCGCGTACGCGATCTGCCCGCCGTGCGCGACGTACTGGAGACCGCCAGCGCAGTGCTTGGACGCGACGTGTTCGCGGCAGCTGCTGACGAATCGCGCTTCGACAATGCTCTGGCGCAGCCCTTGCTGTGTGCAGCCAGCCTCACGCACTGGCAGGGACTTCGCGAAGCGGTGCCTGCACCGGTGCTGGTGGCCGGCTACAGCATTGGCGAGCTCGCCGCGCACGCCATCGCCGGCAGCTTCGATGCCACCACCTGCCTGGCGCTGGCTGCGCAACGTGCGCAGTTGATGGACGGCGCCAGCCCCGCCGATGCAGGCCTGCAGGCGGTGCTCGGGCTGGAACGCCATGTACTGCAGCCGCTGTGCGATCTGCACGGCGCGCACGTGGCCATCGCCAACGGGCAGGACCATTTCATCGTGGGCGGCACGCACGCCTCGTTGCAGCGGCTGGCCGATGCAGCGCGGGCGCAGGGCGCGGACATCCGTCTGCTGCCGGTGCGCGTGCCCGCACACACACCATTGCTGGCGACGGCGGTCGCACCGTTCGCTGCCGCACTCGATGCATCGCCACTGCAGGCCCCACGCCTGCCGCTGCTGGCCGGCATCGATGCGCGACCGGTGCGGGACCGCGCAACGGCAGTCCACACGCTGTCGTTGCAACTGGCGCAGACCATCGAATGGGCGCAGGTGATGCGCCAGGCCTTCGAGCGCGGCGCGCGCGTGTTCCTGCAGCTGGGCCCGGGCAACGCGCTGGCGCGCATGGTCGCGCCGGCCTATCCGTGCTGCGAGGTGCGCGCGGTGGAAGAGTTCCAGAGCCTTGAAGGCGCGGCGGCCTGGGTCCGCAGCGCGCTGGAGCGGCTGCAGTAACGGGTTCGAGCAGTACGTATCACGCAACACGCCGTACGTCGCCTTACCCCGGGATGGCGGGTCTCCATCCGTGCTGTACGTGAGTCACGTGTCTGGGAGGGCGCATGAGTCCACAAATCGCAACGATCATCGGTCTGGTGATCATGTTCATTGTTGCCACGGCGATGCCGATCAACATGGGCGCCGTCGCCTTCGCGCTGGCCTTCATCATCGGCGGGCTGTGGGTCGACATGGGCGGCAAGGAGGTCCTGGCCGGCTTTCCCGGCGATCTGTTCCTGACCCTGGTCGGCATCACCTACCTGTTCGCCATCGCGCAGAAGAACGGCACCATCGACCTGCTGGTGCACTGGGCAGTAAAAGCCGTGCGCGGCCATATCGTGGCCATTCCGTGGGTGATGTTCGTGATCACCGCGGTCCTCACCGCGTTCGGTGCGCTGGGCCCGGCGGCGGTCGCGATCATCGGTCCGGTCGCGCTGCGCTTTGCCAAGCAGTACAACATCAATCCACTGATGATGGGCCTGCTGGTCATCCATGGCGCGCAGGCCGGTGGCTTCTCGCCGATCAGCGTGTACGGCAGCATCACCAACGGCGTGGTGCAGAAAGCCGGGCTGGAAGTGACCGAGATGGCGGTATTCCTGACCAGCCTGGGCTTCAACTTCATGATGGCGACGATCTGCTTCTTCGCGTTCGGCGGCATCGCCCTGCTGCGGCGTGGCTCGATCACCGCGGCCGGAACGCTCGGCAATGCCGAGCTGGCGATGGCCGGTGGCCCACAGGCCTCGTCGCGCCAATTCGCCATCGAAGGCCATGGCGCGCTGGTCGCAGCCGGCGGCGGCACGCTCAGCAATGATCCGGCAGCACTGGATGCGGTGAGCCTGACCCGCGAGCGGCTGTTCACCCTGATCGGCCTGCTCGGCCTGGGCGTGGCCGCGCTGATCTACAACCTCAACGTCGGCCTGGTCTCGATCACCGTGGCTGTCGCGCTGGCACTGCTGTCGCCACAAAGCCAGAAGGGCGCGGTGGATGGCATCAGCTGGTCCACCGTGCTGCTGATCTGCGGTGTGGTGACCTACATCGGCGTGCTGGAACATGCCGGCGCGGTGGACTTCATCGGCAATGGCGTGTCCGACATCGGCATTCCGCTGCTCGGCGCGCTGCTGGTCTGCTACGTCGGCGGCATTGTCTCCGCATTCGCCTCGTCGGCTGCGGTGCTGGGCGCCACGATTCCGCTGGCGGTGCCGTTCCTGATGCAGGGTCACCTCAGCGCCGCCGGCGTGATCTGCGCGCTGGCGGTGTCGTCCACCATCGTCGATGTCAGCCCGTTCTCCACCAATGGCGCACTGGTGGTGGCTTCGGCAGCCAAGGAGGAACGCGAGACCCTGTTCCGCCGCTTCCTGGTCTACAGCGGACTGGTGGTGGCCCTGGGGCCGCTGCTGGCCTGGCTGGTATTCGTGGTACCGGGCTGGATGTAACCACCCAACGGTAGTGCCGGCCGCTGCCCGGCAATCCCATGAAGCCATCCAGCGATCATGGGTTGCCGGCCAGCGGCCGGCACTACCTGGCGGTACACTTCCTCCATGGCCATTGCCCCTGCCCCGCGGTCACCGAAGAAGCGCGCACCTCTGTACGAAGAGGTGGCCGAACACGTGCGCGAACGCATCTACGATTACCGCCTGCCGCCGGGTGAGTGGATCGACGAGCCCGCACTGTGCGAAGAACTGGGGATCAGCCGTACGCCGCTGCGCGAGGCGCTGAAGCTGCTGGCTGCCGAAGGCCTGGTGCAGATCGATGCCGGTCGTGGCTGCCGGGTCACCCGGTTGACGCTGGAAGACCTCAACCAGCTGTTCCCGGTGATGGCGATGCTGGAAGGTCGCTGCGCGCACGAGGCGGTCAGGCACATCGACGATGCCGGCGTGCAGCAGCTGGAAGACCTGCATGCGGCGATGGAAACCGCGGCGGCCGAGGGCAACATCGCCGAGTACTACCGCAACAACTACCTGATCCACGAAACCGTGCAGCACTACGCCGGCAACCCGTGGCTGATCCGCATCACCCACGATCTGCATCGCATCCTGAAGATGCATCGCGGCCGCCAGCTGCTGACACCGGGGCGCACCGCGCAGTCGCTGGCCGAACATCGCGAGCTGATGGAGTGCTTCCGACGCCGCGACGCGCAGGCTGCCGAACGCACCATGGAGCGCCATCTGCTCAGCCAGGGCCAGGCTCTGGCCGCCTATGTGGCAGCAGGCGGGCTGTTGAACGTGCCGGCGCCCTTGCCGACCGAAGGCGGCGGTTGAGCGGATGAGGTTGCCGGCCAGCGGCCGGCACTACCAGGACGTGACCTTGGCCGGCACCCTGGAACGTCTCATCAATCGCCGCCACCGCAGCTGCCGCCGTCACCACCCCCACCGCTGTCGCCGCTTCCGCAGTCGGAGCTGCTGTAGCTGTGATGGCTGTGGTTGTCACTGGAATAGCCAACGGAGGTGTCATGGCTTCCGCCGCCATCCCCCCGGCTGCCCGAGCCATCGGCCGTGGCCACCGCCATGCACAGGATGGCGCCGACCAGCGGCAGCAGCCAGACCAGCAGCAACTGCACCGTCCGGCCGCCTGCCGAGAGGCCATCGCGCCTGACGATCACCACGGTAGCCACCACGTTCAGGCCCAGCACCAGCAGGACCAGCAGAAGGGCAACGATCAGCATTCGGCGGTTCCGTGCCTGGACTGGGGGCATTATGGCCTGCCTCCCCGGCAATGGCCCTGCCTGTCATGAAGATGGGACAATGTAGGGCGCGCCGGCCTGCTTCCGGGCCGCCGGCGCCCCCCGCACCACACGGAAGAAGAAGAACAACAACATGCTGAAAGTCATTTTCGATACCGACCCGGGCGTCGACGACGCCCTGGCCCTGCTGTACCTGCACAAGCACGCCCAGATCGACCTGATCGGTGTCACCACCACCTTCGGCAATGCCTCGGTGGAGTCGACCACGCACAATGCGCTGTACCTGAAGCAGGCCTGGGGCTTTGCCGCCCCGGTCGCACGCGGTGCCGGCGGCCCGCTGCAGCCGGAAGCCACCCCGGAAGCCTGGCCGGTGCACATCCATGGCCACAACGGCCTGGGCAACCACCCGGTGCCGGCCAGCCTGGACGTGGCGGCCGATGCGCGCCCGGCCCACCAGCTGATCATCGACCTGGTCCGCGCCCATCCGGGCGAGGTGACCCTGGTCGCGGTCGGCCGCATGACCAACCTGGCCCTGGCCCTGCAGCAGGCGCCGGACATCGCCGGCCTGGTGCGCGGCGTGGTGATCATGGGCGGCGCCTTCCACGTCAACGGCAACATCACCCCGGCCGCCGAGGCCAACATCTGGGGCGACGCCGAAGCAGCCGACGTGGTGTTCACCGCCAGCTGGCCGGTCACCGCCATCGGCCTGGACGTGACCACCCGCGTGGAAATGGACCGTGACGGCCTGGACAAGCTGGCTGCGATCGGTGGTGCCGATGCCGAACTGGTGCGTGCGCTGTCGCAGGATTACGTGGACTTCTACCTGCAGGCCGGCCACAAGGGCATGGTCGTGCACGACTGCTGCGCCTGCATCGCGCTGACCCGTCCGGAGCTGTTCCAGTTCGAGCGCGCCAGCGTGCGCGTGGCCACCGACGGCGTCGCCCGCGGCATGACCATTCCCAAGCCGGAAGGCCTGGCGTTCGGCCCCAGCGTGTGGGACGGCCACGTGGTGCAGTCGATTGCCATCGGCGTCGATGCGGCCGCCGTGCTGGCCGACATCGAGCAGACCCTGAAGGTCTGACCCGCTAGCGCTTGGCCCTGCCCGGGACCGTCTCGGGCAGGGTCCACAGCACCGGCAGCACCAGCACCGCCACCAGTGCGATCATCGCGCCCGGCGCCGCCGCCCAGCCGCTGCGTTCCACCCACCATTGCGCCAGCCAGGGCGTTGCACCGCCGAACACGGCCGTGGCCATGGTCACCCCCAGTGCCAGCCCGCTGACCCGCCCTTCGCCGGGGAACTGCTCGGCCGTGGCCGGGGCCGCCACCGCGCTCACGCCACCGGCCACGCAGGCCAGCAACACCGCGGCCAGCGCGATGCCCAGCGGCGTCGCCTGCGCCATCCACGCGAACAAGGACAGCGGCAGCAGCGCTGCCAGCACGGTCAGGCCCAACAGCACCGGCCGTCGTCCGACACGGTCGGACAATGCGCCGCACAGGGGCGTGATCGCGATCACCGCCACTGCCGCAATCGTCGACAGCCACAGCGCATCGCCCTCATCGTGGCCCCGCGCATGCAGGAATGCGGGCACATAGGTGATGCCGACGTAGTAAGTAATCGAGCCCAGCGCCGAGATCGCGAACGTGCGCGCCACCGCCAGCGGATGGTTGCGCAGCACATGCTTCAGCGGCGTCGCGGGAATGCTGCCCTCGCGGCGCTGCCGCTCGAACTCCGGCGACTCGTGCATGCCCGAGCGTGCGACCAGGATCACCAGTGCCAGCGCCGCGCCGACGAAGAACGGAATACGCCAGCCCCAGCTGTCCAGCTGCGCGGGCGCGAGCAGCGCCACGGTAACCGCAGAGATCGCCACCGCCAGCAGCGCACCCACCTCGCTGGCGGCCGAAGCCAACGAGGTCACCAGGCCGCGTCGCCGCGCCGGTGCGCTTTCCAGCAGGTACGCCACCACGCCGGTGTACTCGCCGCCCACCGAAAACGCCATCACGCAGCGCAGTAACAGCAGCAGTACGCCCGCCGTGGTGCCTGCGGTGGCCGCGGTTGGCAGCAGCGCGGTGGCCAGCATTGCCGCCGCCATCAACGCCATCGAAGCCAGCAGCATCCAGCGCCGGCCCAGGCGGTCGCCAAGGTGGCCGAAGCACAGCGCGCCGAGCGGGCGCATCAGGTAGGACACCGCGAAGCCGGCCAGCGTGACCAGCAGCGCCTGTTCGCCGCCGCCGAAGAACACCCGCGACAGCACCGTGGCGAAATAGAGGTACAGGGTGAAGTCGTACCACTCCACTACCGTGGACAGGCCCGCCACCCACATCGAGCGCTGCCGCGCCGCGGTCATTGCGTATTCGCCTTCAACAGCCTCGATCCCGGTTGCGCAGGTTCCGCGCAGCGTGGCATGGACGGGGTGAAATACCGGTCATCGGCTGTCCGCTGCCTGCATGTACTGGGTTTCATGGCCGGTGAAGCGCTCACCGTCAAAGCCGAAGCAGAAGCGCCCCTCCTCGAACACGCGGTAGACCAGCAGCGCACCATCGAGGCAGAACTGCTGCTGGTCCACGCTCGTCTCCAGTGTCCCGTAGCCGGTGGCCTCTCCGCCCTTCCCCGCCGGGCCGGTGAAGGCATCGAACGGCAGTGGCGTCGCCCTGCCCGTGCGGGTATCGACCAGCACCAGCGTGCGCTGGAAGTACTCGGGTCGATCATCGACCTGCACCAGCAGGTAGTGCTTGTTGAAATTGGGTTTCTGATGCTGGAGGGCATCTTCGATGGCTCCGCGGTGCCGCGCATCGCAGAAGTCGACCGGGCTGTAGCGGTAGCTGCAACCGTCGTGGTCGTAGGGCAGGTTCATGCCCGAGTAGCTGACGCCTGCCTGGCTGCCCAGATCGTCTCCCGGTTCCGGCGTGCTGCACAGCAGCCATGAGCGCTGCGCATCCTCGGGATCGGCCAGCAGCTTCGGCTCACGGCCTGCCTCGTACGCCGCGCCACCCGGGAATTCCTGCCCGAAGCGCTGGCGGACGATGGGACGTGCCTTCTCCAGCGGCAGGCCGATCTTCGCGCCACGGAACGAGACGAAGGTCATCGTCGGCAGGATCACCTCCTCCACCGGCAGCCCCTTCCATTGCCCCTGCACGCAGAACGTGGCGATCTCGTTCTCCCCGTCCTCCTTGCAGGGCTTCGGCGCGTTCGTCGCCAACCAGGGATGGGCCGGGCGCCTGGTCTGCTGATCGATGTACCAGCCGTCCAGCGCGCAGGTCGGCAGGGCATCGAGCAGCGGAGAGAGGTCTGTTGCGGTGGCCGGGGCGGCAAGTGGTGCGCCCGCTGCGGGTGCCCCGGTCGGCGCATCCGTTGTGCGCTGGCAGGCCGCCAGCGCGAGTAGACCGACCAGCAGCGCGACGTGGCGCGGGCGCCGGATTGAATGCTGCGTTCCCTGCATTGCGTGTTTCCTGGTTTCGACACTCCCTGCAGATGATCGCCGATCCCGAAGCCGTGCAGGAACGTCGCAGATCCCACATCGGGGTCAGAGCCCTTCGCTCCCGCAAAGGGATCCGACCCCGCCCGTTACCCCGGCAGCTGCAGTTCCGCCCGCAGGCCGCCGCCCTCGCGGTTGTGCAACCTCAGCGAGCCGCCCAGCGACTGTGCCAGCTGCACCGCGATGGCCAGGCCCAGGCCAGTGCCGCCTGTATCGCGGTTGCGCGAGCTTTCCAGCCGATGGAACGGCGCCAGCACTGCCTGCAGCTGGCCCTCGGGAATGCCAGGGCCACGGTCGGAAATGCTGATCCACACTCTGCCGGCGTCATCACGGCCCGCCTCGATCTCGGCGGCACCGGCGTAACGCAACGCGTTGTCGACCAGATTGCCGACCACCCGGCGCAGCGGCTGCGGCCAGGTCTGCACGACCAGTCCAGCGGGCGCACCACCGCTGACCGGCTTGCCCATGTCCTCGTAATCGCCCACCACACTGGCCAGGAACGCGCCCAGGTCCATCGACACCGGTGCGCCACTGGCGACGTGGCTGCTGCGCGCATAGGCCACGCCCTCACGCACCAGTTGACCCAGGTGGTCGAGGTCGTCCAGCAACCGCTGCTGGGTGCTGTCTTCAGGCAGGGTCTCCACCCGAAGCTTCATGCGCGTGATGGGGGTCTGCAGGTCATGCGAGATCGCGGCCAGGATCTGCAGACGCTCAGTGACATGGCCGCGAATGCGTGCCTGCAGTGCGTTGAGCGCGGCCGCCGCGCCGCCCACTTCCGCCGGGCCATCTTCAGGCAGTTCGGGCCCGTCCTTGCCCGGCTGCAGATGCTCCACCGCATGCGACAGCTGCTGCAGCGGGCGCATGGCCAGGCGCACCGCCAGCCACGCGCACACCAGCAGCAGCGCCAGCTGCACCAGCAACACGGCGGGCAGCCAGCGCGCCAGCGGCAGGCCCGACGGGGTGACTTCGATGGTCAAGGGGGTGCCGTCGTGCAGGCGCAGTTCCACCTCGAACCGCTCCGGCAGGCGAGCCACCTGGCGCGCCTGCAACGGATAGCGGTGCTGCAGGCTGTCGTCGATGATCGCGGTGACCTGGCGTGCACGATCGGTCTGCAGCCCGGGTCCTGCGGCGGCCGGGCGCAGCAGGTAACGGTAGGTGCGCCGCTCCAGCCGCGGCACCCAGGCCGCGCGCTGGCCTGCGGGCAGGTGCTCCAGCAGCGCGACACTCACGGCCACGTCTTCATCGAGGTTGCGCAGCATCATGCTGCGGGTGGACTGGTAGCGTTCGAAGAACAGCAGGCCGAAGGACAGTGCGTGGGCCAGGGTCAGTCCGCCCAGCAGCACCAGCAGCAGCCGCGCCGACAGCGTGCGCGGCCAGCGTGGGCGGTGTGCGGTGGTGTTCATTCGTCCGGCCCCAGCAACTGCACCGGCACGCTGAACACATAGCCTTCGCTGCGCACGGTCTTGATGTAGGTCGGCTCGCGTGCGTCGTCACCCAGGCGCTGCCGCACGCGGCTGACCAGCAGATCGATCGAGCGGTCGAACAGTTCGGCATCGCGGCCCTGGGTGAGGCTGAGCAGCTGGTCACGGCTGAGCACCCGATTGGCGTGATCGAGGAACACGCGCAACAGGCGGAACTCGGCGCCACTGAGCGGATGCGCGGTGTCCTGCGCATCCAGCAGATGGCGTGCGGTGGTGTCCAGGCGCCACTCGCCGAAGGCCAGCTGGCGACCTGCTTCGCTCACCTGCAGATTCGGCGGCAGCATCTGCGTGCGGCGGATCACCGCATTGATGCGTGCCAGCAGTTCGCGCGAAGAGAAGGGCTTGGTCACATAGTCATCAGCGCCCATTTCCAGGCCGATGATGCGGTCGGTCTCGTCGTCGCGGGCGGTCAGCAGCACCACCGGCACCGCACGATGCTTGCCGGCGCGCAGGTTGCGGCACAGGCTCAGGCCGTCCTCGCCCGGCATCATCACGTCCAGCACCACCAGATCCACGGCATGGGTATCCATCAGCGCGCGCATGGCCCGGCCACCGTCGGCCTGGCTCACGCGCAGGCCGTTGCGCTGCAGGTAATCGGCCAGCATCTGGCGGATCTCGCTGTCATCGTCGACGACCAGGATATGCGGTACGTGGTTCATTGCGTTCTCGATGAAGACGGAGGTCAGGGCCGCGCTGCGCGGCCATGGTAGCGCGGCTCAGGGGTTGGCCAGCAGGCGCTGGATCTCGCTTTCGGTACGTGCGTAGTCGCCCTCGCCGTAATGGCGGTAGACCACCCGCCCCTGACGGTCGAGCAGGTACAGCGCGGGCCAGAAGCGGTTGCGCCAGGCGTTCCAGATCCGGTACTGGTTGTCCTGCACCACCGGCCAGGTGATGTCCAACCGTGCGATGGCCTTGCGCACGTTGCCGGGCAACCCTTCATAGGCGAACTCCGGCGTATGCACGCCGATCACCCTCAGGCCCTGCGACGCATAGCGTGCATGCCACTGGTGGACATGCGGCGCCACGTTGAGGCAGTTGCGGCAGGTGTAGGTCCAGAACTCGACCAGCACCACCTGCCCCCGCAACTGCTTCAGTGTGAGCGGTGGGCTGTTGTGCCAGGGCCCGCCACCGTCAAACCCCGCCATCGGTTCTGCATCGAGCGGTTGCGCGCCGGCATCCGCGCCGGGCCAGGCCATCAACAGCGCAGCCCCACCCAGCACGCCCATCAGCAACGGCAGCACGTACGCACGCAGGCCGGCCATCGCTCAGCCCCCCTGCTCGGCCAGCGGCAGTTCCGCCGGCTTCACCCCCGCCGCTTCCAGGATGCTGTCGGCCACCTGCGCCGGATGCGAAAGCAGCGACACATGGCTGCTGCCGATCGATTGCAGCTGCGCGCCAATGCGCTTTGCGGTGGCGGCCTGCAGCTGCGGCGACAGCATGCGATCGTCACGGCTGAGCACGTACCAGCTCGGCTTGCTGCGCCACGCCGCAACGTTCACTACTTCGCCCAGCGCGCTGGCCTTCAACGGGACCTGCGTGCTGTACAGCAGTGCGGCCGACTTCTTCATCACGTCCGGCGCGAAGTCCTGGGCGACAGCGTCAGCCGGCAAGGTCAGGTAGCCGTCCCTTTCCTGCAGGCGGGCCAGGCCCGGACCGACCGGGAAGCCTTCGCCCTGTTGCGCCGAAGACTGCCCCGCATCCGGTGCGAAGGCCGCCACGTACACCAGCGCCTGCACCTTCGGGTCATTGCCCGCTTCGGTGATGACCGTGCCACCCCAGCTGTGGCCGACCAGCACCACCTTGCCGGGCGCGGCGGCAATCGCGCGGCGGGTGGCGGCGACGTCGTCGGCCAACGAGGTGAGCGGATTCTGCACGGCCACCGCCGGCAGCTTCCAGTCATGCAGGGTGCTGATGACCTTGCTCCAGCTGGAGCCATCAGCGAACGCGCCGTGCACCAGGATGACGGTGGGCGGTGCAGCGGTATCGGCCTGGGCAGCGAAGACAGGGGCGGCGGCGGCAAGGGCGAGAGCGGCGGCCAGCAAGGAGGTACGGATCATGTGGGGCACTCCGGAGTTGGGAGTGGCCATTTCCGCCTGCCGGTGTATCGGCGCTGTTTCTCCGCAGCGCGGAGTTGTACCGGACTGTAGGGCGCAGGCGGGTTTCTACAGTGGGATACATTCGCGCGCCGGTCCTGGCCGGGCGCTACCGGGTGGGTATCGCTCCCCGCACGCGCGCGCGCAACGCCCCGATGTGCATCCACGCATCGTCTTTGTATCGGACTGTACGAAACCCCGGCCGCGGCCACAGTCGCTGACAAAACCCCGGGCAACGGCACACGTTGCCGATACCTGCGCCGCCTGGAATGGCTTCCATCGACCACTGGCCCGCAGGACACCACCATGATCAGCACCGCTTCTTCCGTGTATACCCCCCGCCTGGACGCCGTCGGCCGCTGGCTCTCGCCATTGGCGTTGCGCACCCTGCTGGCCTGGGAGTTCTTTGAATCCGGCCGCGAGAAGCTGGGCGGCCAGAACTGGTTCGACGACCTGGAAGGCCGCTTCCCGTTCCCGTTCTCCGCCCTGCCCGCATCGCTGAACTGGCAGCTGGCGACCTGGCTGGAACTGGTGGGCGCGGTGATGCTGCTGCTCGGCCTGGCCACGCGCTCGGTGGCCTACGTCTTCTGGATCCTCACCATCGTTGCCATCGCCGCCGTGCACTGGCCCGACCAATGGAACGGCCTGGGTGAACTCTGGCAGGGCTACGCGATCACCGACCAGGGCTACGGCAACTTCAAGCTGCCACTGCTGTTCCTGGCCATGTTGCTGCCGCTGATCCTCAACGGCGGTGGCGCGCTCAGCGTGGACCGGCTGTTGGCCGGCTCACAGCATGCCGCTGTCGGCAATGACGGCCTGGGCTGGGGCGTCAGCCTGATCGCCCTGCTGCTGCCGGTTGCCGCGCTGCTGCCCGGCATCGGCTTCGGCGGTGCCCTGCTCGGCGGCGTGCTGCTGCTGGGCTATCTGCTGCGCCGTCGCCACGCCGCCTGAGCTGAATCCCCTGTTCCCGCGCCTTTCGCTTTCCGTCGCCTCCTCGGCGGCGTCCATCCCGCACGCCCCGCGTGCTTTCCCAAGGAGTCATCACCATGTCCATCTCGACCAGGAACACCCCCTCCTCCCGCCTGCCGCGCATCGGTGCCATCGGCATTGCCCTGGCCGGTGGCCTGCTGCTGGCCGGCCAGGCCGCCGCGGTCCAACCGCTGGCGATCAGCGCGGTGGCCATGAGCGCCGCCGCCGAAGGCAAGTGCGGTGAAGGCAAGTGCGGGGCCAACAAGGCCACCACCGGCAAGCCCGCCGGCAAGGCCAAGGTGGCCGAGGGCCAGTGTGGCGAAGGCAAGTGCGGCGACGCCTCGTTTGCCCGCACCGACCGCGACCACGACGGCAAGGTCTCGCGTGCCGAGTTCAACGCTGTGGCCGCCAAGCGCGCCGCCGAGTTCGACCGCATCGACACCGACCACGACGGTTACATCAGCGAGCAGGAAGCGCACGACTACCTGCGCAGCGTCTACACCGCCAACGGCAAGCCGATGCCGAAGGGCCTGTTCTCCCGCGTTGCCGATTGATCGACGTTCACCCGGCGCCGCCTTCAAGGCGGCGCTCTCTGTGGAGCATCCGCCATGTCCCTGCCCCTGCCCACCCATGCCGCCGGTCTTGGCCTGCGCCGTGGCCTGATCGACGAACTGCTGGCAATGCCGGCCGGAGCCATCGACTTTCTCGAAGTCTCCCCCGACAACTGGATCGGCGTCGGCGGCGCACACGGCGCCGCGCTGCGCCAACTCAGCGAGCGCCACCCCTTGACCTGCCACGGACTGTCACTGTCGCTGGGCGGTCCTGATCCACTGGACCGCACCCTGCTGGCACAGACCCGGGCCTTCCTCGACGTGCACCAGGTGCAGCTGTACAGCGAACACCTGAGCTACTGCGCCGCCGGCGGCCATGTCTACGACCTGCTGCCGCTGCCGTTCACCGCCGAGGCCGTTCACCATGTCGCCGGTCGCATCGCCCAGGTGCAGGACATGCTGGGCCGACGCATCGCCGTGGAGAACATCTCCTACTACGCCGTTGCCGGCGCGGACATGAGCGAGATCGACTTCATCAACGCCGTGCTCGCCGAAGCCGACTGCGACCTGCTGCTGGACGTCAACAACGTTTTCGTCAACGCCTGCAACAACGGTTATGACGCCTTCGAATTCCTGGCCCGCGTGCCGGCCCACCGCGTCGCCTCGCTGCACGTAGCGGGCCACTTCGATGAAGACGATGGCTTCAAGATCGATACCCATGGTGCGCCGGTGAAAGGCGTGGTCTGGGCACTGTTGCGCGAGGCCTATGCGCGGGTGGGCGTGCGCCCCACGCTGCTCGAACGCGACTTCAACTTCCCCCCGCTTGCCGAATTGCTGGCCGAGGTCGGGCAGATCCGCCAGGCGCAGGCCGAGGCACGTTGGCCCGAGGTGACCCATGGCTGAGTCGCTGGCTACCCTGCAACGGCGCTGGGCCGATCATGTGCGCGACCCTGCAAAGACCGCACCCGATGGCATCGAGGCGCGGCGGATGGCGGTCTACTGCCGCCTGTGCATTGACAGTCTGGACAGCCTGCTGGCGGGCAGCCTGCCGCGGCTGAAGTCGCAGCTGGGCGATGCCTGCTGGCGCAACACCGTCGAGCACTACTACGCGAGGCACGCCTGCCGCACGCCGTTGTTCCCGCAGATCGCGGGCGAGTTCGCGGCCTGGCTGGCGGTGCAGGACACGCTGGCGCTGCCGGGCTGGGCAGCGGAACTGGCGCACTACGAGAGCACGCAGCAGTCGCTGCACATTGAAGCGCGTGACGGCGGGCGGCCGCTGCAGCGCGCTCCCGTAGGCAATGATGTGCTGGCGGTTTCGCCATTGGTGCGGGTGCTTGGCTACCAGTGGCCAGTACATGAGGACGGGGCGCTGGAGCCGGTGTTGAGCACGGCTCCCACGCTGCTGGTGATCCAGCGCCTCGCCGATTTCAGCCTGCAGACCGAGGAACTGTCACCGCTGGCCTACGCGCTGCTGTCGGTGTTCGGTGACGACAGCGCGTCGGTGGATGAAGCACTGCAGCTGCTGTCCGAAACACATGGCGTGGCAGCGGACGCATTGCGCATGGCCTGCGTGCCTGTTCTGGGCGAGCTGTGCGCGGCGGGCGTGCTGGTTGCATTGCCCGCTTTCTGAGGTTGCCGGCCAGCGGCCGGCACTACCCGTTCCTTGGCCGGCCAGCGGCCGGCACTACCCCTTCCTTGACCGGCCAGCGGCCGGCACTACCCGTTCCTTGGCCGGCCAGCGGCCGCCACTACCGTCCCCCTACTTCGAGGTCTCATCATGGCTCCTTCCAACACGTCCTTCCTGCATGGCTGGCGCCTGTTCGTGGCCGTAGCGGTGGTCCTGATCGCCTTCGCGCTGGCGGCCTTCGCCCTGTATCCCGATGCAGCCGAAGGCAGCCGAGCCGCGATCCGGGTCACTGCGCGCACATCGTTCCTGCTGTTCCTGGCAGCGTTCACGGCATCGTCGTTCGCCAGCCTTCTGCCAGGCCCGTTCACCCGCTTCCTGCTGCGCGAACGGCGCATCATCGGCCTGTCCTTCGCGTTCTCGCACCTGTTGCATGCAGTCGCGATCACCAGTTTCGGCGTCCTCAACCCGGCGTTCTGGCCAGCACGATCCGCGCTGGCCAACCTCCCGGGCACGGTGGGCTACATTGCCATCCTGGCGCTGGCCATCACCTCGCACCGGGGGCTCGCCCGGCGCATGGGACCCACCGCCTGGCGTCGCCTGCACGTCACCGGCATGTGGATCATCGCGGCGGTGTTTACCTACTCGTACTTCAAGCGCGTTCCGGGCAACTTCTGGTATGCGGTGCCGTCGGCGCTGCTGTTCACCGCCTTCGTGGTGCGCTGGATTGCCAAGCGGGCGCAGGCGCTGCGCCGAAGTGCGCATGTGCGGCCGCCGCTGCGGGCGGCCTGAGGGGCTGGGGCCAGATGCCTTTACCTGCGGGAATGGGATCTGACCCCCACTTCAGGTCAAGGCGCGCGGCGCAGCGTGATCAGGGTGATCTCCGACGGCACACCGATGCGCGCCGGGAAACCTGCCCAGAGGCCCGCACCGTTGCTCACGTACAGTGTCATCCCGTCCACGTCGTAGCGGCCGGAGACATAGCCGCCGTTGGCTCGTTTCACCAGCTGGTCCATACCAAAGATCTGCCCGCCGTGGGTATGCCCGGACAATTGCAGCTTCACACCGCGCGCGGCAGCTTCACGCGCATTGCGCGGGCGGTGATCGAGCAGGATCACCGGTGCAGAGGGATCGGCGCCGGCCAGCGCGGTTTCCAGATCCGGCAGCGGCAGGCCATAGCGTGCCGCCACCGGATCGGTGACGCCGGCGATGGTCAGCGCAGCATCGCCGCGCCGCACCTGCAGGTGGCTGTTCTCCAGCACCTGCATGTGCAGCGCGCGGAACGCCTGCATCCACGCCTGGTACTGCGCGTAGTACTCGTGGTTGCCGGTGATGGCGACGACGCCGTCCGGCGCCCGCAGGTCCGCGAGCGGGCGCGCGTCGTCACGGCGGGCCTCGACACTGCCGTCGATCAGATCGCCAGTGATCACGATCAGGTCCGGTGTCAGTGCGTTGCTCTCGTCCACAACCCTGCGCACCCAGTCGCCGGTCAGCAGGCGGCTGGCATGGATGTCGGTCAGCTGCAGCACGCGATAGCCGTCGAACGCAGCAGGCAGATCCTTGATCGCCACGTCGATCTGCCGAGGCTGGGGCACGGCCATGCCCTGGCTGATGCCATAGCCACTCACAAGCAGCGCCAGCAGGCTGGCCAACGGCCGCAGCTTCGAGGCGCGCAGGACCGATGCGATGCGCGGCCAACGCAGCAGGCGCGAAAGCAGCAGGCCGGCATCCAGTACCAGCATCATCAAGGCCAGCAGCAGTACCGCCGTGGAGCCGGTGGCCAGAACGGCGATGGCCAGCTTCGGGATCTCTGGCGAGGCCATCGTGCCCCAGAAGGTGGCGACGATGCGCAGCTGCACGGCAACGCCCACCAGCAGCAGCGACAGCACGACCTTCATCCAGATGGGCATGCGCAGTGGCCAGAACAGGCGCCAGGCCACATACAGGCCCATCAACAAACCGATCGTACTCAGCACTGCAACCATCCAGGAAAGAAAGCGGGCCCACCATGGTGACGGCTGCCGGCCGTGTTGTGTAGCGCCGAGCCCATGCTCGGCTGCCCAGGAAGCCGTCGAGCATGGCTCGACGCTACAGAACCCCGATCGCGCATGGCTCGACGCTACGGATGCCCCAGGCGCTCCACCCGCAGGCGGGCGATGCGACGCTTCTCCATCGCCAGTACGGTGATGCGAACATCCGCAATCTCCACCGCGTCACCGATGTCCGGCAGGCGCCCCAGACGCTCCAGCACCAGGCCGGAGATGGTCATGTAGTCGGCACTGCGCGGCAGCGATACGCCGGCCAGCCGCTGCAGGTCGTCCAGAGTCAGCGCACCATCGGCCTCCCACTGGTCCTCGCCCTGCGCGACCACGCCATAGCGCTCGTCCTGGGTATCGACCAGGTCACCGGCAATGGCCGCCAGCAGGTCGTTGGCGGTCACCAGGCCTTCCACGCTACCGTACTCGTCCACCGCCACCGCCAACGGCACCGGGTGCTGGCGGATCAGTTCCAGCGCCTGCAGCGCGCTGGCACTGGACAGCACGTACTGCGGCTCGCGCAGGTTGCCTTCCAGCTGCAGCGGCCTGCCCTGCAGCAGGTCGGCCAGCAGGTCGCGGCTCTGCACCACGCCACGCAGGCTGTCCAGGTCGCCATCACCCACCAGCAGGCGGGTGTGCGGCGACGCCACCAGGCGTGCCACCACATCCTCCTGCCCACGGGCCAGGTCGATCCACTGCACGTCGGCACGCACCGTCATCACGCTCGACACCGGGCGATCAGCCAGCCCCAGCACGCTGCGGATCATCTCGTGCTCCGCCGGCTGCAGGCGCTCTTCGGCATCGACGTGTTCGTCCGCGCTTTCGTCGTCGTGGCCATTGGCCGGGCGCGCGCCCAGCATGCGCAGCACGGCGTCGGCGGTGCGCTGGCGGAACGGCTGGCGGCGCTCGTTGCGCTCACGGTTGAAACGCACCCACTGGTTGAACGCCTCGACCAGGATCGAGAAGGCAATCGCCGCGTACAGGTAACCCTTCGGAATCTTGTAGCCCAGGCCCTCGGCCACCAGGCTGAAACCGATCATCAGCAGGAAGCCCAGGCACAGCACCACCACCGTGGGATGCTTGTTGACGAAGCGCGTCAGCGGCTTGCTGGCCAACAGCATCAGCGCCATCGCGATGGTCACGGCGGCATACATCACGCCAAGGTTGTCGACCATGCCCACCGCGGTGATCACCGAGTCCAGCGAGAACACCGCGTCGAGCACCACGATCTGTGCCACCACCATTGCGAAGCTGGCGTAGACCTTCTTGCCATCCTCGTGGTGTTCGCGGCCTTCCAGCCGTTCGTGCAGCTCCATGGTGCCCTTGAACAGCAGGAACAGGCCACCGCCCAACAGGATCAGGTCACGCCCGGAGAAGCTGTGGTCGAACAGCGTCAGCAGCGGCTCGGTCAGTTTCATGATCCACGCCAACGCCGCCAGCAGCACCAGCCGCATCAGCAAGGCCAGCGCCAGGCCGATTACCCGCGCGCGGTCACGCTGGTGCGGCGGTAGCTTGTCGGCAAGGATCGCGATGAACACCAGGTTGTCGATGCCGAGAACGATCTCCAGCACGACCAGGGTTGCAAGGCCCATCCAGATCGAGGGGTCAGCCAACCATTCCATTTCAGGTCCGTTTCGTCAGTAGGTAAGTGAAAAGAGCGACCGCTCAGTCAGCGTCCTGTGCCTGCGCCGGGTCGTGCCCGAGCAGGTCGCCGGGCGTGCACTGCAGCTCGCGGCAGATCGCATCAAGGGTGGAAAAGCGGATGGCGCGCGCCTTGCCGGTCTTCAGGATCGACAGATTGGCCAGGGTGATGTCGATGCGCCCGGCCAGCTCGGACAGGGTCATGCCGCGTTCCTGCAGCATGCGGTCCAGGGTGATGACGATCGCCATCAGATGACACCGTCGAGGTCGTCGCGCATCGCTGCGCCCACGGCGAAGACGCGCGCCAGCACGAACAGCATCAGCACGGCCACCAGGCCAGTGATCGACATACCACCGCCGACCTCCATCCAGGTGAAATCCGGGCCCATCCAGGCCGAATAGGCACCGATCAGGATCGACAGCAGTTCCATTGCCAGCATCAGCCAGGCCATGCGCTGCAGCCGCCGTGCATTGGCGTGGGTGAACGGCCGCTCGCGCGCCGCCGACTTCAGCAGCCTCAGCAGATGGCGCAGGAACAGCAGGCACAGCACCAGCAGCGCGATGATCGCGCCCAGGCCCAGGCAGAAGTGCAGGAACAGATCATTGCCGTGCGCGGCAGCGGCCTCGGCGTCATGCACGCTGTCGAGCAGCCAGCGACGGTCGTGGGCGACCAGCGGCACCGCCAGCAGTGCGGCCAGGATGCCCAGCCAGCACATCGCCCGGACGGCCTGTACGGCGGCCTGGGCCAGGGCAAACAGGCCTCGCGCGGGTCTGGCGCGGGCGGGACGAGCGGTCAAGCGGCCTCCGGTGTTGGGGTGGACGCGCCGCCCCGGGATGGATTTATCGATAAACGATATATTACACGCTGCGTGAAAGGCTGAACCGCAGGCGTCGCTCCTGTCAGGGCCCGGGCGCGCCCCGCTCCAGCATTGCCTCACCCGGCGTCGCAGAGGCCATCGCCTGCACGCCGGCATCGGCGGCCTGCCGCGTGACCAGGCGGAAGCGCACCTGCAGCTTGCCCTGCCCCGGGGTGGCCCAGCCGTACTGGATGGCCACCTGATCGGCCGACAGCGGCCCACGTCCCGGCAGCGAGCGCACCTGCAACGGCATCGGCGCGGCCTGCACCAACCGGGCGAATCCCTTCTGCACGACCGCCGCGTCGGCCTTCTCGGCGTAGACCGTGCACGTGCCATCGTCAGCCCAGCTCACCGCATAACGGCCACTGGCCAGGGGCACCATCCAGGCCACACCCGATTGCCCCTGCAACAGCGTGGCGGCTTCGGCGGGCTGCAGCGGCGACAGCCCATTCGATTCCATCAGCGACTGCAACCGCGCCGGGGCCCCGATGTGCTGCATGCAGGCGGTATCGAACAACTCGCTGAAGGGATCCTGCGCCGGAGCCTTGGCCTTGGGCGTGCGCGCGGGTTGCGCCGCCGCCAGGGTGGGCAGCAGGGCCAAAGCCAGCCAGAACGCAGGACGCATCGGGATTCCACGCTACGGAAAACAGCAGGGAGGATGGCAAAGCCCGGGCGTGCCGCGCAATGGGTCATGGCTTGACAGCCGCCACCGGCGGGAGGAGTATCAGTTAACGAATTAGTTAATTAGCTCGCCATGGACCGCATCTTCGAAGCCCTTGCCTCCACCGCCCGCCGGCAGATCCTGGCCTATCTCAGCGCCGGCGAACTCAGCGCGGGCGAGCTGGCCGAGCGCTTCGACTTCAGCAAGCCGGCGTTGTCCAGCCACCTGCGCATCCTCGAGGAAGCCGGACTGATCGAACGCGAGAAACGCGGCCAGTTCGTGTACTTCAGGCAGGTACCCGACCGTTTGGCCAACACGTTGTTCTCGTGGGCGGCCGAAGTCTGCCCTGTCGGCGGCCCGCTCAAGCGTGAAGCCCGCGCCCGCCGCAAGTCCCCCGCCCGCTGATCCGCCCCGCCAAGGAGCATGACGATGCCTGGTTCGACCCGCGATCGCCGTTCGTTTCCAGCAGTGCAGCTTCCGGCACAGGACGGCGGCAGTCCGACCGAAGTCACCCTGATCGCGCAGCTCGGCATCGGTGCCGGTGACGCGCTGGTGAGTGACGCCGGCCAGCGTCAGCGCCACCACCCGGCGTTCATCGATGCGTTGGATGAACCTTCGGCGCGACTGGGTGGCATGCACCTGCAGCACGGGGATGCCTCCTCGCTGTACAGCTTCACCGTCGGTGCCGGTGGCCACCCGTTTCATCGCCATGCAGGCCCGCGCATGTTCACCGCCATCGCCGGCAGCGCGGGAGCCGAGCTGCGTTTCGCCACCGCCTCCGACACGCAGCTGGCAGCAGATCCCGGTGCCTTCGCGCGCACGCTTCGGCGCATCCGCATCCCACCGGACTGCCTGTTTACCGTGCGCTTCGGCGGCGGCACCTGGCACCAGTTCGCGTCGAACCATCCTGCACATCCCGCGCTGTTCGCGTTGTCCTGCCACAGCAATGAACTGGCCGGCGCGATGAGCGAGCAGGCGCGTGCACAGGTGCAACGCAATGCCGCCGATATCCCCAGCCTGACCGAGGTGCTTCCGGAATCGCACTGGCCTTCGGGCACTTCGCTTGCGGCGGCACCGCTGTTGCAACTGTCGCTGCAGGCGGCGCCTCCCAGCCTGTGCGCACACCTCTGCGCGCGTACCCGTGCCCTGCTCGGCCCGCTGCGCCGCATCCCCATGCGGCCGCTGCACGGGTTCGTCGAACGTGCCACACCGGCCTATCCCATCCGTTCGCGGCCCGCCGCCACCGATGGCCTGCTGCCCACAGCGCTGCCGCACAGCCACTACCAGGACCTGACCACCCTGTGCCTGGAACCCTCGCAGGTGGTCCACCGCTCCGCGTCGGCACTGCTGGCCGATGTACTGGACGGCTTCCTGCGCAATCCGCCCAGCGGCGTAGGCCATCTGATGGCGCTGCGAAACCGACTGGTGGCGCCGTTGCGGTTGCGCACGTCGCCGCTGGGATGCCCGGTGTCGTCACTGCTGTCCACCGATCGCAGCCGGTTGTTCGCTGGTCGATTTCCGGTGCTGGATTCGCACATCGATACGCAGGACAACGACGCCGAGGTCCTGCTCGGCGCCGACGATCGGCACCTGCGTTTCCGCAGCAGCGTGCGCGTGCAGCGGCGTAGCGATGGACATGTCGAGATCAGCCTGGGCTCTCGCGTGCAGACCTTCAATGCGTTCGGCGGCATGTACATGGCACTGATCGACGCCGGGCACCGGCACTATGTCGCGCCGGCACTGCTGCGGCGTGCGGTGGAACACGCCTTGGCACCGGAGCTGGCCAATGTTGGGGATCCGGCAGCACACCCTGCGAACTGCTGACCCTGGAACACGATGCGCCGGGCCCTGCACGGTTCCGCTCAGATAACGATTTCGCCCTCGTCCTCGCCATCCCAGTAGTGGATGCGGCTGGCGCGCACGTGAATCAGCACCAGTCCCGGTGTATCCACGCCCTGTTCGAACCATCGCTCCAGGTCCTTCACCCAGTGCTGGCTCATCGTGGCCCGGTCGCGCACCAGCGCTGCCCTTCCCTGCACGTGCACGAACAACGGTGGCTTGCCCAGCAGCGACTTGCTGCCGGAAAAACCCAACGCGACGGCGGGGTCAGCTTCAATCTCGCGCACCATGTCGGTGTCTTCGGTGGTGAAAAACCAGCTGTCACCGTCATAGTCCACGTCGCCGTTGTTGCTCATCGGACGACCGGCAATCTCTCCGCCGGCGTGGGTCTGCAGCATCGTGAAATCGATGCCGGCCATTTTCCTGGACAGTTCAGGCAGGGTGAGCTGGCTCATGTCGTCGTCCCTCGTCGGATGGAATCCCAGCGTCTGCGCAGAGCGGTGACCGAAGCGTGGATGGGCAGTTGCGACCTCTTCACAGAAAACGCGATAGGGCGCATGGCACGTGTGTGACGCATTCCTCACCACCACACCCGCGTTAAAGGCGGATGGAGGAACGGTCCTCCACGCCGCGACACGCCTCTAACAGGGCATTGCCCGAGAATCGCGCAACCTCGCGATGCATCCGGCATGGCCGCCGGCATCACCGAGGCTCCCCTCCGCAACCGCATGGCCCCCACATGGACCTGTTCGCCTGGCTCGCGTTCGGCTGCTACCTGTTGGCGTTCTTCATTGTCTCGCTGTTTGCTGCGGCCTACCTGAAACGCTCCGACTTCATGCCCTACCACGGCCAGGCCGTGGGCCTGCCATGGAAGGAGGTCGAACCGCGCATGCAGTTGCTGCTGATGGCACTCATCCGCGTGGTCGGCGCCGGTTGGATCGCACTGGCCGGCGCCGGCGTGATGCTGGCCTGGCTGATCTTCTTCGGCGGACACTTCGCGCTGCCGCAACTGCTGGCCTTCCAGCTGTTCTGCCTGGTCGCCACCGTGCCGCCGGTACTGGTCGCTTCCGGCGTGCGGCGACGCACCGGTGCGCGTACACCGGTGCCCGCCGGCGCCGCGGTGGTGCTGCTGTCGGTCATCGGATTCGTGCTGGCCCTGTTGGCACTGTCCTGATGCGTGCTCCCTCCTATCCCTCCATCGAGGCTCCCATGAATCCCGAATCGATCTTCTACAGCGTGGTCAACGGTGATCTGCCGCCCTCCCAGGCGGGCACCCTGCTCGGCTGGCGATTCGTCGAATACGACGACGCACTGCGCCGCATCCATGTCGAGTTCGACGCCGGGCCGATGCTGACCAACCCGATGGGCAACGTGCAGGGAGGCTTCCTGTCGGCGATGCTGGATGACTGCATGGGGCCGGCGATCTACGCCACACTGCCCGCCAACCGCATCGCGGTCATGGTGGAATCCAAGACCAGTTTCGTCAGTCCGGCACGACCCGGGCGCATCATCGGTTGGGGCGAAGTCGAGCACAGCAAGGGGAGCATCGCCTTCACGCGTGGCTGGCTGACTGACCCGGCAGGCAACGTACTGGCCACCGCCACCGCCACCTTCCGGGTGGGTGCGCTGCGCTGGCGTGGCTTATCGGTACCACGCCCGATCGCGCGCCGGATGATCGCGCGGACGCTGCGGCGGGTGCATGCACGCATCGGCTGAGGCGTACCCTCAGCGCGTGATGCGGCCGCCACCCGCCACCCGTACCCGATCACGCCCCTGCGCCTTGGCCCGGTACATGGCCGCATCGGCGGCACGCAGCAGGGTGCGCCAGCCCAGCGCGTCGGTGCCGCCCTCGGCCACGCCGAAACTGGCGGTCACCCGCAGCACGGTGCCGCCGGCCAGCGCGATGTCCATCTGCTGCAGGGCCAATCGCAACGACTCGGCCAGCTGCCGGCCACCGGCCAGATCACCGTCGGCCAGCAGCACCAGGAATTCCTCGCCGCCATAACGGGCGATGCTGTCGCTGCGGCGCAGCTGATGCCGCAACAACTGCGCCACCCGCACCAGCACTTCGTCGCCGGCATCATGACCATGGCCATCGTTGATCGCCTTGAAGCGATCCACGTCCAGCAGGATCACCACGGCGCTTGCATCGCCCCCCGCGTGTCTCTGCTGCACCACCTCATCCAGCGCGCGCCGGTTCAACAATCCGGTCAGCTCGTCGGTGCCAGCGAGCTGGCGCAGCTCGCTGGTCAGTGCCGAGCGCTCGCGCGATTTCTCACGCAGTACTTCGATGGCGTCGAACAAGCGCTGCATCTCGGCCAGCGGGTGGGTGACATGCTGCTCCGGACCGGGTGCATCCGAGGCAAGCTGGATCACCTGCGCCTGCGCCTGCAGCAACGGCTGCAGGATCTGCCGGTGGGCAATGCGCAATGCCACGCCCAGCACCACCAGTGTGCCCAGCGCGGTCGCCACCAGCACGGCCAGGCGCATGGCCTCGCGATTGCGGGTGCGTTCAAAGCGGGCGATGGACACGCTCAGGTAGCCATCACGCAGCGCCTCAAGCGACTGCAGGGTCGGCACGTAGCGCGTGGTGAATTCGGCGGCGGTCCATGGCGGCGGCAGGCCTCGGCGGCCATCTTCGATCAACTGCTCGATCATCGGCAGCGATTCGCCGAAGAACTGCCGACGCGCCATGTCCCAGTGCCATGACAATTCCGGGTCACTGCGGAACACCGACTCGTGGCTGCCCGCCAACCGCCACAGCTCCAACAGGCGACCCTCGGTCTGCAGTGCAGCGCGTACCTGTTCCTCCCGCCATGCCCCTGGCACCGCCACCGGCGCCATCACATTCGAGGCCAGGCGGCCACCATGCTCGCGAAGATCGATCAGCACCTGGCCCTGCATCGCCGGAATCGCTGCTTCACGGTCGGCGCTGACCAGCACGTTGATCTGTGCCGAGGTCAGCAGGTGCAGGCGATCGACCACGGCGAACATGCCACTGATCGCACGCTCCACCTCCTCCACGCGGCGTGCGTCATGGGGTTGCGCCACGACCCGGTCGACCGCAGCCCGCGCCGATTGCAGGCGACGTTGCGCGTCGGCCAGCAGCCCATGCTCGTTGACCACTCCCGGATCAGCCTTGAACACGGTGTCCAGCTGCAGCAGGGCAGCGTCGACCCGCTTGCGCGCGGCCGCCAGCTGCGCGGCCAGCCGTGCCTGCTCGGCCGCATCGGCCGGGTCGGCCCCCAGCAGGCTGTTGGCGGGGCCGCGTTCGGCCGACACCAGGTTGGCCAGGTCGAAGGTCTGCCGCAGCTGGCGCAGGCTGGCCAGGTTGTCCTCGGCGGCCGTGAAGCGCAGCGTGCCCTGCACCAGTGCGATGGCCATCAGCGGCAGCGTACAGACTACGAACAGCCCAGCCAGGATCCAGACCCAGGTCCGCAGTCCGATGGGCGACGCCTTGCGGGCCATGCACATTTCCCCTGTAGTACCGAACACTGTAACGGCCGGCTACACAGGCGCCAAGCCACTCGCGGGCCAACCGTGGCGGTGGGTATACCCTGCCGACCGCGAACGCACCGACAAGGCCGCGCGGACATTCGAACCGGGACAAATACGTCATGCCCAGCCGCGTCAGATCCAGCGCTGGTCGACCAGTTCGCGCTTCACGTAGGCATAGAACACCGGCGCGGCGACCAGGCCCGGCAGGCCGAACGCCGCCTCCATCACCAGCATGGCCAGCAGCAGCTCCCAGGCACGCGCCTGGATCTCGCCACCGACGATGCGCGCATTGAGGAAGTACTCCAGCTTGTGGATCACGATCAGGTACAACAGCGCGGCCACGGCCACATAGAACGAGACCGACAACGCGACGATGCTGATGATGGTGTTGGAGATGATGTTGCCCACCACCGGCAGCAGGCCGGCGATGAAGGTGATCAGCACCAGCGTCTTGGAAAGGGGCAGGTGCACGCCGAACAACGGCAGCACGCCCAGCAGGAAGATGGCGGTGAAAAGGGTGTTGAGCAGGGAGATCTTCACCTGCGCGAACACCACCTGGCGGAACGCGGTGGCCAGGCGGCTGGTGCGCCCGATCAGCTCCTGCGCCAGCGGCCCCATCGTCGGCAGCGGCAGTTCGTCATACAGCGCGATCATCGCGCCCAGCACCATGCCGATCAGTACGCGTACACCCACCTGCACCACCGAGGTACCGGCCACGCCCAGCTGGCGCTGGTGCTCGGCGGCCCAGTCATTCAGCGCCGCACGCAGCGCCGGCATGTCCTCGGGGATATACGGCTGCAGCAGCGCCGGTACCTGGTGGCGCGACGAATTGAGGATATCCATCAGCCGTGCCAGCAGCGCGTCCGGCCCACCGGTCTCGTTGCGGAAGAACGACGCCACGCCGATGCCGGCCAGCACCAGCGCGCTGATGATGATTGCCGACAACACGATCACCGCGATCGCCCGCGCCCGTCCCGGCGGCAGCTTGCCTTCCACGGTGGACGCCAGCACATGGGTCAGCTGGAACACCAGCAGGCCCGACAGCAGCGTCACCACCAGGCCGAGCTTCAGCGCCAGCCACATGCCCAACAGCATCATCAGCCAGGCCGCGATCCTCGCAACGGGGGGCTTGGGCTGGGCAACGAGGGCGTCTTGCATGGGCGGCGCGTCCGGGCGGGGTGGCCCATGGTAGAGGATTGGCGTGCCGATTCCGCGTGCAGGATGAACGGGCGTTTCGGCCTCGTTCGGCGGCAGCCGTGCCGCACTCACTCGCCGTAGCTGGCTGTGTTCTTGCCCTGCCGCTTGGCGTGGTAGAGCGCGCGGTCGGCCAGTGCCAACCAGTCCTCGACACTACCGCCACGCGGCGTCGCGGCAATGCCGATACTCACGCTGAACTCCACGCCCGGCGTGGCCTGCCGCGCGGCCTCCAGCAGGTGCAGGCGCACCCGCTCGGCCACGTGCATCGCATCGACGGGCGCGCAGTCGCGCAGCAGCACTACGAACTCATCGCCCCCCAGCCGCGCGGGCGTATCACCGGGCCGGGCAAAGGTGCGCAATGTCGCCGCGATATGCCGCAGCACCTCGTCACCGGCGCGGTGGCCATGCGAGTCATTGATGCGCTTGAAATCATCCACATCGAGCATCAGCAGGCAGGCAAAGCCGCCCTGGCCCTGGGCCCGGTCCAGCGCCTGCTGCGCACGCAGGATCAGGAAGCCACGGTTGGCCAGCTCGACCAGCGGGTCCATCCGGCTGAGCCGCTGCAGCTGACGGTTCTGCGATTTGACCCGGCGCGCCAGCTGCCAGCTGAGAATGCTGAGGCCGATGCCATACACGAACAGGAACGGGACACTCAGCACGATCGTGCGCTGCGAGGCGACCGGCTGGTAAGGGAAGCCGAGCAACCACCAGGTGAGTGCGAAGCCCAGCAGCAGGGCCAGCGTGGCGCGCATCGCCAGGCGCACGCCACCGGCGGCGATCTTGTCGGCCACCAGCAGCGCGGCGAACAGTGCGCTGGGCACCGCGCTCAACGCCATGAAGGCGATCCAGCCACCGCCGAAGAAGGAGTCGGCCACCATGCAACGGAACTGGACGACCGCCGGCTGGCGGGAGCGCTGGGTCAGCAGCAATGCCAGTGCCGGCCACGCCAGCGCGTTGAGCAGCAGCAGGACCCACGCCAGCCCGCCATCCTGGCGTTCAAGCATGATCGAGGCGATGGGGATCGCTCCCAGTCCATTGCCGACGAAACGCATCCAGCCGATGCGACGTGCCGCGCCAATGCCTTCGACCGCGCCTTCCGCCGAATCGGTGAAGAATGGCATTGCCGCCCCCCTTGCGCGATCGCACCTGCTGCTACGGCCCTTGCCGGGCTGCCTGCGATGAGTCTGACAGCTTTGCGTCAATTCGGGATCAAGGTTGCACGATATCGCGCGGGCCGGCTGCCACGCTCCCGCGGCCCCACCCCGTGGTCACCCGCGTCGGGGCGCAGCCGTCGATCCCCGCACCATCAGGCTGAAATCCAGCGTCTGTTGAAGCGGGACATCCACCTGTTCGATGATGGCGAGCAGCAGGTTGACCGCGCGCGCGCCGATTTCCCGCATCGGCTGCCGGATGGTCGTCAGCGGCGGCGTGAGGTAGCGGGAAGACGCCAGATCATCAAAGCCGACGATGGACAGGTCTTCCGGCACGCGGATGCCCAGCTCCCGGCAGGCCGCCAGGGTGCCCAGCGCCATCTGGTCGCTGAAGCAGAAGATCGCGGTTGGTGCGGACGTGCCGTCCAGCAGCGCCATGGCAGCCGCATGGCCGGATTCCACTGAAAAATCCCCGGGCACGATGCTCAGCTGGCGCAGGCGGCCGCGCGCCTTGCCGGCCGCCCGCACCCCTTCCAGGCGCTGCTGGTGCAGGGGATTGTCCGGCGGCCCACCGACCACGGCGATCCGTTCATGGCCCAGTGCGTACAAGTGCTCCATGACGGCACGTGCGGCGGCGGCATTGTCGATGTGAACACTGGGCAGGCCGAGCGCGGGATCGAACTCGCAGCCGTTGACCACCGGCGCGGCAGCCCCCCTCTGCTGGACAATCTCGCGCGCCGTCGGTGGCAGGCGATGGCCAAGCACGATCATGCCGTCGGCCTCGTTGCGCCGGAGCATCTGCGCGTAGCGCTCCTCGCGGTCGGGTTGGTCCTGCGTATCGCCCAGCAGCACCGCATAGCCGACAGCCTGCGCGGCGTCTTCCGCGCCCTGCAGGATCTGCGCGAAGAACGGGTTGGCGATATCCGGCACCGTGACCAGGATCTTGCCGCTGCGCTGGGTCTTGAGCGTGCGGGCGACCGTGTTGGGCACGTAGCCCAACGCCGCGGCGGCCTGCTCGATGCGCGTGCGCGTGGCCGGCAGCACTTTGTCCGGCCGCGAAAGTGCACGCGACACGGTGCCGGCGGAGACGCCGACGTGCTTTGCGATGTCGTAGATGGTGGCCATGGCGTTAGTTCTCCCGCCCGCTGTGCACTGCACAACAGGTCCTGCGTAAGCCCCTGCTAGGATAATGCAATCGATTGCATCGAGGGCGAATCACGTTGAAGACGCTCAAGGGTCCAGCGCTGTTCCTGGCGCAGTTCATCGGCGACACGGCTCCTTTTGATCGGCTGGACACGCTGGCCGGATGGGCCGCGGGTCTGGGCTATTCTGGCGTACAAGTCCCCACCACGGCGCCCCACCTGTTCGATCTGGCCGAGGCGGCACGCAGCCAGGCGTACTGCGACGACGTCGCCGGCATGCTGGCCGGTCATGGCGTGCAGATCACCGAGCTGTCCACCCATCTGCAGGGGCAGCTGGTCGCGGTCCATCCGGCCTACGACAGCTTGTTCGACGGATTCGCACCCGCGGACAAGCGTGGCGATCCCGCCGCCCGCCAGGCCTGGGCGGTGGAGCAGCTTCTGTTGGCCGCCAAAGCCAGCCAGCGGCTGGGGCTGACCGCGCATGCCACGTTCTCCGGCGCATTGGCCTGGCCCTATTTCTATCCCTGGCCGCAGCGCCCACCGGGACTGGTGGAAGAAGCCTTCGCCGAACTCGGCCGCCGCTGGCGCCCGATCCTCGATGCCTTCGATGCCTGCGGCGTGGATCTCTGCTTCGAGATCCACCCGGGTGAGGACCTGCACGATGGCGCGACTTTCGAACGCTTCCTCGATGTGGTGGATCATCACCCCCGCGCCAAGATCCTGTACGACCCCAGCCACCTGCTGCTGCAGCAGATGGACTACCTGGGTTTCATCGACCGCTACCACGCGCGCATCGGCATCTTCCACGTCAAGGACGCGGAGTATCGCCCCAGCGCAAGCAGCGGCGTGTATGGCGGCTACCAGGACTGGATCGAGCGTCCGGGCCGCTTCCGTTCGCTCGGTGATGGCCAGATCGACTTCAAGCCGATCTTCTCGAAGTTCGCCCAGTACGACTTCCCCGGCTGGGCGGTACTGGAATGGGAGTGCTGCCTGAAGCACCCCGAGGACGGCGCACGCGAAGGTGCCGCCTTCATCCGCGACCACATCATCCGCGTGACCGAACGCGCCTTCGACGACTTTGCCGACAGTGGCACGGACGCCGCATCACTGCACCGCATGCTGGGAATCTGAGCCAAGACCGCCCCGGGAGGGCAAGCCATGACGCACGCCATGTCGCGCCTGGGCGCGATGATGTTTCTGCAGTTCTTCATCTGGGGGGCGTGGTTCGTCACCCTCGGAACCTACCTGGTGCAGGGCCCGCTGCAGGCCAGCGCGAGCCAGGTGGCCACCGCCTTCCTCAGCCAGTCCATCGGCGCCATCGTGGCGCCGTTCCTGGTCGGGCTGATCGCCGACCGCTACTTCGCGGCGCAGCGCATCCTTGCGGTGCTGCACCTGGCCGGCGCGGTGCTGATGTGGCTGGCGTCCACGGCATCCAGCTTCAGCGTGTTCTCGGCCTGCGTGATGGGCTACATGCTGCTGTTCATGCCGACATTGGCACTGGCCAACAGCGTGGCGATGCGGCACATGCAGTCGCCCGAGAAACAGTTCCCGCTGGTACGCGTGGCCGGCAGCATCGGCTGGATCGTCGCAGGCGTGCTGATCGGCTGGCTGGGCTGGGAACAGGCGCACCGGCTTGAACTCACCTTCCGCATGGCCGCGCTGGCATCGCTGGTGCTGGGCCTGTATGCATTCACCCTGCCGCACACGCCACCGCTGGCGCAGCAGCGCGATGCCGGACTGGGGCAGATCCTGGGGCTGGATTCGTTGCGACTGCTGAAGTCGCGTGCCTACCTGGTGTTTTTCCTGGCGTCCATCGCCATCTGCATCCCGCTGTCGTTCTACTACAACTTCACCAATCCGTATCTCAACGACCTGGGCGTGCGCGGCGCAGCAGGCCTGCAGTCGCTGGGCCAGGTCTCCGAAGTGCTGCTCATGCTGGCCATGCCGTTCCTGTTCGTGCGGCTGGGGGTGAAGACCATGCTGGCGGTCGGCATGGCCGCCTGGGTGGTGCGCTACGCCATGTTCGCCTTCGGCGATGCGGGCAGCGGCTTCTCGCTGCTGGTGATCGGCATCGTGCTGCACGGCATCTGCTACGACTTCTTCTTCGTCACCGGCCAGATCTACACCGATGCGCATGCCGGCCCCGCCGCGCGCAGCAGCGCGCAGGGCTTCATCACCCTGGCTACCTACGGCGTGGGAATGCTGATCGGCACCTTCCTGTCCGGCGCGGTGGTGGAGCACTTCACCACCGAGGCCGGCCCCGACTGGCAGCAGATCTGGCTGTTCCCGGCCGGCGTTGCACTGGTGGTGTTGATCGCCTTCCTGCTGCTGTTCCGCGACCGGCCGGCGGCCACGGCCGCGCCCTCCACACCCTGAGGATCCCCATCGATGCCCAAGCTTGGAATCGCCATCGTCGGCGCTGGCATGATCGGTGCAGTGCATCGTCGTGCCGCACTGCTGGCCGGTGCCGAGGTGCGCGGCGTAGCCGCCTCGTCACCGCAGCGCGCGCATGAGGCCGCGCAGTCCTGGAATGTCCCGCGCGCCTACCGGGATATCGAGGAGGTGATCGCCGATCCGCAGGTACAGGTCGTGCACGTATGCACGCCCAACCATCTGCACCGCGCCATGGCACAGGCTGCGCTGGACGCCGGCAAGCACGTGATCTGCGAGAAACCGCTGGCGACGACACTGGACGATGCACAGGCGCTGGCGGCGCTGGCCGCATCGACCGGATTGGTTGCCACGGTGCCCTTCGTCTACCGCTACCACCCAGTGGTGCGCGAGGCGCGCGCACGCATCGCCCAGGGCGATCTGGGGCCGTTGCACCTGATCCACGGCAGCTACCTGCAGGACTGGCTGCTGGACCCGGCCAGCAACAACTGGCGCGTGGACCCGGCGTTGGGCGGCGCATCGCGCGTGTTTGCCGACATCGGTTCGCACTGGTGCGACCTGGTGGAATGGGTCAGCGGCGAACGCTTCGTCGAGGTCAGCGCGGCGCTCTCTACGGTCATCGCCGAGCGCGGCGCCGTCAGCGGACAGAGCTTCAGCACGCCAACCGCAGCCAGCGCAATGCAGGCGGTAACGAGCGAGGACGTGGCTGCGGCGATGTTCAGGACCGGTGCCGGCACGCTGGCGTCATTGACGGTCAGCCAGGTCTCCGCCGGGCGCCACAACCGCCTCTGGTTCGAGATCGATGGCGCCAAGGCCAGCGTGGCCTTCAATCAGGAGGATGCCGAACGACTCTGGATCGGCCTGCCCGACCAGCGTGAGGAAATTTTCGTGCGCGGTCCGGGCGCCGGCAGTGCCGATCAACGCCGCCTTTCCGTGCTGCCGGCCGGGCATGCACAGGGCTACGCCCAGTGCTTCGAAGCGTTTGTCGCCGACACCTATCGCGCCATCGAAGGCGATCAGCCGCAGGGGCTGCCCACCTTCGAAGACGGCCTGCGCTCGGCGCAGATCGTTGATCGTGTCATTGCATCGGCCAGGTCACGCGCCTGGACCACCATCGGTTGAATCCCGGGAGGATCTGTTGATGAAAGCTCTTTTCCGTAGAAGTGCAAGCCTCATCCTGCTGTTCGCTGCCCTGCCCACCTTCGCAGACGAAGCCGCCAGCGCGCAGAAACCGATCGCGGTGCAGATGTACACCCTGCGCAACGCCGGGTCGCTCGAGCAGCAGTTGAAGATCGTCCACGACGCCGGCGTGCACGCGGTGGAGACGGTCGGCACGCAGAACGCCAGCGCTGCAGAGCTCAAGCGGCTGCTGGACCGGTACTCGATCAAGGCGATTTCATCGCATGTGCCGCTGGCCGAGCTGCGCAGCAATCTGGATGGGGTGGTGACCTTCAACCGCTCAATCGGCAACAGCACGCTGGTCGTGCCTTACCTGGACAAGAAGGACCGCCCAACCGATGCCGCGGGCTGGACTGCGTTGGGCCAGGAACTGGGCCGGATCGCAAAGCAGGTGCGCGGCAAGGGCATGCGCCTGGCCTATCACAACCACGACTTCGAACTGGCCGACTTCGATGGCAAGACCGGACTGGAGCTGCTGTTCGCCGCCGCCGGTCCAGACCTGCAGACCGAGCTGGACCTGGCCTGGGTCGCGCGTGCGGGCCTGGACCCTGCGGTGATGCTTGAGAAATTCCGCGGCCACGTATTCGCGGTGCACGCCAAGGACAATGCGCCCAAGGGCCAGGCCCAGGACGAAGACGGATTCGCTGCCGTCGGCCAGGGCGTGCTGGACTGGAACGCGATCCTGCCTGCTGCAGCAGCCGCCGGCGTCCACTGGTACATCATCGAGCACGACCAGCCACGCGATCCGGCCAAGGTCATCCAGACCGGCGCGGACTATCTGCGTGAACACCTGACCACGAATGCGCCTGCCCATGCGCGGCGCTGACGCATCAAGGAGCCCCACATGAAAATGATCCTGGCAACGGCGGTGGCCCTGGGCGGCATGAGCGTTGCGACAGCTGCCTGGTGCAAGGAAGACCCTGCGGCCGGCGCGAAGCTCTACACCGCGAACTGCACGGCCTGCCATGGTGCGGATCGTGCAGGCATGCCGGGCGCGTTTCCTGCGCTCACCGACATCAGCAAGCGGCTGCAGCCCACGCAGATCAAGGACAAGATCAGGAAGGGCGGCGGCTTGATGCCGCCCTTCCCGCAGCTGTCACAACAGGAAATCGATGACATCGCCAGCTACCTGGCGAAGTAAGCGGCCGGCGACCACGCCGGCCGTGTGCGGCTACAGTTCGCGCACCCAGATGTTGCGGTAGCTGACCTTGGAGTCATGCTCCTGCAGATACAGCGGCGCGCACGCGTGAGGCGCGTACGACGGTGCACCGATGTACTCCGTCTTCCCCGCCAGCACGGTGTCATCCTGCACCAGCACGCCGTTATGCAACACGGTGATCCGCGCGGGCGACGTCAGGCCACCGCCCTGCGAGAAGCGCGGGGCCTTCCAGATGATGTCGTAGACCTGCCACTGGCCCGGTGCGCGCGAGGCGTTCACCCGTGGTATGGCCTGCTTGTAGATCGAACCCGCCTGGCCATTGGCATATGTCGGGTTGTTGTAACTGTCGAGCACCTGCAGCTCATACAGTTCCTGCAGGAAGATGCCGCTGTTGCCCCGGTTCTGGCCGTCGAAGCCTTTCGTCTCGGTGGGGGTACGCCATTCGACATGCAGCTGGACGTCACAGAAGCGTTGCTTGGTGCGGATGCCCTTGCTGCCCGGAACGACGGTCATGGCGCCATCAGCAAGCGTCCAGGGCACGCGCCCGCCCTGCTCCGATTCCCACGCGGAGACATCCTTGCCATCGAACAGCACGATGGCGTCGGACGGCGCCTTGCCCGCGGGCGTTGCCACGACCGCAGGCACCGGCGTCCACACCTCGGTCTTCTTCGGATCGCGCGCGGCATCGGCACCGTTCTGCGCGAACGCAGGTACTGCGGCCAGCAGGCCGGTGGCAATCAACAGAGAGCGGATCATCAGGGTCTCGTCCATCAGCTGGTCCCCCACGCCGGCGTACCGGGGACATAGGCCAAGTCGCCGTCGTAGCGACCCGGCACGGCGACGTACTGCAGCACCCCTGTTGCGCCGACCTTGGAGGTGAAGAAGCCGAAGATGGCCAGCTGCTTGATCATCGTGAAGTAATGCGGCATCGCCTCGCCCTCTTCCGGTGTGCCGGTCTCGGTCACGTCGGCATGGCGTGCTTTGGCTTCAGCGTCCAGCGTTCGCAGCAACCCGGTGCGGGCTTCCGGCGTGAGCGACACGAAGCGGCCGCCGGCGCGTTTGTCGATGTCGGCCAGGCCGGCGCGGAACGTCGCCTGCTGCCGGGCGGTGTAGCAGTCGCTGACGAACGTCGCCATGAACAGCCCGGCACCCGCATCCTTCGCGCCGGGTGTCCGGGTCCGCGGCAGGATGGTCTCGGCGATCTCGTCCAGCGTGCCGACATCGGCATCGGAGAAATGGATCTTCGCGGCGCCCGCCGGTGCCTGCCCCTGCACAAGCGCGGGCAACCCGACCATGGCCGCGCCGGTGGCGGCGACGATCATCTTCAACAGTTCGCGGCGATCCATCAGAGGTTCCCTGCTTTCAGTTCGCGTACCGCGTGGTCGGCCGCGCGCGCGGTCAGCGCCATGTAGGTCAGCGAGGGATTCACGCAGGCGCTGGAGGTCATGCAGGCACCGTCGGTCACATAGACGTTGGGAGCATCCCAGACCTGGTTGTGCTGGTTCAGTACCGAGCTCTTGCGATCACGTCCCATGCGCGCGGTCCCCATCTCGTGGATGCCCTTGCCCGGGGCATAGTCGTTGTCGTGCATCTTCACGTCCTTGACGCCGGCCGCCTCCAGCATCTCGGCAGCATCGGCGGCCATGTCCTTGCGCATCGCCAGTTCGTTGGCGCGCATGGCAACGTCCATCGCCAGCACCGGCAACCCCCACTTGTCCTTGCGGTCGTGGTCCAGGCGGATCGTGTTGTCGTGGTGCGGCAGCATCTCACCGAACCCGGTCATGCCGATGCGCCAGTCACCGGGCACGATCAGCGCCTCCTTCAGGTCGGCACCGATGTTCAGCTCGGCAATCTCGCGTGACCAACCGGTGCGGCTGGCACCGCCCTGATAGCCGAATCCACGCAGGTAGCCACGTTTGTCCGTGGCGACGTTGCGGAACCGCGGGATGTAGAAGCCGCAGGGACGGCGGCCGAAGTAGTACTTGTCTTCGTAGCCCTCGACCCGGCCCGAGGCTCCCGCACCGAAATGATGGTCCATCACGTTGTGCCCAAGCTCGCCGGACGAGGAGCCCAGTCCGCCGTCCCATACATCGGTGGCCGAGTTCATCAGCAGCCACGTCGAGTTGAACGACGATGCGTTGAGGAAAATCACCTTGGCCGTGTACTGATAGGTCCGGCCGGTTTCGGCGTCGATGACCTCCACGCCGCGCGCGCGCTTGCGGTCCTTGTCGTAGAGCACTTCCTTGACGATGGAGAACGGCCGCAAGGTCAGGTTGCCGGTCTTCATCGCCGCTGGCAGTGTCGCCGCCTGGGTCGAGAAGTAGGCACCGAAGGGACAGCCCAGGATGCACTTGTTGCGGTACTGGCAATTGACGCGCCCCTGCTCGGGCATCGGCTTGGTGATATTGGCAGTGCGCGAGTGGATCATATGGCGCGTTCCGCCGAAGGCCTTCTTGATACGCGCGGCCACATCCTTCTCGACGATGTTCAAGGGAATCGGCGGCAGGAACTCGCCGTCCGGCAGCACGTCCAGTCCTTCGCGCGTGCCGGCGATGCCGGCGAACTTCTCCACATGGTCGTACCACGGCGCGATGTCGGCGTAGCGGATCGGCCAGTCAGCGGCGATACCGTCCTTGAGATTCGCCTCGAAATCCAGATCGGAGAAACGATAGCTCTGCCGCCCCCACAGCAGCGAGCGGCCGCCGACGTGGTAGCCACGGAACCAGTCGAAACGTTTGGTCTCGATGTAGGGTGAGTCCTGTTCGTTGGCCCACATTCCTTCCAGATTCTCGGCCAGGCCGTAGTCGCGCATCAGCACCGGGAAGTCCGCTTTCATCGCCTGCGTGGGCCGGTTGCGGTGCGGGAAATCCCACGCCTCCTTCATCGCATTGACGTAGTCCTTGACGTGCTCGATGTTGCGTCCGCGTTCCAGCATCAGGACCCTCAGGCCCTTTTCGGTCAGCTCCTTCGCCGCCCAACCGCCACTGATTCCCGAGCCAACAACAATGGCGTCGTAGTGATCATCTGCCATGGGTTTCTCACCTGGGTGGATATCGTTTCAGACGTCGCAGAGGCGGATCGCCTCGCGCAATGAGGCAACGGGATCGGGCGCTGCAGGCGTGAACTCCTGCGCCAGATACCCCTTGAAACCGGTGTCGCGGATCGCGCGACAGATGGCCGGATAGTGGAGCTCCTGCTGGTCTCCGATCTCGTTCCGGCCGGGCACGCCTGCGGTGTGGTAGTGCTTGAAGCAGGCGTGATGCTTGCCGATGGTGGCGATGATGTCGCCTTCCATGATCTGCATGTGGTAGATGTCGTAGAGCAGGCCGAAGTTGTCCGAGCCGAGCCGCTGGCACAGCTCCACGCCCCAGGCGGAGTGATCGCACAGGTAGTCGTGGTGATCGACCCTGGAGTTCAGCAGCTCCATCACCAGCACCACGCCGCGCTTCTCGGCATGCCCGAGGATGCGCTTGAGGCCAGCCTCGGCGTTGGCCATGCCGTCATGCGGGTCCATGCCGTTGCGGTTGCCGGAGAAGCAGATGAGATTGCGGTAGCCGGCATCGGCGACCAGATCGATGTGCCGCGTGTAGCGCTCCACCAGCTGGTCGTGGAACTCACGGCCGGCAAAACCCTTGGTCAGGCCGAGCTCCGCACCGTTGCACATCGAGCTGTAGATGCCATTCGCCTTCAGCGTGGGCCAGTCCTCCGGGCCGACCAGGTCGATCGCGGCAAAACCAATGTCCTTCACCGTCGCGCAAAGCTGGGCGACGGACAGCTGCGGGAAGGTCCAGCGGGCCACGGAGTGCTTCAGGTTGCCCTTGAGCGGCGCCGTGGCGGCGAATGCGGGCAGCGCTCCCGCAGTACCCAGAGCTACGCCTCCAGCAACCGTCATGCGCAACGCATCGCGCCGCGTGAGCCCCCTCGAAGGAGCCGGTCTGATCGAATGGATGGACATCCACCTGCCGGCCTCCCAACCGGTATCAAACGCAACGATTCACAGCAATGCAATCGATTGCACCATAGGGGAGGAAATTGTCTGTTTGCAAGTCGCGGTGCACGAAAACTGATGCTGCGAAGCACAACTCCGCAGGAATCGCAGACAAAGAAAAGCCCCGCATGAGCGGGGCTTTCTTTTCTGCTGCGAACGAGCGTTCGATCAGAACGGAATATCGTCGTCAGCGAAGTCGTCCATCGGCGGCGCCTGCTGCGGCTGCGGGCGCTGGTTGCCACCCTGGTTGCCGTAACCGCCGCCCTGGTTGCCGCCCTGGTTGCCATAGCCACCGCCCTGGCCACCACGCTGGCCGCCGCCACCGCCGCCGTACTCCTGGCGCGGAGCCTGCTGGCGCTGCGGGCGCTCGCCGCCGTAGTTGCCACCACCGCCGCCACCGCCGCCACCGCCGCCTTCACCGCGGCCGCCCAGCATCTGCATTTCATCGGCGACGATGTCAGTGGAGTACTTCTCCACGCCGTCCTGGCCGGTGTACTTGTCGTAGCGCAGGCTGCCTTCGACGTAGACCGAGCTGCCCTTGCGCAGGTACTCGCCGGCGATCTCACCGAGCTTGCCGAAGAACACCACACGGTGCCATTCGGTACGTTCCTGCTGGTTGCCATCCTTGTCCTTGCGGACGCTGGTGGTGGCCAGGCTGATGCGGGTGATCGCCATGCCGCTCTGGGTGTACTTCACGTCCGGGTCGTTGCCGAGGTTGCCGACCAGGATGACTTTGTTGATGCCGCGCGCCATAGGTAAGTGATTCCATTGTCCGGGGGCTGGTGCCTGTCATAGCACACAGCCGGAGTTGCCGATACCCGGCCGCCCATCGGTGGGCACTGCCAGAAACCCGGCATTCTATCATCGAGCCCCGGCCCACCGGGCTTGCCTCTACTCCCCCGACCGCCAGCGTGGCGACCGGGGCGGACGTTTAGCTCTCCCGGATCAAGCCGCCTGCGACGGCACGCCGCCCAGGGTCACTTTGTCACGCCGGCCGGTGGCCGGATCGGTCCGGTGCATGGACAGGCTGCGCCCCGCGAACGGCCCGGTCAGCAGATCGCCCAGCATGGCCTCGGCCAGGCCGTTGCCGGGCTGGGCGAAGGGGGTGATGAACTCGATCAGCCACAGGCGATCGCCACTGTTCCAGTCGTCCAGTTCCAGCCGCTCGCCGGCTTCCAGCTTGCGCTCGGCCTCCTCTGACAAATTGGCCCAGATTGCAACGCCAAGCGGCAACTGTTCCAGTGCCTGCTGGGCCACCCCGGCGAACGCCGCACCGGCCTCCTGCATGCCCGGCAACGGCGGCAGGGTGCCGAAACGGAACACCCGGAACTGCTCCTTCAGCAGCGGCGGCATGAATGACCATTCAAGGTCCTTCAACTGCATCTCACGGTGCAGCGGCGACTGCGAAAGCAGCCAGACGATCTGGCCGAGGGCCTCGGCAACGGTGCGCGGCGCCCCGTCGGAGGCGGCGGTGGCGGTCGTGGACGTGATCATGAACGGGAAATCCTATAGTCGGGAATGGCGGTCAACAGTTCCATGGTGGCCGGATCGCGCGCCGCCGTGCTGATGCCCTGGGCATAGGGCTGAGCGTCGAACGTGGACATCGCTTCGATCATCTGGAACCGTTTCTTCTGTGCCAGCGCCAGATTGTCATGCAAGGCTGAGCGCTGTGTTGCCGGGCCGGACGGAATGCTTTCGTCGATGGGGGCACGCTGTTCCGACCGAGCCGATTGCTGCATCCGCTCGGCGGCGGTGGGCTCAACGCCACCGAAACGATCCCCCAGTTCCGTCACGGCTTGCGCCACCGGGGCCTGCGGCAGTTCAGTTGCAGGCGTGAAGCGTGGATCCCCGCCTCGGCGGTTGACCCGGCCGGAGGTGGCATCACCGCTACCCAGGTCACGTCCGCCCTTGCCGGCGCCAGCATTCAGGTTCAGGCCGTCACCGTCGCCCCCCTCATCGCGCTCGCCGAAAGCGAAGAACATGTCCGACAGGGCCGCTTGGGTGCCATCGGTACGGGTGTACTGACCGTTGGCATAGGTGGTGTTGTCCGGCGCCGCACCGGGCATCTGCCCGGTACGGCGCGCATCGAGGTTGATCGACGCCACGCCGGCCTGCTGCAACGTCAACAGCTCACCCGCCTGGCTGATGCCATCGCGGTTGGCGTCACGCCAGACCTGGAACTCTCCGAAGCGGGCGTCATTGGCATCCAGACGCCGATCACCATTGCTGTCATAGGCAGCCAGACCTTCAAGGTCGGAATGGGCCCCCTCCAGATCCATCGTGAACGAGATTTCGGCGCCGGAATCGATCGTGCCGTTGCGGTTGCGGTCGAGCACCAGCAGGCCGTCATGCGGGCCGACCCAACCGGTCAAGTCACGCACGCCATCACCGTCCATGTCGAACCGCGTGGCGCTCTGTGCCCAACCCACGGTCTCCACGCCGTCGCCATCCAGGTCAAGCACGACCGGGCCCAGGCGTGCGCCGAACTCGTTGACGACAAACTTCAGCGGATCACTCCAGAGGCCAGCGCTGTCCACGCTCTGGATGACGATTTCATAGTAGGTGTCGTAGTAGGTCTCCTGGTAGTAGCCCGCGCCGCTTCCGCGAGGATCGCCCCAGTTTCCGTCATTCACCTGACGCCGGTTTCCACGATTCACGATCCGCGTGGCAAGCGTGCCGTTGTAGTAGTAACCGTTCAGGAAACCATCACCGGAAATGGCCTTCGACGTGGTCCCATAGTCAAAGAACGATGTCTCGTTGGTATAGGTGTCCCAGTACTGGCCAGTAGTACTCACCAGCTCCACCGCGCTGGTGATCACCAGACGGCTGAAGATGTCCTCCTGGTCACTTCCCCAGAGCACGTACACGTAGTTGCTGTCCTGCGTCTGGACGACCGTCGGCCGCTCATTGACGTTCTGCACATTGATCGTCACCCAGGTGCTGCTGGAAAGGCCACCACGATCGGTGACCGTCACCTGTATCTGGTGGCTCTGCGCGGTCTCATAATCCAGCTGCCCGTGCAGCGCAATCTGGCCCGTGGTGGCGTTGATGCCGAACAAATTGCTGGCACCACCTGTGATGGCAAACCGGTGGTCGCGGTTGTACCACTGGCTGTCCGGGTCGGACCAGTTGGTGAACTGGAATACGGTCTGCCCCGCGCCCGGCGCCGATTCGGCCAGCGTCACGCTCTGGCCCCAGGTTGTCGGCGCTTCGTTGACGTCTTCGATGCGCACCGTGATTTCACGATTGCCCGACACCAGCGCTCCATCCGTCGCACGAACGGTGACGTTGTAATACGCCTCCAGCTGGCCATCGCCATCGCCGTCGATCAACTGCAGGTACGGTGCAACCGCTTCGAAATCGAAGCTGCTGACGTTGTACTTGAGCTGGTTGCCGGAAATGGCGAACCAGGCAAACGGATCGTTGATGATCTGGTACGAGGGTGCGGTCCCGTCCGGATCAGACGACGACAGCGTGGCTACCACCTGCCCGGACACGCCGGTGTTCTCGGAGGTGAGCGCCACATGCTGCACGACGTCCGGCGTTCGTGGTGCTTCGTTGACGTTGGACACGCCCACTTGGAACACCTGGTCGCGGGTTGCGCCGTGGGTGTCGGTCACCCTCACCGTGATTGCATGCGAAGTGGCGGCCTCGTAGTCCAGTAGCCCACCATTGGCGACGCTCAGTACACCAGCCGCGGTGATGGCAAAGCGGCCGCCAGCATTGTTGACCAGGGTGAAGGTCAGGCCGTCGGTCACGTCCTGGTCCTGGCCACTGAACTTACCGACCTCGGCGCCGTTGGCAGTGTTTTCCGCGATGCTCAGCGTGCGATCGACGGTGATGCCATGCGGCGTATCGTTGACGTCTTCAAGGCGCACGGTGATGGTGCGCGCCCCCGCCGAGGTCAGCCCACCCGACACAGCCTTCACCGATACCGAGTACACCACCTCCTGTCGGCCATCGCTGTCAGCATCGCTCAGGGTCATGCCAGCGGCCTTCAGCGCCTCGAAATCCAGCACCAGGCCATCGCGGAACTTCAGCTGGTTGCCGACCAGGGTGAACCAGCCGCGCGCGTCGCCCTCCAGCACATAGCTGTAGCTGCCATTGCCGCCACTGGAGGCAAGGTTGGCGATCACAACGCCGCCCAGCGCCGCATTCTCGGCCGCGATTGCCACCGGTTGGCTGGAGATGGTCGGCGTAGCCGGCGCCTCATCAACGTTGGTCACCGCCACGGTGAACGTCTTGTCGCGGGTCAACCCGCCCGAGTCGGTCACCCGCACCACGATCTGGTGCGAGGTGTTGGCCTCGTAGTCGAGCAGGCTGGCATTGGCCACCGTCAGCACGCCGGCCGCGGAAATCGCAAAGCGTCCGCCTGCGTTGTTGGTCAGGCTGAAGGTGAAGCTGTCATTGTCCGCGTCCACCCGTGCGAAGTTGCCCAGCACGGTGCCATTGGCCACCGGTGCATCCGAGGTCGACTCGACTGTGCTCAGCGCACGGTCCACGGTGATGTCGGTCGGACGCGCATTGATGGTGACCGACAGGGTCTGCGTCTTGCTGCTGGTCTTGCCCGTCGCGGTCTCCTTGGCGATGGCGGTCACCGTCAGCGCCGCAGTGCCGGTCAGGTCGGCCGACCACGTGGCCGGACCGACCAGCGCCAGACCGGCCAGCTGCGCCGGCGTCAGCGACCACACGCCGTTGCCCAGGTTCGTGCCCTTGTTCAGGGTCAGTCCGGTCGGCAGGTTCGAGATGCGGATCTCCAGCGTTTCCGACCCGTCGGTGTCGGTGAGGGCAGCCTGAACGTCCAGCGTCAGCGTTCCGCCATCCAGCGTCTTGCCGACCTGCACGGCACGGGTAATCACCGGCGCGTCCACTACCGGCGCCACATTCATGAAGAACACGCGCTCGGTCACCAGCCCACCGGCATCGGTTGCGATCAGCTTGATCGCAACGCGTCCGCTGGCGTTGCCCTTCGGCACCAGCGTCACCGTACGCTCGCCGTTGGCCCCCGCAGTGATGCTCGGAGTATTCATCCAGGCCACCACCGTCGTGAGGTCAGTGGCATCCACCGCCACGGCACGCACGGTGACCCCGGATGCCGGGGTCAGGTCATCACCGACGGTGAACTGCAGGGCGACCTGGCCATCCTCGTTGATCGACTGATCCGGCACGATGCTGATCGACGGCAGGCCGTTGCCATCCCAGTAGTGCCGCCACTGGTTCTCGAACGTGCCGTCCGCATGCAATGCCTGATAGGCCGCGACCGTGGCCGGCTTGGTGCGACCGGCCATCAGCGCGACCAGTGCCTCTGCATTGATCGTGCTGCTGGCGTGCTCGCCGGCCAGGAAGAAATCAATCTTGTAGTTGGCGCGATCATTGGCATTGGTGGTCGTGTACCAGCCCTTGATCGTGGTCACCACGCTGGTGCCGATCACCGAGATCACCAGGTCATCGCCGGTACGGCTGAACCACAGGTCATTGCGGCTGATGTCGCGATAGCCGATGACGTCGATATCGTCGCCACTGGAGTCGTAGTTACGGATTTCGTCGGCACCGGAGTTGCGGTCGATCAAGTAGACGTCGCTATCATCGCCACCAATCAGGATGTCGTTACCGGCGCCGCCATACAGGGTGTCATTGCCGGCCTGCGCATCGAGCAGGTCGTCACCATCACCGCCATACAGCGTGTCGTTGCCAGCGCCGCCGTAGAGCTTGTCGTTGCCTGCGCCACCCTCGATGTAATCATCCCCCGCGCCACCAGTGATGACGTCGTCGAACCCACTGCCGATCACGCGCTCGAACGCATCTTCCAGCACATCGCCGGCGGCCGCGCCGCCATGGGTTCCCGTCGCCAGGTTCAGCACGATGCCCGCCGTCGCCGTGGCGTAGGTCAACGTATCGACACCGGCGCCTCCGGACAGGGTGTCGGCACCGGCACCGCCATCGAGGATATCGTCGCCATCACCACCGCGCAGGATGTCGTTGCCGACGCCGCCGCGCAGCGTGTCATTGCCGATGCCCCCTTCCAGCAGGTCATTGCCGGCACCGCCATCGAGGATGTCATTGCCGGCGTCGCCGTACAGACGATCATCACCGTCTTCGCCATACAAGTTGTCATCGCCATCACCGCCACGCAGTTCGTCGACGCCTGCGCCACCGTACAGCGTGTCGCGACCCAGCTCGCCCCACAGTTTGTCGTCGCCAGCCTCACCGCGCAGATTGTCATCGCCATCGCCGCCGTACAGGTCGTCGTTGCCACCGCCGCCGTTGATGATGTCGTTGCCGCCGAGCCCCTGGATCACGTCCCGGTTGGCCTGGCCGACCAGCGTTTCTCCAGCGGCAGTGCCGTACAGGTAGTCATCGCGGTTGACCACGGTGAAGACCAGCTGCTTGCTGACGCTCAACCCGGCGCCGCCGCGATCGGTCGCGGTGACCGTCACTGTGACGTTGCTTCCCGCCTCATAGTCAACGATCGCACCGGCCTTCAGGCGCAGCTGGTTGCCGTTGATGATCTCGAAGCGGCTGTCGGACACGCTGTACACCATCGTGGCGAAATCACTGCCTGCCGTGGTGTCTGGATCGGTGGCCGACAGCGTACCGAGCAGGATCGCCGGCAGCGCAGTTCCGGTGGGAACCCGATCGGTTTCGCTGAAGCTGGTGGTGGTGGCCACGAACACCACCGCTGTCGGCGCTTCATTCTCGTCTTCGATGGCATAGGTGAAGCTGAGCGTCGATGCAGATGCAAGGCTGCCGTCGTACGCCCTCACGCTGGCGGTCAGCAACACCTCCTTGATGCCGTCGCCATCCAGATCGACCAAGGTTGCGCCCTGGGCGGCGGCCAGCGTCTCGAAGTCGATCGCAACGCCCGCACGCACGCGTACCTGGTTACCCACCACCTCCAGCAGACCGCCCGGGTTGGTCACCAGCTGCAGGGTCGGCGTGCTCTTGTCGGGGTCCCCGATCACGAAGGTGCCCACCACCGTACCGGCGCCCGTCTTTTCACCGGCCAGTACGGGCGCGGTGTTCGGTGGCCGCGTCGGCGTGAACGGCGCCTCGTTGACGTTGCGCACGTCGATCTTGAAGTCCTTCTCGAACCACGCGCCGGCACCGTCGGTCACGCGCACCCGGATGGTGTGCGCGGTGGCGCTTTCATAGTCAAGCTTGGTGCCATCACGAACGCTCAGCGTGCCATCGGCGGTGATCTTGAAGCGCCCGCCGCCATCATTGATCAGGGTGAAAGTGGCCGTATCTTCCGCGCCGTCGCGATCGACATGGCCGAAGCGGCCCAGCGACAGGTTGTTGGCAGCGTTCTCGTCCACGGCCAGCGGTCCGGGTGCGAGGATGTCGCTGGGCGCGTCGTTGACCGAGCGCACCACCAGATCGACGATCTGGTCGGCGGTATTGCCGTCGGCATCGGTGACCCGGACCACGAAACGATCGTTGCCGTGGCGGTCCGCCGCCGGCGTGTAGACCCAGGCGCCGGTGGCTGCATTGAGCGCGACGGTCCCCATGCCGGGTGCAGTGATTACCGTGTATCCGGTGATGTTCCCATCATGGTCGACGGCATTGACGCTGCCACTGAGCGGTACGTCCTCATCGGTGGCCAGGTACTGCGTTTCGACCAGCGGTGCCGGCTTGCTCGAGTTCTGCCAGTAGCTGCCGAGCAGGCCCTGCAAGCTTGAGGACATCCCAGCCGGCACGGACCCCGACTCTGCCGCCATTGCCGCAAGCAGCGGCTCGGCGTGGGCGAGGAACAGCGAGCCTGCACCGGTCGCGATTTCGGTGATCCGGCTGGCGCCGGTGTAGTAGCCCGCGATGGTGATCCGGGTGCTGCCTCCGATCACGCTGACCAGCAGATCATTGCCCACCTTCTGCAGCCAGACCTCGTGGTTGGCCACGTTCTGCAGCACGATGCGATTGACGCCCAGCGCGTCTTCGATGCGGTCGTTGCCACCCTCCCGATCGAACAGGTAGGTGTCATTGCCATCCCCGCCCCGCAGCAGGTCGTTGCCTGCCTCACCGGCCAGGGTGTCGTTGCCGGTCCCGCCATCCAGCAGGTCGTCGCCTGCGCCGCCCACCAGGGTATCGTTGCCGGCCTCGCCGTAGAGCTGATCGTCTCCGTCCTGGCCCCCCAGGGTGTCATTACCTTCGCCGCCCCAGGCCTTGTCGTTGCCTACATCGCCGCTGATCTGGTCGTCGCCCAGCCCACCGTAAAGCTCGTCAGCACCCGCGCCACCGGCCAGCACATCGTTGCCCGCGCCACCTTCAAGTCGGTCATCGCCGGCATCGCCGGACAACGCATCGTTGCCGTCGCCGCCCATCAGGGTGTCGTTGCCGTCACCACCGATGAGCACGTCATCGCCCCCACGCCCATCCAGCCAGTCGTTGCCGCCCAGCCCGATCAGGCGATTGGCCCGCGAATCACCACTGACGGTATCGGCGAAGCCGTCGCTGCCCACCACGTTCTCCAACGTGCTGACGCCGTTGACTGCAACCAGGGTATCGCCATCGGCATGCCCGCCCGACAGCGTGCCTGCGGCGAGGTCCAGCACCAGCGACGCGGTGGACGTCACATAGCGGACGGTATCGCCATAGGCTTCACCCGCCACCGCCGCCTGGCCGAGGCTGATGCGGTCGCTGCCACCGTCGAGGATATCGGCACCGGCACCGCCCTCCAGCGTGTCGTCGCCGTCGCCGCCCCGCAGCGTGTCATTGCCATCTCCACCCGCCAGCACGTCGTGACCTGCAAGACCCGTAAGCGTGTCCGCGCCATCGGACCCGAACAATACATCGTCACTCGCGCTGCCGCCTTGGGAAAGCTGGCGGAACTGGCGCAGATCCAGCACCAGTCCGTCCTTCAACTGCATGAACTCGACGCGACGCTGGGCATTCGTGTGATTGGCGAGCTTGATCGTACCGTTCTGTGCGGCGAAGACATCCACCTGGAGCGTCGTCCCGCTCAGCGCCAACCGAAGATTGGAGAGGCTTAGCCCTGCTCCCAGTACTAGCGTATCCTGGCCCCCGTCGGTGGCCTGGAACACTTCGCGCACGATCTGTTGCCCATTTGGCCCGTTTCGCCAGGTCGACGAACGGAACTGCCCCTGCGCCGATGGCCACGTGGTGGAGGCTGGCGCGTTCGCCACTGGGGCGTCAAACAGGAAGTCCACCTTGTCCACGCTCTGGTAGACAACAGTGCCGGATGCGATCTCCTTGACCGTCAACCGATACTGATGCTTGTTGCCCGCAGTTGTCTCGCCAAGGCCCAGATACTCCCAGGACGCCGTGTAGGCTGATCCCAACGTCCCTGAGCTGGACATCACCTCATCCAGATAGAAAGCGCCTTCATAGATGACATCACTACCGTCGCCGATGTTGTACTCATAGGCATCGTCGCCCTCACCGCCGTACAGCGCATCCGCACCACCTCCACCACGCAGCACATCCGCACCGATACTGCCGCCGAGACGGTCGGCGCCGGCGCCGCCCTCGATGCCTTCGATGCTGCTGTAGGCATCGCCCTTGGCATCGCCGGTATTGGCGAACGTGCCTTCCAGGTAGACGCGCACCGCCGCGCTGCCCGCGTAGGACGCGATGTCCACGCCACCGCCACCGAACAGGGTGTCCGCGCCGGCACCGCCGTGCAGCAGATCGTCACCCTGGCCGCCGTACAGGATGTCGTCACCCGCACCGCCACGCAGCGTATCGTCGCCTTCGTTGCCCATCAGCAGGTCATTGCCCGCGCCGCCGTCGATGACGTCATCGCCACCGTTGCCGGTCAACCAGTCCTTGCCAGCCGTTCCAGCAATCGTGTCATTGCCATCGCCGCCCCCGAGCAGGGTCATGTCGGTGAGCGCATGGCGGCCGGTCGCGGCAAACACCATGTTCTCGATCGATCCACCGAGTGCGTACCAGTCCTTGATCGTGATCCGGTCACTGGACGCCGAGAGGCGCTCCTTCTCGCCATCGCGGCCGATCACCAGGCGCAGGTCATTGCCATCTCGCTGCAGCATCACATCCTGGATGTCGATGCCGACGCCAAACTCCAGCGAATCAACACCCGCATTGCGCGCAATCAGGCCATTGAGCGCTCCCTTGTGCCGGCGCAGCACCTGCGCCTCGTCGTTCCAGTCGTTGTGGCTGATCCAGGTGGAACCGTCGAAATAGACCACGCCGTCCTTGCTGACGGTGCCATCGGCATTGCGTACATAGCCATTGACGTAGGCGCCCTTCTCCCAGACCAGATCCCAGTTGTCGACATAGTCGTCCATGACAATGTCGTCGCCATCGCCGCGCTGGTAGCGGAAGACGTCATCGCCTTCACCGCCCACCACTTCGTCGTTGCCACGGCCGCCGACCACCAGGTCCGAACCCGTACCGCCATACACACGGTCATTGCCATCATCGCCAAACACCGTGTCATTGCCTGCGCCGCCCAGCACCTGGTCGTTGCCGGAGCCGCCCATCACCCAGTCCTGGTCGCCATCGCCAGCAACGAAATCGTCGCCCGAGCCACCATTGCCGAAGTCATTGCCGGCCAGGCCTCGGATCTCGTCATTGCCGGCGCCGCCATACAGGAAGTCAGCGCCGTAGGTGCCCAGGATCACATCCGAGCCACCGGTGCCGATGATGTACGAGGTCATGTCGCCGATGCGGATGTCCTCGCCATTGGCAAACCGCAGCCACTCCACGCGATGCGAGGATTCGAACCAGTCCTTGATGGTCAGCTCATCGCCGGTGTGGGTCGCGTTGCCGGCGGCGTCATAGCTGACCAAGGCAATGATCAGGTCGTTGCCGGCGCCGCTGGCCGAGGAGCGGCGCATCTGGATGTTCTGCAGCGACAGGCCGGTGCCGAACACGATCGCGTCCTCACCACCCTTCACCGAGCCGTTGACCTCGTACTCGCCACCACCGGCCCAGTTGCGCGCCAACTGTCCATTGGCGATCTTTGCGAGGCGGTCATTCAAGCTGTCGCCGCTGCCACGGATGGCGTCTGCGCCCTCTTCGTCGTAGACCACATCGCGGCCGTCACCAAGCCGGAACAGGTACTGGTCCGCGCCGCCCCCACCGAACAGGCGTGCTTCGCCATTGGCACCCCGATCATCGCCAGCGCCACCGGCGATGATGTCCCCCCCTTCGCCACCCACCAGCAGGTCGTTGCCAGCGCCACCTTCCAGCCAGTCCGAACCGGTGCTGCCATACAGGCGATCATCGCCGGCACCGCCGTCGAGGTAGTTGCCGTTGCCACCACGCGCAGCGATCGCCAGCGCCTGTGCGCTGGCATCACCGATGGCGAAGTTCACATTGGTGACATTGCCGGCGAACAGCACGTCATTGCCGTCCCCGCCAAACAGCCAGTCATCGAGCAGGCCGCCCACCAGGGTATCGTTGCCGCTGCCGCCGAGCAGATCGTTGCCGAGGTCTCCACCCCGGACCAGATCGTCACCTGCACCGGCATCGATGACAGCCGCGATTTCGATGCGATGCGTGGCCGAAGGTGCGTTGCCGTTGACCAGCAGGCCGGTGGTGCTGGACAGCAATGCACCATTGACGATGATGCTGTCGCTGCCGGTTCCGCCGAGGATCCTGTCTTTATCTGCGGTGACGATGGTGTCGCCCAACGAGTGAACTTCGTCTCCGGTCCAGCTGACCAAGGTACGCTTTCGTCCTCCATCAGGATCGAGCGCCAACGTCATGTTGGAGGCGACCAGACCGACACCGTCTACAGCGCCGTCTGCCAGTTGATCAAGCCATGCAGCAAATCCCCCCGTCCAATCAGACGCTGCACGGCGGTTGAGTCCGAGCTCTTCGACACGGACGAGCGTAATGGCCCACTGTGCGGCGAACCCACTCTCAGGCGCTCCCGCAATCAGAGTATTGATTTCCCATGGAGACGCAACATATCGAGCGTAGTCGGAAGCAACGGCTATGTCGCCAAACAGATTGGTCGCACTGAAACCTGTCGGCGCATCTAGGCTGACAAGATTCTTTCCGATGGCACGCTTGATGTAGATGTCTCCACCAATCATCCGATCGAGTAGATTGGACAACGCCCGCACCGTACCGTAGGAAATTACATCCTCGGCCTTGGAGGTGGTGAATGAAGGCTCCGACCAATAGCGATACTTCTTGCCGTACGTTCCATAGGTACCGCCATCCACCGTCGCACCCGTTGCCACCCGGCTCCCCGACACCTCCAGTACCGCATTCATGGTGCCAGCGACCTGATTGGCCAGTAGCGTCGCTCCGATACTCACGCCGCCCGAGCGGGCACGAACGCCAGAAACGGTGAAGGTCGAGTTCGCCTCGTCCCAGGTGACAGATGCCCAGGAGCGCGGCTTCCCACTGGAGAACAAACTTCCGATCAATCCTCCGAATATGTACCCAACCAACGCGCCAATAGCCGCGCCGATGGGTCCGGCATAGGTCGTGCCAACGGCCTGCAGCAAGGCACTCCACGTCTGTGCCATCGTGGCACCAACATAGGCGCCCACAGCAGAGCCGATCTGAGCGCCCAACTGTCCACCCACTGTTTCGAACTGGACGAGGCTGGCGCCCAGGCGCGCGCCGATGTACCCACCGATCGCGGTAAAGACCTGCCCCTTTGACAAGCCATCTGTGATGCCGATCGTGGCGCCATCAGCAATCTTGATCGCATTCTCAATGATCTGGCTGAGTGAGCTTGCGGCAACGCTCTGTCCGACCTCTCCCAGCGTGCCCTTGATGCCAAGCGAGCTGATCAGCTCAGCCGTCAAATAGGCAGAAACCGTGCCAGCAGCGGCGCCCTGAAGGCTTACTCGAAATTCGTCCGGAACATCAGAGAGCAGATCCAAGACGCCCGCCCGGGTCACGACCTTCGTTCCACCGGCGGCTGCAATCTCGCCCAGATTTTTGCCTACCGTCTTCAACGTGGCTGAAGCGAGCACCTTCCACAGTGGATCGTTGATCTTCAGCGCAGAGGCTATTGCCCCGCCAATGGCCCCGCCCAAACCCCCAGACATGGTGATTCGTTGCAAGGTTTCACTGTCAACGGGGAGCTGTATCTGTGAAGGGCTTCGCGGCTTCTGCGAAGCATCACCCTTTCTATTGAAGACCCGCAATGGCCCTCGGCCATCAGAGAATATGAACTGGCTATCTCTTCCGCTGAAGTACAGGCCGTCTGCTTCAAGGACCGCCTCGTTGCCACCTATCGCCTCAAGATCAATCCGAACGTCGCCAGGCTGGTTTCCCGCCGGCATCAGCCGCTGCATCTGCAGCTCGGCTTCGATGATGTACTCCAATTGGGGACCCAAGTAGTAGTTCCGGTAATCGAGCCCCCCGGATTGGCCGAGCCCCGCACCGGTACCGTCGTAGTAGCAGATTCCGAATCCCTCGATGTTCGGCGAATTCCTGCTGGACTCAATGGAGTAGTTGCCGCGCATGGTGATGCCCTGTGCGAGCTTGTAACTACCATTGGGCTCCTTGATGACGCATCCCGGTGGCATCGCCTGATACATCCTGGCCAAGAACGACTGCTGGTCAATGCCATTGCTGGAATTGAGTACGGCTCGTCCCCAGACTGCGTTCCATCCGCCGATCATCGCAACCGCTTCGTTTTCGCGAGTAGCCTTGAGGTAGGCAGCCAGGATGGGCGTGTAGTCTCTGACACCCTTCACGACCGAGAGTGCGTATACCTGCTGGCGGAAAGTTTCGAGCGCTTTGGCGTTCTCGACTTGATAGATGCTATGCGCGGTTTCATGGCCGAGCACGAATGCCAGCGCGTCCAACGCAGCTTCACCTCCAGCAACGAACCGATCGCGACTTATACGGATGACTCCGGACCCGGCGCTGTAGTGCCCTCCCTCTGTCGCACCGGAGGGAAGCAGTTCGATTCCCTTCAGCGTTCCATTCTTGGCGGATACGTTCAAGCGAATCATGAGTTCGGGTGAACTCTCGATTGTCCGCCTAATGGTCTGCTCGGCCTTGGAGAACTGCCCTCCCTTCTGACGGAGGCTCTGCAGAACGGCTTCAAGCTCGTTGTTGATCGATGGCATGTTCAGAACTCCCGGGGACCGATGCTGATCGTTTCAACGCACTGATGGCGCTGACCATTGGTAGTGCTTGTGTATGTCCTGACCGCAACCTCCACGTTTCTGGCACCGAGGTACCAGGTCTCGGGAAGCAGCGTTGATCTGACTGGCCCACCCTCCATCCCGATGGCCTTGAGCCTCCGGGCAAACTGATCGGCATTGAAGGTGCAGGTGCTCCCTGGCGTGGCAACGTAGGTGTCGAGGCGCGTTTGATAGCCACCGTTGCGAAACTCGGTGTGCATCCAGAAAGACCAGCCTTCGACCGTGACCCCCTCCCCTCTGCCGGAAGAAGGCAAACCTGCTCCACGCCGCCAACTGACCCGCATCGCCTGTTCCAGAGTGCTCGGCGGGATGCCCTTCCAGTGGTCCCCGCCCTGTCGGGCCAGCAGTCCAACCAGGCGTTCCTGCAGGTCCACCGACCTCAAGGAGGCGTGATCTCGTGCCTGTAGATGCCAAGGGAGGAGTACCAGCGCGAGAATCAGACCAAGAGCCCGCATAGGTACAGGGTTGCCGTTTGAGGCTCGAACTCCGCTTTTCATCGCTCCCTCCCCGCCTCCTGAACACGCCGCGACAGCGGTGACAGCAGGTATTCAATGATGCGGCGATCACCGGTCTTGATCTCCGCCGTGGCAGCCAAGCCTGGCGCCAGCGCGCGGCGCCGGCCATCCACTTCGATCCAGGGCTTCAGCAGGCGCACGCGCGCCGGGTAGCGTAGCCCTTCCTTCTCGGTCTGCACCGCATCATGGCCCACGGTCTCCACGATTCCGTCGACCACGCCGTAGCGGGTGAACGGGTAGGCCTCCAACTTCACCTCCACCGACTGGCCGTCGCGGACGAAGCCGGCATCACGATTGGGCAGCATCGCATCGACCACCAGTTCGCCGTCGTGCGGCACCAGCACCATCAGCGGATCTGCCGGCTTCACCACGCCTCCGATGGTGTGCACCTGCAGCTGCTGCACCACGCCGGTCACCGGCGCGCGCAGTACCATGTGCCCGGCCTTGTCATGGGCCTTCTTCAATTCTTCGCCACGCAGCGCGCGCGCCGCTTCGGCCTCGGTCAGGGCGTCCAGTGCTTCACGTGCGAACTCGCTGCGGCTCTTGCTCATCTGCTGGCTGGCCGCCAGTTGCGCTGCGGTCGCTTTGCGCTGCTCTTCGCGTCGGATCGCCAGGTCCTGGCGCATGCCGACAACACGCTCCTTCACTTCGGCCACCTGCAGTCGCGGCACATAGTTGTCGCGGCTCAGCTCCTCCAGCTTGTTCAGCTGGTCTGTAGCCAGCGGCAGCTGCTCTTCCAGCTTGGCGATCTCGGCCAAGATCATGCCGTGCTCGCCATCGCGCTGGCTGCGCTCCTGCTGCAAGCCGCCCACGGTGGAATCGAACTCGCGCTGTTTGGCGGCCACCAGTGCCTGCTGGATGGCAACGATGCTGTCAGATGCTCCCTCCGGTGCGATGAACCGACCGGCCCGGCCGGCAACGTGGTCAACCACGGCCTGCGCCCGTGCCACATCGATCTGCGCGGTCAGCAACGCCTGGCGCGCCTGCTCGACCTCGGCATGGCTGACCGTCGGATCCAGTTCGAGCAGCGGCGTGCCAGCCTTCACCGACTGCCCTTCGACCACATGGATCGCACGGACCACACCCTGGTCCGCAGCCTGGATCACCTTCACGTTGCCGCGCGGAATCACCTTGCCTTCGGCCACGGCGACCATGTCCAGGCGGCCAAGGCACGACCAGACCAATGCGATGGCGAGAAAGGCGATCAGCAGCCAGAGAACGGTGCGGCCGATCGGGTTCGGGGGCTTTTCCAGGATCTCCAGCGCCGCCGGCAGGAAGTCCGGCGCCGCCGAATCGCGTTGGTCCGGCTGCGCACGCTCCGCGCGCAGGCTCTCGCGCAGGATGCCCAGGTGATGCCTCAGTCCCTTCAACATGCGTGCTGTCCTTGGCTGGGCCCGCAGTGGTCAGTTCAGCGGGGCCGCCACGGCGGGCAGGCCCATCTGTTTGGTGTAGAGCAGTGAGTAACGGCCTCCCGCGCGGAGCAGATCCTCGTGCGTGCCGGTCTCGGTGATGCGGCCACGTTCGAGGGTCACGATGCGGTTGGCCTGGCGTACCGCCGACAGACGATGCGCGATGATGATCACGGTGCGGCCGGCGGACATCCGCTTGAGGTTGTCCTGGATGACCTCTTCGCTCTCCGCATCCAGCGCCGAAGTCGCCTCATCGAAGATAAGGATCTTCGGATCGATCGCCAATGCACGCGCGATCGCCAGGCGCTGCCGTTGGCCGCCGGAGAGATTGCCCCCGCGCTCGTCGATGCGAGTGTCGTAGGCCTCGGGCAGCTCCAGGATGAAATCGTGCGCGCCAGCCAGCTTGGCCACTTCCACCACCCGGCTCATCGGCATCGCCGGGTCGGCCATGGCGATGTTCTCGCGCACGCTGCGGTTGAACAGCAGGTTTTCCTGCAGCACCACACCCACCTGTCGCCGCAGCCACGCCGGATCCACCATGGACAGATCGACACCATCCACCAGCACACGGCCGCGCTCCGGGGCGTGCAAGCGCTGGATCAGCTTGGTCAGGGTCGACTTGCCGGATCCCGAGGGCCCGACCACGCCGAGGATCTCACCCGGAGCAATCTCCAGACTGACCGACGACAACACTTCCTGCCCCTCAGGCCGATAGCGGAACGACACGTGCTCCAGCGCGATGCGGCCATCCACTGCCGGCAGGCTGGCACGCGAGGGTGAGCTGGCCGGTTCGGTAGGGGAGTTGAGGATGTCGCCCAGCCGCTCCACGGCAATGCGCGCCTGCTGGAAGTCCTGCGCCAACTGCGCCAGGCGCAGCACCGGCCCGGCAACCTGCCCGGCAAGCATGTTGAACGCCACCAGTTCGCCCACGGTCAGCTTGCCGTCAATCACCAGCCGCGCGCCGAAGAACAGGAGTGCCACGGTGGCCAGCTTGTGGATCAGCTGCACCGCCTGCGAGCCCCAGTTGGCCAGCATGCTGGCGCGGAAGCTGGCCTGGATGTAACCCGCCAGCTGCTTGTCCCAGCGGTTCTGCGCCTGCGGCTCGACCGCCAGCGCCTTGATGGTCTCCACACCGGTCACTGCTTCGACCAGGAACGACTGGTTTTCGGCACCGCGCACGAACTTTTCATCCAGGCGGCGCCGCAGCATCGGCCCGACCACCATGACCACCACCGCGTACAGCGGCAGCGTGATCAGTACGATCAGCAGCAATGCAGGGCTGTACAGCCACATCACGGCCAGGAACACGATGGCGAAGAACAGGTCCAGCACGACCGTCTGCGCCGAGGAGGTGAGGAACTCGCGGATGGTTTCCAGTTCGCGCACGCGCGCCACCGAATCGCCCACCCGGCGCGCCTGGAAATAGGCCAGTGGCAGATGCGTGAGGTGCGAGAACAGCTTCGATCCCAGCTCGGCATCAACGCGGCTGGTGGTGTGCGAGAACAGGTAGGTGCGCAGTCCGCCCATCAGCACTTCGAACACCGAAACCACCAGCAGGCCGAGGGCAAGCACTTCCAGCGTGGTGATGCCTTTGTGCACCAGTACCTTGTCGATCACCACCTGGAAGAACAGCGGCGTGATCAGTGCCATCAACTGCAGGAAGAACGAGGCTACCAGCACGTCACGCAGCAGGCGGCGATACTTCACCAAGGCAGGAATGAACCAACCGACATCGAAGCGCCTCACGGCGCCGGCCACGCTTTCACGCGTGGTCATCAGCAACAGGCGGCCATCGAACTCCTGCGAGAACTCGCCAAGGGACAGCGTGACCGGGCGTCCGTCGGCCGCCGCGTCGAAGCACAACACGTTCTCGGCGTCGGCCTTGAGCACGAGCGTATAGCGCCCGTCGGCCAGGCAGGCAATGGCGGGCAGCGGATGGTCGCGCAGCGCGGTAACCCGCGCCTGTACCACGCGTGCCTTGACGTCCATCCGCTTGGCCAGGCGCAACAGATCCTGTGTATCGATACGGCCTTCGGGGTGGCCCAGCTGGTGCCGGAGCTGGTCGGGGTCGGCAGGCCGGTCCAGAAACCCCAACAGGGCGACGAAGCACGCCAGCGCGCCTCCATCGTCCACGCACAGCGGCTCCTGCAGATCGATCCCTGATCCGTTACTGCCCACGTCAACTGCCTTGTTGTCCCCTGGTGCGCGGACTCTAGGGCCATCCCATGGCAGCTGTCCATCCGCTGAATGCGCTTTTGTGCAAATCAGGTCAAAGTGACAAATTGATCACATTTTTTAACATCAACTCCGTTCATCCACACAGGAGCGCACCTGCAAGCAGAGGGCCAGCCTCATGGCATCATGATCGCTGCACGTTCCCTATCCGTTCCCATGACGATCAAAGGCAAAGCCACCTCCCTGGACATCGCCCACCTGGCCGGGGTCTCCCAGCCGACCGTGTCGCGGGCCCTGCGAGGCAGCCCGATGGTCAATGCCGAGACCCGCGAGCGCATCCTGCGCATCGCCCGCGAACTGAACTACAAGGTCGACAAGAACGCCTCCAGCCTGCGCCTGCGCAACGCCGGCACGCTGGCCCTGCTGTTCTTCGAGGACCCGACCAACGACGACTCGCTGATCAACCCGTTCTTCCACTCGATGCTGGGCTCGATCACCCGTGCCTGCGCCCTGCATGGGCAGGACCTGCTGGTCTCGTTCCAGCAGCTGTCCACCGACTGGCAGGCCGATTACGAGGACAGCAACAAGGCCGACGGCATCATCCTGCTCGGCTACGGCGACTACCACGAATCGCGCGACCGCCTGCAGCAGCTGGTCGAACAGGGCACGCACTTCGTGCGCTGGGGCGCCGCCCTGCCCGGCCAACCCGGTGTCTCGATCGGCAGCGACAACTTCCAGGGCGGGCATGACATCACCACCCACCTCCTGCAGCAGGGCTGCCACCGCATCGCCTTTCTCGGCCATGCCTCCAGCCATTACCCCGAATTCCAGGAGCGCTACCGCGGCCATGTCGCGGCCCTGCAGGACCACGGCCTGGCCGCCGAACCGACGCTGCAGCACGATGCGATCACCACCGAGGCTTCCGGCCAGGAAGCCTGCCAGGCACTGTTGGCACGCGGTGAACCGATCGATGCGATCTGCGCCGCCAGCGACCTGATCGCCATCGGCGCGATGCGGGCCCTGCGCGAGGCCGGCCTGCGGGTGCCACAGGACGTAGCGGTGACCGGCTTCGACGACATCCCGCTGGCAGCCTCGGTATCCCCGGCGCTGACCACGGTGCAGCAGGACACCAAGCAGGCCGGCCAGCTGCTGGTGGAACGCCTGCTGGCGCTGATCGGCCGACAGCCGGTGGAGAGCCAGAGCATCCCGGTGAAGCTGGTGGTGCGGGAATCGTCGCTGCGCCGGTAGGCGCCGCCAGGCCTCCCGCCACGCCCCAACGTGCGACGGCGGAATTCTCCCCCCATGACCAACGGCGGATGACGCCTGCCTGCCCGTGAGCGATAACCACGACGCACACAGGGAACATCGGTAGCGCTCGTCTGCTGAACTGCCGGCTGGCATCCGGACAAGAGCCCATCGCATGCAATCCGGTGTTGCAGCTCAGTGCCTGCAGGACACCCACGAGTATCCATGACTCTGGGACACGTCCTATAGGACGTTGAGGCTGCACGTCCCAGAGTTTCAGCCTTCAAGGCCAGGCAACCTGATTTCAGGTAGCCCGGTCGATTCCACCTCGGTCCGCCTCTTCTACTGGAGCTGCCAAGTGCTGAAGATCGATTCGCTGTCCAAGACGTACGCCAACGGCGTGCACGCCCTCAACAACGTCAACCTGGATATCCCGCGCGGCATGTTCGGCCTGCTCGGCCCCAACGGCGCCGGCAAGTCGTCGCTGATGCGCACGCTGTCCACCCTGCAGGAGGCCGACAGCGGAACGGCGACGCTCAGCATTCCAGGCGAGGCGCCGATCGACGTGCTGCGCGACAAGGACGCGGTGCGCCGCCGGCTGGGCTACCTGCCGCAGGATTTCGGCGTGTATCCGAAAGTCAGCGCGCTGGACCTGCTGGAGCATTTCGCGGTGCTCAAGGGCCTGACCCAGCGCGCGCAGCGCCGCGAGGTGGTCGATGGGCTGCTGCAGCAGGTGAATCTGTGGGATGCCCGCAAGCGCAAGCTGGGCACCTACTCCGGCGGCATGCGCCAGCGCTTCGGCATTGCCCAGGCGCTGCTGGGTGACCCGCGGCTGGTGATCGTCGATGAACCCACCGCCGGCCTCGACCCGGAAGAGCGCAACCGCTTCCTCAACCTGCTGGCGGCCATCGGCGAGAACGTGGCGGTGATCCTGTCCACCCACATCGTCGAGGACGTGACCGATCTGTGTCCGACGATGGCGATCATGAACAAGGGCCAGGTGCTGCTGACCGGCCGTCCTGCCGAAGCGATCGACGCCCTGCAGCACCAGGTCTGGCGCAAGCAGGTTGATCCTTCGGAACTGGCCGACCACGAGGCACGCTACGTGGTGCTGTCCACCCGCCTGGTCGGTGGTCGCCCGGTGATCCACGTGCACAGCACCAACGACCCCGGCGACGGCTTCGCAGCCGTGGCTCCCGACCTCGAGGACGTGTACTTCCAGCGCCTGCGCCTGCAGGCCCGTGCCCGCGCGGCAGCCTGAGCGGAGCACGCCATGATCTTCAATTTCTTCCGCTTCGAACTGCGCGAGCAGCTGCGTTCCCCGCTGCTGTGGCTGCTGGCCGGGCTGTTCGCCCTGCTTGCCTTTGCCGCAGCGTCCAGCGACGCCGTGCAGATCGGTGGCGGCACCGGCAACGTGCACAGCAACGCGCCCACCGTGATCGCGCAGATGCTGGGCATCTTCACCCTGCTCGGCATGCTGGTCACCGCGCTGTTCGTCAGCAACGCGCTGTTGCGTGACTTCGAACTCGGCACTGCCGAACTGATCTTCGCCAGCCCGGTGAAGCGCCGCGATTACCTGGCCGGGCGCATCGCTGCCGCCCTGGCGGCCGGGCTGCTGGTCTACATCCTGATCGCGTTCGGCCTGTGGCTGGCGCCGTTCATGCCCTGGGTCGATCCCGAACGCATGGGCCCGATCAGCTGGCAGGGCTATGCCTGGACGTTCGCGGTCATCGTCATTCCGAACCTGTTGTTCACCACCGCGCTGCTGTCGCTGCTGGCAGCGCTGACCCGCTCGATCCTCTGGGTCTACATCGGCCTGGTGGCCTACCTGGTCCTGTACGGCGCCAGCGCGGCGCTGCTGCGCGACATCGACAATACGTGGATCGCGGTGCTGAGCGAACCGCTGGGCATGCGCGCACTCGGCCGTACCATCCGCTACTGGTCCACTGCCGAACGCAACAACGGGATTCCCGAGCTGGCCGGTTACCTGCTGGCCAACCGCGCCCTGTGGTTGGGCGTGGCTGCCGCGCTGTTCGCCGCCACCTTCGCGCTGTTCCGCACCGAACGCAGCGGCAGTGGCCGTCCGCGCTGGGGCCGCAGGCAGGCGCAACCGGCTGCCGATGCCAGCGTGGTCCGCCCCACCCGCGCGACACTGCCGCGCGTGATACCGGCGTTCACTGCCAGCACGGCGTGGCAGCAGTTCCTGCGCCAGGTCCGCTTCGATACACGCGGCGTCCTGCGCAGCGTGCCGTTCATCGTGCTGCTGGTATTGGGCCTGGCCAACTTCCTGCCCAGCGCGCTGTTCCGGCAGACCCTGTACGGCACCTCGATCTGGCCGGTCACCTCGCAGATGATCATGGGCCTGCAGGGGGCCTTCAGCTGGCTGCTGGTGATCATCGTGCTGTTCTTCGCCGGTGAGCTGGTCTGGAAGGAACGCAGTGCGCGCATCAATGAAGTGACCGATGCCATGCCAGTGCCGAACTGGGTGCCGCTGCTGGCCAAGTTCACCGCACTGCTGGCCGTGATCGTCTGCTTCCAGGCCGCCGGCGCGCTGGCCGCGATGGGCGTGCAGCTGGCCAAGGGCTACACGCATCTGGAGCCGCTCCTGTACCTGCGCAGCCTGGCGCTGGATTCGGTGGTCTACATCCTCATGGGGGGCCTGGCGCTGGTGCTGCAGGTGCTCACCAACAACAAGTTCGTCGGTTACGCATTGCTGATCGTGGTGATGATCGGCCAAGGCGTGCTGGGCATGCTCGACTACACGCAGAACCTGTACAACTTCGGCAGCTGGCCCAACGCACCCTATTCGGACATGAACGGCTACGGCCACTTCCTGACCGGGCAACTGGTGTTCCAGGGCTACTGGGCGCTGTTCCTGCTGACGTTGATGTGCCTGGCGTCGGCCTTCTGGGTACGAGGTGTCAGCCAGGGTCTGCGCCAGCGCATGACCCTGGCCGGCCGTCGCCTGCGCGGCCCGACCGGTGCCTTCGCCGCAGTGGCCGCCCTGGCCTTTGTCGCCGTGGGCGGCTGGCTGTACTGGAGCACCAACATCCGCAACGAGTTCATCTCGCCCGACCAACAGCTGGATCTGCAGGCCCGCTACGAGCGCGAGCTGTCGAAGTACCGCACGCTGCCGCAGCCCCGCATCGTGGCGGTGGACAACCGCGTGGATCTGTTCCCGGAATCGCAGTCGATGGTGATCGATGCGAACTGGACGGTGCGCAATACCCACGCCACGCCGATCCAGGACGTGCACGTCTCGATGGGCGATGACAAGCAGCTGGTCGCGGTCGACCTGGGTGGGCAGACCCTTTCGATGCATGACGCCGATCTCGGCTACCGCATCTACCGCCTGCAGAAACCGCTGCAACCGGGTGAAACCCGCAGCGTGCATTTCCGGGTGGTGCAGAAGCCCAACGGCATCACCGCGGGCCAGGCACCAAGCAACATCGTCGACAACGGCACCTTCTTCAACAGCCGCGTACTGCCTTCCTTCGGTTACAACGAAGGCGCCGAGATCAGCGACCGCAACGAGCGGCGCAAACGCGACCTGGGTGAGCCGCGGCGCATGCCCAAGCTGGAAGACGAAGCCGCGCGTGCCAACACGTACATAGCCAACGATGCCGACTGGCTCGACTTCCGCACCACGGTCTGCACGGCACCGGACCAGGTGGCGTTGGCGCCGGGCTACCTTCTGAAGGAGACCACGGTAAGTGGCCGGCGCTGCTTCAGCTACGCCATGGACCGGCCAATGCTGAACTTCTACGCCTACCTGTCGGCACGCTGGGAGGTACGCAGGGCGAAGTACAAGAACATCCCGGTGGAGGTCTACTTCGACCCGGCGCACGGCTACAACGTGGACCGTATGATCGAAGCGGTGCAGAAATCGCTGGCCTACTACGAGGCGAACTTCACCCCGTACCAGCATCGCCAGGTGCGCATCATCGAGTTCCCAGGCTATGCGCGCTTCGCGCAGTCGTTCGCCAACACCATCCCCTACTCCGAGGCCATCGGTTTCATCGCCGACCTGCGTGACCCGGACAAGGTGGACTACGTGTTCTACGTGACCGCGCACGAGATCGCACACCAGTGGTGGGCGCACCAGGTGATCGGTGCCAACGTGCAGGGCGCGACGGTGCTGTCCGAATCGTTGTCGCAGTACTCTGCGCTGATGGTGATGGAGCAGGAGTACGGCCGCCAGCACATGCGCCAGTTCCTCAAGCGCGAACTGGACGGCTACCTGTCCGGCCGCGGCGGCGAGGCCATCGAGGAACAGCCGCTGGAACGTGTGGAGAACCAGCAGTACATCCACTACCAGAAGGGTTCGCTGGTGTTCTACCGGCTGCGCGAGGAGATCGGCGAGCAGGCGCTTAACCGCGCATTGAAGCGCTTCCTGCAGGACAAGGGGTACCAGCAACCGCCGTACACCACCTCACGCGAGCTGCTGGACTACATCCGCGCCGACACCCCGGCCGACCGCCAGCAGCTGGTCACCGACCTGTTCGAGAAGATCAGCTTCTACGACAACCGCGTGATGGCCGCCAGCGCCCGCAAGCGCGATGACGGCCGCTACGACGTGACCTTGGACCTGCACGCCGCCAAGCAGTACGCCGACGGCAAGGGCAAGGAGAGCGACGGAAAGATGGATGACTGGGTCGAGGTCGGCGTGTTCGCCAATGGGCCGTCGGGCAAGGAGCGCGACCAGAAGGTGCTGTACCTGCAGCGCCACCACATCACCAGCGCCGATCCGAAGATCACGGTAACGGTGGACGAAAAGCCGGATGAAGCGGGCTTCGACCCGTACAACAAGCTGATCGACCGGGTGAGCGATGACAACCGGCGCAAGGTAACGATGTGAGGTATGCGGTGGTGCCAGTCAAATGGCTGGCATCACTGCTGCAGACAGAAACGACATGCCACGCCCAATTGCGTCATTTAAAGTCCTGATTGGCCAGAGATGCAGGGACACCACCAGATTCCATTTCAAGGCAAGCGATACTCTCCGTGCACCTTCGAGAGGCCGCGATGACATCCAGCCATATCTACTTCGCCGCACACGGAATCTCAGCATCACTGAACTGGGCAGCCGAGGTATTGGCCGACGGTGGTCTTGAGCTCGAATTGGAGCTGGGTGGGAACAGTGTTCTCATTACGGGCGATGAAGACGTTCGCCTGCGGCTCTCTCTCAACGACGCGCCCCATGTTCTCCAGGAAGCCATCGCGCTAGCGCATGGCACTGAACACGTACATGCCATGAGCCAGTGCACGGCCAGATTCGAGATCTCAATCACCGACCTGGAGGCGGTGTTGGATGAGATGAACACGCTGATCGAGGTCCAGCAGACACTGCTCACCGCCGTGGACGGTGTCCTGTGGAACGAGTGGAACGAAGCACTCAGCCGGTGATTTCCGGCTGAGGCCTGGCCTTCGGCCCAAGCAACGCCAGCAGTACATAGAACACGATCGAGGCGACGGTGCCGAGCGCCGCCGGCAACCCGAACGCCCACGCCGAACGGCGCTGCTGGCGCGCCCACTGGGCCAGATGCCAGGCCGCGCCCAGGTTGATCAGCCAGGCAATGACGAACACCGGCCATAGCACCATGCCCACCGCGCGCAGCAGGGGCATGGACACCAGCGCGGCAGCGATCGCCGCGATCAGGAAGATCAGGGCCGAGCGGGAATGGCGTGCCGTGGATACGCTCATGCGGCCAACCTGCGCACCATCACCAGCACGCGATAGCTGCGGTTGTCGGCTTCCTCCAGCGGCTTCCAGCCCAGACGCGCATACAGCCCACCGTCCAGGGCCTCGGTCTGCAGGTAGAGATCGGAAACCCCCATCCGCACCGCCTGCGCCGCTGCTTGCTCCACCAGCGCGCCAGCCAGCCCACGCCCGCGATGGCTGTCGGCCACGAACACGCTGCCCAGCCAATGTTCGTACTGTGGGAAAGCCTGCATTTCCCGCCGCTTGAGCTGGACTGCGCCAACCACCTGACCGTCATCGAATACGGCGATCAGGTGCGGGAAACCTTCGGCATCCTGTGGCGGATTGAGCCGCTGCAGTTCCTGTTCCACTGTCAGGCCGGCGTCCTGGCCCCATTCCGCGTGGTACCACCGGGCCAATTGCTGCCGTTCCGGTGCGTCGGCGGGTAGTCCCCTGAATTCCATGGCAATGCCTCGATCCCGATGTCACCCAAGGGGATCATGGACGGCGCCCGAAGGGAAGCCTTCTGTAAAGTCGAGCCATGCTCGACACATCAAGCCATGCGCGAAAGGCAGTCGAGTATGGCTCGGCGTTACAAATGGCGCGACGGCAACTCAGCCTTGGGCGAAGTCCTTCAGGATCTCGCCAACGCCGCTGGGCGAGATCTCAAAGCCCAGCGAAGTACCCGGGTTGATCACCACGCCGTAGCCACCCGGCACGCGGCGCAGCACGTCCAGCATCAGCCAGCGGATCTGGTGTTCGGCCTGCTGGCTGTAGACGCCCACCCGCGACGGATCGGTGAACACCGCCACATGCAGGGTGCCCTGCTTGTCGAACAGCAGCGGGTCGAAGCCGCTGCCGTCCGGGGTGACCAGGCTGCCGGTCAGCAGCACTACCTCGGAAGCGACGAAGGCTTCCATGAAGGTGCGGATCGGCACCGCCCCGTCCATCGCCGCCTTCAGCAGGGTTTCGATCGGGGTCTGCGGGGCGAGGTCGGTCATGGCGATACGGCGGGGCGTGAGGGGTGCCTATTGTGCCGGATGCGGCCAAACCCGGTAGTGCCGGCCACTGGCCGGCAGCTGCAGGTACCCGGAATCCGGGGCTGCCGGCCAGCGGCCGGCACTACCGCCCCAGACGCTGGTCCCGCGCCTTCTGGTCGGCCATCGCCTTGTCCAGCTCGGCCTGCAGCGCCGGCTGCTGCACGGCAGCGTCCAGCACATAGACCTTCACGCCGTGCGCGGGCACGTCGGCCTTCAGCGGACCGTTCACCTGCAACGAACCGCCGTCCAGCGCATCGCGCCAGCGGCCGGACTGGACGAAACGCGCCACGGTGAGGGTCCTGGCGTGGTCGCCCTTGTTCAGCAGCACCAGCGCGGTCTGCGCCACCTCGCCATGCTGCAGCACGCGCAAGAACACTGCCTCATCGCCCTGCAGGCGCTCGTTCACCTGCAGGCCGCGCTGCAGCGCCGGGGTGGCTTCGCGCAGCCTGGCGATACGCTGCAGCGGCGCGAAGATCGGGCTCTTCGGCGCCGCATCCACACGCGGCTGGCCGAAGTACGCACGATTGCCGGCATGCTCGGCACGGCCACGCATGAAGCCCGTCTCCGAACCGTAGTAGACCACCGGAATGCCGCGCGCGGTGAACAGCCAGTTGTGCGCATCGATGAAACCATCGTCGCTGGCCTGCAGGCGCGGCATGTCGTGGTTGTCGTAGAAGCTCATCAGCTCGTACGGGTTGGCGTACGGTCCGCCGCTCAGGTGCAGCGGCTCGGCCAGGGTTTCGAAGCCCTTGCCGGCGGTGCCGAAGGTCTGCTCCAGCGCGCCGCGCAATGGGAAATCGAGCACGCTCACGTTCGCGTTGGCGGGCCAGGTGTGCTCGGCGATGCGCGCGGCATCGTAGTCGAACGCTTCGCCGAACATGAACATGCCCGGATGCTCGGCGCGGATGCGCTTGACGAATTCATGCCACCACGGGTGCGGCAGCCAGCCGATGGTGTCGATGCGCAATGCGTCCACGCCCTGCGCGGTCCATTGCAGGTAGGCGCCGACCAGGTAGTCCATCACCGCCGGATTGTCCTGGTTGAAGTCCGACAGCTCGGCCAGGTTGCCGTCGAAGATCGAGCCGTCCTTGCTGTCGACCGGACCGATGTTGTTGTAGAACGCGTGCAACGGGTTGTGCTTCGGATCCAGTTTCTGCGGCGGCAGGTTCTGGTGGTCGGCGATCAGTTTTCCGTCCTTGTCGAAGATCTGCCCGAACTGCGGCTGCCGTGTCGGCATGGTCCAGGCCGGCGAACCGTGGTTGCCTACGATATCCAGCACCACCTTCAAGCCAGCACCGTGCAGGCCCTTGGTCAGCCCGGCGAAGTCCAGGCCCCTGCTCGGCAGGTGCTCGTCGAGCTTGTAGAAATTGATGCCCCAGTAGCCGTGGTAACCGGTCTTCCCACGATCAGTCAGCGTGCTGGTACAGCTGATCGGCTTGCTGCCGGTAAAGGCCTCGTCCGGGTTGTCGACGATGGGCGTGATCCACACCGCACCGAAGCCCAGGTTGCGGATGTACTGCGCATTGTCGAGCACGCCGCGAAAGTCGCCGCCGAGATAGCCGATGTTGCCGTCCACCTTGTCCGGGCATGGCACCGGGATATCGAAGGTGCGGTGCGCGCCACCCTGGTCACGATGGTCATTGGACGGGTCACCGTTGACAAAGCGGTCGGTGACCACGAAGTACACCGCATCGCTGGCGAACGGCTCGGTGGTGCCGACGTAGTCCGGGCGCGGCGCGGCCGCGGCCTGGCCGGCGAACAGGGCAAGGGAAACAGCAACAGCCAGGACACCACGCATCACACCACCTCCGGACGGGACGGAACCCGCAGCACGCACAGGCCGGCCAGGAACAGGCTGCAGCCGCCCAGCACCAGCACATGCATCGGCTGGCCACCCAGCCATGCGCGCAGGGCAAAGCCAAGCGCGCTGGCCGCCACCAGCTGCGGGATCACGATGAAGAAATTGAAGATGCCCATGTACACACCCATCTTCGACGCCGGCACGCTGTCGGACAGCAGTGCATACGGCAACGACAGGATCGAGGCCCAGGCAAAGCCCACACCCACCATCGACAGCAGCAGCCAGTGCGGGTCGCGGATGAACATCAGCGAGACCAGGCCGGCGCCGCCCAGCCACAGGTTGACCAGGTGGCTCCAGCGCAGGCCGATCGCACGCACCATCGGCGGAATCAGCACCGCCGCCAGCGCAGCGAAGCCGTTGTAGGCGCCAAACAGCACGCCCACCCAGTTGGCACCTTCGTTGTAGGCGGCCGACTGTGGATCGGTCGAACCGAAGTGGGTACCGGCCACCGCAGCGGTGGTGTAGATCCACATGGCGAACAGCGCGAACCACGAGAAGAACTGCACCCACGCCAGGCGGCGCATGGTGACCGGCATCGCGCGCAGGTCGCCGACGATGGCGGCCAGCATATGCGTGGCCGGCAGCGCGCGCGCCGCCGCCAGCAGCAGGCCGTAGCCGGCGCACAGGCCGGCCAGCACGTACAGCATCCTGTCGCCTTGCCGCCAGGTGATCAGCAGCGCCAGCAACACACCCAACCCAAGCCACAGGGTCACCCGCGTCCATGAAGCCGGGCCGTTGATCGCGGCCGCCGCGTGATGTTCCGGTGGCTCGGCATCATCGAACCCGGCCAGCTCCGCTGGTGAATATTCGCGGGTGCTGACCACCGTCCAAGTGATCGCCGCGAGCAGCACCACCGCGCCGAAGTAGAACGCATAGCGCACAGTGTCGGGCACTTCCCCGGCGGCCGCGGTGTTGGCAACGCCGAAGTGGGCCAGGATGAATGGCAGGAAGCTGGCGACGATGGCGCCCACGCCGATGAAGAAGCTCTGCATCGCGTAGCCGGCCGGACGCTGGCGTGGCGCCAGCTGGTCGCCGACAAAGGCACGGAACGGCTCCATCGATACGTTGATCGAAGCATCCAGCACCCACAGCGTGCCGGCCGCGATCCACAGCGTCGGCGAGTTCGGCATCACCAGCAGCGCCAGCGTGGTCAACACCGCACCGATCATGAAGTACGGACGACGACGACCCCAGCGGGTCCAGGTGCGGTCGGACAGGTAACCGATCACCGGTTGCACCAGCAGGCCGGTCAGCGGCGCGGCAATCCACAGCCCGGGTACCGCGTCGATGTCCGCACCCAGCGTCTCGAAGATGCGGCTGGCGTTGGCGTTCTGCAGGGCGAACCCGAACTGGATGCCGAGGAAGCCGAAACACATGTTCCAGATCTGCCAGAACGACAGCTGCGGTTTGGCGGGACGATTCATCGTGCACCCTCTTCCATCGCCACCGGCGCCACCGTCAGCGCCTGCACCTGGGCATGGTTGAGCACGCCCTCGCGGCCGCCCTTGCCACCGGTGTAGTGCGCGAAATGTTCAAGCGCGCTCATGTTGAAGCCCTCTTCAAGCGCGACCGTACATTGCCCCTTTGGCACCGTGAATGTTGCCGAGGTCGAGTCCTGCACGGCCACGCTGTGCGGCAGCGTGACCGTATGCCGCTGCAACGGCTGGCCCGGGCACTGCAGCACCAGCTGCTTGACCGCAGCCGTGACGCCGGTGTTGATCGGCCCGTTCGGGTTTCGATATTGCAGGCGCAGGCGAACCTGCCCGGCCTTGGCCGAGGTGAACTGCCAGCGCTGCGCACCCTTCAGCACCTGCTGCGGACCGACGCAGACCATTGGGCTGTGCAGCGATTCCAACGCGCCTTCGCGTCGGGTCAGGCTGAGGCAATGCTGCAGCCCATCGTCGCTGATCTGCACCTGGCCATTGCTGGCGACGACGGCCCTGCCGTCCTTCCACAGAACCTGCCCGGCTTGCACCGGAACGTTCCAACCCGTGCCCCTGCGCAGGGCCTGCGGTGCCGCCGGTGTTGCGGGCGCACGCGCGTTGGCATCCGCAGTCGTGGCAGCGAAGCCTGTTGCTGCCGGGGCAGTCACCAGCTGCACCGTGGTGGTCGTGCCGCGCGTGGTGGTCCTGCCCGCCACCAGCAAGCCATCGCCCACGCTCTGCGGACGCTCCACCACATAGCGCTTGCCAGTGACTTCCAGGCTGATGCTGCGCTGCGTGCCGAACAGTTCCGGCACCAGCGCGGCCGGCAGCTTGGGCTGCACGCGGCCATCGTCCTGCACGCCGAACACGCCTTCGACCACCATCGACAGATACCCGGCCACCGACCACAGCTGGCGTTCGGAGTTGACCACCGGGCCGCTCAGCGCGCCTTCCTCGACATGCACGGCCTGGCTGACCAGCTCGTAGTTCTCCATGTTGGAACCGGCCAGCGCGGCGCCCCGCATCAGCGAACGGATCTCGGCGGCGATGCGCGGCGCATCGTCCAGCTGCCGCGCCGCACGCAGCGAGTAGGCGCTGACAAACGGCCAGATCGCGCGGTTGTGGTAGATCGGCTGCTGCGCTTCCTGCGGCCAGACCACGGGGCTGCCGGCTGGCCCCATCGGGTAAGCAGCCAGTGCACGGCGCGCGCGCTCGGGCGGCAGCACCCCGGCGAGGATGCCCAGCGACAGGCCCAGCAGATCGACCTTGGCGTACGGCACCGGGTGCGCGGCTTCGCCGATGTAGCTCATGTACTGGCCGATATCCTCGCGCCAGAAGCGCGCATCGATCTGCTGCGCCAACGCATCGGCCCACGCCTTGTAGTTGGCCCCGCGGGCGTCGCCGTGCTGGCCGGCCAGGCGTTCGGCCAGGCGCAATGCCTGGTAGTGCAGCACGTTGGTGGACAGTGCGTAGGAATCACCGATGAAGCGCACGTCCTCGCGGGTCCAGTCCGGATAGGTCTGCTCGCGCCAGTCCAGGAAGGAGGTCTCGCCACGGTACAGGCCCACCTGCGCGTCGAACACCATCGCGCGGTCCTGCGCCAGCGTGCCCTTCAGCGCCTGCCAGACCTGGTCGGCAAACGCGCGATCCTCCAGCAGATGACGGGCCGCCAGGAACCACACCACGCGATCGCTGCTGATCGGCCAGCTGCCACCGGAACCGGTGTCCTGCGCCACGAACAGGCCGGGCGTGTGCCCGTCGCGCGCCGCCGACAGCTTGAACTGCAGCGACTGCCTCGTGCGTTGCGGGTCCAGCCGCGCCAGCGCCAGATCGGCGGCGAAGCTGACATCGCGGGTCCACACATAGGGCCAGCGCGCGCCGGTCTGGAAACACTCGCACGGCACCGGCCGGCCTTCGTCGAACGCGGGATCGCGAATCGCGTCCACGCGGTCCTGGTCCATCTCCTGCTGGGCCAGCGCGAACAACGCGTCGAACATCACGCTACCGGTCTGGCTGCGCATCGGCATCGGCGCGATACGCACCTCACCTTTCGGCGCATGCAGCACGAAGCTGCCGTTGGCAGCGGCTTCGGCGCGCGCATGGCGGCCGTCGAATTGCAGGTCGGCCGCCTGCGCGGTCGATCCCAGCGCTGCCCCCAGGGCAGCGGTCAGGCAAATGATCTTCAGCATCGAAGCGGCGGACCGGCTTGCGCCCGTCGGCCTCCCTCCCTCTCTGCACGCGTTGTAGGTCCGCACCGTCGTTGCCGGCGGGCGGGCGCGGCCCCTCCCTCAAGGTGCCTTGGCCCCATGGTAGACGCGGGGCTGTCGGCTGCGTCCAGCTGCATACGTATTCATGGCGCCACGCGGTAGCACGCCTGCCGCACTGGCTTATGGTCCGGGTCTGCCAACGGCGCCTTGGGAGGGGAACTGCCGATGTCACCCACTGCTGTACGCGCGGCAATCGCGCACCTGCTCGGTCTGGCCCTGCTGGCCTGGGCCACGCTGGCACAGGCCACGCCACAGGTGGCCAGCGTCGAGTCACCGGGCAAGATACTCAAGGTCAGTCTCGTGCTGGACGGCGGCACCGCCCGCTATCGCGTCGAGCGTTTCGACGAGCCCGTGGTGGAGGATTCGAAGCTCGGCTTTACCCTGCGCGACGGTCGCCTGGACCGCGATTTCGCCCTGCTTGGCCAGCAGCGGCGCAGCGTCGATGACCGCTGGGAGCAGCCGTGGGGCGAGCGCCGGCTCACCCGCAACCACTTCAACGAGCTGACCGTACAGCTGGCCGAAACCACCGGCAGCAAGCGGCGGCTGGACGTGGTGTTCCGCGTCTACGACGATGGCGTTGGCTTCCGCTATGTGTTCCCCGAGCAGCCGAACCTGCACGAAGCGATCATCGATGACGAGCTGACCGAGTTCGCCATCGCGCAGGATTCCACCGCCTGGTGGATTCCCGCCGGCGAACCGATCCACTACGAATACCTGTACCAGCGCACGCCGCTGCGCGAGGTGCCGCTGGTGCATACGCCGATGACCCTGCGCGGCCGCGATGGCCTGCATGTGGCCATTCACGAGGCCGCGCTGGTGGACTACGCCGGCATGTGGCTGCGGCGAACCGAGGGACAACGCCTGCGCGCGCAGCTGTCACCCTCGGCCGAAGGCTGGAAGGTGCGCCGTGCCCTGCCCTTCGCCACGCCCTGGCGCACGCTGCAGATTGCCGACCGCGCCGGCGGCCTGGTCGAATCGGACCTGATCCTCAACCTCAACGAGCCCAATGCGCTGGGCGACGTGAGCTGGGTGAAGCCGGCCAAGTACGTGGGCGTGTGGTGGTCGATGCACCTGGACAACGAGAGCTGGGCCACCGGGCCGAAGCACGCGGCCACCACCGCCAAGACGAAGAAGGTGATCGATTTTGCCGCCGCGCATGGCTTCCGCGGCGTGCTGGTGGAGGGCTGGAACCCGGGCTGGGACGGCATGTGGGTGGGCAACGGCTACGACTTCGATTTCACCCGGGCCACGCCCGATTTCGACATTGAAGCGCTGTCGGCATATGGCCTGAAAAAGGGTGTGCACCTGATCGGCCACCATGAAACCGGCTGCGCCATCGAGCACTACGAGGATCAGCTGGGCGCCGCGCTGGACCTGTACGCACGGCTGGGCGTGGACCAGTTCAAGACCGGCTACGTCTGCGACGATGGCCAGGTCGACCGCCGCAATCCCACGGGGGGCCCGCTGTGGCGCGAGTGGCACGACGGGCAGTTCATGGCCCGCCATCACCTGAAGGTGGTGCAGGAGGCTGCGCGCCGGCACCTGTCGGTGAACCCGCATGAGCCGATCAAGGACACCGGCCTGCGCCGCACCTACCCCAACTGGATCTCGCGCGAAGGCGCGCGCGGCATGGAGTACAACGCCTGGGGCCAGCCGCCGAACCCGCCGGAGCACGAGGCCAACCTGGTGTTCACCCGCATGCTGGCCGGGCCGATGGATTACACCCCCGGCATCCTCAGCCTGAAGGGCCGCCACGGCCAGGCCATCCCCAGCACGTTGGCCCGCCAGCTGGCGCTGTACGTGGTGCTGTACAGCCCGATCCAGATGGCCGCGGACCTGCCCGAACACTACCTGCAGCACCGCGAGGCGTTCCGTTTCATCGAGGACGTGGCGGTGGACTGGGAGCAGAGCCGCGTGCTCGATGGCGAGGTGGGCGACTACGTGACGATCGTGCGCCGCGACCGCAACAGCCGCGACTGGTTCCTCGGCAGCATCACGGATGAACACGGACGCGTGCTGCCGGTATCGCTGGGCTTCCTGGAGCCGGGCGTGCGCTATCGCGCCGAGATCTACCGTGATGGTGAAGGCGCTGATTTCCGCAGCAACCCGTTCGCGTTCGCACGCGAAACCCGCGAGGTGACCAGTGCCGATGCACTGACGCTGGTGCTGGCACCGGGCGGTGGGCAGGCCATTCGCTTCACGCCGCTGTGAATGCCCCGGTAGTGCCGGCCGCTGGCCGGCACCACCGCAAGCAGGATCTGAAAGCGATTACACCCCTGCAGACGCCATTGAATACGTATGCAGGGTGATTCCCGCGAAGAATGCGCTGCCTACCATAGCGGCGACGACAGCGGCCACCGCGTCGCACGTTCACGGCACCGCCGGAACGCTCACAAATCGATCTGCAACATTGCCTGGGAGGGGAAAATGTTGAACCACAAGCACAGTGCGCTGAGTCTCGCGCTGGCCGTTGTGCTGGCGCCGACGCTGGCGTCGGCACAGTCCACGCAGAGCACCACCACGCCGGCCGCCACCGCCGCCACCAACCTGGATACGGTGCAGGTCACCGGCATCCGCCGCGGCATCGAGAACGCGATCGCGGTCAAGCAGGACGCCACCTCGGTGGTCGAGGCGATTTCCGCCGAAGACATCGGCAAGCTGCCCGACGTCAGCATCGCCGAATCCATCTCGCGCCTGCCCGGCCTGGCCGCCCAGCGCGTGGCCGGCCGTGCGCAGGTGATCAGCGTGCGCGGCCTGTCGCCGGACTTCGCCACCACCCTGCTCAATGGCCGTGAAGTGGTCAGCACCGGCGACAACCGCGGTGTCGAGTTCGACCAGTACCCGTCCGAGCTGGTCAACGGCGTGACCGTCTACAAGACCCCGGACGCGGCGCTGGTCGGCCAGGGCCTGTCGGGCACCATCGACATGCAGACTGCACGCCCGCTCAGCTTTGGCGAGCGCGTGATCGCGGTCAGCGGCCGCTACCAGAAGAGTTCGCTGGGCCGCGCCGCCAACGTCGATCCGTACGGCAACCGCTTCAGCGCCAGCTACATCGACCAGTTCCTGGACAAGACCCTGGGCATTGCCATCGGCTACGCGCACAGCGACATGCCGATCCAGGAGAACCAGGTCGGCCTGTACGAACCGTGGACCACCGAACACACCGACAAGGGCGAGCGCCCGGGCGTGGGCGCCGGCACCTACTTCTCCGATGGCATCAAGGCGCTGCGCCGCACCGGCAACAACAAGCGCGACGGCGTGATGGCCACGATCCAGTTCCGGCCGAACAACAGCTGGACCAGCACCTTCGATGCGTTCCACACCGAAGCCGAGCAGATCGACACCGCCAACCAGTTCGAGCTGAACCTCAGCAACTACAACGGCAACTACACCCCGGGCCTGCTGGTCAGCAACCCGCAGATCAACGCCAACGGCTCGTTCACCGGCGGCACCGCCAGCGGCGTGTATCCGCTGGTGCGCGGCATGTACAACAAGCGCAAGGACAAGATCGATGCGTTCGGCTGGAACAACGAGTTCAACTTCGGCGGCGTCAAGCTGGTCGCCGACCTGAACTACTCCAAGGCCACGCGCGCTGAGCTGAACCTGGAAAACAACCTGCAGCTGACCCCGATGCCGCAGCTGGACACGGTCGGCGTGTCGATCCGTCAGAACGGCTTCTCGCAGATCAGCCCGGGCCTGAACTACTCCAATCCCGACGCGCTGTTCCTGACCAACACCATCTACGGTTCCGGCTACGGCAAGGTGCCGCAGGTGGAAGACCGCCTGAAGGGCGGCAAGCTGGCCGCGACGATTGCGCTGCCCGAGGCCATTGCCTCGTGGGCGCCAGACCTCGACATCGGCGTGAACTATGCCGACCGCCGCAAGGTGAAGACCCAGTCCGAAGGCAACATCCTGCTCGGTGCACAGGGTGATGCCAACATCGCCTCGGACCTGCAGTACCGCCCGGTCGACCTGAGCTTCGCCGGCCTCGGCACCATCCCGGCCTGGAACGTGCCGGCCGCGGTCGGTCGCTACATGACCTTCAACCCGGTCGACAACCTGGACTACCTGATTCCCAAGTCGTGGACGGTGCAGGAAAAGATCACCACCGCGTGGGCGCGCCTGAACATCAACACCGACATCGGCGTGGTCGGCGTGCGCGGCAACATCGGCGTGCAGATGCAGCACACCGACCAGAGCTCGGATTCGCGCTACTGGGACAGCTCGCAGCCGGCCGGCAGCAACATCCAGCCGTACTCCGCAGGCCGCAAGTACAACGACTGGCTGCCGAGCTTGAACCTGGCCTTCATGTTCCCGCACCAGCAGACGCTGCGCTTTGCCGCCGCCAAGCAGGTCGCACGCCCGCGCGTGGACCAGATGCGTGCCGGCCTCGAATTCGGCGTGGACACCGGCACCGGCCGCCCCGGCGGCAGTGGCGGCAATCCGCTGCTGGACCCATGGCGTGCCACCGCGCTGGATCTGTCCTATGAGAAGTACTTCGGCGAGAAGGCTTACGTGGCCGCCGCGATCTTCTACAAGGACCTGAAGAGCTACGTCTACACCCAGTCGGTGGACAACTACGACTTCACCGCGCTGCTGGGCAGCTACGTACCGCCGCCGGGCATGACCGCACCGGTGCTGACCACCGGCACCTTCTCCGCACCGCAGAACGGCAAGGGCGGCACGCTGAAGGGCCTGGAGCTGACCGCATCGTTCCCGCTGGACATGCTGACCGACAGCCTGCGTGGCTTCGGCGTGCAGGCCAGCGCGACCTTCAACAAGAGCGACATCACCATCCTGGATCCGGAAAGCGCGTCCAGCGTGGGCAGTGACCCGATCAGCCTGCCGGGTCTGTCCAAGCGCGTGTACAACTTCACCGCCTATTACGAGCGCAGCGGCTTTGAGGCACGCGTGAGCCAGCGCCGACGTTCGGACTTCATCGGTGAGATCGGCAATTTCAACGGCAATCGCAGCCTGCGCTACGTGGTGGGCGAAAACGTGACCGATGCGCAGGTCAGCTACACCTTCAGCGACAGCAGCGCCCTGCGGGGGCTGACCCTGCTGCTGCAGGGCAGCAACCTGACCAACGAGCCGTACCGCACCTACGCCGGCAGCAAGGACCGCCCGCTGGAGTACATCGAATGGGGCCGCACCTACATGCTGGGCGTGAACTACAAGTTCTGACCACGACCGGGTAGTGCCGGCCGCTGGCCGGCAACACAAGGGGAGCAGGACCGGAAACCCGCTGCGCAGGCAGCGGGTTTTCTTTTGCGTGGATGCCCTTCACCGCAATCCCACCCACAAAAAAGGGACGGGGCGCTTCGGCCCCGTCCCCGCAAGTACCGCCACCGGAGAAAACGGTCAGCTGCGTCGGGCGCAATACACCGCGCGCGGCGGCAGCTGGAGTTCATTGCCCTGCACCGTGCCCGCATCCGGGCCCGGCACCGCCACCTGCTGCCAGTTGCCCGGCGGCAGCGGATGGCTCACCGCTTCGGCCGACAGGTTGAAGGCCAGCAGGAGGGTTTCATCTGCAAGCATACGCTCGAACAGCAGCACTGGCTCGGCGCTTTCAATGAACCGGATGCTGCCATGCAGGAGCGCCGGCTGGCTACGCCGCCAGGCCAGGAAGGCGCGGAACGCCGCCAGGACCGAGTGCGGGTCGCGCTCCTGCACGGCCACCGCCGCCGCCCGGTGCTCGGCCGGGATCGGCAGCCAGGGCGTGCCGGAGGTAAAGCCAGCCAGCGGAGCGTCGGTCCACGGCAGCGGGGTGCGGCAACCGTCGCGGCCCTTGAAATTCGGCCAGAAGGTGATGCCATACGGGTCCTGCAGCGCCTCAAACGGCACCTCGGCCTCGGCCAGGCCCAGCTCCTCGCCCTGGTACAGGCACACCGAGCCGCGCAGCGAGCACAGCATCGCCACCAGCATCCGCGCCAGGCGCGGATCGGCCGGATAGCCGCCCCAGCGGCTGACCGCGCGTTCCACATCGTGATTCGAAACCGCCCAGCACGGCCAGCCTTCGGTCATCGCCGCTTCCAGCCGGGAGACTGTGTCGCGGATGTAGGCCACGCTGTAGTCGTCCACCAGCAGCTCGAAGCTGTAGCCCATGTGCAGGCGCCCGTCCTGGGTGTACTCGGCGGTGGTGGCCAGCGAGTCTTCCGACGAGATCTCGCCCAGGCTCACCGCGCCCGGATACTCATCCAGCAGCGCGCGCAGCTGCTCCAGGAATGGCAGGTTCTCCGGTTGGGTGTTGTTGTAGAAGTGGTACTGGTAGGCGTACGGGTTGTCCGGACTGAAGCCGCGGCCCACGCGCTTGTCCGCCGGCTTGGGCGGGTTATCGCGCAGCTGCGCGTCGTGGAAGCAGAAGTTGATCGCATCCAGGCGGAAGCCGTCCACGCCGCGGTCCAGCCAGAACCGCACATTGTCCAGGGTGGCCTGCTGCACGTCCGGGTTGTGGAAGTTCAGGTCCGGCTGGTCGACCAGGAAGTTGTGCAGGTAGTACTGCTCACGGCGCGGTTCCCACTGCCAGGCGCCGCCGCCGAACAGCGACAGCCAGTTGTTGGGCGGGGTGCCGTCCTCGCGCGGGTCGGCCCAGACGTACCAGTCGGCCTTCGGATTACTGCGGTCCTGGCGGCTCTCGCGGAACCAGGCGTGCTCGATCGAGGTATGGCTCAACACCTGGTCGATCATCACCTTCAGGCCCAGGTCGTGCGCCTTGGCCAGTAGACGGTCGAAGTCGTCCAGGCTGCCGAACAGCGGGTCGACGTCGCGATAGTCGGCGATGTCGTAGCCGAAGTCGGCCATCGGCGACTTGAAGAACGGCGAGATCCAGATCGCGTCCACGCCCAGCGCGGCAATATGGTCCAGGCGCTGGATGATGCCCGGCAGGTCGCCCACGCCATCGCCGTTGGCATCGAGGTAGCTGCGCGGGTAGATCTGGTAGATGACGGCTCCGCGCCACCATGGATAGTGCGACATCGACAGCCCCCCTCCGGGCATGCGGGACCCGCCAGAAGCGGGCCGAAATCCTGTTCCGGCAAGCTTAGCGGCGGCCTCGCGGGCATGGCGCAACCTGCATACGTATTCACGCAGGCGGCAGCGTTTGCGGGGCCGGGAACGCCGGCCAGCCCGGTTTGCGCCCGAATTCACGGCCAGCGCCTATAATCGGTGGTGAGCCTGAAAGCCTGATCGCATGACCATCACCGAAGACACCCGTCCCGCCCTGGGCCTGCCCCAGATCCAGTCGCTTGCCGCGGCCGACATGGCCGCCGTCGACGCCCTGATCCGGCGCCGGCTGTCTTCGGACGTCGTGCTGATCAACCAGATTGCCGACCACATCATTTCCGCCGGCGGCAAGCGCCTGCGCCCGATGCTGGTGATGCTGGCCGGCCACGCGGTCGGCCAGGCCGGTCCGGAGCACCACCAGCTGGCGGCGATCATCGAGTTCATCCATACCTCCACCCTGCTGCACGATGACGTGGTGGACGAATCCAGCCTGCGCCGTGGCCGCAGCACCGCCAACGCGCTGTGGGGCAACGCGCCCAGCGTGCTGGTCGGCGACTTCCTGTACTCGCGCAGCTTCCAGCTGATGGTCGAGCTGGAGCGCATGCCGGTGATGCAGATCCTGGCCGACGCCACCAACCGCATCGCCGAGGGTGAAGTGCTGCAGCTGCTGCACGTGCACAACCCGGATACCGACGAAGCCGCCTACCTGCGTGTGATCGAGCGCAAGACCGCGGTTCTGTTCGCCGCCGGCACCCGCCTGGGTGCGCTGGCCAGCGGCGTGGACGAAGCCACCCAGCAGGCCCTGTTCGACTACGGCATGCATCTGGGCTACGCGTTCCAGATCGCCGACGACGTGCTGGACTACTCGGCCAATGCCGAGGAACTGGGCAAGAACCTGGGCGACGACCTCGCCGAGGGCAAGGCCACGCTGCCGCTGATCCACGCGATGGCCCACTCCGACGACGCCACCCGCGAGCGCCTGCGCACCATCGTGCAGGACGGCGACGCTTCGGCGATGCCGGAAGTGCTGGCCGCGATCCGTGCTACCGGCGGCCTGGAGTACAGCCGCGCGCGTGCCGAGGAATATGCCGAAGCCGCCGAGCGCGCGCTCGATGGCCTGGGCGACAACGATGCCGTGGCGGCCCTGCGTGGCCTGGCGCGTTACGCGGTGCAGCGTTCGCATTGATGGGTTGAGGTATGCCGACCAACGGTCGGCACCCACCCACCGGCATTCCGGTGGGTGCCGACCGTTGGTCGGCACGGAAACGCTCGCATTGACCGCATCCGGTAGCGCCGGCCGCTGGCCGGCATTCCCGATGACATCCGCAGCATCATGAGGTTGCCGGCCAGCGGCCGGCACTACCGCTGCGCGGATCAACGTTTCTCGAAGCGCTCCTCGAAGAACTCATCCAGCGCCTTCCACGCGCGCTTGGCCGCCCGCTCGTTGTACTGGCACCCCGGCGGGCTGTTGGCATCGCGCTCGGCGAAGCAGTGCACCGCCCCGCTGTAGTTGGTGAACTCCCAGTCGACCTTGGCCGCGTTCATTTCCCTCTGGAAACCGGCGATATCCTCGGCGGTCACGCTCCTGTCGTCGGCACCGTTGAGCACCAGCACCGACGGGTGACTGCCACCGGCCTGCGCCGGCAGCGGTGAACCCAGCCCGCCGTGCAGGCTGACCACACCGGCCAACGGCGCACCTGCACGGGCCAGCTCCAGCACCGTGGTGCCGCCAAAGCAGAAGCCCACCGCACCGATCCGGCTGGCATCGAGCGGCACCTTGCCGGCCTGCGCCTTGAGCACGTTCACCGCTTCCAGCGCACGTGCCCGCAGCAACGGCCGGTCGTTGCGCAGCTTGGTCGCCACCGGCCCGGCCTCGGCATCGGTCTTCGGCCGCACGCCCTTGCCGTACACATCGGCCACCAGCACCACGTAATCATCGCCCGCCAGCTGCTTGGCCTTCTCGATGGCCGACTCGTTCACACCCTTCCAGTTCGGCACCATCACCAGGCCCGGGCGCTTGTCGTTGTCGCCGTCGTCATAGACCAGCACGCCACTGAAGGTCGTGCCCTGGTGTTTCCACTCCACCGGCTGCGTCTTCATCGCCGCCCACGCCGGCATCGCCGCCAGCCCCAGCATCACCGCCACACCGCATCGCCAACGATTCATGCGCCTGCTCCGCAAGAAAAAGGGGACGGAGGGGATTAAGCCGTATTCGCCCCTCCCGCGTCGCATTCTGCATTGGCGACGTGACGCAGGTGTGGTTGGATACGACTTAATCCCCTCCGTCCCCTTTTTCGCATGAACCTTGTTGACCGCTTTCTGTCTGGCCTGATCCCACGCCTGCCTGCCGACGATGCCCCGCAATGGGCTCACGTCCAGGGCGCCAGCGCACAAGACCTGCAGCGCCTGCGCATGCAATGGCCGCAGGTGCCTGACAGCCTGGTGGAACTGTTGTCCCGCGTCGATGGCACCCATTTGCGCGAGTACCCCGGCGGCGGGGTCTGCGTGCTGATGCTCGGCTCGGACGTGGAAGACGGGGGCTACCCGTACTACCTGCGTTCGGTCGCGCAGATCTTCGAGGACCAGCAGCAATGGGACGACAGCATCCGTTCGATCTACGAAGAGTGGCTGGATGACGAGCCGGAGATTCTGGGTGAAGGCATCGACGCGGATCTGCCGATGAACCGCCGCCTGTGCTTCTCGCACTGCATGAACAACGGCGGCACGTCGATGCTTTACCTGGATTTCAACCCCGCACCGGGCGGCACGGTCGGCCAGGTGGTGCGCTACCTGCACGACCCGGACAGCTATGCGGTGATCGCCCCCAGCTTCGATGCGTATCTGCAGCAATTGATCGACGGCGGCTACGCGTTCATCGACGAGGAGCAGTAGATCCACGCCATGCGTGGATGAATTTCTCCGGAGGGTTGCCGGCCAGAATCCCGTTGGGGTCAGAGCCCTTTCCTGCGGAAAGGGATCCGACCCCTCAGGCGATGCCCAACCCCGGAATCGCGCTGATGCTGTCCGGGTCGAATCCGGCCAGCTCGGCGAAATGACGGCCACGCGCCACGTAATCGCGGTACGCACCAAAGCTCGGCGCACCCGGGGACAGCAGCACCACCCCGCCCTGCGCACCCAGCGCGGCGCGTGCCAACGCCATCGCTTCGGGCAGGTCACCGGCCGCATGCAGACCGAAGCGACCGGCATCGGCCAGCGGCTGCAGCATGGCGTGGATGCGCGGGCCGTTGCTGCCCATGGTCACGATCTCCACCGGCGGCACGTCGTGCGCCATGTGCTGCATGAAATCGGTCCAGTCCAGGCCACGGTCGTGCCCGCCCACCAGCAGCGCAATGCGCTGGCCGGCGAAGCACTCCAGCGCAGCCAGGCTGGCATGCGGCGTGGTGCTGATCGAATCGTTGACGTAGGTCAGGCCATCGGCCACGCCGATGCGCTGCAGGCGGTTGGGCAGCGGACGGAAGTCCTGCACCGCCGGCGCCAGCGCCACGGCATCCAGCCCCAGCGCTTCCAGCGCGGCCAGCACCGCGCACAGGTTGCCGCGGTTGTGGCGGCCCGGCAGCGGCGTGTTGCGGGTATCGAACACCGGCTGTTCGCCGCGATGCACGATGTCACCGCGCATGTGCCAGCCCTGCGGCTGGTTGAACCAGACCACCTCGCTGTCGGGCAGCGACAGCGCGGCCAGGTGCGGATCGGCGGCATTGAGCACGGCGATGCGCGGTGCGGCTTCAGTCACCAGCCGCAGCTTGTCTTCGATGTAACGCTGTTCGCTGCCGTGCCAGTCCAGATGCTCCGGGAACAGGTTCAGCACCACCGCCACCTGCGGGCGGGCGCCACTGCGTGCCACTTCGCCGGTCTGGTAGCTGGACAGTTCCACCGCCCAGTACTCGGGCGCGGGCTGCGGATCCAGCACTTCCAGCAGCGGCAGGCCGATGTTGCCCACCAGGCCGGTGCGATGGCCGGCGGCACGCAGCAGGTGCGCAACCAGCGCGGTGGTGGTGCTCTTGCCCTTGGTACCGGTCACGCACACGGTGTCGTGCACGATGCCATCGTCGGCCGCGTGTTCGGCGAACCACAGCGCGGTGCCACCAATGAAGCGGGTGCCCTGCCCTTCCGCCGCCAACGCGATTGGCTGGTAAGGGCTGATGCCGGGAGACTTGATCACCACGTCAAACGCGGCCAGCGCTTCAGCAGAAGGCTCGCCACGCACGTCCAGCACGCCCTGCGTTTCCGCACGCGCGGCCTCGACTTCAGCCGCCGGGCAGAACAGGCTCAGCGGCAGCGTGGGCAGGCGCTCACGCAGCACCGCAAACGCGGCGCGGCCCTCACGGCCCCAGCCCCACAGCGCAACGCGCTTTCCTTCAAGCTTCGAAATCTTCACGCACCCGTTCCCACAGCGCAGCCGGAACGCGGTGCTCGCCCTGCAGCTGCAGCAGCGGTGCCAGTTCCAGTTCGGCGGCATCCAGCTGCGGCTGGATCTCGTTGCAGAAGCGCTTCACCAGCACGTCTTCCTTCCACTCCGGGCGTTGCGCCAGGGTCGCCATCGCCGCACGCGATTCGCGGCCTTCGCCCACGCACTCGAACGGCTTGTGGTCCTGGAATTCCAGCAGCGCATCGAAGCCACCGGCCTGCTCGGCATCGTCCAGCAGGTTGCGGCCGAAGATACGCACCAGGCGCGTCTTGGGCATGAACGGGGCCAGCGCCAGGAACACGAAGTGGCACTTCGGGCAGACGCCGCACCAGCGGTTCACCGGGCGCTCGCCGAGGATGTGGAAGTTGCGGTTGCAGCTGGAGAAATGCGCGTCGTAGAAGTCACTCTTGGCGAACTGGCGGGCCACCGCCAGCTCGGACATCGGGCGCAGCAGCGAGTAGTACTGCAGGTCCGCCGCCACGTACTTCTGCACATGGCTGCCGAACGCCTGCTCGCAGGCCCAGCCCTTGGACCACTGATGATTCACTTCGCCGGTGCCCGGAATCTGGCTGCCGTAGCTGGCCGAGCGCTCGTTGGAGAACACCACCTGGTCCACGCCGTGCAGCAACGCGGCCAGCACCATGATCGCCGAGTTCACCACCGTCACCGGGATATGGCCGTTCCATGCGCCCTGGCGATTCAACTCGAACAGTTCAGGTGCCAGCGTGCGGCCCAGGTTCAATGTCGGCAGGCCGGTGCGCTCGGCGCACGCACGGATCAGCTGCGAGCCACCGATCCAGGTCACGGTTTCGTCCACGCCGGCACGGCGCAGCGCTTCGATGCTGACCAGCGAATCCTTGCCGCCGCCGATGGCCACCAGCGCGTGCGGCTGCAGGCCCAGCGACGGCGCCTGCACGGCCTCGCCCTGCACCGGCAACCGGAAGCGGCCGCGCAGGTTCAGGCCATTGCGGTAGGCGAATTCGCCCAGGCCGTTGAGGTAAATGGTCTCCACCAGTGCGGCGGTATCGGCATCGATGCTGTAGCTGTCGATGCTGACCGTCTCCGGCACGCCCGCCTTGTAGTAGCTGACACCGGCGATCAGGTGCAGCAGCTGCAGCGCACGCTGCACGGCGGCGGCACGCGCCTCGTCCAGCACGAACGGGGCGCCCGGCACGGTGATGGTCTCCACCATCTCCGGGCCGTCATCAAAGGCATAGACCAGCCTGGCCACGCCGGTCTCCGCGGCGAATTCGCAGCGGACGAAGCGGAAGCGGGAAACCTGGTGTTTGTCGAAAGCAGTCATGGTGTATCCGGTCAGGCACGGGCCCGCGCGATGGCGCGCGGCGTGTCGGTGGGCGGGTGCAGGGCGCGCGCGGCGATCATTCGATCACGTCTTCGCGCGGCAGCATCCGCTGGTTGTAGGTGTTGGCCATCGAATAGCCGTAGGCGCCGGCATCGGCGATCAGCATCACGTCGTCCGGCGCGGTCGACACCGGCAGCTTGCGGCGCTTGCCGAACACGTCGCTGGACTCGCAGATCGGGCCGACCACATCGAACGCCGCCTCGGCATACCCACCCTGGCGGCTGAGGTTCTCGATGTCGTGCCAGGCGTCGTACAGGGCCGGGCGCATCAATGCATTCATGCCGGCATCCAGGCCGACGCGGCGCACGCCGTCCTTTTCCACCACCTGGGTGGCGTGGGTCAGCAGCACGCCGGATTCGGCCACCAGGTAGCGGCCCGGCTCGATCGCCAGGCGGAACGCCGGATGCAGCGCCTTGACCTCAGCCAGGCCCTCGGCCCAGGCATCCAGATCGAACGGCTCGTCCTCGGCGGAATACGGAATCGGCAGGCCGCCGCCGATGTCGATGGTCTGCACGCTGCCGATGCGGCGGGCGAAACCGGCCAGCTCATCGCACATCAGGCGCCAGTGCTGCGCGGTCTCCACGCCGCTGCCCAGGTGCGCGTGCAGGCCGACCACGCGGCTGCCCAGATCAGTGGCTGCGCGCACGAACTCATCGACACGGGCGATCGGCAGGCCGAACTTGGACTCCTTGCCACCGGTACGGACCTTGGCGTGGTGGCCCTCGCCACGGCCCAGGTCGACGCGCAGCCACAGCTCGCGGTTGCGGAACAGGTCCGGCCAGCGCTGCAGTGCCTCGACGTTGTCGACCGTCACGGTCACGCCCAGCGCGAATGCGGCTTCGTACTCGCTGCGCGGGCAGAAGCTGGGAGTGAACAGCACGCGCTTGGGCGACAGTTCCGGCAGGTGCTGGAACACGTGCTTCAGTTCGCCATGCGACACGCACTCCAGGCCGAAGCCTTCGGCTTCCAGCAGCTGCAGGATGGCCGGGTGGCTGTTGGCCTTGATCGCGTAGTAGCGCTGGTCGATCGGCTTGATCGCGGCCAGCGCGCGGGCGCGGGCGCGCACGGTCGGCAGATGGTAGACGTAGCGCGGCGTACCGGCATCGGCCAGCTGCAGCAGGTGCGCACGCTGGCCGCGCCACCACGGCGTGCCACGCGGGCGCACGGTGCCGGCGATCTCGCGCCAGCGCGGGCCGAACACTTCGGTCTCTTCCACCGGCATCGCGCCGCTGTCGATCAGCTCGGCGTGCAGCACCGGCAGCAGGCCATCGGCATCGGCCTCGTCGATGACGAAGGTCAGGTTCAGGTCATTGGACGACTGCGAGATCATGTGCACGCGCTCGCGGCCGAAGGTCGCCCACACGTCCGACAGCTTGTGCAGCAGCGAACGCATGCCACGGCCAACCAGAGTGATCGCCGCACACGGCACGATCACCTTCACCTTGCAGATCTGCGACAGGTCGGCCGACAGCGCGGCCAGCACATCGGTATTGACCAGGTTCTCGGACGGATCCAGCGACACGGTGACGTTGGTTTCGGCCGAACCGATCAGGTCCACCGACAGGCCGTGCTTCTTGAACAGGTTGAACACATCGGCCAGGAAACCGACCTGCTGCCACATGCCGATGCCTTCCATCGACACCAGCACGATGCCGTTGCGGCGGCTGATCGCCTTCACCCCTGGTACCGGCGCGGCGCTGCCATCGATGCTGGTGCCGGGCAGTTCCGGGCGCTCGGTATCGAGGATGGCCATCGGCACGCCGGCATCGCGGCACGGCTTGATCGAGCGCGGGTGCAGCACCTTGGCGCCGGTGGTGGCGATTTCCTGCGCCTCGTAATAGTCCAGGCGGGTCAGCAAGCGCGCGTCCGGCACATCCTTCGGATTGGCGCTGAACATGCCCGGCACATCGGTCCAGATCTCCACCCGGCTGGCACCCAGCAACGCGCCGAAGTACGCCGCCGAGGTATCCGAGCCGCCGCGGCCGAGGATGGCGGTACCGCCATCGGCGTGCCGCGAGATGAAGCCCTGGGTGATCAGCAGGCGGGTCGGCTGCGCGCGGAAGCGCTGCACCCATTCCGCGTCGGCGCGCCACTGGCAGTTCACCGACAGGCGCTGCGACCAGTCGCTCTGGTTCGGCTGCGGCGGCATCGCGTCCAGCCACTGGCGGGCATCCATCCAGCCCATGTCCAGGCCCGACGCGTGCAGGTAGGCCGCACCCAGGGTGGAGGACAGCAGCTCGCCCTGGCCCAGCACTTCGGCCTGCCAGTCGAGCGGACGGGTGGCTGCACGCGCATCGTCGAGCAGGCCCTGCAGCGCGGCGAGGCGATCGGCCAGCACCTCGCGGCCCAGGCCGAGTTCAACCAGGAAGGCCTCGTGGCGTTCGACCAGCGCCGCCACGCGGTCCCGGCTGTCGGGCGCGCCATCGGCGATCGCGGTCAGTTCGTTGGTGACCCCGGACAGCGCCGACACCACCACCAGCACGCGCGAGCCGGTCTCTTCCGCGCGTTTTTTCGCCAGCTTCCCGATCGTGTCCCAGCGGTGACGACGCGACACCGAGGTGCCGCCGAACTTCAGTACGATCCAACGATCGACAAGGGGGGAAGCTGACATGGATTGGCTATGTAGAATGTGGGGAAGCCGCCCTCGGGGGCGGAACCTTTGATTCTAAGCGCAATATCCCCGTAGATGGCCGTCCTCCGTTACCTGCAGCTCGATGTCTTCGCCCCCCGCCCCGGCACCGGCAACCCGCTGGGCGTCATCCTGGACGCCGACGGGCTCTCCAGCAGCCAGATGCAGGCCCTGGCCGCCTGGCTGAACCTGTCCGAGACGGTGTTCTTCCTGCGCCCCAGCACGCCGGGCGCCGACTACCACATCCGCATCTTCACCCCGACCCGCGAGCTGGCCTTCGCCGGCCACCCCAGCGTCGGCGCCGCCTGGGCGGCGGTGACCTGCGGCCTGGCGCAACCGCACGACGGTGCCCTGCTGCAGCAATGTGCGGCGGGGTTGCTGCCGGTACGGGTCAGCGGCCCGGCCGAGGCACTGCAGATCCAGCTGGCCAGCCCACCGGCGCGGCGACTGGACACAGCGGCCGACGGAGCGCCCGAAGCGCTGCTGGCGCTGGCCGACAGCGGGCACGTGCCCGAACTGTGGGACAACGGCGCACGCTGGTGGCTGTTGCCGCTGCGCGACGCCGCCGCCGTACGCAACCTTGTGCCGGACATGGCCACGCTGGCCGACTGGAGCCTCGCCACCGACGCGACCGGTGTGGCCGTGTTCGCCGACGAGGCCGGCGACGACCACACCCGGGTGGTGCGCGCCTTCTGCCCCGCTGATGCAGCCGCCGTGCCCGAGGATCCAGTGACCGGCAGCGCCAATGCGCTGATCGGTGCCTGGCTGCGCCAGCGCAATGCCCTGCCCGGCCGCGAGGGCCGCTACGTCGCCAGCCAGGGCCGCGAAGTCGGCCGCGATGGTCGCGTACAGGTCGAGGTTGATGCGCAGGGCACGGTGTGGATCGGCGGCCAGGTGCAGTGCGTGATCGACGGCAGCATCCATTGGTAGCGCCGGGCCGCGCACGGTCGCCGGGCATGGCCCGGCGCTACCGTATCCCCTCTCGTTTTACGGAGTTTGCCCCCTATGACCACCCGCCGTTTCCTGCAGCTGGACGTGTTCTCCCCGCGCGCCGGCGCTGGCAATCCGCTGGCCGTGGTACTCGATGCCGAGGGCCTGGACGACGCCAGCATGCAGGCCATCGCGCGCTGGACGCGCCTGCCCGAGACCACCTTCGTGTTCCCGCCGCAGGTGCCGGGCGCCAGCTATCGATTGCGCATGTTCAGCCCGCAGAAGGAAGTACCGTTCGCGGGCCATCCCAGCGTCGGTACCGCGCACGCGGTGCTGCAGGCGGGCCTGGCCGCAGCGGTCGACGGCGTGCTGGTGCAGGACGGCATTGCCGGCGCGCTGCCGCTGCGCGTCAGCGGTGAGGGTACGCAGCAGCGCATCGCCATCCGCACCCCGCGCGCGCAGCTGGCCGAAACCGCTGAGGCCACCGATCCGCGCCTGCAGGCCGCGCTGAAGGACTGGCCGCTGGGCACACTGCCGCCGGCACGCATGCAGGGCGGCCGCAGCTGGTGGGTGGTGCAGGTGGCCGACGAGGCCGCATTGCGCGCGCTGCAGCCAGACTGGGATGCAGTGGCCGCACTGGCTGAATCCACCGACAGCATGGGCGTGTTCGCCTATGCCTTCAGCGATGGCAGCGAGGGTTTCGACCTGGCCGTACGTGCCTTCGTCGGCAATGGACGCCGCTTCGAGGACGCCGCCTCGGGTGCGGCCAATGCGGTGCTGGCCGCGTGGCTGGACCTGCGTGACGCGCTGCCGCGTGGACGGACGCCGTTTGAAGTCAGCCAGGGCCGCGAAGTCGGCCATGACGCGCGCCTGACCCTGCTGGTCGACCAGGACGGCGAGGTCTGGTCTGGCGGGCAGGTGCAGACGGTGATCAGCGGCACCATCGATTGGTAAACACCATCGAAGTGGAGCCGAAGGCAGCGGCAGGAGCCGCTGCCAACGTCGGACGCGACGGCCCGGAGGGTGGCGGCCAGGAAGGCCGCCATAACGCTGGCCGGCTGTTACCTGGACCTCGAGATCATGCGGTTGCCGGCCAGCGGCCGGCACTACCCTCAGCCCAGCTCGGCTTCCAGGCTGATCGGCACCGCGCTCAGCGCCTTGGACACCGGGCAGTTCTGCTTGGCGTCATCGGCAATCGCACGGAACTGCGTCGCGTCGATACCCGGCACCACTGCCTTCACCTTCAGCCGGATCTGCGACAGCTGCGGGCCGCCCTCCAATGACAGATCGACCTTGGCTTCGGTATCCAGCGAGGTCGGGGTAAAGCCGGCTTCGCCGAGCTTGGCCGACAGCGCCATGGTGAAGCAACCGGCGTGCGCAGCAGCGATGAGCTCTTCCGGATTGGTGCCCTTTTCGTCGCCGAAACGGCTGTTGAAGCCGTAGCGTGTCTTGTCCAGCAGCCCGCTCTGCGGCGTGCTCAGCTGCCCCTTGCCCGACTTCAGATCGCCTTCCCAGTGCGCGGTGGCGTGTCGCGAGATTCCCATGTGCTGCTCCTGCGTGACGGTGATGAACGGTCACCCTCGCACGGGAGGCGTTAGCCCTGCGTCGCTCCGCCGCACGCCGCAGGTCGCCTTCCGAACCCGGCGCGTGGACACTTTCTCACCAGCCGGAAACGCATTTTTCTCTTGTTTTCAGTGGTTTCGCGCATTCCGCCGATGGGCGGGCGTGGGCCGTAGCGCGCGTTGCCACACCCCCGTCCCCCACGGCGCGCCATGTACTGAATCGGCCTGGATATGAAAAAACATGCACTTTCCGCGCTTCGGGCTATTGGCGGCGCCCAAGAGTTGCCCTACATTGCGCTTGCCGACGGGGTTCGGCGCCGACCAAACAACCAACCGTTCACGGAACAGGAAACCATGGCAAAGACCGCTAAGAAGGCTGCCCCGAAGAAGGCAGTGAAGAAAGTCGCGACGAAGGCAGCCGCCAAGCCGGCCGCTCCGAAGCCGATCAAGGAAGTGCTGACCAAGTCCGGCCTGGTTGCACACATCGCTGAAGCCTCCGGCGTCGTCGCCAAGGACGTCCGCGCTGTGCTGGCCTCGCTGGAAAGCGCCGTTGCCTCCTCGGTGCACAAGAAGGGCGCTGGCTCCTTCACCCTGCCGGGCCTGCTGAAGATCACCACCGTCAATGTGCCGGCCAAGCCGAAGCGCAAGGGCATCAACCCGTTCACCAAGGAAGAGCAGTGGTTCGCTGCCAAGCCGGCCACCACCAAGCTGAAGGTGCGTCCGCTGAAGAAGCTGAAGGACGCCGCGCTGTAAGCGCGCGCCCCGACGCGGATTCCGACGGGACGGTTCTGGCCGTCCCGTTTTCTTTTGCACGTTCCCGGCAGCAGGTCCACGCCACGCGTGGATGCGCCGCCCCGGGGCATCCGCAACACAGCGTTGCCGCATACTGGAAAATCCCCGTTCAAGCCCGTCGCCATTAGCCAGGCGCGGCCTGGGCAGGCCCTGGAACGTACCGGGTGGAACACTGCGTGCAGCCCCGGCCATCGCCGCCGGGCACGGCCTTGCCTAAGGTGGGCACATCCTCCACAGCTACGGCGAGCATCCCCTCATGGCCAGCCCCTCCACCCGCTACCGGATCTCGGTGACCCCCATCGAAAAGGACGGGTTGCAGTGCACCGGGCGCTGCACCATCGAACTGGAACATCGCGCCAGCCGCGACCTGATGCGCCTGCTGGAAGCGGCGCCACGCACCGCTGGCATCAGCGGTGATGAACGCGCGACCCTGGTGATCGCCACCCAGCTGCTGCGCGACATCGTGCAGCGCCACGCGGAGACCGATGGACATGCGTTGGCCGCCATCGCCGGGCAGGTGCTGCCGGCACTGGATGCGCTGGAGCAGTTGCCCTCCTCCCGCTGATTCCCGCGCAGCCGATACACTGTCTCCCCCACATCGCCTCGGGGAGGAGGCATGCGCAGGACGCTTTTCCTGATCGCGCCCCTGGCGCTGCTCGGCTGCTCCAAGCCTGCGGCAGCGCCCGATGTTGCGCCAGCGCCGGCTGTCGCCAGTGCCGGAACGCAGGGCATCGCCGGCACCGAAGCGGCGCCCCTGCAGACACCGGCGATCGATCCGCTGTTCGCTGCGGTCGCTGCCGACGCCCAACCACCGTCGGTGATGCTCAACCGCTACGTGATCGCGCTGCTCAACCGCAACCGCAGCGCCAGCGACGCGGCATGGGCGATTCCACCGGCCGACCCGCACCGCGCAGATGACGCTGCCATACGCCAGCTGCAGGGCGTGCGTACGCTGCGGCTGGACAGCGAGCGCCCGGTGGCGCGCGACGGCCAGCACCCTCCCAAGCTGCTGGAGGTGCCGGTGCGGATCCGCGCGGTCACCACCCAAGGCACCTTCCGCTTCGGCGGCTGGTACCGCGTGCAGCCCAGTGCTGATGGCCGCGGCTGGCAGATCCAGTCGGCGCAACTGCGGCCAACGCTGGACTGAACCGTTGCAGCGGCATGCACGCGCGATTCAGCCGCCCCGGCTACTCTTTCCTCCATCCTTTCCCAGTCCAGCGGTCACCGCCATGCGCCTGCGTTCCCTGATGACCCGCCTCGCCGCCTCCACCGTACTGATCGCCGCCGCGATCGGCGCGCAGGCCGCCCCATCCATTTCCGGCCGCGAACTGTCGGTCGGCGCCAGCGATGTGCAGCAGTATCTCGATGGCAGCTTCCCGCGCACCCAGGACGCGTTGGGCGGACTGATCGCCCTCACCATGAGCCACCCCCAGCTGAGCCTCCCGGCCGGCGAGCGCTTGAACCTTGGCATGGACGTGGCACTGGCCACTGCCGGTGGCAGTCCGGCCAAACTGGGTACGGTGAAGCTCAGCAGCGGCCTGCGCTACGACGCGCAGACCCAGGGGTTCCACCTGCAGCAGCCGAGCGTGGATGACTTCACCCCGGCCAACCAGGGCGGTCGTCTCGACTCCCGTACCCGTGGCCTGCTCAACGCCTGGCTGAGCGACTACGCCCAGCGGGAGCCGATCTACAAGCTGGACCCGGCCGTGGCCGGCATGCTTGGCGCGCTGCAGGTGCAGTCGGCACAGGTGAAGAACGGCAAGCTGGTGGTCACCTTCAACCAGAACCTGGGCAACCTGGTGCCGGCAGGCGTGCTGGGCAAGTAAGGTGGTGCCGGCCAGCGGCCGGCACTACCGGTAGCGCATCAGGCGGCAAGTGCCTTGACCACCGCCTCACTGAAGGCTGGGATGTCATCCGGCTTGCGGCTGGTGATCACGTTGCCGTCGACCACGACCTCGGCATCGCGCCAGTTCGCCCCCGCATTGGTCAGATCCTGCTGCAGGGACGGCCAGGACGTCAGCTCGCGGCCATCGGCGAGGCCACTGTTGATCAGCAGCCACGGGCCATGGCAGATCGCCGCCACAGGCTTGCCGGCTTCGTCTACTGCGCGGACGAAGCCGAGTACAGCCTCGTCGGTACGCAGCGTGTCCGGATTGATGACCCCTCCCGGCAGCACCAGGGCATCGAAGCTGGCCGGATCGGCCTCATCCAGCGGAATATCCACTGCAACGGCGTCGCCCCAGTTCTTCTCTTTCCAGCCCTTGATCGTCGCCTCCTTTGCAGGCGACACGACGCTGACGCGCGCGCCTTCGGCTTCCAGCAGACGCTTGGGTTCGGTCAGTTCGGACTGTTCAAAGCCGTGGGTGGCAAGGATGGCAATCTGCTTGCCCTTCAATCGTTCTGCCATGGGTGCACTCCGGTTGGGGGTGCCGACAGAATGGAAGAACGGCCCTTGCACGGCGGTGACCCTGCCGTGCACGGCAGGTGGAGAGCCTCCGGGTGGTGCCGGCCGCTGGCCGGCACCTGGATTGCGCCTTGCCGGCCAGCGGCCGGCACTACCCGGTACCGGTCAGCGCTTGGGCTGCAGCATGGTGCCGGTGCACTTGGGCGAGCCGCAGCGGCACTCCCAGATCTTCTTCAGCTTGGCGGTGTGACGCTCGGCCAGGGTGATGCCGTAGTTGTAGGTCAGCTCTTCGCCGGCCTTGATGTCACGCAGCGCCTCGATGAACACCTTGTCGCCACGGCTGTCACCGTCCTCGTCTTCCTCGATCACCGCCTCGCAGTTCGGGTCGCAGCTGTGGTTGATCCAGCGCGCATCGTTGCCCTTGTAGTTGGCATCGATCACCCAGTCATCGTTGAGGGTGAACAGGAAGGTATGGCCGCTTTCAACGTCGCCGCTATCATCGGCATCAACGTCGCCGTGGCTGCGCAGCAGGCCCTTGTACTGGATCACGCGCTCGCCCTGCTTGATCGGGGCCACGGCGAACACGCCGTTGCCATGGATGGCGGACTTGCGGGCTTGGATCTTCTTCGGCATCGGCACGGGCTGTTTGCAGCGGATGGAACCGGGATTCTCGCCCATTCCGGGTGATTGCGAAAATCACCCCGTTGGCGCAGCATGGCGCCCCGGCGGTGGCCCCGGTGCGTCGTCCCGGTCCGTCCCAGCGCCGGCTGAATGCCCGGGTTGGATGCCGGCGAATAAAAGCGTACAATTTCAGTCCGCTTTAAGAACCGCTCGCATTCCCATGTTGCGTGTCACCAAGCTCACCGATTACGCCACCGTGGTGCTGACCGTGCTTGCCGCCCGTCCGGGCGAGGTGCTCAGTGCCACTGAGCTGGCCGAATTCACCGGCCTGGAGCCGCCCACCGTCAGCAAGGTGCTCAAGCCGCTGGCGCAGGCCGGCCTGGTCGAAGGCCTGCGCGGTGTCCGTGGCGGCTACCGCCTGACCCGCCCGGCCATCGAGATCTCGCTGTTCGAAGTGGTCGAAGCGATGGAAGGGCCATTGGCCCTGACCGAATGCAGCCACGACCACCACCAGTGCGGCATGGCGCCCAAGTGCGGCGCGCGCAGCAGCTGGCGGCTGATCAACGACGTGGTCTCCGAGGCCCTGCGCGATGTCACCCTCGCCCAGATCCTGCCCCCTCTTCCCCTTGCCGATGACGAACAGCGCCGCACCATCGCTGTCGACGTCGTCTCCTGATCCACAGGCAGCCCCCCATGGCCACCGAAACCATCGAAAACGTCGCCCACGACGACACCCCCAACCGCGAGATCCACGAGCAGCTCGGTCGCAAGTATTCGGCCGGCTTCATCACCGAGATCGAATCGGACTCCCTGCCGCCGGGCCTGGACGAGGACACCATCCGTGCCCTGTCGGCCAAGAAGGACGAGCCGGAGTGGATGACGCAGTGGCGCCTGGACGCCTACCGCCACTTCCTGACCATGCCGATGCCGGACTGGGCCAAGCTGGAGATCGCGCCGATCGACCTGCAGGCGCTCAGCTACTACTCCGCGCCCAAGGGCCCGAAGTACGCCTCGCTGGATGACGTGCCAAAGGAACTGCTCGACACCTACGACAAGCTGGGCGTGCCGCTGCACGAGCGTGCCAAGCTGGCAGGCGTGGCGGTGGACGCGGTGTTCGACTCGGTGTCCGTCGGTACCACGTTCCGCAAGGAACTGGCCGAGAAGGGCATCATCTTCTGCTCGATGTCCGAGGCCATCAAGGAACATCCGGAACTGGTCCGCCAGTACCTGGGCACCGTGGTGCCGGTAGGCGACAACTACTTCGCCGCGCTCAATTCGGCGGTGTTCTCCGACGGCAGCTTCGTGTTCATTCCCAAGGGCGTGCGTTGCCCGATGGAACTGAGCACCTACTTCCGCATCAATGCCGGCCACACCGGCCAGTTCGAGCGCACCCTGATCGTGTGCGAGGACAAGGCCTACGTGTCCTACCTGGAAGGCTGCACCGCGCCGATGCGCGACGAGAACCAGCTGCACGCGGCGGTGGTCGAGCTGGTCGCGCTGGAAGACGCGGAGATCAAGTACTCCACCGTGCAGAACTGGTACCCGGGCGACGAGAACGGCGTCGGCGGCATCTACAACTTCGTCACCAAGCGTGCCGAATGCCGTGGCGCGCGCAGCAAGGTCACCTGGACCCAGGTCGAAACCGGTTCGGCGATCACCTGGAAGTACCCGTCCTGCGTGCTGCTCGGCGACGACTCGGTCGGTGAGTTCCACTCCGTGGCGCTGACCCATCACCGCCAGCAGGCCGACACCGGCACCAAGATGATCCACGTCGGCAAGCGCACCAAGAGCAAGATCGTCAGCAAGGGCATCAGTGCCGGCCGTGGCCAGAACACCTACCGCGGCCTGGTGCGGGTGGACCGCAACGCCGATGGCGCGCGCAACTACACCCAGTGCGATTCGCTGCTGATCGGCAAGCAGTGCGGCGCGCACACCTTCCCCTACATCGAGGTGAAGAACCCGGGCGCCACCGTCGAACACGAGGCCACCACCTCGAAGATTTCCGACGACCAGCTGTTCTACTGCCGCGCCCGTGGCATCAGCCAGGAAGACGCGGTGTCGATGATCGTCGACGGCTTCTGCAAGCAGGTGTTCCGCGAACTGCCGATGGAGTTCGCGGTGGAGGCCAAGAAGCTGCTGGAAGTCTCGCTGGAAGGAAGCGTCGGATGATGCGTACGTCTTTGCCCGCACTGTTGCTGCTGGGCCTTTCGCCCTGGGCCTTCGCCAACGCGTCCTGCACCCCCGAAGACCTGGTGGGTGCCACCCCGGTCAAATTGCCCGCCAGCACGGTCATCTCCGCGCCGAAAGAATTTTCGATAGTGCTGACAACGCAGCAGGACGGCAGCTTCGGCGCGATCCGGGCTCGCCTGAGCTCGGGCAACCGTGAGCTGGATCGCGCCGCTGCCGAATCCATCCGACAGGCCTCCCTCGCAGTCTCCTGCCTGCAAGAACCCGGTGAAGAGATCATCGTGGTTTTCTCCGCCCTCCCCGCTCAACCTGGGCAGCCCGGCAACGGCACGGTGCAGATCGTCCGCATCGCCCCCGCAGCCCCGAAACCTACCAAGCCATGACCATGCTGAAGATCGAAAACCTCCACGCCCGCATCGGCGACAAGGAAATCCTCAAGGGCCTGTCGCTGGAAGTGAAGCCCGGCCAGGTGCACGCCATCATGGGCCCCAACGGCGCCGGCAAGTCCACCCTGGGCAATGTCCTGGCCGGCCGCGACGGCTATGAAGTCACCGAAGGCAGCGTGCAGTTCGACGGCGTCGGCCTGCTGGAGCAGGACCCGGAAGCGCGCGCCGCCGCCGGCCTGTTCCTGGCGTTCCAGTACCCGGTGGAAATCCCGGGTGTGAACAACACCTACTTCCTGCGCGCCGCGCTGAACGCGCAGCGCAAGGCGCGTGGCGAGGACGAACTGGACTCCATGCAGTTCCTCAAGCTGGTGCGCCAGAAGCTGGCCGTGCTGCACCTGAAGGACGAGCTGCTGCACCGTGGCGTCAACGAAGGCTTCTCCGGTGGCGAAAAGAAGCGCAACGAGATCTTCCAGCTGGCCGTGCTCGAGCCGAAGCTGGCGATCCTGGACGAAACCGATTCGGGCCTGGACATCGACGCGCTGAAGAGCGTGGCCGACGGCGTCAACGCGCTGCGCGGCGCCGACCGTTCGTTCCTGGTCATCACCCACTACCAGCGCCTGCTGGACTACATCAAGCCGGACGTGGTGCACGTGCTGGCCGATGGCCGCATCGTCAAGACCGGTGGCCCGGAACTGGCGCTGGAACTGGAAGCGCACGGCTACGATTTCCTCAAGGATCGCGTGGTGCGCGAGGCGGCGGTCTGATGAGCGCCCTGCTCGACTCCATGGCCCAGGCCTTCTGCGGCAGCGACGCGCGCCGCGAAGTGCTGGACGCGGCCCTGCGTGACGGCCTGCCGGCCGCGCGCAACGAAGCCTGGAAGTACACCTCGCTGCGCCAGCTGGAACGCCGTGCGTTCGCGGCTGCACCGCTGCAGGGCCCGGCGCTGGACGCCGCGCTGCTGGAGGACATCCCGGCACCGCGCCTGGTGTTCGTCAACGGCCGCCTGGATGCCGCGCTGAGCGATGTGCAGAGCCTGCCGGCCGGCGTGCAGCTGCAGCCGCTGTCGGCCGCACTGGCCTCCGGCGAAGACGCCGTGCGTTTCCTTGGCCGCCGCTACGAGCGCAGCGAAGAGATCTTCGCCCGCCTGAATGCCGCGCTGGCCGATGAAGGCGTGGTGCTGCGCGTGGACGAAGGCGTGCAGGTGGAAGCGCCGCTACAGCTGGTGTTCGCCAGCGTCGCCGGCGATACCGATCTGGCCTGGCACCACCGCCACCTGATCGAACTGCGTGCCGGCGCCAGCCTGGGCGTGGTCGAGCACCGCCTCAGCGTCGGCGATTCGGCGCACCTGGACAACACCGTGCTGCACGCCCATGTCGCCCGCGATGCCGTGCTCAAGCACGCCCGCGTGCAGGCCGGCAGCGCGCGCCAGACCAGCTTCCTGCGTACCGACGCGGTGCTGGCCCGCGACGCGCAGTACCACCGCGTCGACCTGGAACTGGGCGCAGCACTCAGCCGCCACGAACTGAACGTGCGCCTGGAAGGCGACAACGCCCAGCTGACCGCCAACGGCGTGCTGCTCGGCAATGGCCGACGCCACGTCGAGACCCGTCTGGGCATCGACCACATCGCGCGCGATACGAGTTGCGAGCTGCTGTGGCGTGGCGTTGCCGCCAACCGCAGCCGCGTGGTGTTCCATGGTGGCATCCAGATCCGCGAAGGCGCCGACGGTACCGATGCGAACCTGTCCAACAAGAATCTGCTGCTGTCGGCCGACGCCGAGATCGATACCCAGCCGACGCTGGTCATCGACGCCGATGAAGTGAAGGCCGCGCATGGCGCCACCGTCGGCCAGCTCGATGCCAACGCGCTGTTCTACCTGCGCTCGCGCGGCCTGCCGCAGGCACAGGCGCAGGCACTGCTGAGCGCCGCGTTCTGCCACGAGCCGCTGAAGATCCTGCCGGAAGCCCTGCGCGAGCAGCTGGCACGCCGTTTGGACAAGGCCCTGGCCGAGGCGGGTGTGGCATGAACCTGTCCACCCCGCGCCCGATCGAAGAACGCACCGGCGCGCCCGATTGGGATCGCGTCCGCCTCGACTTCCCGCTGCTGATGCGTGAAGTGCACGGCAAGCCGCTGGTCTATTTCGACAATGCCAACACCGGCCAGAAGCCGGTGCAGGTGATCGGCGCGGTGGACGAGTTCTACCGCCGTTACAACGCCAACGTCAGCCGCGCGGTGCATGCACTGGGCAGCGAAGCCACCGACGCCTACGAAGGCGCGCGCAACAAGCTGGCACGCTTCCTCAACGTGCGCCCCAGCGACCTGGTGCTGTGCAGCGGCACTACCTTCGCCATCAACCTGGTGGCGTATTCGTGGGCCCTGCCGCGATTGAAGGCCGGCGACGTGATCCTGATCACGCGCATGGAACACCACGCCAACATCGTGCCGTGGCAGCTGGTCGCACAGCGTACCGGCGCCACCATCCGCGTGGCCGAGATCACGCCTGACGGCGCACTCGATCTGGATGCGCTGCGCGCGGCAATGACCCCGGAGGTCAAGCTGCTGGCGGTCACCCACGTGTCCAACGTGCTGGGCACGGTCAACCCGGTGCGCGAGATCTGCCGTGAAGCGCGCAAGCGCGGCATCATCACCGTGGTTGATGGCTCGCAGGCCGTGCCGCACCGCAAGGTCGACGTGGCCGCGATCGGCTGTGACTTCTACGCCATCACCGGCCACAAAATGTGTGGTCCGACCGGCACCGGTGCGCTGTGGGCGCGCCGCGAGCACCTGGATGCGATGCCGCCGTTCCTTGGCGGCGGCGAGATGATCAAGGAAGTCAGCTTCGACGGCACCGTGTTCAACGATGCCCCGCACAAGTTCGAAGCCGGCACCCCGAACATCGCCGGCTTCATCGGCCTGGGCGTGGCCGCCGACTACCTGCAGCAGCTTGGCCAGGAGAACGTGGAGGCACGCGAGGCTGAACTGCTGGCGCATTTCACCGAAGAGCTGCGCCGCGTCGACGGTCTGCGCATCATCGGCGAAGCACCGGAGAAGGCCGCCGTGGTCTCGTTCCTGATCGACGGCGCGCATGCCCACGACCTGGCAACCCTGCTCGACCTGGAAGGCGTGGCCGTGCGGTCAGGCCAGCACTGCGCGCACCCGCTGCTGCAGTACTTCGGCGTGGCGGCAACCTGCCGTGCCTCGCTGGCGTTCTACAACACGCACGCCGAGATCGAGCGGTTCATGACCGCGCTGACCAAGGTACGGAAGCTGTTGGGCTGAGCCGGCACACCGGGTCAGATCCCTTTCGCGATGCGAAAGGGCTCTGACCCCATCAGCATTCCCGACAGCCGCCGTTGCGACTGCAATGCCCGCCGGATCGCGACCAGATGAACCCGGCATACCGCCCGTAGCACACCGGGGTCAGATCCCTTTCGCGATGCGAAAGGGCTCTGACCCCACCAGCATTCCCGACAGCCGCCGTTGCGACTGCAATGCCCGCCGGATCGCCAGCAGATCCCCCGCCGGAATGCCCGCCTCGATGAACTCCACATAGCGCCTGCGCCGTTCATCCGCATCAGAACCCATCAGCTCGAATGCCGAATGCGGCTCGAGCAGCGCATTGGGCCTGCCACGCGCATTGGCGCGATAGCTGGACCAACGATAGTCGCCGGGATGCGCCACCTTCCCCGCCCGAACCGGGTTGAGCTCTATGTAGCGCTGGCAGGCCAGCAGATAGCGATCCGAATCCACCACCGTGGAGTGAAAGCGCCCTTCCCATAACGTGCCGGTGCGGCCCTGCCGTTCATTCACCCGACGTACGTAGGTCCGGCTCACGGCCTGCATCATCCGTGACAGCCCGCCGCAGACATCAGGCGTTGCCAGAAGATGGACGTGGTTGCCCATCAACACATAGGCGTGAACCCGGCAATGCTGCTGGTGCGCGTGATGACACAGCAGGCGAAGGTAGGCGACGTGGTCGCCATCGGTGAAGAACACGGGCTGGCGGTTGTTGCCGCGCTGGACGACATGTTGCGGATATCCGGGTGCATCGACCCGTCGTGGCCTCGGCATGGGCAGCTCCTGGTAACAGGGGGTCAGAGCCCTTCGCTGCGCAAAGGGATCCGACCCCGAGCATCTGCCGATTCCGCGCCCGTGCCAGTCGGTCCATGGCCTGCCGTTGGGTCAGTAGACGCCGGGGTCAGATCCCTTCCGCGTTGCGAAAGGGATCTGCCCCCTCCCCCATTTGCGCCCGCCCACACCCCACCTAGAATGGGGCCATGAGCACCCTGACCTTCCGCGCCGCCACGCCGGCCGACATCCCCGCCCTGATCGCCCTCGTCACCTCGGCCTACCGTGGCGACGCCAGCCGCGTCGGCTGGACCACCGAAGCCGACCTGCTGGATGGCGCCCGCATCGACGCCGAAGGCATCCAGGCCGACCTCGACCGCCCGCGCTCGACCATCCTGCTGGCCGAGCGCGGGGACCAGCTGGTGGCCTGCGCCCACGTCGCCGATGTCGACGGCAAGGGCTACTTCGGCATGTTCTCGGTCGATCCGGCCCAGCAGGGCGGCGGCGTCGGCAAGCAGCTGATGGACGCCGCCGAAGCACACGCCGCGCGCGAATGGAACGTACCGGTGATGCAGATGACCGTCATCGACGTGCGCGACGAGCTGATCGCCTTCTACGAGCGCCGCGGCTACAGCCGTACCGGCATCAAGAAGCCGTTCCCGTATGGCGACGAACGCTTCGGCATCCCCAAGCGCGACGACCTGCGCTTCGAGATCCTGGAAAAGCCGCTGAACGGAGCCGCCGCGTGAGTGAGGCCTGGACCTTTGTCTGTGCCGGCAACGAGCTGCTGCCGGGTGAAATGAAGAGTGTGTTCGACGAAGTGACCGGCACGCCGATCGTGGTATTCAACCTCGATGGCGAGCTGTACGCACTGGAAGACCAGTGCACGCATGAAGAGTTCGAACTGTCCTCGGGCGAGTTCAACACGACCGAAGGCAGCGTGGAGTGCGTGCTGCACGGCGCGCGCTTCGACGTGCGCGATGGCCGCGCCCTGTGCGCCCCGGCCTACAGCCCTGTGCCCAAGTTCCCGGTGAAGCGCGAGCACGACGCGGTCTGGACCCGCGACGACCGGGATTGAGGCGGCGCTCGGCCCGGAGAGCCCCCCCAGAGGGCGCCTGGCGGAGAGCATCCACCCGTGAGGTGGAATCTACTGGAGTGCACTGAGGGGCCCTCCAAGGCCCTTCCAGGCCATCCAGATCGGCAACCCGATCGCGCATATGCGAATCATTATCGTTGATGTTATTCTACGTAACATCTTCGTAACGACATCGCCCCTGCGCCATGGCTTCGCCCGCGCCCACCGCCACGCTGTGCCAGCTCGCCCGCCAAGGGTGGCCACTGCTCGTGGCCGTGCTGCTGACGTTGCTGCTGAGCTGGTCGGCCTTGCACGAAGGGCGTGGCGGCGATCCGGCCGCGCACGGCTGGCAGGCACACGCTGAAGATCTGCTGCAGGCGATGCCGCTGCCGCAACCGCCAGCCGACGAATGCCCGCAGCACGCCGCACCAGCACCGGAGCCTCCGTTTGATGGCGAGGGCACCTCGCCCTGCACCGGTCTGGTCCCTGCACGCGCCGCTCTGGTCGCGCGTATCCCGCTGTGGCGCTCCGATGCCCTGCGCTGGCAGTTGCATGATCCCGCGCTGCGGTTGAACCCCGGCCACGCACCGCCCGCACCGCACGCCAGCTGAGGCGCCCTGCGGCCGTTGCCGTGCGCCTGATTGCGTTCCCGCCAGCCGAGCCTGGCTCGGCTCTACAGCACCCACCTCCCGCCTGTCGCCGCATGCCCATCTGCGCCGGCTCGCGCTCGCCCTTTCCCGATCCAAGCCACTACCCACCGCCATGACCCACATCACGTCCCGCAAGCACGCCCCGCGCGTTTCCCTGCTCGCCACCGCCACCCTGGCCGCGGGCTTTGCTCCGCTGGCTGCGCAGGCTGCCGACGGCGCCGACGCCGGTTCCCGCAACGCCACCGAGCTGGACAAGGTGCAGGTGCGCGGCAGCTGGTTCAACCCGTCCTCGCCGAAGTTCACCGCCGAGCTGCTGGACACCCCGAAGTCGGTGTCGATCGTGTCGGAGAAGCTGATCGCCGAAACCGGTGCGACCAACCTGCAGGATGCGCTGCGCATGGTGCCGGGCATCACCTTCGGTGCCGGCGAAGGCGGCAACCCGACCGGTGACCGCCCCTTCATCCGTGGCTTCGATTCGCAGAGCAACGTGTTCGTCGACGGACTGCGCGACGTCGGCTCGCAGACCCGCGAGATCTTCGACCTGGAGCAGGTGGAAGTGGTCAAGGGCCCGAGCTCGGCCTACGGCGGCCGTGACTCCGGTGGTGGCAGCCTGAACCTGGTGAGCAAGACGCCGAAGCTGAAGAACGAGACCAGCGCCAGCATGGGCATCGGCACCGACAGCTACGCGCGCGGCACCGTGGACGCCAACTACGTGCTGGGCGATGGCATCGCCGCCCGCCTGAACCTGATGAAGCACGAATCGGACATCGCCGGCCGCGACGCCGCCAACGTCAGCCGCTGGGGCATCGCGCCGTCGATCGCGTTCGGCCTGAACGGACCGGCGCAGCTGATCGCCAGCCACTACCACATGCAGAGCGATGACCTGCCGGACGCGGGTGGCTTCCCCTACAGCAATCCGTTCTCCAGCGGCCCGAACGTGGCCAAGAACGGTGATGGCCGGCCGATGGTGCCGGACCGCAACAACTACTACGGCCTGGTCGACCGTGATTTCCAGCGCACCCGCGCCGACATCAGCACCCTGGATGCCAGCTACGACTTCGGCGGCCACAAGCTGCGCAACATCGCGCGCCTGGGCAACACCAGCAACGACTACCTGTGGACCCAGCCGGACGACAGCAAGGGCAACCCCAACCTGTACGGCACCTTGTGGCGTCGCACCAACACCCGTGCGGTCGACGTCAAGAGCTTCGCCGACCAGCTGGGCCTGACCGGTGCGTTCCAGACCGGCGCGCTCAAGCACAGCTACAGCGCGGGCGTGGAGTACAGCGACGAGAAGATGACCCGTGGCAGCTACCTGATGTCGCCGGGCACCGCCAATCCCCTTGAAAACAGCGCCAACAGCACTCGCTGCCAGGTGTCCGGCGCGGCCACCGGCTACAACTGCACCGACTTCAACAATCCGAACCCGAACGATCCGTGGGCGGCCGGTCAGATCGTCTATCGCAGCGACAAGGCACTGGACGTCGAGCAGCGCACCAAGACCACCTCGGCCTACGTGTTCGACACCATCGAGCTCAATGAGCAGTGGATGATCAACCTCGGCCTGCGCTACGACGACTTCCGTACCACCCTGACCACTCCGGTGGCCGGCAAGGCACCGACCCGCGTGCGCAACAGCAACGACTTCCTGAACTACCAGGCCGGCGTGGTGTTCAAGCCGGCCGCCAACGGCAGCATCTACCTGTCCTGGGGCACCTCCTCGACCCCGCCGGGCATGGACGGTGGCGACGGTTCGGACGGCCTGAGCGCCGCCGTGGCCGACCTCAAGCCGCAGGACACCAGGAACCTCGAGCTGGGCACCAAGTGGGACCTGTTCGACAAGCGCCTGAACCTGACTGCCGCGATCTTCCACACCGTGATGAACAACGCACGCGTGACCATCGACAACGGCACCAGCCAGAACGCCGGCAAGAAGGAAATCAACGGCTTCGAGCTGGGCTTCACCGGCCAGCTGACCGATGCCTGGAGCCTGTACGGCGGCTACACCTACCTGGACTCGGAACTGAAGGACAACGGTTTCGTCTGTGGCGCACCGGTGGGCCGCACCTGTCCGTCCAACGTCTACGTGCCGTCGCCGAACAACGGCAACGTGTTCCCGAACACCGCCAAGCACAGCGCCAACCTGTGGACCACCTACCGCTTCCCGATCGGCCTGACCATCGGCGCCGGTGCGTTCTACTCGGACAAGCAGTACGGTGACGTCGCCAACACCAAGTGGATTGCCAGCTACACCCGCTTCGACGCGATGGCCAGCTACGCGATCCAGGACAACATCAGCCTGCAGCTCAACGTGCAGAACCTGACCGACAAGACCTACTTCACCAAGGCCTATGCCTCGCACTACGCGAGCATCGCCCCGGGTCGCTCGGCCACCCTGGCACTGAACGTGAAGTTCTGATGTAACTGCGCTCCACCACGGCGGCAGGCTCTCCTGCCGCCGTTTTTGTTTCCGGCGATACTCACCCCATGGCAACCCGTACCCCCATCGACAGCGACGCTCTTGCCGCGCTGCTGCAGCACGATCCGCAGGCTGCCTTCGCACGCGTGCGCGACGCCGCGCAGGCCGGACAGGTCGAGGCACAACTGCTGCTCGCGCAGATGCACATGGAAGGCAAAGGCACCGCACAGGACGCCTCGGCGGCACGGCTCTGGTACGAGACCGCCGCCAACAACGGCGCGCCGATGGCGATGAACATGCTGGGCCGCTGCCACGAACTGGGCCAGGGCACCGCACCCGACCCGGTGCTGGCCGCGGTGTGGTACCGGCGCGCGGCCGACACCGGCCTGGACTGGGGCCTGTACAACCTGGCCAACCTGCTGGCCACCGGCCGCGGCGTGACCCAGGACCGCGCACAGGCACTGACCCTGTACACCCGTGCCGCACACCTGGGCCATGCCAAATCGATGAACCTGCTGGCCCGCCACCTCGAAGACGGGCTGGATACCGCACCCGATCCGCAGGCAGCGCTGGCCTGGTACCAGCGCGCGGCCGAAGCCGGTGATTTCCGCGGCCAGGCGAACTACGCCTCGATCCTGCTGCAGGCCGGACAGGTCGAGCAGGCCGTGCACTGGTTGCGGCTCGCACTGGCCCACGGCAGCCCGGCGTTCATGGCGCACATCGTGCCCGAACTGGCCGCGTCGCCGCATCCACAAGTGCGCGCCCTGGTCGCGCCGCCGTCCCTCTGAGGAGCCCCGCATGCTGCTGCACATCCCCGACATTCTCAGCGCCGACCAGGTGGCCGACTTTCGCCGCCGACTGGATGCCGCCGACTGGACCGATGGCCGCGAAACCGTCGGCCATCTGGGCGCGCAGGCCAAGCACAACCAGCAGCTGCCCGAGGGCTCACCGCTGCGCCGCGAACTGGGCGAGATCATCCTCGTCGCGCTGGCCCGGCACCCGCTGTTCTTCAGCGCCGCGCTGCCGCTGAAATACCTGCCGCCGCGCTTCAACCGCTACAGCGGTGGCGGCACCTATGGCTTCCATGTTGATGGCGCGGTGATGAACCTGGCCAACGGCGAACAGCTGCGTTCGGACATTTCCTGCACCCTGTTCCTGTCGGCGCCGGACGAGTACGAGGGCGGCGAACTGATCATCAGCGACACCTACGGCGAGCACGAAGTGAAGCTGCCGGCCGGCGACCTGATCGTGTACCCGTCCAGCAGCCTGCACCAGGTGCGCCCCGTCACTGCCGGCGCGCGCGTGGCCTCGTTCTTCTGGGTGCAGAGCATGGTCCGCGACGATGTGCAGCGCCGCCTGCTATGGGAAATGGACGGCTCGATCGAGCGCCTGCGGCAGACCGGCGGCGACGCCGGGGCGGTGCTGCAGCTGACCGGCGTGTACCACAACCTGCTGCGGCGCTGGAGCGAGGTCTGAGCCCGGTCGGGCTGGCCTGCGACATTTTGGCAATCATTCTCATTTGCAACAGCTAACAGCTCTCATTACAATCACGCCCCGTTGATGCCGGCCGCTGCCGGCAGACCCCTGGGGACCCCTGCTTGCTGCGCCCGCTTCGCCCTCGTCCACTCATCCATCGCAAGATGGGCACCGCAATGCGCGGCCAGCGTCCTGCGCTGGCCAGCCTGCTGGCGTGGGTGGCGATGCTGGCGTTGCTGCTGGGCACCCTGCCGCTGCTGCCGCATCCGGCGACAGCGGCGACCGTGCAGGTACCGCTGGAAGAACGCGGCGGCGAAGGCCCATTGCAGGAAGAAGCCCCGGCCAAGCTGCGCCGCTGTGCCTCCACCCCGGTGAAAGCGGCCGAGAAGGCACGCCCGCCGTTGCTGCTGGCCAGCCAATGGCTGCGCACCGAGCTTGAACTCGTACCCGCCACGCCGGCCATGCCCGGCGTGCGCCCGGACTGGCCGCTGGCTGCTCCGGACACGCCTTGGGCCGATGCGCCCGGGCGCCGCCAGCAACGCGGCCAGGCGCCGCCGCTCGCCTGATTCACGGCCCCGCGTGACCGCCTGCGCGGTCGCGCCCGCGCGCCGCTGCCTGCTTCATCCCTGCCGCCCCTGACCGGGCCTCCCCGTGCATGCCGCGCCGTTCGCGCCTGGCATCGCACCACCCTGCAACCTTCGAGGTTACTGCCATGGCCCAGCGCCATCGTGTCCGTTCGTCCCTGTCCCGTACCCTGCTGACCAGCGCCGTGCTGGCAGCCATGACCGCCCCTGCCTTCGCCCACGGTGACGCTACCGGCGCGCCACAGACGCTGGACAAGGTGGTGGTCACCGCCTCCGGCTTCGAGCAGAAGGTGATCGATGCACCGGCCAGCATCAGCGTGGTCAGCCGCGAAGAACTCAGCAAGCGCCCCTACACCAACCTGGTCGATGCGCTGCGCGACGTCGAAGGCATCGATGTCGGCCTGGAGGCCACCGACAAGAACGGCCGCGCCACCATCTCCATGCGCGGCCTGCCGTCCGAGTACACCCTGGTGCTGATCGACGGCCGCCGCCAGAGCAATGTCGGCCAGCTGTACCCGAACAATTTCGGTGGCGGCCAGTTCGCCTACCTGCCGCCGCTGGACGCGATCGAGCGCATCGAAGTCGTGCGCGGCCCGATGTCCACGCTGTATGGCTCGGACGCGATGGGTGGCGTGATCAACATCATCACCCGACGCAACCAGGACCGCTGGCACGGCGCCGTGACCCAGGGCTTCACCGTGCAGCAGGATGACCAGTTCGGTGATGCGCGCACCACCGACCTGTACCTCAGCGGCCCGCTGCTGAAGGACCGCCTCAGCCTGGCGGTCCGCGGCAGCTACTACGACGCCAAGGCCTCCAATCCGGAGTGGGACGCACTGACCCTGCCCGACGGCAGCCTGTGGGAGCGCAGCATCGGCTTCGGCGGCGGTGGCAAGTCGGTGGCCAACACCAACTGGAATACCGGCGTGCGCCTGGACTTCCGGGTCAACGATGACCACGAACTGTGGCTGGACTACGACGTGTCGCGGCAGAAGTACGACAACAGCGAAGGCCAGACCGGCACGCTGGACAGCCTGGCCAGCCTGTGGCGCGTCGGCAATGCGGTCATCCCCAACCCGAACGGCAGCGGCACCGTCACCCGCCGCGTGGTGCAGCCGCGCGTCGGCTACACCGCCTACCAGCGCTACGAGCGCGATCAGCTGTCGCTGACCCACCAGGGCCGCTACAGCTTCGGCACCTGGCAGACCTCGCTGACCCACAGCAAGAGCAGCAACCTGGGTCGTTCGCTGCCGCTGACCCTGGACGAGCGCGCCAACCTGCAGACGCTGTGGAATGACGTCTGCCGCCGCACCGGTGCCGCCAACAACTGTGCGGCCGGCCGTGGCAATGCCCTGGCCGCGCTCAACCCGAGCGAGATGGCGCGCCTGCAGGCGTTCCTGCCGCGTCCGCTGCGCACCATGGAACTGGAAGGCTACGTGCTCGACACGATGCTCGACCTCGACTTCGGCGCGCACAAGCTGACCGTCGGCGGCCAGTACAACGACACCGACATGATCGACGGCGTGTTCGGCATGGATGGCGCCGGTTATCGCAGCAACACCAGGCAGAAGCACCGCATGTGGGCGCTGTTCGCCGAGGACAACTGGGCGCTGACCGATACCCTCACCGCTACCTTCGGCCTGCGCTACGACGACCACAACGTGTTCGGCAGCCACGTCAGTCCGCGTGGCTACCTGGTGTGGAACGCCAGCGATGCGTGGACCTTCAAGGGTGGCGTCAGCACCGGCTACAAGACCCCGCGACCGGACCAGTTGTTCCCGGGCATCACCGGCTTTGGTGGCCAGGGCGTGCTGCCGCTGGTCGGTTCCCCGAACCTCAAGCCTGAAACCAGCACCAACTACGAGCTGGCCGCCTACTACGAAGGCCAGCGCTGGGGCTTCAACGTCACCGGCTTCTTCAACACGTTCGAAGACAAGATCGCCAGCGGCGGAACGTTCCCGAACTGCGAAGTGGCGCGCGCCGGCAGCGGCTACTGCGTAGACATCGGCCCAGGCTGGGCAGCACTGGGCTACAGCACCTTCACCCAGAGCGTGAACATCGACAAGGCCGAGACCCGCGGCGCGGAACTGGCCGGTCATGTCGACCTGCTCGACACCCTGCAGCTGCGCGGCAACTACACCTGGACCAGGAGCGAGCAGACCAGCGGCCCCGACAAGGGACGCCCGATCTCAGGCACCACGCCGGCAAAGCACATGGCCAACGCCAGCCTCAACTGGCAGATCAACGAAGCGATCAGCCTGTCGCTGATCGGCGAAGGCCGCTACGACCGCTATCGCGACACCCTCATCGACAGTGCCGGCACCCGCCACGTGCGCTATTACGAGGACTACACGATCTTCCACCTTGGGGGCAGCTGGAAGGCTACGCCGTGGCTGACGGTCAATGCACGGGTCAACAACCTGTTCGACAAGGACTTCGTTTCGCAGTCGTGCCTGCTGCTCAATCCCAGCGAGTTCAGCTGCGTGGATGACTACGCGACCAAGGACCAGCGCCGCAGCTACTGGATTTCGTTGAACGCGAAGTTCTGATCGCCGCGCCCTGCCCCGGTGGGTGCCGACCTTGGTCGGCACCGCTTCATCCACGCATGGCGTGGCTCTACTGATCGGTAGTGCCGGCCGCTGGCCGGCAACCCGCCAGACCTGCTCCAGGGATACAGAACGACACGCAATTGCGAGCTATTCTCATCAATGATGTAATGGGCAGTCCCCGTCCGCCTCGAACCCTGCCGTGAGCCGTCCTGCCTCTTCCACCGTGCAGCAGCAACAGAACCGCGGCTTCTGGCTGCGGACGCTGCACCAGTGGCACTGGATCAGCTCGGCGGTGTGCCTGATCGGCATGCTGCTGTTCGCGGTGACCGGCCTGACCCTCAACCATGCCGCGAAGATCGAGGCCAAGCCCGAGGTGCAGAACCAGCATCTTGAACTGCCGGCCGCGCTGCTTGGACAGCTCGGCACGCGCGAAGACGGCAACGCACCGATTCCGCGCCCTGCCCGGCAATGGCTGGACACGCAGCTGGGCATCGCCATCGGCGGGCGACCGGCCGAGTGGTCGCCCGAAGAGATCTACCTGTCGCTGCCGCGCCCCGGCGGCGACGCCTGGCTGAGCATCGATCGCGAGACCGGCGCGGTGGAATACGAATCGACCTCGCGCGGCGCGGTGTCCTACCTCAACGATCTGCACAAGGGCCGCAATGCCGGCCCGGCATGGGGCTGGTTCCTGGACCTGTTCGCCGTGGCCTGCCTGGTGTTCTGCATCACCGGCCTGTTCCTGCTGCACCTCCATGCACGGCAGCGGCGCATGACCTGGCCGCTGGTCGGCCTCGGCCTGATGATCCCGCTGCTGATCGCCCTGCTGCTGATCCACTGACTTTTCCCCCTTTCCGGAGCCGCCCCATGCGCGTCACCCTGACCATCGCCCTCAGCGGCCTGCTGGCCACCTCGCCGGCCTATGCCACCACCCTCGACATCAACGTCGAAGTGCCCAAGCTCAACGTGGCCGAATACCACCGCCCGTATGTGGCCGTGTGGCTGGAAGGCGCCGACCAGAAGGTCGCGGCCAACCTCTCGGTCTGGTACCAGCAGACCAGCAACAGCGAAGGCCACGGCACCAAGTGGCTGCCCGACCTGCGCCAGTGGTGGCGCAAGAGCGGCCGCACCCTGCAGGTGCCGGTGGACGGCGTGACCGGTCCGACCCGCCCGGCCGGCAAGCACGCACTGTCGTTCAATGACAGGCAGCCGGCACTGAAGCAGCTGGCCCCGGGCAACTACACCCTGGTAGTGGAAGCGGTGCGCGAAGTCGGCGGCCGCGAACTGCTGAAGATCCCCTTCACCTGGCCGGCCACCGCCGCGCAGAACGGCAAGGCGCAGGGCGCCACCGAACTGGGCCAGGTCACCCTCGCCGTCAAACCATAACTGCCTGAGCCGGGGTCGAGTCCCTTCCGCAGGAAGGGCTCTGACCCCATCGCCGTATCCCCCGGGGTCAGAGCCCTTTCCGATGGAAAGGGATCCGACCCCTTCCAACTGGAGTCTTCCGCATGAAGCGCACGCTCGTCCTCGCCGCCGCCCTGGCCGCTGCCCTTCCCTTCTCCGCCCTGGCCCACAAGGCCTGGCTGCTGCCCTCGCAGACCGTGATCGCCGGCAACGCGCCGTGGATCACCGTCGACGGTGCGGTCTCCAACGATCTGTTCTACTTCAACCACGTGCCGCTGCGCCTGGAATCGCTGGTGATCACCGCACCGGACGGCAGCACCGTGCAACCGCAGAACGCGTCGACCGGCAAGTACCGCAGCGTGTTCGACATCGAACTGAAGCAGCCGGGCACCTACCGCATTGCGTCGGTCAATGACGGCCTGTTCGCCACCTACGAGCAGAACGGCGAGCGCAAGCGCTGGCGCGGCAGCGTTGCCACCTTCGGCGAACTGCCGAAGGACGCGAAGAAGCTGGAAGTGAGCCAGTCGGTCGGCCGCGTGGAGACCTTCGTCACCAACGGCGCGCCGAACGATACCGCGCTGAAGCCGACCAACCGTGGCATCGAGCTGGTCGCCGTCGGCCACCCGAATGATCTGTTCGCCGGCGAGGAAGCCACCTTCCGCGTGCTCGTCGATGGCAAGCCGGCGGCCGGCCTGGAATTCGAGATCGTGCGTGGTGCCACCCGCTACCGCAACGCACAGGACGAGCTGAAGGTCACCAGCGATGCCAAGGGCGAGATCAAGGTGACCTGGCCGGAAGCCGGCATGTACTGGCTGGAAACCGGCACCGAGGACAACAAGACGTCGGTGAAGCAGGCCGCCAAGCGCCGCCTGAGCTACGTCGCCACGCTGGAAGTGCTGCCGCAGTAATGACGTGGACCGCGATGCCGGGCAGCCCGGCATCGCACCCGCAACGCATCACCATGACCGATTCCCTGCTCGACATCGCCCGCCTCGGCGGCACCACCATGGGCACCACCTGGAGCGTGTCGCTGGTCGCGCCGCGCCAGCGCGACCTGCACCCGCTGCACGCCGGCATCCAGGCGCGGCTGGACGAAGTGGTCGCGCAGATGAGTACCTGGGAGCCCGGTTCGGACCTGAGCCGCTACAACCGCGCCGACGCGGGCCAATGGTGCGTGCTGCCGGCCGAGACCCGCCACGTTCTGGCCTGCGCACAGGCGATCGCGTCCACCAGTGGCGGCGCCTTCGATCCCACCGTCGGTCCGCTGGTTGCACTGTGGGGCTTCGGTGCACATGCCGGTGAACGCCGCCAGCCCGACGACGCTACCCTGCAGGCCACGCGCGATCGCTGCGGCTGGCAGCGCCTGCAGTGGCAGGACGATGCGCTGCTGCAACCGGGTGGGCTGGAACTGGATCTCTCCGCGATCGCCAAGGGCTTTGGCGTCGACCATGTCGCTGCGTGGCTGCGCACACAGGGCATCACTGCCGCGCTGGTCGAAGTCGGCGGCGAACTGGCCGGCTACGGCCGCAAACCGGACGGCCAGCCGTGGCGCGTGCTGGTGGAGTCCGCGCCGGAAGAAGATGCGCACACCAATACCCCGCTGCGGGTGCTGGCGCTGGAGGGCAAGGCGGTGGCCACCTCCGGCGATCGCTGGCACCAGTACCAGGTCGATGGCGAGGCCTACAGTCACAGCCTGGACCCGCGTTCGGGCAGACCGGTGCGCCAGGTTGCCGCGGCAGTCACCGTGGTGGCCGACGACGCCATGCACGCCGATGCCTGGGCCACCGCACTGACCGTGCTGGGCCGCGAACAGGGCATGGCGCTGGCCGAACTCGAAGGGCTGGCTGCGCGCTACCTGCAACGCGCAGCGGACGGCCCGCAGGAATTCCTCAGCAGCGCCTTCCAGCGCCTGCTCGACGAGCAGAGCCCATGAGTACCCGGCCGTCGCGCGCGTGGCTCGGCAACGCGCTGGTCCTGCTTCTGCTGGCGCTGATCGGCTGGGCGCTGCTGCGCCTGCACCTCGGTGAAGCCTGGTGGCATGGCGCGCCACCGGCGCGGCAGTCTCAGATCGCGGTACTCGCCACGGCGCTGTATGCGCTGGCCTGCGTTGCGCTGTGGTGGCGTGGGCGCCCGCGCGACGATGCCGCAAGCGGAGACTCCGCGCCCATCCTGCTGGCCTGGTCCAGCCAGACCGGCTTTGCCCGCGAACTGGCCGAACGCAGTGCCGAGGCCCTGCGCGGTGCCGGCGTGCCAGCGCGCGTGCGCGGACTGCATGAGGTCGACGCCGTGTTGCTGGCCGGCAGCCAGCGCGCGCTGTTCATTGCCAGCACCACCGGCGAAGGTGATCCGCCCGACCACGCGCTGCCTTTCCTGCGCGGGGTGATGGCCACGCCGCCCTCGCTGCAGCATCTGCACTACGGCGTGCTCGCACTGGGCGACCGCAGCTATGGCCACTTCTGCGGATTCGGTCACCAGCTCGACCAATGGCTGCGCCAGCACGGCGCGCATCCACTGTTCGATGCAATCGAAGTCGACAACGCCGATCCGGCGGCGCTGCGCCATTGGCAGCAGTTGCTGGGACAACTCGGCGGTAACGCCAGCGAACTGCCCGACTGGAGTCCGGCCGAGTACCAGCCGTGGACGCTGCTGCAGCGCGAGCATCTGAACCCCGGCAGCCCCGGCGGCCCCGTGTATTGGTTGCGCCTGCAGCCCCCAGCCGATGCAGATGCGCAATGGCAGGCCGGTGACATCGCCGAGATCGGCCCACAGCACGCATCGCACACCGTGCGTGCCTGGCTGGACACACAACGCTTTGACGCGGACATCGTGCTGGATGACGGACAGACGTTGCTGGCACGCGTCGCGCGCTCGCACCTGCCCTCATTGGTTCCCCCGGGTGATCTGCCTGCATTGCTGGCGACCCTGCAGCCGCTGCCGCATCGCGAGTACTCGATCGCCTCGGTGATGGCCGACGGTGCGGTGGAGCTGCTGCTGCGCCGCCAACTGCGCGCCGATGGAACACCGGGCATCGGCAGTGGCTGGCTGTGCGACCACGCGGCCATCGACGAACCGGTGCAGCTGCGTCTGCGCCGCAACGACAATTTCCATGGCGTGCCCACCGATGTGCCGCTGCTGCTGATCGGCAACGGCACCGGCATCGCCGGCCTGCGCGCGCACCTGCACGAACGTGCCCGGAGTGGCGCGCGCCGCACCTGGCTGCTGTTCGGTGAGCGTACCGCCGCGCACGACTTCCACTTCGGTGAAGAACTGCAGGCGATGCTGGCCGACGGCACGCTGGCGCGGCTGGATGCGGTGTTCAGCCGAGATGGCGGCGCGCATCGCTATGTGCAGGACCGGCTGCTGGCCGAAGCGGCAACGCTGCGGCAGTGGGTGGATGAAGGCACGACGATCCTGGTCTGCGGCAGCCTGCAGGGCATGGCCCCGGCGGTGGATGCGGTGATCGAGCAGGTGTTGGGTACTGCGGGCAAGGAAGCGCTGTTGCTGGCCGGTCGTTACCGGCGCGATGTGTATTGAACGAACCATCGGGGTCGGATCCCTTTCCGCAGGAAAGGGCTCTGACCCCAACCACAGCCGCACCATGACGGCGTGCCCAGGCATGGTGACAACCTCACAGCTGTAGATCCACGCCATGCGTGGATGGAGCCCACCGGCGCCCAGCAATCATCCCGCTGCTGCACTGACCCGTATCGCCAGCAACTCGCCACCACCCTGCAACGCGTGCCGCTGACGTTCGCCGGCCGCCAACCATGCGGTATCGCCCGCCTGCAGCGCCGGCAGGCCGCTGTCGGCACCAAACTCCGCCTGACCGGCCAGCAGATGCAGCGCCCAGGCCACGCCCGGTTCGCAGAAGAAGAACATCGCGCCCACCAGCGGCCGGTGCAGCAGTTCGGCCTGCAGCAGCTCGCGCTTCCACATCAGGTTGAAGTCGTGGGTGGTGCCATCGATCAGTTCCCCGTGCAGTGTCTCCTCACCAGCAAACCGCACTCGTCCGTGTGGCGGCAGCACTTCCGCCACGCGTCCATCGTCGAAGCGCAGACGCACGCCATTGCCCTGCAGCAACACCAGTTCGCGCTCCACGCCGGGGAAGGCAGAGAACGCGGCATCCTGTTCGATTTCGGCCACCGACAGGCGCAGCGCCCAGTCATCGCCCTGCGCGGGCAGGCGCAGGATCTCGCGGGTCCAGCCCAGGCCGTTGCGCCAACGTTCGCGGCGGTAGTCCAGGCTGGAGATCACCTGGCTCGGAGTGTGCAGCAGGGAGTCGATGTTCATCGGCGCATTGCATCATGCCGCGCGCCGTCGTGCATCACCGCGTGGCGAGCGTGCCCTGGCCACCGCACCCGCCGGCCAGCAGCTGCGAGTGCTTCAGCCAATCCTGGTCGGGGTAGTAAGCAAACACCATCGTGCCGCCACGCAACGCATCGATCAGCGGCCTGGCCACCGACAGGCGCACCGCCGGGCAACCCAGGCTGCGGCCCAGCCGCCCCTGCAGCTGCGCGGCAGCCGGGTTCACGTATGGCGCACCATGGATGACGATGGCTCGGTCACGCGCGCGGTCGTTGAAGCCCGGTTCCAGCCCCGCCAGGCGCAGCGAATATCCATTGCCACCCATGTAGGTCTCCTGCGCGGTGAACGCGCCGAGGCTGGACATGAAACTGCCATCGCGGTTGGAGAAGTGCTCGGTGCGGTTCTCGCCACTGTTGCGGCCATGCGCCACCCACTCCTCGAACAGCAGGCGCTGGTGGGCCAGGTCGAACACCCACAGGCGCGGCTCGGTGGACGGGCGCGAATAGTCGATCACGCTGAGGCGATCACCATTGATGCCCAGTTCCGGCCGCTGCAGCGCACAGCGCATGGCATGCGCCGCCAGCTGCAACACGTGGCGGTCGGCCTTGGGCGCACTGCGCGACAGCAGGGCAGCCAGATCATCGGCGCTGGTGGCAAGGGCGGGCGTCTGTGCCAGCGCCGGGGCGCTGGCCGAGGTCGCCAGCAGGCCGAACGCGGCCAGCCGGCACAGGCGGGATGCAGTCATGGGCACAACGAGGGCACTCAGTTGCCCTTGAGGGTGGACCCTGGCGGCTCGGATTCCAAGACCGGCTGCATTCCGGATTCAGCCGGGCTTGGGCGGACCGCCGGCAGCGAGGTCACCAGCAGGGTCGTGCCCGGCACCAGCACCTGGTACAGCTGGCGGGCGAAATCGGGCGGCAGCGCCATCGGCAGCGAGGGCGTGGCCAGCAGGTCCGGCGTGGCCTGGGCACGGTCCTGGCCCAGCAACGGGTAGGCCGTCCACTGGTGCAGGCGCTGGTTCACGTCCAGCGGGCTGGGGGTGTCGCTGTAACCCTGCCCCATCACGAACAGCGTGGTGCCCTGGAACGCCGGCAGGGCGTCAGCCTTCAGCGGCGACTCGCCGATCATCACGCCATCGCGCAGCACGTACAGGCGCTGGTCGTGCAGGCTGACCAGGATGCCGACCTGCCCGGCCGGCGCCGCGCTGTCGTCCCACCAGGCCTGTGCCGGGGCTCCGCCCTCGGCCTCCGGCAGCGCCTGACCGCGCGCGTTCACCGGCGCCAGCACCGACGGATAGGCCAGGGTCATCGGTGAGCTCTTGGCATCGGCCACGACCACGGTATCGCCGCGCTGGGTTTCGCTGAACAGCTTCTGCGCGAAGGCCTGCGGCAGGCGCACGCAGCCGTGCGAGGCGGGATGCCCGGGCAGGCTGCCGCCATGCAGGGCGATGCCGTCCCAGGTCAGCCGCTGCATGTACGGCATCGGCGCGCTGTTGTAGAGGTTGGACCTGTGGTCCTTGTCCTTCTGCAGGATGGTGAACACGCCGGTTGGCGTCTCGTGCCCGGCCTTGCCCGAGCTGATCGTGGTCAGGCCGATGGCAATGCCGTTGCGGTAGACGTAGGCGCGCTGCTCATCGAGGCTGACCACCAGCACGATCGGACCGGTCGGCGAGATTTCCGGATGCCAGAGGTATTCGCCCGGCTTGAGGTCGGTCGGCCCGCGCACTTCAGCGCTGCTGGCTGCGGCAGCCGTGGGCTTGCCAGCCGCTGTCGGCGCAGCGGCATGGGCCAGCAGCGGCAGGGCCAGTGCAAGGGCGAGCATCAGGGTGGTGGGGCGGAGCGGGAGCATCCAGCGGGGGTCCTTTCCATGCGGTGCGGCCACCGTACACCATCGGCCCGTGGTGGCCGCGGCAAAACCAGGCGCCGGAAATGAAACTGCCCGGCGACACAGCCATGTGTCGTACCGGGCAATCGTTACGTCCTTGTCGGCCTGCTGCCGCCCCCTCGCATCCTGCGCTGTGGGGGTAGCGTTGCATCCTGCACGCGGCCGCGTCTGTCCTGTTTGTATCTCAGCCCCTTCCACAGGTCTGTGATGCCACCATCCTGGTGATTGGTGCCGCGTCCTGCGGCGGTCGGTGGTCACGGCCGTCCTGTCCGTGACCGCTGAACCAGCTTCCTGCCGGTTCCGACGATTCCTGCTGTCAGCGCCTCGGTACGGTTCGCACCGGTACCGATCCGGGTACCGGATCCGCCGGCAACAACCTGTTGCCTACGGTGATCCGCTGTCGATTCCGTTCGACGATTGCTTTCCCTATCCCCTTCACCTGCGTCAGGTCCTCGACGCGATGAAACGGGCCGTGTCTGCGCCGGTGCTCGACGATCGCCTCGGCCTTGGCGGCTCCGACCATCGTCAATCCCTGCTGCAGCGCCTGGGCATCGGCGCGGTTGATGTCGATCGGTTCGGCGGCATGCGCCCCAGCGATCCCCATGACCAGCACCAGTGCCCTCAACACGACAAACCAAGGCACAACGTGTATCTCCTTGTGATTCTGGCCGCCCCGACCGGCAATCCCGTCGGTAGGAACAGTGTCCGTCACCACATGCACACAGCCTATCGGTTTCCCGGATTTCCGTAAGCCAGCCAAATACCCGACGTGATGTAGGAAAAACCCTACCCGTGGCACAGGCGTAGAATGGCCGGATCAGCCCATGCAACCGGAGTTTCAGATGGACAGCGCCAAGCTCGGCCAATTCGTCAATGACAAGTGGGACAGCGAGATCGTCCCGCAGTTGGTCGACTACATCCGCATTCCCAACAAGTCGCCGATGTTCGACGCCAATTGGGTGCAGAACGGCTACATGGAACAGGCGGTCACGCTGATGGAGAACTGGGCCAGGGCCCAGCAGCTGCCTGGCCTGAAGGTTGAAGTGGTGCGCCTGGAAGGCCGTACCCCGCTGATCTTCCTGGAAATTCCGGCCACCGGCGCCGAGACCGGCGACGACACCATCCTGCTCTACGGCCACCTGGACAAGCAGCCGGAAATGACCGGATGGGACGACGACCTCGGCCCGTGGACCCCGGTCCTGCGCGGCGACAAGCTGTATGGCCGCGGCGGCGCCGATGACGGCTACGCCATCTTCGGCTCGCTGGCCGCCGTGCTGGCGTTGCAGGCCCAAGGCCTGCCGCACGCGCGCTGCGTGGTGCTGATCGAAGCCTGTGAAGAGTCGGGCAGCTACGACCTGCCAGCCTACGTCGACCACCTCGCCGACCGCATCGGCAAGCCGTCGCTGGTGGTCTGCCTGGATTCGGGCTGCGCCAACTACGACCAGTTGTGGTGCACCACCTCGCTGCGCGGCCTGACCGGCGGCAATTTCACCGTGAAGGTGCTCAACGAAGGCGTGCATTCCGGCGATGCCTCCGGCGTGATCCCGTCCAGCTTCCGCCTGCTGCGCCAGATCCTTTCGCGCATCGAAGACCAGGAGACCGGCCGCATCCTGATCGACGGCATGAACGTCGAGATCCCGGCCGAACGCCTGGAACAGGCCAAGCGCGCCGCCGAAGTGGTGGATACCGAGATCTTCGAGAAGTTCCCGATGGTCGACGGCCTGCGCCCGATGAACGAGGACCTCACCGAGCTGGTGCTCAACCGCACCTGGCGCCCGGCGCTGTCGGTCACCGGCGTCGGTGGCATGCCGCCGCTGGAATCGGCCGGCAACGTGCTGCGCCCACAGACCTCGGTGAAGCTGTCGCTGCGCCTGCCGCCGACGGCCGATGGCAAGACCTGCGGCGAGCTGCTGAAGGAAGTGCTGCTGCGCGACCCGCCGAACGGCGCGCAGGTCACCCTGGACCTGGAAAAGGCCTCCACCGGCTGGAACGCCCCGGCCATGGCGCCGTGGCTGACCCAGGCCATCGACGACGCCAGCCAGGCCTTCTTCGGCAAGCCGGCGATGTACATGGGCGAAGGCGGCTCGATCCCGTTCATGGGCATGCTGGGCGAGAAGTTCCCGGGCGCGCAGTTCATGATCACCGGCGTGCTCGGCCCGCACTCCAATGCGCACGGCCCGAACGAGTTCCTGCACATCCCGATGGGCAAGAAGGTCACCGCCTGCGTGTCCAAGGTGATCAGCGAGCACTACGCGGCCAGCCTGCGCGGCGAGACCAGCGGTTCGCCGGTGGCTGCCGACAGCGGCACCCGCCACGGCGACCACGGCTGCTGCTGATCCTGCACCCGTGACGGACGCAGCCTGGCCTTGCTAGGCTGCGTCCACCCTTGGCGGAAATCGCGCGCATGAATGGTCTGTTCGGCAGCAGCAGCTGGCTCTACATCATCCTGGTCGGCTTCTTCGTCGGCCTGCTCGGGCGTTTCCTCATGCCCGGCAACAACCGCATGGGCTGCCTGCTGACCATCGTGCTGGGCATCCTTGGCGCCCTGGTGGCCGGCTGGTTCGGCCAGTACATGGGCTGGTACGCCCCCGGTGAGCCGGCCGGTTTCCTCGGTGCGGTAGTGGGTGCGGTGGCCGTGCTGGCCGTGCTGCGCCTGTTCAGCGGCCGTCGCTGACCCCGTCCCTCCTTCCCTTCCTGTTCCCGACGTTGGCGCGCCCGGCGCGCCCGGATATGCCTGCATGACCGAACCCGCCTCCGATCCCCAGCGCAGCGCGCAGCGCCTGCAGTGGGCCCGTGCCCAGCTCGATGATGCCAGCGCGGTGGTCGAACGCGCCTCGGTCGATGCCGGCATGCGCAGCTACTGGCGTACCACCAGCACCGGTGGCAGCCACATCGTGATGGATGCACCGCCGGGACTGGAAGATCCGCGGCCGTGGCTGCGCATGCGCGGCCTGCTGCACGACAACGGCCTGCGCGTGCCCGCGCTGCTGGCGCAGGATCTGGATGCCGGCTTCCTGCTGCTGGAAGATCTCGGCGGCCCGACCCTGGCCAGGATCCTCGACGAGCGCAATGCCGATGAATGGTTCGGTCGTTCGATCGAACAGCTGCTGCGCCTGCAGGCGATCCCGGTGCCGGCCGACTTCGGCCAGTTCGGCGAGGCGCTGCTGCAGCGCGATGCCGGCCTGTTCGATGAATGGTTCCTGCAGCGCCACCTGAACCTGGAGCTGGACTGCGGCGAGATCGAAGGGCTGCAGCTGGTACACCGCCGCTTGATGGACAACGCGCTGGGCCAGGCCCAGCTGATGACCCACCGCGATTACATGCCGCGCAATCTGATGCCGGTCGAAAATGGTCCCGCAGTGCTGGATTTCCAGGACCTGGTGCGCGGCCCGATCGCCTACGACGCGATGAGCCTGTTCAAGGACGCGTTCCTTAGCTGGCCGCTGGAGCGTGTGGACGAGTGGCTGGCGCAGTATCACGAGCGCGCCCGCGACGCCGGTCTGCCGGTGCCCGACCGCGCCACCTTCCTGCGCGATGCCGACTGGATGGGCATCCAGCGCCACGTGAAGATCCTGGGCCTGTTCTGCCGGCTGCGTTACCGCGACAACAAGGGCCATTACCTCGACGACGCACCGCGCTTCATCACCTATCTGGATGAAGTACTGCCGCGCTATCGGGAACTGGCACCGCTGCAGCAGCTGCTGGACGAGCGCATCAAGCCGGCGCTGGCCGAGCTGGGTGCACCGATGCGCGTGGCCCGATGAAGGCGCTGGTCTTTGCCGCCGGCCTCGGCGAGCGCATGCGCCCGCTGACCCTGCACACGCCCAAGCCGCTGCTGGAAGTGGCTGGCAAGCCGTTGATCGTCTGGCACCTGGAACGCCTGGCCGCACTCGGCGTGCGCGAGGTGGTGGTCAACACCGCATGGCTGGCCGAACAGTTCCCGGCGACGCTGGGCGATGGCAGCCAATGGGGCCTGCACCTGCATTTCCTGTACGAAGGAGCGACCCCGCTGGAGACCGGCGGTGGCATCCTCAACGCCCTGCCGGTGCTGGGCGATGCCCCGTTCCTGGTGGTGAACGGCGACATCTGGACCGATTTCGATTTCGCCACGCTGCCGCGCGAGCCGCGGGGCCAGGCGCACCTGGTGCTGGTCGACAATCCGGTTCAGCACGCGGACGGTGACTACCGCCTCGATACGCAGGGGGTGCTGCACCACGATCGCGAAGGCCCGTGCCTGACCTATGCCGGCATCGGCGTGTACCGTCCTTCGATCGTGGCCGACTGGCGCACGGTGATCGGCGAGGCGCCGGGCAGCGAGCGGCTGCCGCCGAAGTTCTCGGTGGTGCCGCTGCAGAAGCATTTCATGGCGCAGGGGTTGATGACCGGGCAGCACCATCGCGGGCGCTGGACCGATGTCGGCACCGTGGATCGCCTGCGCGCGCTGGATGTGGAGTTGGCGGCGAACGGCTGAGCCCCTCGTGGCCGGTCGCGTAGAGTCGACTGTTAGTCGACTGTCATTGTGAGCTGGCCGGGCGGGGTGGGCTGCACAGGGGACGCTGCAAGTACGTCCCTGTAAGCTCGGTCGCCGCATCCATGCGGCTCACGCCCCTGCGCACCCCACCCCGCCCGGCCTCAGACAGTTTCCGTGGGCGTCCAGCCACGGAAGAAAGAAAGAAAAGCAAAAGCGGGTCGCTTCGCTGCGCTTGCTCTGGTGACGACCAAGGTCGACACCCACCAACAGCAGTCAGCAGTCAGCAGTGCAGTACGCAGTCCCGGCAGATCGCGGGAACCTGTCGAAGGCGGGGTGGATCCGGTTGCGGGGGCGTGAGCCGCATGGATGCGGCGACCGAGCTTACAGGGACGTACTTGCAGCGTCCCCCGCAACCGGACCCACCCCGCCATCCCACGGAGATGGCCAGCTTTAGACGTTGACGTTGCTTCTGCGGGTGCAGGGCGCAGCCCTGCAAACAAACCCCACCCTCAGTAGCGGGGCCGGCCTTCTTCCAGCACCTGGCGCAGGAACGGCACGGTGATCCGCCGCTTCGCCGCCAGCGACTCGCGGTCCAGCCAGTCCAGCAGCGTGATCAACCCACCCAGCTCGCGCCCGGTGTGCGACAGCAGCCACTCGATGGATGCCTCGTCGATCGCCAGACCGCGTCGCAGCGCGCGTTCGCGCAGCACCGCTGCCCGCCCCTCCTCATCCAGCGGCTGCAGCAGCACGCGCACGCACTGGCCCAGCCGTGAACGCAGGTCCGGCAGCACCAGGCCCAGCGCTTCCGGGGCCTTCTGCGCCGTGTACAGCACGGTCACGCCCGCGGCGCGCGCGCGGTTGTGGAAATCGAACAGCGCGATCTCGTCGTCGCGGTTGCCGGCAACCTCGTCCAGGCCGTCCAGCGCCACCAGCTCGCGCGCTTCCAGCCCGTCCAGCGCCGCACGCACGCGGCCGGCGGCACTGGCCAGCGGCACATAGGTCGGCAGGCGCCCTGCCTGCTCGGCGCTGGAACACATCGCCAGCGCCTGGTGGGTCTTGCCCGTGCCCGCCGCACCTTCCAGGTAGACCCAATCGTGGCTGGCACCCACCGCGATCGCGCGCAGCTGCGCCAGCGCGCCATCCGGCGCGCCGATGAAGGTCTCCAGGCGCTGGTCCCGCGGGTAATGCAGGGCCAGCGGCAGTTGCGGCACACCCATCACTTCAGGTCGGGGCCTTTTTCGTTCGGAACGATGATATGGGGCGCATCGACCACGCCGTCAAGCACGATTGCCGGCTTCTCGCCCACGTACAGCTCGCTCTGGCGGTAACGCTGGTGCGCGTAGCGCAGCAGCACGTTGGTCACCGCCGCCACCGGCAGCGCCAGCAGCATGCCGAGGAAGCCGAACAGCTGGCCGCCGGCCATCACCGCGAAGATCACCGCCACCGGGTGGAGGCCGATCTTGTCGCCGACGATGCGCGGGGTCAGTACGTAGCTCTCCAGCAGCTGGCCCACGGTGAACACCACGCCGACCAGGATCAGCAGCTTCAGGTCGAAGCCCTGTGCCTGCACCAGCGCGGCGATCACCGCCATCAGCACGCCGGTGGTCGCGCCAAGGTACGGGATGAAACTGATCAGACCGGCAATCAGGCCGATCAGCAGGCCCAGCTTGAGGCCGACCAGCGACAGGCCGCCGGCATAGATCACGCCCAGTGCCAGCATCACCAGGAACTGGCCGCGGATGAACGCACCCAGCACCTCGTTGGACTCACGCGCCAACGCGCTGATGGTGCCAATGTGGTTGCGCGGAATCACCGACGCCACGCGCTCGACCAGCTTGTCCCAATCACGCAGGAAGTAGAACGCCAGGATCGGCAGCAACAGGATGTTGACCACCCAGGTCACCATCGCGAAGCCGGAGCGCGAGACGTACCCCATGAACGTGGTGGCGAAGCCGCCGGCCTGCTGCCAGTGGCTGCGCACCCATTCGATCAGGCGGTCCGGGTCCAGCCACTGCATCACTTCCAGGCCGGTCTTCTGCTCGAACCAGGGAATCCCCTTCTCCATCAGCCACGCCTGTGCCTGCGGGGCAACCGCGATCAGGGTGGTGATCTGGCGCTCGATCATCGGTACCAGCACCAGCAGCAGCGCCACGATCACCAGCACCATCGCCGCAAACACCAGCACCACGCCGGTCATGCGCGAGCGACCGGTGGCCTCGATGCGGTCCACCAGCGGGTCACCCAGCCAGGCCAGCGCCAGCGCCAGCACGAACGGGGTCAGGATCGGCGCCAGCAGCCACACCACCCAGCCGATCAGGCCGGCGAACAGGATGTATTTCAGGCGGCGCAGGAACTGCGCGATTTCCGCTTCCGGGGTCAGAGTCATCGCAGGCGGTACTCGTTGCTGACCGGGGCGGCCACCGGGGTACCGGTGGTGTCGTCGATCGGAGCGGGCAGGGCCGGCAGCGGAGCGCTCGGCGCCAGCACGCCGTTGTCGCCCAGCATGCGGTTGAAGCCGGCCAGGCCGGTGGTCATCTCCAGGTTCAGCTCCAGCTGGCCAGCCGAGGCATGCAGGGGGGTGACATTGCGCACCACCGGCACCTCGCGCAGGCCGGCGGCCAGACGCAGGTAGTCGTCGGCGCTGTTGATGCCGGTGACCACCACACGGTAGGTCCCGGCCTGACCGACGGCGGCGCCGGCCTTGGCATAGCGTTTGACCAGCGCATCGGCGGCGCCGTCGGCACCGGCCGCCATCGCGCGCATGGCGTTGGCGTCCTTGCTGGTCCACTTGTTCAGTTCACGGCCGTTGTCGACGAACACCCAGTCCGCCTGCCAGCCGCCATTGGCGCGGTACAACTTGCCGATCAGCTGCATCGGCGGCGAGTAGCGCGAGGAGGCACGGGCCACGGCGGCACTGTCCTGGCGCCAGATCGCACCCGCCAGCGCCTGTTCGGCGGCGCCACCACTGGGCAGGCCCAGCTTGTAGCCCCGCTCGATGGCGCGGTTCAGCAACGGCCGGGCGGCGTTGGCCTGCTGCACGCTGACCAGGCGCGGGCCACTGCCATCGTCGACAGCCAGCCACAGCACCGGCTTCGGTCGCGGCTGCGGCCACAGCGGCAGGCCCAGCGCCGACACCAGCGAGTCGACATCATCCTCGCGGAAGCGGGCCACCAGCAGGGTACGGAAGCTGGGGGCGCCACTGGCGCCCACGCTCTGGTCCTGCTTGTAGTCGTAGCTGGCCACGTAGTCCTTGGCGTTGCGCAGCGCCTGCACCACGCCGGGGCGGGACATCACGCTGCGGTCGCCGGACAGCTTGCCCAGTACCACGCTCAGGGCGCGGGCCAGGGCGCCGTTGCGATCGGCCTCGGCTTGGCTGTTGACGGGCACTTCGGCCTCGTACGCGCCACTGGCGGTGGCGACATCACCCTCGGTGCGAAGGCCGCTCTGGGCCATCGTGGCCACCGGCAGGCTCAGCGCAAGGAGCAGGGTCAGAATCAGGCTGCGGCGCATCAGGACATCCATTGGCTCGACGTATCCGGGGGAATTGTTGCCCGAATACGGCCTTTGCGCCAATGCGGCCTGTTAAAATCGCCCGTTCAACCCCTGCCAGCGCCGACGCCCGTGACCAACACCCCGTCTTCCGCCCCCTCCCCCCTCACCTATCGTGACGCGGGGGTCGATATCGACGCCGGCAATGCGCTGGTCGAGCGGATCAAGCCCCTGGTCAAGCGCAGCTTCCGCCCGGAAGTGATGGGCGGCCTGGGTGGCTTCGGTGCCCTGTTCGACCTGTCCAACAAGTACCGCGAGCCGGTGCTGGTGTCGGGTACCGACGGCGTGGGCACCAAGCTGAAGCTGGCCCACCAGCTGAACCGCCACGATACGATCGGCATCGACCTGGTCGCCATGTGCGTGAACGACGTGCTGGTGCAGGGCGCCGAACCGCTGTTCTTCCTGGACTACTTCGCCACCGGCAAGCTGGACATCGACACCGCCGCAGCGGTCGTGGGCGGCATCGCCAACGGCTGCACCGAGGCCGGCTGTGCGCTGATCGGCGGCGAAACCGCTGAAATGCCCGACATGTACGCCCCCGGCGAATACGACCTGGCCGGCTTCACGGTCGCCGCGGTGGAGAAGAGCGAGCTGAAGGACGGCGCCAGCGTGGCCGCCGGCGACGTGCTGATCGGCATCGCCTCCTCCGGCCCGCACTCCAACGGCTACTCGCTGGTGCGCCGCATCTACGACCGCGCCGGTCGCCCGGCCGATCTGGAGCTGGAAGGCGGCGTGAAGCTGGTCGATGCGCTGATGGCACCGACCCGCCTCTATGTGAAGCCGATCCTGTCGCTGCTGAAGTCGCACGGCGAGGCCATCCATGGCATGGCCCACATCACCGGCGGCGGCCTGACCGAGAACATCATCCGCGTAGTGCCCGACGGCCTCGGCCTGGACATCCAGGCGTCGTCATGGACCCTGCCGCCGGTGTTCCAGTGGCTGCAGAAGGAAGGCGCGGTGGCCGACAGCGAGATGTGGCGCACCTTCAACTGCGGCATCGGCTTCGTGCTGATCGTCGCAGCGGACCAGGTGGCTGCCGTTTCCGATGCAGTCAAGGCGCAGGGCCTGGAGCACTGGACCATCGGCCAGGTGGTCACCGCCGAAGGCGCCGAACGCGTCCACATCGGCTGACGCCGGCAACCCAGGAGCCCCGCATGGACGCAACGCCCCCTTTGTCGCCCGCCCCCGTGCCGCCGCCGCTGGCGGCGGTACCGCTGTTCAGCGCGCAGGATGCCGACCACCTGCGCATGCTGGCCATCGCACACTACGTGGTCGGTGGCCTGATCGTGCTGTTCTCGCTGATCTTCATCCTGCACATCGTGATCGGCATCGCCGCGTTGACCGGCAGCCTGCCGATGAAGTCCGGCGGCGAGCCCTCCTCGCTGGAGGAACAGCGCCTGATGGGCTGGGTGTTCACCGTTCTCGGCTGCGTCGTCGTGTTCGGTGGCATCACGCTGGGCGCGTTCGTGGCCTATGCCGGCCGCTGCCTGTCCCGCCGCCGTCGCCATCTGCTGTGCCTGATCGCGGCTGGCCTGGCTTGCCTGTTCACGCCGGTCGGCACGGTGCTGGGGGTGTTCAGCCTGATCACCCTGCTGCGCCCGCAGGTCAAGGCCGCCTTCGACCTTCCCGCCGCGACCGCATGACCGCCTCCGGCAATCCACCGCCGCTGCCGCATCAGACCCTGGCGCAGCTGCAGCTGACCAGCCATCTGCAGACACTGAGAGTGCTGTTCTACGCCCTGGCCGGTTTTCACTGGGTCGCCGCAGTGGCGTTCCTCGGCCTCAGCGGCTGGGTGGCCCAGTCGCGCGGGTTGGAGGATGCCTGGATGCTGACCACGGTCTATGCGTCCATCGCCGTGCTGGCCGCCGTGCTGGGGTTCGTGCAGCTGCACACCGCGCGCCAGCTGTCACATCGCACCGGGCTGGCCTGGTGCCAGCGCGCGGCGTGGCTGGGCGTGCTGGCTGGACCACTGGGCATGGCGTTGGCCGCCTATGCCTGGGTGTTCCTGTCCAAGCCGGAGATGGCTGCGCTGTTCGACCGCGGTGATCACCTCAGTGCCTGAACCTGGCGGCAGACGCCGCGCCCTATCCTGATCGATTTCCCATGTCCGCGCCTGCCCTCCCGACGACCGCTTCGCCCACCACCCGCCGCTTCCCGGGCCCGAAGAAGTGGGCTTTCGCCGCCGTACTGGCTGTCTTCGCGATCAGCTGGATCCACCCGCTGTGGCCCACCGAGCAGGCCCTGCACAGCACGCTGACCGTGGTCGGTCTGGCCGCGCTGCTGTGGGTCGACCGCCGCGGCGGCTGGCTGGGCAACGGCGCCTTCATCGCCATCTGCGGCTTCATCGCCCTGCACTGCGTGGCGGCGCGCTGGCTGTATTCCAACGTGCCCTACGACGCCTGGGCGCAGATGCTGACCGGCTGGTCGCCGAATGCGGCCTTCGGCTGGCAGCGCAATCATTTCGACCGCCTCATCCACTTCCTGTTCGGCGTCTGCTTCACTCCCGCACTGCTGCAGCTGGCCCGTCACGCGTGGCCGGCGCTGCGCCTGGGCCAGGCCTTCACCCTGGCAGTGATGACGGTGATGTGTGCCAGCCTGGTCTACGAATGGTTCGAATGGGCCATCGCGCTGGCGCTGTCGCCGGATGCCGCCGAAGCCTACAACGGCCAGCAGGGTGACATGTGGGATGCGCATGCCGACATGCTGATGGCGACCGTCGGCAGCCTGCTGACCTGGCCTCTGATCCGCCGGAGTTCCCTGCAATGACCGCCCCAACCCGCATCGCCGTGCTCGCCTCGGGCCGCGGCAGCAACCTGCAGGCCATCCTCGACGCGATCGGCAGCGGCCGCCTGTCGGCCGCGGTGGTCGGCGTGTTCTCCGACCGCCCCGCCGCAGAGGCCCTGCTGCGTGTCGATGCCGGCCTGCGCTGGGCGCATGCACCGAAGGAATTCAGCGACCGCGCCAGCTACGAGCAGGCGCTCGGCGATGCGCTTGCCGCGGTACAGCCGGACTGGATCGTCTGTGCCGGCTACATGCGCATCCTTGGTCCGGCCTTCGTGCAGCGTTTCGATGGCCGCCTGGTCAACATCCACCCGTCGCTGCTGCCGCTGCACAAGGGCCTGGACACCCACGCGCGGGCGCTGCAGGCCGGTGACGCCGAGCATGGCGCCAGCGTGCACCTGGTGGTCCCCGAACTGGATGCCGGCGCGGTGCTGGCGCAGGCCCGCGTGCCGGTGCGGCCCGGCGATGACGCGCAGGCGCTGGCCGCACGCGTGCTTGCGGTGGAGCATCCGCTGCTGATCGCCACACTGCAGTTGCTGTGCGAGGGCCGCCTGGCTGAACGGGAGGGTCAGCCCTGGCTGGACGGTCACCCCCTGTTTAGCCCCTTGGCCCTAGATTCCGCCGGAAACCTGAACCGGTAACGCTCTTGCACACGCCCCGCTGACTGCGGGGCTGGCATCCTGCCCCCTCCCGCGGTTCCTGTCCTCCATGAAGACCACGACGCTGCTGTCCACTTCACTGCTGTTGTCGCTTGCCGTGCTTCCCGCTGTGGGCTGGGGCCAGGCGCAGCCGCCTGCGGCTTCGCCGCCGCCCACACCCGCTGCGCTGCCACCGAACGAGCCCAGTGTGCCGCTGTTGCCGGCACTGGCCTGGGAGCCGCCGCCGCTGCAGCCGTTCACCGCCACCTACCAGGCCTTCTACAAGGGCAAGGAAGCGGGTGATGCCAGCATGCAGGTCACCCACACCGGCGGCAGCCAGTGGCGCGTGGACATGCAGGTGGTCGGCCGCCGCGGCTTTGCCAGCGTGCTCGGCCTGAACATCGAGCAGAGCACGGTGTTCGAGGAGCGCAGTGGCGTCTACGCACCGCTCAGCCAGAGCACGGTGCGCAAGGGCCTGTTCCTGGGCAAGAAGGCCGTGGGCACTTACAACTGGCAGGCCGGCACCGCGCAATGGACCGGCGACGTCAAGAAGGAGCGCGCGCAGCCGATCCCGCTGCGGGCCGGCGACCAGAGCGCGCTGCTGATCAACCTGGCGATCATGCGCGATGCGCGTCCGGGCGCCACCATGCATTACCGCTACGTGGACATGGGCAAGGTCCGCGAACACGACTACCAGGCCGCGCCGCAGACCGAGAACGTCGAGGTCGGCGACCTGTCCTACAACGCGCTGCGGGTCTACCGGACCAACGGTGGCAGAAACGAAACCATTCTCTGGATCGCCAACGGTGTCCCCACCCCGGTGCGCATCCTGCAACGCGAAGACGGCGAAGACCGCGTCGACCTGCGCCTGATCGAATACCAAGGAGTCTGAGCATGAATACCCTGACCCGCCCCCTCACCTGGATCGCAGCCGCTGCCCTGACCGTGGCCAGCCTGCCGGCCATGGCCCTGGAACCGTTCAAGGCGGATTACCTGGCCAGCTACATGGGCATGCAGGCCAACGGCACCATGACCCTGGCCAGCGAAGGCAGCAACAAATGGCGCTACAGCCTGCAGGTGAAGAACCAGCTGGCCGACCTCAGCCAGAGCACGGTGTTCGAGGAAGTGCGTGGCCAGCTGCGCCCGCTCAGCAGCCAGGATCGTTCGGCACTGCTGGTGAAGAAGCGCAACGTGCAGGCCAACTACAACTGGACCAGCAACCAGGCCACCTGGACCGGCGACATCAAGCCGGACCGTGCGGGCCCCATCGCGCTGAAAGCAGGCGACATGGACGCGCTGCTGATCAACCTGGCGATCGCCCGTGACCTGGCCGCCGGCAAGCCGCTGACCTATCGCATGGTGGACGAAGGCCGGATCAAGAACATGACCTACCGCGTGATCGGCAAGGAATCGATCACCGTGGCCGGCAAGAGTTACGAGGCGACCAAGGTCTCGCGCGCCGATGGCAACAAGGAGCTGATCGCCTGGATCGTGCCGGACTTCCCGGTGCCGGCGCGCATGCTGCAGCGTGAGAGCGGCCGCGATGCGCTGGACCTGACCATCAAGGCGATGAACTGAGTGCCGGGGTCGGATCTCATCCCCTCGGGGATGGGCTCTGACCCCGGGCCCCGCGAAAAGAAAACGCCCGCTTTCGCGGGCGTTTTTCTTACTTCTTTTCCTCGGCCGCCGCCGGCTTGAACTCGGTGCGGCAGTCCACGCGGATCTGCTCACCGGTGCTGCGCCAGACAAAGGTGCGGCAATGACGGTTGCCGTCCTGGCTGTCGTTCACCGCGACCGCATAGAACGACTCGATGATCTCGTCACGCGTGACCGTGCCGTCGCCGTTCCAGTCCATGTCCTTCTGCTCGATGCCCTGGGTGATGGCGATGTTGGCGTACCAGGCATAGCCTAGCCACGCCAGCACGATCAGCACCAGGGCCAGCAGCGCCTTGCGACGCGGGCTGAACTTGCCGCGCAGGATCATGGCACGCGCCGGATGGTGGCGCCGAGCGAAGACAGCTTCTCTTCGATGTTCTCGTAGCCGCGATCAAGGTGGTAGATGCGGTCGATGGTGGTATCGCCGCTGGCCATCAGGCCGGCCAAGATCAGCGAGGCCGACGCACGCAGGTCGGTCGCCATCACCGGTGCGCCGCTCAGGTGCTCGCTGCCACGCACGATGGCAGTGTGGCCTTCAACCTGGATGTCCGCGCCCAGGCGCAGCAGTTCGTTGACGTGCATGAAACGGTTCTCGAAGATCGTTTCGTTGATCACGCCCACGCCATCGGCCACGCAGTTGAGTGCCATGAACTGCGCCTGCATGTCGGTCGGGAATGCCGGGTACGGCGCGGTGGTCAGGTTGACCGCCTTCGGCCGCCTGCCCTGCATGTCCAGGGTGATGCTGTCGTCGGTGGTCTCGATCTTCGCACCGGCCTCGACCAGCTTGGACAGCACCGCGTCCATGGTGTTCGGGCGCGCACGGTTGACCGTGACCTTGCCACCGGTCATCGCCGCGGCCACCAGGAAGGTGCCGGTCTCGATGCGGTCGGGCAGCACTTCGTGGCGGCCACCGGACAGGCGCTCGACGCCCTCGATCACCAGGCGGGCGGTGCCCAGGCCTTCGATCTTCGCGCCCAGCGCGATCAGGCAGTGCGCCAGGTCGGTCACTTCCGGTTCCATCGCGCAGTTGTCGAGGACGGTGGTCCCTTCAGCCAGCACCGCGCCCATCAGCACGTTCTCGGTGCCGGTGACGCTGACCATGTCGAAGGTGAAGTGGCCACCCTTCAGGCGCTTGGCGCTGGCCTTGATGAAGCCGTTCTCGACCACAATCTCGGCGCCCAGCGCCTGCAGGCCCTTGATGTGCTGGTCGACCGGTCGCGAGCCGATCGCGCAGCCGCCCGGCAGCGACACTTCGGCGGCGCCGAAGCGGGCCAGCAGCGGGCCCAGCACCAGGATCGAGGCGCGCATGGTCTTGACCAGCTCATACGGTGCGACGTGCTGGTTGACCGGACGCGGGTCGACCACGATCGCGCTGCCGCGCGACAGCGTGCCCTGGTCGATGGTGACCTTGGCGCCCAGCTCGCCAAGCAGCTTCACCGTGGTGACCACGTCGTGCAGGTGCGGCACGTTGGTGATCTCCACCGGCTCATCGGCCAGCAGGGTCGCGCAGAGAATGGGGAGGACGGCGTTCTTGGCGCCGGAGATGCTCACTTCACCGTGCAGCGCAGCGCCGCCGGTCACAACGATCTTGGCCATGTATTCGGGATCTTCTGCGGTTCAGCCGGCTTCGGCCGGGGTCACGGTTCTCAGCGCCAGCGCGTGGATCGCGCCGCCCATCAGGTCGCCCAGGGTGGCATACACCATGCGGTGGCGGGCCAGCGGCATCTTGCCGGCGAAGGCCTCGCAGACCACGGTCGCTTCGAAATGCACGCCATCGTCGCCCTGCACGTCGGCGCGGGCGCCGGGCAGGCCGGTTTCGATCAGATTGCGGATGGTGTCGGCGTCCAACGGGCTTTCCTAATAAAATGTGGGTCCATTCTACTTCCGCTGCGTGGCGTCCGCATGGCCGAATCCCTGTTGCCCCCCCGTTCCGTCGACCCTGCCGGCCTGGTTGCCAGTGGCCGCCGCGTGTTCGAGATCGAGCGGCAGGCGCTGGATGCCGTGGCCGACCGCCTTGGCGAGGCCTTCCAGCAGGCCTGCCAGGCGATCCTGGCCAGCCGCGGGCGGGTGGTCGCCACCGGCATGGGCAAGTCCGGCCACATCGCCCGCAAGATCGCCGCCACCCTGGCGTCCACCGGTACGCCGGCGTTCTACGTGCACCCCGGTGAAGCCGGCCATGGTGACCTGGGCATGATCACCGAAGACGACGTGGTGCTGGCCCTGTCCTATTCGGGCGAGTCCGACGAGGTGCTGATGCTGCTGCCGGTGCTCAAGCGCCAGGGCAACGTGTTGATTTCCATGACCGGCCGCCCGCAATCGAGCCTGGCCACCGCCGCCGACATCCACCTGGACGTGAGCGTGCCGGCCGAAGCCTGCCCGCTGGCGCTGGCGCCGACCTCCAGCACCACTGCCTCGCTGGCGATGGGCGATGCGCTGGCCGTGGCCCTGCTTGACGCGCGTGGCTTCACCGCCGATGACTTCGCCCGCTCGCACCCGGCCGGCAGCCTCGGCCGTCGCCTGCTGCTGCACATCACCGACGTCATGCACACCGGCGACGACCTGCCCAGCGTGGGCGCCGACGCCAGCCTCAGCGAGGCGCTGGTGGAAATGAGCCGCAAGCGGCTGGGCATGACCGCCGTGGTCGACGCCGACGGCGTGCTGATCGGGCTGTTCACCGATGGCGACCTGCGCCGTGCGCTGGACAGCGCGCTGGACGTGCGTACGGCGAAGATCGCCGACGTGATGACCCGCAACCCGCGCACCATCGGCGCCGACCAGCTGGCGGTCGAGGCCGCCCGCCTGATGGAGACCCACAAGATCACCGGCCTGATCGTGGTTGATGACCAGGGCCGCGCGGTTGGCGCGCTGAACATTCATGACCTGTTGCGGGCCCGGGTGGTTTAACCGACAGTCCGTAGACCCCATTCAGTCTGTAACGCTGCACCCGCCCATAACGAGCCTGCCGCCCTGATGCCCTGGTCCCCCCTGCCCGCCTTCCCCGCCCACCTGCATGCCGCTGCGGCCCAGATCCGCCTGGCCTGCTTCGACGTGGACGGCACCCTCACCGACGGTCGGCTGTACTACGACAAGGACGGCAACGAGAGCAAGGCGTACTTCGTGCAGGATGGCCTGGGCCTGAAACTGCTGCAGCAGCACGGTATCCACCCCGTGCTGATCACCGCGCGCAACAGCCAGTCCGCGCTCAAGCGCGGCGCCGACCTCGGCATCGACACCCAGATCGCCGTGGGCGACAAGCTGGCCAGCGTGCAGGCGCTGTGTGCGCAGCACGGGATCGGCCTGGAACAGGTGGCGTTCATGGGCGATGACCTGCCCGATCTGGCGCCGCTGGGTGCGGTCGGCCTTGCGGTGGCCCCGGCCAATGCCCATCCGTGGATCGCCGAACGCGTGCATTGGCAGACCCGCGCCGAGGGTGGCCGTGGCGCCGCGCGCGAGCTGTGCGACATCCTGCTGGCCGCCCAGGGCCGCGCGGATGCGGTGCTGGCGAGGTTTGGCGCATGAACCTGCCCACCTTGAACTGGCGCACCGTGCTCGGCATCAGCCTGCTGCTGGCCGCCCTGCTGAGCAGCTGGGCGGCGCTGCGCAACCGCGACAAGGGTCCAGCCACGGGGGGTCAGGAAATCGGCGTGGATTACATCCTGCATGACTTCCAGATCGTTGCCCTGGATGAGCACGGCAAGGAATCGACCACCCTGCGCGCACCGCGGCTGGAACGCCAGCGCGGCGACCAGACCATCAACATCGCCACCCCGCTGTTCGAGATGCCGGACAAGGATGGCAAGCACTGGACGCTGCGTGCCGAGACTGGCTGGCTCAGCGCCAAGGGCGACGAGATGAAGCTGCGCGGCAAGGTTGCCGGCGACAGCCCGGCGGGCCCGGGTGTGGTGCCGACCACCTTCCGCACCGACCACCTGGACGTGTTCCCGAAGGAGAACCGCGCCCGTACCGACGCCCTGGTGACCATGACCCGCCCGGGCATGGAACAGTCCGGCGTCGGCTTCGAAGTGGATTCGAAGAACAACACGTATCATTTCCTCAGCCAGTCCAAGGGCCGTTACACGCCCAGACGCTGATTCCGCCGCCAGCCCGCGACGTCTCCGGACAGGCGCAGGGCCGGCAGCCCCACCCTCCGCCCCCGGCCCGCCCGGCAGGCCCCCACCGGTAGAACGGACCCCGATGAAGATTCCCTTTGCCGCCGTACTCGCGCTCGATCTTCTTGTCCCCAGCGCCGCCTTCGCCAAGTCCACCGACCGCAACGAAGACATGCACATCGATTCCGGCGCCCAGTCCGGCATGCTCACCGGCGACGGCAAGACCGTACTGTCGCAGGGCGTGATCATCACCCAGGGCACGCTGGACCTGCGTTCGTCCGAGGCCGAGATCTACCTCAAGGACGGCGAGGCCGTGCGCGTGGTGTTCACCGGCAAGCAGGCCAAGATGAAGCAGCAGCTTGATGACGGCACCTGGATGGATGCGCTGGCTGATCGCATCGACTACGACATCAAGACCGAGATCATCACCCTGACCGGCAACTACAAGGTCACCAGCGCGCGCGGCACCAATGCCGGCCAGCGCATGGTCTACAACACCCGCACCGGCGAGATGAACTCCGGTGGTGACGGCAGCCGCGTGCGTACCGTCATCCCGCCGAAGAACAAGACCCCGGCCGCGCCTGCGGCACAGCCCAAGGCCACCACGCCGGCACAGCCGGCCGGGAGCAGGAAGTAATGCTCGTCGCCAAGGGCCTGCGCAAAAAGTACAAGCAGCGCGAAGTGGTCAAGGACTTCGGCCTGACCCTCGATGCGGGTGAAGTGGTCGGCCTGCTCGGCCCCAACGGTGCCGGCAAGACCACCTGTTTCTACATGATCGTCGGTCTGGTGGCCGCCGATGCCGGCAGCATCGTGCTCGACGGCAAGGACATCACCGGCGACCCGATGTACACCCGCGCCAAGCAGGGGGTGGGCTACCTGCCGCAGGAACCGTCGGTGTTCCGCAAGCTTACCGTGGCCGACAACATCCGCCTGGTGCTGGAACTGCGCGAGGACCTGGACTCGGCCGGCCGCGAGCGCGAATTGAACGGCCTGCTCGACGAACTGCAGCTGGGCCATGTCGCCGACCAGCTCGGCGCCAGCCTGTCCGGTGGCGAACGCCGCCGCTGCGAGATCGCCCGCGCACTGGCCGCACAACCGCGCCTGATCCTGCTCGACGAACCGTTCGCCGGTGTCGACCCGATTTCGGTCGGCGAGATCCAGCGCATCGTCACCCACCTCAAGCAGCGTGGCATCGGCGTACTGATCACCGACCACAACGTGCGCGAGACCTTGGGTATCTGCGACCGCGCGTATATCCTCGCCGAGGGCAGCGTGCTGGCCCAGGGTTCGCCGGAGGCGATCCTGGACAACGCCGATGTACGCCGCGTCTACCTCGGGGATTCCTTCAAGCTGTGAAGCAGTCGCCGGGTCCCTTTCCTTCCTTTCGGCACAGGCATGAAGACTCGGCTGCAGACATCGTTGGGACAGCAACTGGTGCTCACGCCCCAGTTGCAGCAGGCGATCAAGCTGCTGCAGATGTCGGCCACCGAACTGGAGCTGGAGATCGCGCAGGCAGTGGAAAGCAACCCACTGCTGGACTGGGCCGACAGCAACGACAGCAGCGCCGCCAACGAAGGCAGCGATGGCAACGACAACGAAGCGCCTGCAGAGCGCAGCGATGAGGGCGACGACTGGGCGCCGACCGAACTGGACTGGACGACGACCGGCAGCGGTGGCAGCTTCGATGATGACGACGACAACGGCAGCGCCGCCGAGCGCGTAGCCGAAACCGAAACACTGGCCGACCATCTGCTGTGGCAGCTGCATCTGTCGCATCTGTCCTCGCGTGATCGCAGCATCGGTGCCGCGCTGATCGATGCACTGGACGACGATGGTTACCTGCGCGAGCCGCTGGCCACCATCGCTGAAACCCTGTTGCCGGCGATCCACGCCGACGAGGGCGAGATCCTCGCCGTGCTGCACCGCATCCAGCGCTTCGATCCGGTGGGTGTGGCTGCACGCACGCTGGGCGAATGCCTGCTGCTGCAGCTGGATGTGCTGGCCGGCGACACGCCCGGCCTGCTCCTGGCGCGACAGATTGCCGCAGGACCCCTGGAACGTTTGCCGCGCAGCGGCGTCACCGGGCTCGCCCATGAGTTGAAGCTGCCGCTGGACGAGGTCGAGACTGCCGTGGCGCTGCTGCGTTCGCTGGACCCGCGCCCGGGCACGCAGATCGCGCCGCTGTCGCAGGACACCTATGTGGTGCCGGATGTGGTGGTGTGGCGGCAGAACGGCGTATGGCGCGCAGCGCTGGCCGCGCATGCCGGGCCGAAGGTGGTGATCCACCGCGGCTACGAACAGCTGATCCGACGTTGTGGCGACGCCGATGCCGGCTACCTGCGTGCCCAGCTGCAGGAAGCGCGCTGGCTGCTGAAAGGGCTGCAGCAGCGTGGTGAAACCCTGCTGCGCGTCGTGCGCAGCCTGATCCTGCAGCAGGCCGGCTTCCTCGAATTCGGCGAGCAGGCGCTGCGTCCACTGACCCTGCGCGAGATCGCCGCCGAGCTCGGCCTGCACGAATCCACGGTCTCGCGCGCGATCGCCCGCAAGCACGTGCGTACCCCGCGAGGCACCCTGCCGCTGCGCGCCTTCTTCGCCTCGGGCATCGATACCGAGAGCGGTGGCGAAGCGTCCAGCACCGCCATCCAGGCGATGATCCGGCGCCTGATCGACGACGAGAACCCGCGCAAGCCGCTTTCTGACGCCAAGCTGGCTGACCTGCTCAAATCGTCGGGAATTCCAGTAGCGCGACGCACCGTGGCGAAGTATCGTGAAGCCATGAACATTTCCGCCTCGCACGAAAGGGTCAGAATCGCTTGACGCGCCGCCGCGCCCGGCGGAGAGGTTCATTGGCACATCCGAACACAGGAGAAACCCGATGCGCATCGAAACGTTTGGCAAAGATGTCGAAGTCACCCCGGCCCTGCAGTCCTATGTTGAGGAGAAGCTGGCCCGGATCGGAAAGCACTTCGACCAGCACTGCGAAGCGCGGGTGACCCTCAAGCTGCAGAAGACCGAACACCACGTCGACGCCAGCCTCAACATTCCCGGCCAGACCCTGCACGCCGAGGCCAATGCCCAGACGATGTATGCCGCGATCGACCTGCTTGCGGACAAGCTTGACCGTCTGGTGATCAAGCACAAGGAGAAAAAACAGCAGCACGCACCGCTGCCGGTGGGCGACAATGGTGGCTGATCGCCACCGTTCCCCGCAGACATGCCCCTGACTGACCTCCTGGCGGCCGTGCAGACCCAGCTCTGCACGGCCACCGACCGTGACAGCGTCCTGCAGGCCGCCGCCGGGTTGCTGGCCTGCCGCCAGGCCAACGCCGAACAGATCTATCTGAACCTGTGCCAGCGCGAAGCGCTGGGCAGCACCGCCATCGGCCACGGCATCGCCATTCCCCACGGCCGCGCGCCAACCCTGGACCGCCCCCGCGGCGCCCTGCTGCGGTTGGCCACCCCGGTCGATTTCGGTGGCGAGGAGCCGGTGGACCTGGTGTTCGCGATGGCCGTCCCCGCCCACTACACCCACCAGCACCTGATGCTGCTGTCCGAGCTGGCCGAGCTGTTCTCGGCGCCGGACATCCGCCAGGCCCTGCGCGAAGCGGGCGATGCCCGGGCGCTGCGCGAGGCGCTGGACATGACCCCACCTGCGAGTGCCGCATGAATACCAGCATCACCGCCCGTGAACTGTTCGAACAGCAGCGCGAGCGGCTGGGGCTGCGCTGGGCTGCCGGCAAGTCCGGCGAGAAGCGCGAGCTGGAGGCCGGCAACACGGTCTCGCGGCGTCCGTCGCTGGCCGGCTATCTCAATGCGATCTACCCCAACAAGGTGCAGATCCTGGGCACCGAGGAACTGTCCTGGCTGGATGCGCTGGAACCGCGCCAGCGTTGGGAGACCATCGAAAAGATCATGCAGTCGCACCCGCTGGCGCTGGTGCTGACCCGCAACCAGGCCTGCCCGGAAGACCTGCGCGCTGCCGCGGACGAATCCGGCACGCCGCTGTGGCTGTCGCCCAAGCGCGGCCACGAACTGCTCAACCACCTGTCCTACCACCTGGCGCGTACGCTGGCGCCGCGGGTGATCCTGCATGGCGTGTTCATGGAGATTTATTCCATCGGCGTGCTGATCACCGGCGAAGCGGGATCCGGCAAGAGCGAACTGGCGCTGGAACTGCTCAGCCGTGGCCATCGCCTGGTGGCCGACGATGCCCCCGAATTCACCCAGATCGCACCCGATGTACTCGATGGCACCTGCCCGGAGCTGCTGCAGGACCTGCTGGAAGTGCGCGGCCTGGGCGTGTTGAACGTGCGCGAGATGTTCGGCGACACGGCTGTAAAGAAGAACAAGTACCTTCGGCTGATCGTCCACCTGACCAAGCCGATGACCGAACCCACCCCGCATGGCTACGAGCGCCTGACCGGCGATTCGGGCACCCGCCATGTGCTGGACCTGGACGTACCGCTGATCACCCTGCCGGTGATGCCCGGCCGCAACCTGGCCGTGCTGACCGAGGCGGCCACCCGCCTGCACATCCTGCGCACCAAGGGCATCGACCCGGCAGCCATGTTCATCGCCCGTCACAGCAACCTGCTGGAACGGCGAACACCCTGATTTCCCTGCCCTTCGAAGAGCCTGTCCATGAGCACCGTCACCCCCTCCGCCCCGACCCTGATCATCGTCAGCGGCCTGTCCGGCTCGGGTAAATCCGTCGCCCTGAAGACCTTCGAGGACCAGGATTACTACTGCTCGGACAACCTGCCGATCAATCTGCTCCCCGACTTCGTGCGCAGCCTGCTGACCAACCACGACGGCAGCGCACCACGGCGTCTGGCCGTAGGCATCGACGTTCGCGGCCAGGCCGACCTGAGCCAGCTGGGCGACTGGCGGCAGCTGGCGGCCGACGCCGGCGTGGACGTGAAGGTGCTGTTCTTCGAGGCCAGCGACGAGGCCGTGCTCAAGCGCTACGCCGACACCCGTCGCCGCCATCCGCTGAGCCAGCTGGGCCTGTCGCTGCCTGAAGCCATCGCCCGCGAACGCGAGTTGACCGCACCGCTGCGCCGCGAGGCCGATGCGGTGATCGACACCAGCAGCCTCAACGTGCATCAGCTGCGGCGGCGGATCATCACCGAGTTCACGATGGACCATGCCACCGGCCTGTCGCTGCTGTTCGAATCGTTCGCCTACAAGCGCGGCGTGCCGGCCGAAGCGGACTTCGTGTTCGATGCGCGGGTGCTGCCCAATCCGCACTGGGACCCGGACCTGCGCGCGCTCAGCGGTCGCGAACCGGGTGTACGCGACTACCTGGAAGCGCAGCCGGACGTGCAGCGCTACCTGGCCCAGCTGATGGACTTCCTCGATACCTGGCTGCCGAAGCTGAGTGATGGCACCCGCAGCTATGTGACCGTGGCGTTCGGCTGCACCGGCGGCAAGCACCGCTCGGTGTTCCTGGCCGAGCGTCTGGCCCGGCATGCCCGCGAGATGGGCTGGGAAGACGTGGCGACGTACCACCGCGAACAGGATTGAGGGGGGTCGGCCGGGCTGCGCCCGGCACCCGCCGGTAGTGCCGGCCGCTGGCCGGCAACAGCAACAGCAACAGCAGAAGCGGCATTCCGTGGGATGGCGGGGCGGTGTGGGTCTGCAGGACACGCCGTGAACCCCGCTCCGCGGTCCGGCCCAGCCGCTGGCGGCTGGGCGTTCGGGCGCTTGCGAAGCAGTGCTTCGCAAGCAAAGCGCCCTCACCCCTGGGGGCTCGATGGCGCCATCCATGGCGCCAACGGTCCTGCAGACCCACACCGCCCCACCTCTGACAGATTTCTGCTGCGGGTGGGTGTCGACCCTGGTCGACACGATGGATCCACGCCATGCGTGCATGAATCGCTGTCAGGCATCGAAAAACGGATGGGGTCGGATCTCTCTCTCAACGGAAAAGGCCTCCCCTGGGAGCAACGCTGAATACGGGACACAGTGCCCCTCTCCTGCTGCTATCGCCAATTCACCTTGACCTGTTAACGTGCAGTAATGACCTGTGGCATTCTCCTCGTAACACATCCTGGGGTCGGGACCGCCCTGCTTGACGTGGCGACCCGGCTCCTGCGGCAGTTGCCGCTGAAAACCGAAGCTTTCGAAGTACCGTTCGACGCAGACCTGGACGCCCTGCTCCCGCTCGCCTCGGCCGCCCTGCGGCGGGTTGACGGGGGTGATGGTGTGCTGATCCTGACCGACCTGTACGGCGCCAGCCCTGCCAACCTTGCCGGGCAGCTGGCCCGGCTTGGGACCCCGGTTCGCCGGGTGTCGGCGCTGAGCCTGCCGATGTTGCTGCGGGTGATGAATTATCCGGAACAGGGACTGGATCAACTGCCCGCCACAGCCGCGGCGGGTACCCGTAATGGAGCGATAGTCGACGATGCTTGAACGAGAACTCACCGTGAGCAACCGCCTGGGCCTGCATGCCCGGGCCACCGCCAAGCTGGTGCAGACCCTGGCGCCGTTCCGCTGCAACGTGACCATGGCCGCCAAAGGCCGTGAGATCAACGCCAAGAGCATCATGGGCGTGATGCTGCTGGCCGCCGGCCAGGGCACCCCGGTCACCGTGCGCATCAACGGCGAGGACGAAGCCGCCGCGATGGAGGCGGTGGTCGGCCTGTTCGAACGCCGTTTCGACGAGGACAGCTGAGCGTGCCACGCGCACGCGCCGGCCAACCCCCTTCCGGCCAGCGGCCGGTACTGCTGCTGGCCGGGCATGGTGCCGCCCGCGGCACGGCAATGGGCCGCGCCCGCGTGCGCCTGCCGCATGCACTGGAAGTGGCCGAGCAGCGCGTTGCCGCCCACCAGGTCGAGGCCGAGCTGGCGTGCCTGCATCGCGCGGTGGACGCCGCGCGGTCGGAGATGCACGAGCTGCGCCAGCGCCTGCATGGAGCGCTGAACCAGGAAGTGGGTGAGTTCCTCGACCTGCATGCGCTGCTGCTGGACGATCCCGAGCTGCTGTATGGGCTGGACGAACTGATCCGCAGCGGACCGTACAGCGCCGGCTATGCGTTGCGCCTGCAGCGCGACCGCCTGGCCAAGGTCTTCGACGGCATGGACGATGCTTACCTGAAGAGCCGCATGGACGACCTCGACCATGTGATCGGCCGCATTCATGCCTTCCTGCAGCCCGAACGCCCGCCAGCGGTGAAAGGCCTGGCCGGCGAGATCCTGGTCTGCGACAACATCGCGCCCTCCGAACTGGCACAGCTGCAGGCGCAAGGCGTGGTCGGCATCGTCACCGCCGCCGGCAGCGCGCTCTCGCACAGCGCGATCCTTGCGCGCAGCCTGCACCTGCCCTTGATCGTCAACGTGCCGCAGCTGCTCAGCCGCATCGCCGATGGCGACGTGCTGATCATCGACGGCGCCGACGGCAGCATCACCGCCAATCCACAGGCCGACAATCTGCGCGACTACCGCGCACGACTGAAGGAACACGCGCGCGAACAGCGCGAGCTCGGCCGCCTGCGCAGCAAGCCCAGCCGCACCCGCGACCAGGTCGACATCGCCCTGCTGGCCAATGCCGAGTCGCTGGAGGACGTGACCCAGGCGCATGCGCTGGGCGCCCACGGCCTGGGCCTGTACCGCACCGAATTCCTGTTCCTGCAGCGCAACGAGCTGCCGGATGAAGAAGAACAGTTCCAGACCTACCGCGATGCGGCACTGGGCATGAGCGGGCGACCGGTGACCATCCGCACCCTTGATCTGGGCGCGGACAAGGCCGACCGCACCGGCCTGACCCTGAGCAACGAAGAAAACCCGGCGCTCGGCCTTCGCGGCGTACGCCTGTCGCTGGCACGGCCGAAGGTAGCCGACACCCAGCTGCGCGCGATCCTGCGCGCCTCGGCCTACGGCAAGCTGCGGGTGCTGGTGCCGATGGTCAGCACCCGGGAGGAACTGCTGGCAGTGCGCCGCCGCATGCTCAAGCTGACCGAACAGCTGCGCGGCGAAGGCCACACGGTGTCCGACCACGTGCCACTGGGCGCGATGATCGAAGTCCCTGCTGCGGCGCTGGCGCTGGAAAGCTTCATCGACCTGGTCGATTTCCTGTCGATCGGCACCAACGACCTGGTGCAGTACCTGCTGGCGGCCGACCGCAACAATGAAGCACTGGGCGAGCTGTATTCGCCGTTGCACCCGGCGGTGCTGCGGCTGCTGCAGATGGTGATCGAGACCGGCGCGCGCCACCGCATCCCGGTGGCGGTCTGTGGCGAGATGGCCGGCGATGCGCGGATGACCCCACTGCTGCTGGCACTGGGCCTGACCGAGTTCAGCCTGCACCCGGGCACGCTGCTGGAAGTACGCCGCGCGGTCCGCGAGGCCGACCTGGCCATGCTGCGCGCGCGCGCACCGAAGCTGCTGGCCGCGCGCGACCGCCGCGCGATCGAGTGCTGGCTGGCGCTGGTGGCCGAAACGGCCTGATACCCCCCGCTCGCCGGGCATGCACGCCTGGGGTCAGATCCTTTTCCGCGGGAAAAGGGATCTGACCCCGTCTCGTTGAAGGCCAATACGTTGCCGGCCAGCGGCCGGCACTCCCGCCACCCGGCGGCTATGCGTTGAAACATCGCCTTGCGATAATGACGCGCTGAACACCCCTGTTGCCGCATCCTTGCCGGGATCGCGGCTTTTCTTATCCCCGCGGGAGCTGCGATGGCTGAAGCTGTACGCCACGACAAGACTGCGCGCCAACTGCGGATGCTGTCCGATGCACTGGACAGCGGCCGGCTGGGCCCGGTGCGTCGCCTGGTCAACACCCTGGCCCCGGCCGAGATCGGCAACCTGCTCGAATCGTTGCCGCCGGGCAAGCGCGAGGTGGTGTGGGGACTGGTTGATCCGGAAGACGACGGCGAGGTGCTGGTCCACGTCGGCGACGACGTGCGCGAAAGCCTGCTCGCGGACATGGACCCGGACGAGATCATCGCCGCGGTCGAAGACCTGGACATCGACGATCTGGCCGACCTGGTCGAAGACCTGCCGGACACGGTCATCGACGAAGTCCTCAAGTCGATGGACCGCGAGAACCGCGAGCGCCTGGAACAGGTCCTGTCCTATCCCGAGGACAGCGCCGGTCGCCTGATGAATCCGGACGTTGTGACCGTGCGCGCCGACGTCAATGTCGACGTCGTGCTGCGCTACCTGCGCCTGCGCGGTGAACTGCCCGACCACACCGACCACCTGTTCGTGGTCAGCCGCCGCCATCAGTACCTAGGCCGCGTGTCGCTGGCGGCACTGGTGACCCACGAGGACACCACCCCGATCAATCGCCTGATCGACGACGAGCAGCCAGCCATCGACGTCGGCGAGAGTGACCAGGAAGTCGCCCGCCAGTTCTCCGACCATGACTGGATCTCCGCGCCAGTGGTGGATGACAACAACATCCTGATTGGTCGCATCACCATCGATGACGTGGTCGACATCATCCGCGGCCAGGCCGAGCACCAGGCGCTGGGCGCCGCCGGTCTGGACGAGGACGAAGATCTGTTCAGCCCGGTCTGGCGCGCGATGCGCCGCCGCCTGATGTGGCTGTCGGTGAACCTGTGCACGGCCTTTCTGGCCTCCAGCGTGGTCGGCCACTTCGAAGGCACCATCGACAAACTGGTGGCGCTGGCGGTGCTGATGCCGATCGTCGCCGGCCTCGGCGGCAACGCCGGTACCCAGGTGCTGGCACTGATGGTGCGCGGCCTGGCGCTGGGCCAGGTGGGCGCCTCCAACGCCCGCACCCTGCTGTGGAAGGAAGTACGGGTCGCGCTGTTGAACGGCGTGATGCTGGGTTCGGTGCTGGGCCTGATCGTGCTCGCCTGGTTCCACTCGCCCGGGTTGTCGGCAGTGATCGCCATCGCGTTGACCTGCAACCTGTTGTTTGCTGCGTTGGCCGGCGTGCTGGTGCCGTTGACGCTGAAACGCTTCGGCTTCGACCCGGCGCTGGCCAGCGGCATCTTCCTGACCGCCGTGACCGATTCGATGGGCTTCTTCACCTTCCTCGGCCTGGCCACCCTGGTGCTGCTGCACTGACCGTCTCGAGGGTCGGATCCCCGCTGCGCGGCGCTCTGACCCGATCCCAACTGGATCCCCCCATGGCAACGACAATCGAAAACTACTTCCAGCCCGGCTGGCGCGACCACCAGCACACCTGCCCGGCCTGCGAATGGAAGGGCAGCTCGCGTGCCATGGAGATGGAGCTGGACGAGGACGCCACCGAGTACGACTGCCCGGTCTGCGAGAACCCACTGCTGGTGGTCCTGCACCCGGACATTGCGCAGGTGCAGGCCGCCGCCGCCGAGGGCAATGCCGAGGCACAGGAGCAGTTGGAGATCATCGCCAGCTTCCCGCGCCCGCAGTGACGCGGCGCACGATGCCGGGCCGACGTCGGCGGACTACGATGCAGGCGATCTCGCCGCTTCGGAAAATCCCATGGTCCGTTTGCTGTCGCGCTGGCTGCCACTGCTGGCCCTTCTGATGATGAGCGGTTGCACTTCGCTGCCGGACAACGCGCGTGGCCGCTTCGAAGCACGTGCGGTGAAGGTAGACGGGCAAACGGCTTACTACCAGGTGTTCATTCCGGCCGGCGTGCAGGCCGCCGCTCCCACCCACCTTCCGGTCGTCCTGTTCCTGCACGGCTCGGGCGAGCGCGGCGCCGATGGCGTCAAGCAGACCCACGCCGGACTGGGGCCTTACCTGCGTGCACATCCCGATTTCCCCGCCCTGGTGGTGTTCCCACAGGTGCCGGGCCACGAGGAATGGAGCGGCCGCAACAACCGTACGGCAGTGGCCGCGCTGGACGCGACGATCGCCGAATTCGGCGCCGACCCGGCGCGGCAATACCTGACCGGCATGTCGATGGGCGGCTATGGCAGCTGGAACATCGCATTGGATGACCCACGCCGCTTTGCCGCGATCGTCCCCGTGTGCGGCGCGGTGCTCGCCCCGCGTGCGGTACGCCCGACCCTGTTCGTCGAGCAGGTCGCGCACGAAGCGGACCCGTACGCGGTGATTGCCCAGCGCCTGCAGCACACGCCGATCTGGATCTTCCACGGCGCACTGGATGACGTGGTGCCGCCGGACGACGACCGCAGACTGCATGCCGCATTCCAGCGCGCCGCCGCACGCGACGTGCGCTACACCGAATACCCGGAAGGCAACCACAATGCCTGGGACGCCACCTACGCCGACCCGGCAATGTGGGAATGGCTGTTCGCGCAGAAGCGCTGAAGCGCAGCTTCTGCTGGGAAACACCTGTTGGTGGATGCCTACCGTTGGTCGGCTTGGGTATTGGTGGGTGCCGACCGTTGGTCGGCTTGGGTATGGGTGGGTGCCGACCGTTGGTCGGCTTGGGTATGGGTGGGTGCCGACCGTTGGTCGGCACTACCTCTCCGCTTCGGGGTAATCCATTGCCTGGTACCTCTCATCGATCTCCCATCGGCACCAGGCATACGGATACTCTCCCACGCAGCTCGCCAAGTTCGCCCTGACCGGGTTGGCGACGATGTACATCGCATGGCGAAACAGTGATTCTTCAGAACGAATGGCGTGATCGTGATAGCTCGATTGCCAGAATGGTCCTGTCCTACCCAGCATGCGGTTGATCCGCAATGCACTGCTCGATTTGAAGCGTTGCATGATGTAGTCCAGCGAGAACGCACGGATCTCCACAAGCCAATGGATGTGGTCCGGCATGACCACATAGGCAAGTGAGTGCGTCAGGCCCTCAGCATCAATGCGACGGAACACATCCATCACCTCCTGTGCCGCAGTGGCATCATCGAAGTAGCGTCGACGCTCCTGGATGACGGTGGTCAGGATGTAGGATTGTCCGATAAGGGAATGGCGGCCAAGGCGTAGGCGTGCGCGGCTCATGGGCCCAAGCGTGCGCCTGCCGCTACTCCGGTTCTATCGGGCAATCACGTCAGTACAGGTAGGCCCGGAACCATTCAATGGCTAGGCCCGCACTTCACCGCACTGACGGTTCAGTGCCGACCAACGGTCGGCACCCACCGGATCGGATAAGGACAGATCAACCGTGCTGACCAACGGTCGGCACCCACCGGATCGGATAAGGACAGATCAACCGTGCCGACCAACGGTCGGCACCCACCGGATCGGATAAGGACAGATCAACCGTGCCGACCAACGGTCGGCACCCACCCGGGCAGGTCAGCCCAGCAGGGTTTCCAGCACGGCCATGCGCACGGCGACGCCGTTGGCGACCTGGCGCAGCACCCACGACTGCGGGCCGTCGGCCACCTCGTCGGTCACTTCCACGCCGCGGTTGATCGGGCCCGGGTGCAGCACCGCGGCATCCTTGCCCGCGCGCACCAGGCGTTCGTTGGTCAGGCCGTACTGCGCGTGGTACTGCTCCAGCGACGGCACCAGGCCTTCTTCCATGCGCTCGCGCTGCAGGCGCAGCATCATCAGCGCGTCGACGCCTTCCAGCATCGCGTCGAAATCATCGCCGACCACGCAGCCCTTCAGGGTCTCGTCGTCCGGCAGCAGCGACTGCGGGCCACACACGCGGATCTCGCCCACGCCCAGCGTGCGCAGCGCATGCAGGTCGGTACGGGCTACGCGCGAGTGCTTCACGTCGCCGACGATCACGACTTTCAGCTTCGAGAAATCCGGGCCCTTGGCCTGGCGCAGGGTCAGCATGTCCAGCAGGCCCTGGGTCGGGTGCGAACTGCGGCCGTCACCGGCATTGATCAGCGCGGTGCCCTCGCCTGCCGCATCGGCCAGTGCGGCCACGGCGCCGTCATCGGGGTGGCGCACCACGAAGCCGCGCACGCCCATCGCTTCCAGGTTGCGCAGCGTGTCGCAGGCGGTCTCACCCTTGCGGGTAGAGGAGGTCGAGGCGTCGAAATTCAGCACGTCCGCCCCCAGCCGCTGCGCGGCCAGCTGGAACGAACTGCGGGTGCGCGTGGACGGTTCGAAGAACAGCGTGCACACCGCCGAACCGGCCAGCACGTGGCGCTTGTTGCCGACGCGGCCCACTGCGGCATCGCGGATCTGCCCTGCGCGGTCGAGCAGCTGCAGCAGCGTTTCGCGCGGCAGGCCCTCCAGGGTCAGCAGGTGGCGCAGGCGTCCGGAGGCATCGATTTGCTGGGCGGTCATGGCGGTGTCGGGCAGTCAGGGAATGGGGGTGGCGTCGTCCGGCGACGACAGCCAGCGATCGATGATCACCGCTGCGGCGACGGCATCGAGGGCAGCCGCATCACGGCGGCGCTTGCGCCCTTCGGCGCGCTCGACGGCGAAGCGGCGTGCGGCCTCGACCGAGCTGGAACGCTCGTCGATCATCACCACCGGCAGCTTGAAGCGCTCCCGCAGCTGGCGGGCGAAGCCCTGCGCGCGCTTGCGGTTGGGCTGGTCCTGGCCGTCCAGGGTCAGCGGGTCGCCGACCACCAGGCCGTCGGGCTTCCATTCCTTGAGCAGGCGTTCGATCGCGGTCCAGTCCGGGCCGTTGCCGTGCACATCGACCACGGCCACCGCGCGCGCATGCGCGGCGAAGGCACTGCCGATGGCCACGCCGATCCGTCGCGAGCCGACATCGAAACCCAGAACGGTGCCATCACGGCGGATCGCCGGGGCAGCAGAATCCGGCGCGGGCGTGATGGGCTCAGACATGGCCGCTGTAGTCGGTCAGCCGGAACAGGTCCACGCCGATGCGCGAGGCCGCACCCTGCCAGCGCTGCTCCAGCGGCATCTGGAACACCAGCTCGGCATCGGCCGGCACGGTCAGCCAGCTGTTCTCGGACAGCTCGCTTTCCAGCTGCCCTGCGCCCCAACCGGCACAGCCGAGGGTGACCACGGCATTGGCCGGGCCTTCGCCGCGCGCCATCGCTTCGAGGATGTCGCGCGAGGTGGTCAGGTACAGGCCGTCGCCCACGGTCAGGCTGGAATCCCACGCCCGCGCGTCGTCATGGATGACGAAGCCGCGCTCGGGATGCACCGGGCCGCCGTTGAGCACCATGCGCGCCTGCAGGTCGCCATCACCGGTGGTGATGTCCATCTGTGCAAGCACTTCACCCAGCGTGTACTCGGAAGGCTGGTTGACCAGCACGCCCATCGCCCCGTTCTCGTCGTGCTGGCAGATCAGCGCGACGCTGCGGGCGAAGGTCGCGTCGAGCAGCGACGGCAGCGCGACGAGCAGGTGATCGGCAAGGGAGGTCGGCGTTACAGGCATGGTCCTATTCTACCTGCTGGGGGCGGGATGGTCGCGCGATGGCGTCGAACTGCGATGGGCTAGGATGGTGCTTTGCCATGGAAGGTCATCGATGCAGTCTTCAACGCCCCTGACCCTGCCGGCACGCAGCGCCATCGTCCTGCTTGCCCTGCTGCAGGGCCTGATGCTGTATGCCGCGCAGGAACTGTCCGACGCGTGGCCGTTCCGCGATATCGGCTGGCGCTACTGCTGGTACGCCTGGGTGCTGGCCATTCCCAGCGCGGTGGCGCTGAGCCTGGTGGAGCTGGGCCAGCGCCGCCTGTGGCTGCAGGCCGTGCTCGGCTCGACGGTGGTGCTGGCGCTGGCCGCCTGGATCGGCTGGAACCTCAATGGCGAGACCGCACTGGAATCGGGCGCGTTGCAGCTTCCGTTGACCCTGGGCATGGCCGTTGCGGTGTTCGTGGTCCTGCCCTGGTGGCAGTTCCAGCTGCAGCACGGGCACTGGCGTGCCAGTTACCCCGAGCTGTTCGAGCGCGCCTGGCAGAATGGTCTGACCCTGGCCCTGGCGGCACTGTTCACCGGGCTGACCTGGCTGCTGTTGTGGCTGTGGTCGGCGCTGTTCCAGCTGCTCGACGTGACCGTCTTCCGCGACCTGTTCCGGCAGGACGCGTTCATCGCACTGGCCACCGGCAGCCTGGCCGGGTTCGGCGTACTGATCGGGCGCACCCAGCACCGCGCCATCCAGATCACCCGCCAGGTGCTGTTCGCGATCTGCCGTGGGCTGTTGCCGCTGCTCTCGTTCATCGCCGTATTGTTCGTGCTGAGCCTGCCGCTTACCGGGCTGGAACCGTTGTGGAAGACCCGCTCGGCCGCCGGCCTGCTGCTGGTGCTGTCGCTGCTGCTGGTGACGTTCACCAATGCGGTCTACCAGCAGGGGGAAGACAGCGCCCCCTACCCGCTGCTGCTGCGCCGGCTGGTTGAAGCCAGCCTGCTGGCGCTGCCGGTCTACGCCGCACTGGCGCTGTACGCACTGGGGCTGCGCGTGGTGCAGTACGGCTGGACCGTGGACCGGTTCTGGGCGGTACTTGTCGCAGTGGCCGTGGCCGGCTATGCCGTGGGCTACGCGCTGGCGGTGCTGCGCCGGCAGCGCCGCTGGTTGCAGATGCTGGAGCCGGTCAACCGCTGGATGTGCTGGGCGGTGCTGGCACTGGCATTGCTGGGCAACTCGCCGCTGCTGGACCCGGTGCGGCTGACCCTGTCCAGCCAGCTGGCGCGCCTGCGTGCGGACCCGCCCGCGATCACCAGCAGTGACGTCAACGTGCTGCGCTTCGATCTTGGCCACCGCGGCGTGCGGGCGCTGCGCGAGCTGCAGCGTGATCCAGCCATCACCGCCGATGCCAACGCGCCACAGGTGATCGCTGCCGCGCTGGCACGTACCTCGCGCTGGGATGACGGCCACCGCCTCGACAAGGGGCCGCAGGACGTCGTCGCCCTGCAGCGCGCGTTGAAGCTGGCCAAGGGATCCAGCTCGCCACCGGACGATTGGTGGCAGGCACTGGCCACGCGCGCGATCGATGGCGAATCCTGCGCCCAGAGCGAGCGCGACTGCCTGATCGTCCATCGCGACCTGGACGGCGATGGCACTGGCGAAGTGCTGCTGTGCGAGCTGTACACCCACCGTGGGCCGGACTGCGTGCTGTACGCACGTGGCAGGGATGCCCACTGGCGCCGGGCCGGTTCGCTGTTCGGCACCGTCAGCGGCCAGGCCGAGGCGATCAACCAGGCCCTGCGTGACGGCAAACTCACGCTCGTGCCACCGCGCTGGCCGATGCTGTCCATCGGCGGGCACCCTGCGCTGGCCATCGATCCCGAATCCGAATCCAACGAGCCTTCCCCATGAGCGGCTACTGCCTCATCGCCCCGGGCCATCCGGTGCACGACTACTACCACGCCAACGAATACGGCTTTCCGCAGCGTGACGAGCGCGAGCTGTTCGAACGGCTGGTGCTGGAGATCAACCAGGCCGGCCTGAGCTGGGAAACGATCCTGAAGAAGCGCGAGGGCTTCCGCACGGCCTATGACGGCTTCGATGTGGACCGCGTGGCGGCGTACGCCGAGCAGGACATCGAGCGCCTGCTGTCGGACGCGGGCGTCATCCGCAACCGGCTGAAGGTGCTGGCGGCGATCCACAACGCACAGGTGATCCAGCAGCTGCGGGCCAGCCACGGCAGCTTCGCGTCGTGGCTGGATGCGCACCACCCGCGCAGCAAGGCCGACTGGGTGAAGTTGTTCAAGAAGACCTTCCGCTTCACCGGCGGCGAGATCACCGGCGAGTTCCTGATGAGCCTGGGCTACCTGCCCGGTGCGCATGCCGAGGACTGCCCGGTGCATGCGCGGCTGCTGACGCTGTCGCCGCCGTGGCTGAAGGCCGCCGCCCGCTGATGGATATCCGCCGGGCATGGCCCGGCCTTGCCACGCGTGGGTTCCGGTAGTGCCGGCCGCTGGCCGGCAACCCCGTTGAACGGTCACACGCCCATGTAGCGGCCGGGGCGGTGGTTGAACATCAGCACCAGGCTGAGCACCACCGCGCCGATGGCCGAGTACAGCACCTTCGACGGCGACAACACGAAGAACGCGGCCACCATCAGGCAGGCGTCGTAGGACATCTGCACCTTGCCCGCGCTCCAGCCACGGGTGCGCTGCAGGTACACCGCCAGGATGCCGATGCCGCCGAGACTGGCACGGTGGCGGATGAAGAACAGGATGCCCAGGCCGGACAACGCACCGCCGACGATCGCCGAATACAGCGGGTTGATGTGCGAGAAGTCGATCCAGCGCGGCAGCAGGTCGGTCAACACGCCACAGGCGGTGACCGCAGCGAAGGTCTTCAGGGTGAATTCCCAACCCATGCGCCGCAGCGCCACCCAGTAGAACGGCAGGTTGACCAGCACGAACACCAGGCCGAAGTTCCAGCCCATCGAGTAGTGCAGCAGGAACGCCATGCCCGCCATGCCGCCGATCATCAGCCCGCCCTTGGCGAAGATGGCCAGGCCCAGCGAAGCCACCATCGTGGCCAGCACCATGCCTTGCACGTCCTCGGCGATCGAGTGGCGCAGCGCTTTTTCGTCGGCGGTGGTGCCGGCGCTGTCGGGCGGCGGGGTCAGCGGACCGGCGGTGACCAGATGGCCGTCAGCGTCGTCGCACGGCGCGGGGCCATGGGAGGGAAGGGACATACGGGTGGGGAACAGCAGGTGGGGAGCGGTATTAGACACGATCTGCATGACAGTTGCAGATGAAATCGTTCAGCTGAATGCGCCCCGCCCGATCTCCGGCCCGCCGCTGCTCAGCCCTTGCCGGCCAGATGGTGCGCCACCAGCGCATTGGCATGGCCATGGCCCAGCCCATGCTCACTTTTCAGGAAGCTGACCAGTTCCATGTGTTTCAGGCCCTTCTTCCCGGCCAGCAGCCCGAACCAGTGCGCCACCGGCTGCCCGTAGGTCTTCTCGATGGAGGGGAAGTACGAAGCCGGGCCCTTGGGCTTTTCAGTGCTCATGCGGAAGCTCCTTGCGTTGGATGTACCGGTACGACGAACAGGGGAGCCGGAAATCGACAGGTCCGTTCAATCCGGGAGCCGTATCATCCCGTCATGCCCCGCGAAAACCTCAACGACCTGCAGGCCTTCGTCCACGTTGCCCGCGAGGGCAGCTTCACCAAGGCCGCCGCCCAGCTGGGCGTGTCCCAGTCCGCGCTCAGCCATGCCATGCGCGGCCTGGAACAGCGCCTGGGCGTGCGCCTGCTGACCCGCACCACCCGCAGCGTGTCCACCACCGAAGCCGGTGCCCGCCTGCTCGACACCCTGGGCCCGCGCCTGGCCGAGATCGAGGACGGACTGGCCGCGCTGGCCGAATACCGTGAACGCCCGGCCGGCACCATCCGCATCAATGCCACCGGCCATGCCGCCGAGTACATCGCGTGGCCACGGCTGGCGCCGCTGCTGCAGCAGTATCCGGACCTCAAGGTGGAACTGACCGCCGACTACGGGCTGGCCGACATCGTGGCCGAGCGCTACGACATCGGCATCCGCCTCGGCGAACGCCTGGCGCGCGACATGGTCGCCGTGCCGATCAGCCTGCCGCTGCGCATGCGCGTGGTCGGTGCACCCAGCTACTTCCGCCAGCACGTGGTCCCACGCCATCCGGACGAGCTGGCAGACCACAACTGCGTGACCCTGCGCCTGCCCACGCATGGCGGGCTGATGCCGTGGGATTTCGGCCAGGACGGCAACGAACTGAGCGTGCGCGTGAGCGGCCAGTGGACCTTCAACACCATGGGCATGACCCGTGCTGCCGCGCTGGCCGGCAGCGGGCTGGCCTGGCTGCCGGAAGACCAGGTGCAGCCGATGCTGGACGATGGCCGCCTGCAGTCGGTGCTGGACGACTGGTGCCCGCACTTCGATGGCTACTACGCGTACTACCCGTCGCGCCGCCACGTCACGGTGGCGATGCGCACGGTGCTGGATGCGCTGCGCGGGCCGATGGCTGGATGAGGTGTGCGGACCAACGGTCCGCACCCACCTCGGTCCGCACCCGGTGATCAGCCCTTGGCTTGCGCCGCACGCTGGGCGTTGTAGCGCTCACCGACGATCGACACTTCATCCAGCGCCTGCGCGATGCGCTGCAGTTCTTCCGGCGCCAGCTGCAGGTCAGCCGCGCCCAGGTTCTCTTCCAGGCGGTGGATCTTGGTGGTGCCCGGAATCGGCACGATCCACGGCGCCTGTGCCAGCAGCCAGGCCAGCGCCACCTGCGCCGGCGTCGCGCCGCGTGCTGCCGCGATCGTACTGATGCGATCCACCAGCGCCTGGTTGGCGCGGCGCGCCTCCACTTCGAAACGCGGCACGCTGTTGCGGAAATCGTTGGCGTCGAAGGTGGTGTCGGCGTTGATCGTGCCGGTGAGGAAGCCGCGGCCAAGCGGACTGAATGGCACGAAGCCGATACCCAGCTCCTGCAGGGTCGGCAGCAGTTCGCGCTCCGGTTCGCGCCACCACAGCGAGTACTCGCTCTGCACGGCGGTGACCGGCTGCACCGCGTGCGCACGGCGCACGGTGGTGGCGCTGGCCTCGGACAGGCCGAAGTGGCCGACCTTGCCCTCGGCGATCAGGTCGCGCACGGTGCCGGCCACGTCCTCGATCGGCACGTTCGGGTCGACACGGTGCTGGTAGAACAGGTCGATATGGTCGGTGCGCAGGCGCTTGAGACTGGCTTCGGCCACGGCGCGGATGTTCTCGGGGCGGCTGTCCAGGCCGGTATCGGTGCGCGCATCCCTGAAGCCGAACTTGGTGGCGATCACCAGCTTGTCGCGGTAAGGCGCCAGGGCCTCGCCGAGCAGGTCTTCATTGGTGTACGGGCCGTACACTTCGGCGGTGTCGAAGAAGGTCACGCCGCGTTCAACGGCCGCGTGCAGCAGGGCGATGCCCTGGCTGCGCTCGACCGGCTGGCCATAGGCATGGGTCAGGCCCATGCAACCCAGGCCCAGGGCGGAAACCTTCAGGCCGCTGCGGCCGAGTTCACGTGTCTGCATCGTCGTGCTCCAGAGGGGGAACGCTGACGATACGCCTGCAGGGGCTGCCGATTGAATGGGCAGCGTTGCAGTTGGTCATGACTGGAATTCATCAATCGCCAACGCGCCCGGTAGAGTCGACTGTTAGTCGACTGCTCTTTCACCGGCCGGGAAAATCCCGCGCTGCGCGCGAGAGTCGACTGACAGTCGACTCTACAGATCTGCAGGTCACCGGATCTCGGAGATCTCCACGCCATCCAGGCCCTGTGACAGCGTGCGTGCGTCGCCGCCCTGGCTGAGCTTGATGCGCAGGCGCACTTCGTTCTGCGAATCGGCGTAACGCAGCGCGTCCTCGTAGCTGATCTCGCCGGCCTGGTACAGCTCGAACAGGCTCTGGTCGAAGGTCTTCATGCCCAGCTGGACCGAGTCCTTCATCACTTCCTTCAGCTTGTGGATCTCGCCGTCGCGGATGTAGTCCTGCACCAGCGGCGTGCCCAGCAGGATCTCCATCGCCACCTTGCGCGAGCGGCCATCGGGCGACGGCACCAGCTGCTGCGCGACCACGCCCTTGAGATTCAGCGACAGGTCCATCAGCAGCTGGTTGCGGCGGTCTTCCGGGAAGAAATTGACGATGCGGTCCATCGCCTGGTTGGCGTTGTTGGCATGCAGGGTGCACAGCACCAGGTGGCCGGTTTCGGCGAACGCGATGGCGTGGTCCATGCCTTCGCGGGTACGCACCTCACCGATCATGATCACGTCCGGCGCCTGGCGCAGGGTGTTCTTCAGCGCGGCTTCCCAGCTGTCGGTATCGATGCCGACTTCGCGCTGGGTGATGATGCAGCCCTCGTGCTTGTGCACGAACTCGATCGGATCTTCGATGGTGATGATGTGGCCGGTCGAGTTCTGGTTGCGGTAACCGATCATCGCTGCCAGCGACGTCGATTTACCGGTGCCGGTGGCGCCGACGAACAGGATGATGCCGCGCTTGGTCATCGCCAGCGTCTTGATGATCGGCGGCAGGCTCAGTTCTTCCACCGTCGGAATGCGCGTCTCGATGCGACGCAGCACCATGCCGACCTGGTTGCGCTGGTAGAAGCAGCTGACGCGGAAGCGGCCGACACCGGACAGGCCGATGGCGAAGTTGCATTCGTGGGTCTTCTCGAATTCCTCGCGCTGCGCCGGGGTCATCACGTTGAGGACCAGGTCGCGGCTCTGCTGCGGCGTGAGCGGGGTCTGCGTGATCGGCGAGATCTTGCCGTTGACCTTCATCGCCGGCGGCATGCCCGCAGTGATGAACAGGTCCGAGGCGCGCTGGTGCGCCATCAGCTTGAGGAACGAAGTGAAATCGATGGTGGTCGCGGTGGTGTTCACGGCAGGCTCCCGGAAAGCGGTTTACCAGGTAACGGTCGGTGGAGGAAACAACACGGGAACAGCGGCGCACTGGTGCACGCTGCCCCGTTACTGCCCCGCCTTACTCGAACAGGCGCTTGTCCTTGGCGTACTCACGGGCCTGGTTTCGGGTGATCAGGCTGCGCTTGACCAGGTCCTGCAGGTGCTGGTCCAGGGTCATCATGCCGTACTGCTGGCCAGTCTGGATGGCCGAGTACATCTGCGCCACCTTGTCCTCGCGGATCAGGTTGCGGATGGCCGGGGTGCCGACCATGATTTCCCACGCTGCGGTACGACCGCCGCCAACCTTCTTCAGCAGCGCCTGCGAAATGACCGCGCGCAACGACTCGGACAGCATCGAGCGCACCATCGGCTTTTCGCCGGCCGGGAACACGTCGATGATGCGGTCGATGGTCTTGGCCGCCGAGCTGGTGTGCAGGGTGCCGAACACCAGGTGGCCGGTTTCCGCCGCGGTCAGTGCCAGGCGGATGGTTTCCAGGTCACGAAGTTCGCCCACCAGGATGATGTCCGGGTCCTCACGCAGCGCCGAGCGCAGTGCTTCATTGAAGCCATGCGTGTCGCGGTGCACTTCGCGCTGGTTGATCAGGCACTTCTGCGAGGTATGCACGAATTCGATCGGATCCTCGACGGTGAGGATGTGGCCGTATTCGTTCTTGTTGATGTAGTCGATCATCGCCGCCAGCGTGGTCGACTTGCCCGAACCGGTCGGGCCGGTCACCAGGATCAGGCCCTGCGGCTGCTGGATCACTTCGCGGAACAGCGGCGGGCAGGCCAGGTCCTCGAGGGTGAGCACCTCGGACGGAATGGTACGGAACACCGCACCGGCACCGCGGTTCTGGTTGAACGCGTTCACTCGGAAGCGCGCCAGCGATGGAATCTCGAAGGAGAAGTCCACTTCGAGGAATTCCTCGTAATCGCGGCGCTGCTTGTCGGACATGATGTCGTACACCAGCGCATGGACCTGCTTGTGGTCCAGGGCTGGGATGTTGATCCGGCGAACGTCGCCGTCGACGCGGATCATCGGCGGCAGGCCTGCGGACAGGTGCAGGTCGGACGCTTTGTTCTTTACGGAAAACGCCAGCAGTTCGGCGATATCCATGAGCGGCTACTCCCCAATAACGGCTTCGACTGGAAGGATCTTTCCCCGGGCGGCAGTATAGCCTCCTGATTCAACGGAACGCGTTACGTGGCCACTTCCCTGCCCCAGATCCTGAGCAACCTGCATGCCGCCGCCGAGGCCGCTGGCAGGCCCGACCCACGCCTGCTGGCGGTGTCCAAGACCCAGCCGGCCGAGGCCGTGGCCGCGCTGGCCGCGCAGGGCCAGCACGCCTTCGGCGAGAACTACGTGCAGGAAGCACTGGCCAAGATGCAGGCGCTGCAGCACCTGGCGCTGGAATGGCACCTGATCGGCCACCTGCAGTCGAACAAGGCCGAGGCCGTGGCCAGCCATTTCGACTGGGTGCAGAGCGTGGACCGCCCCAAGCTGGTGACCGCGCTGGCACGCCATCGCCCGGCCGCGCGAGGCCCGCTGAACGTGCTGATCCAGGTCAACATCGACGACGAATCCAGCAAGCATGGCTGTGCACCGGAAGAAGTGGATGCACTGGCCGCAGCGATTGCCGCCGAACCCACCCTGCGCCTGCGCGGACTGATGGCGATTCCCGCGCCATGGCCCGAAGCCGAGCGCCGTCGGGATGCATTCGTGCGCATGCGCACACTTTTCCAGTCGCTGGCTGCCCAGCACGCGCAGATCGACACGCTGTCGATGGGCATGAGCAGCGACTACGCCGAAGCCATCGCCGAGGGCGCCACCCTGGTGCGCATCGGCACCGCCCTGTTCGGCGCGCGCCCGCGCCCGGCCTGATTTTTCAAGGAGATTTCCATGGCAGCTGATTCCATCACCTTCATCGGCGGCGGCAACATGGCGCGCAGCCTGATCGCCGGCCTGATCCGCCAGGGCGTGCCGGCCGCGCACATCCACGTCGCCGAACCGGTGGCCGAACTGCGCCAGGCGCTGGCCGCCGACTTCGGCGTGCAGGTGCATGACAACGCGAGCGATGCCGCCGCGCAGGGTGGCACCTGGCTGCTGGCGGTGAAGCCGCAGGTGCTGCGCGAAGTCTGCCAGTCTCTGCAGGCGCTGGCACAGGCGAGCCGACCGCTGGTGGTGTCGATTGCCGCCGGCATCACCAGTGCGCAGCTGCAGCGTTGGCTGGGGGGCGACCTGGCAGTGGTGCGCGCGATGCCGAACACCCCTGCCCTGCTCGGCGCAGGTGTGACCGGCCTGTTCGCCACACCGTCGGTGGACATGCAGCAGCACGCGCGGGCCGAGCAGGTGCTGGCCAGTGCCGGGCGCACGGTGTGGATCGACAGCGAGGGGCTGATGGATTCAGTGACTGCCGTTTCCGGCAGCGGCCCGGCCTATGTGTTCCTGCTGGCCGAAGCGATGGAAGCGGCGGGTATTGCCCAGGGCCTGCCGGCCGACGCCGCGCGCACGCTGGTGGTGCAGACCCTGCTGGGTGCCTCGCGCATGCTGGATGAGGCTGGTGAAAGCCCGGCGGAACTGCGCCGCCGCGTGACCTCGCCCAACGGCACCACCCAGGCCGCGATCGAGAGCTTCCAGGCCGGTGGCTTCGAGGCTCTGGTGGATACGGCACTGCGCGCTGCGCAGGTGCGTGGGCAGGAACTGTCTGCGGTGAATGATTGACCCCGATGTGTGCCGACCAATGGTCGGCACCTACCATCATCCACGCATGGCGTGGATCTATTGATACCTGTCGCCGCTGGAATGCACGGTGCTCTGCTGTCTGCGGTGAATGATTGCCCCCGATGTGTGCCGACCAACGGTCGGCACCCACCATCATCCACGCATGGCGTGGATGCTCATTGCCCCAACGTCGTCATGACGAAATCGACGAAGCACTGCAACCGCGGGCGCGGTCTGCGGTCGGGCAGGTAGATCAGGTGCATCGGCCGCGGTTCGGGCAGGTAGTCGCGCAGCAGCGGCTTCAACCGCCCGGCTGCAATCTCCCCGGCCAGCAGTGCGGTCGGCTGCAGCACCAGCCCGGCTCCGGCCACGGCGGCTTCGCGCAGTGCAACACCATCATTGCAGGTCAGGCGCGCTTCCCAGTCCACCTGTTCACCGTTGGCCAGCTGCCAGCCGTGGCCACCGCGCCAGGCCAGATGGCTCAGGCAGTCATGCCCTTCCAGATCGGCGGGCGTACGCGGCGTGCCGCGCCGGCGCAGGTAGGACGGCGCCGCGCACAGGCTCATCGCATACGGTGGCAGCGGCCGCGCCACCACCTCCTGCGACGGCAGCGGCCCGACCCGGATCGCCACGTCGAAGCCGTCCTCGATCAGATCCACACGGCGGTTGCTCAGATCCAGTTCGACGTTCAGCTGCGGCTGCGCGCGCAGCAGGCCGGCGAGCTGTGGCGCCAGCACGCAGCTGCCCCAGGTGGTGGGTGCGCTGACCCGCAGCAGCCCGCGCGGTTGCACCTGCAGTCCAGCCACGTCGGCCTCGGCCTGCTGCACCTGCTCCAGCACCTGCCGGCACCCGGCCAGGTAGGCGCTGCCGGCTTCGGTCAGGCGCTGGCGGCGGGTGTTCCGTTGCAGCAACCCGGTGCCCAGGTGCGCCTCCAGCTGCTGGATGTACTTGCCGACCATCACCGCCGAGACCTGCAGCTGTTCAGCGGCCCCTGCAAAGCTGCCGCACTCGGCTACCGCGACGAAAGCCTGCATGCAGCGAAGGGTATCCATTGCTAATCCGGAGTTAGGAATCTGCAAAGCATACGCCGCTTACCTAACCCCGCTGTGACGGCGCAGACTGCGTTCACTCCCTCACGCAAGGAACGGCCATGAAGATCCTCCTCGTTGGTGCCAGCGGCACCCTCGGCCAGGCAGTCGCCCGCCAGCTCGGCCAACAGCATCAGATTCTCGCCGCCGGCCGCAACAGTGGCGAACTGCGCGTGGACCTGACCGACGACGCCAGCGTCGCCGAACTGTTCTCGCGTACCGGCCCGGTTGATGCGGTGATTTCCACCGCCGGCAAGCTGCACTTCGGTCCGCTGCAGGACATGACGCCGGCGCAGTTCAACCTCGGCCTGCAGGACAAGCTGCTGGGCCAGGTGCGGCTGGCACTGGCGGCGCAGCACCATCTCAACGCCGGCGGCTCGATCACCCTGACCAGCGGCATCGTCAGTGCACAGCCGATCCGCGATGGCGTCAACGCCACCTCGGTGAATGCCGCGCTGGAAGGCTTCGTGCGTGCCGCCGCGTTGGAACTGCTGCCGCGTGGCCTGCGCATCAACGTGGTCAGCCCGAACGTGCTGATCGAATCGATGGCGGCCTACGGACCCTACTTCCCGGGCTTTGAAGCGGTGAGCGCGCAGCGCGCGGCGCTGGCCTTCAAGCGTGCAGTGGAAGGCATCCAGAGCGGCGAGACGATCACGGTCTGGTAAGAAAAAAGGGACGGAGGGGATCAAGTCGTCAATGCACAAACGACATAATCCCCTCCGTCCCCTTTTCGCGGGTCATTCCCAGCGCATCGGGCCGTCGCCGCGTTCGCCAAGCACATCGCCGGGGTTGGCCAGGCGGCAATGCTGCAGCGACAGGCAGCCACAGCCGATGCAGCCGGTCAGTTCATCGCGCAGCAGCTGCAGCATGTGGATGCGCTCTTCCAGCTCGGTGCGCCAGCGCGCGGACAGCTTGGCCCAGTCGGCCTTGGTCGGCGCGCGGCCTTCAGGCAGGCTCTCGAAGGCGCGGCCGACCGCTTCCAGTGGCATGCCCACCCGCTGCGCCACGCGGATCACCGCCAGCCGGCGCAGCACGTCGCGGCTGTAACGGCGTTGGTTGCCCGAGGTGCGCAGACTGCTGATCAGCCCCTTGCGCTCGTAGAAATGCAGCGCGGAAACGGCCACGCCACTGCGCTGGGAGACCTCGCCAACGCTGAGTTCCTGGGATGCCATTGCTTGACCTCAACTACAGTTGAGGTGGCATGCTGCTATCTTCGCCGCCAGTTGACAAGCGCGGCCCGTATCTGACCTGTATGACCCCGACCCTCTCTCCCACTGACACCGGCCTGCCGGCTGAAACGTCGATCCTGTCCGCGCGTTACCGCGCCACGACCATCGGCATGGTCGCGCTGGTCGCGCTGCACGCCTTCGAAGCACTGGCCGTCGCGGCCGCGATGCCCACCGTGGCCGAAGCACTCGATGGCCTGCGCCTGTACGCGCTGGCTTTTGGCGGCACCCTGGCCACCAGTGTGATCGGCATGACCCTGGCCGGTCGCTGGGCCGATCGCCACGGCCCTGCGCGGCCACTCTGGCACGACCTCGGCTGCTTCGTGCTGGGCCTGCTGCTGGCCGGCTTTGCGACGCGCATGGGCATGCTGGTGGCCGGGCGCCTGATGCAGGGCCTGGGCGCGGGCGCGATTTCGGTCTCGCTGTACGTGATGGTTGGCCGCAGCTACCCCGAACACCTGCGACCGAAGGTGTTCGCCGCGTTCTCGGCCGGTTGGGTGGTGCCTTCGATGGTCGGCCCGGCGTTGAGCGGGCTGATCGTGCAGCATCTCGGCTGGCGCTGGGTGTTCCTGGCGGTACCACTGCTGGCGATACCGGCGGCACTGCTGCTGCGCCCCGCGCTGGCACGCATGCAGCCCAGTCCCGCCAGCACCGCCGACGATGGGCGTGGCAACGTGGTGCGCTGGGCCAGTGGTGCCTCGCTGGCCGCGTTGCTGCTGTACTTCGGCGGTCAGCAACAGGGCCTGCCTGCCCTGCTCTGCATCGGTGTGGCGATGCTGGCGCTGTTGCTCTGTGTGCATCGGCTGCTGCCGGCCGGAACCCTGATCCTGCGCCGTGGCCTGCCCAGCGTGATCGCACTGCGCGGCATCGCTGCGGCGGCGTTCTTCGCCTGCGAGGCCTATCTGCCCCTGCTGCTACAGCGCGAACGCGGGCTCTCGCCCAGCTGGGCCGGCGCAGTGCTCAGCCTCGGTGCGCTGGGCTGGTTCGCCGGCTCGTGGCTGCAGGGCCACCAGCAGCGTGGCTGGTCACGCCAGCAGCTGCTGCGCGCCGGCACGATGATGATGACGGTCGGCATCGCCGCCACGCTGGCCGTGCTGTTCAACGTAGTGCCACTGCCGGTGTCGCTGCTCGGCTGGGCCGTGACCGGCTTCGGTATGGGCATGATCTACGCCAGCCTGTCGGTGTTGACGCTGTCGTTGTCGGCGCCGCGGGAGCAAGGTGCCAACACCTCGGCACTGCAGCTGAGCGAGGCCCTGTCGGTGACCACCGCGCTGGCGGTCTCCGGCGCATTGTTCGCGTTGTTCGTGGAAAGCACCCCGCACACCGGCTACCTGCTGTGCCTGGCCATCACCTTCGGCCTTGCGCTGTTGGCCACGGTGATCGCGCGACGGGTGTAGCGCCGCCGCGCATCGCGGTAGTGCCGGCCGCTGGCCGGCAACCTCACGAACGCTGGAATGTCCAGATGATGACGGCCAGGGGCCGGCATTACCGCGTACCGGCCCCCACATCATCGATGTCCCGATGCAGGATGCGCCGCACTTCCAGCACCGCCTGCGGGGTCTCCTGCACGCTGTGGCCGGAGATGATCACCTTCTCGGACAATGCACCCGGCAGGTGCGCACTCCAGTACGGCACCAGCCCGTCATCGGATTTGTCCACCGGCAGTTCCGGTTTGCGCTGGGCGATGATCGAGTGGTACTTCAGGCCCGCTTCGATCGGCAGCTGTGCGGCGGCCTTCACGAACGGATCGCTGGCCTTGAGGTTGTCGATGCTGTTCGGAATCTTCGGCTTGGCCGTGCCATCGACCTGCTGTTCGGCCTGCGCCAGTGCCAGGAACACATCCTCGAATTTGCCGAGGATGGTCAGCGGCAGGCGTACCAGGCGACCGATCAGGCGCCCGACCTTGTTGCCGGCAATGTCGGTGCCCTGGTGCGGCGCGGCGATGAAGATCGCGCGTTCCACGTTCGGCTGCGCCTTGAAATGCAGCAACGGCCCCAGCTTGTTCTGCACCCGCTTCAGGCGCTCGCCCTTCAGGTCGTAGTTGGCCAGCAGGTCATTCCACAGTACGTCGCCCGAGTCACTGACCAGCAGGCGCGCCAACACGCCGCCCATGCTGTGGCCGATGTAGACCATGTCCTTCGATGCACGCGTGCTGCCGTTGGGATCGAAGTGCTTCAGCGTGTCGTTGAATGCATTGGCGATCTCGTAGCGGTTCAACGCGATCGGCGCATTGGTCGGGTAGTAGACCTGCCACACCTGGAACTGCTGGCGCAGCTCGGGGTCGCCCATGATCTCGTTGGCCAGGTTCACCCAGGCTTCCGGGCTGCTGGCCAGGCCGTGCAGCATGAAGATGATGCGACGATTCGGGTCCCACGGCTGCATCAGGTAGATGTGCGGTTCGCCGATGCCCTCGCTCATGCCGAACAGGGTGCGCAGCGATTGCCGGGCGAAACCGCTCTGCGCCAGCCACAGGCCATAGGCGGCGGTGAAGTTGCCGGCCAGCGGCACCTGCTCGCCATGCAGGGTGATGCGCTCGGTGGCTTCGGGCGAATAAGCGTCCAGCTCGACCCGGCGCGTGCGCATCACATCGTCCAGGTTGCTGCCCTCGAAGCGCAGCAGTGCGGTGACGTTGATCGAAGACATCTCGCTGAACTCGGGCACCGAATCGTCATGGCGATGACGGCGGCCACGGCGTGCGTCGTCCTCATCCTCCTGCGGTGTCTCGGCCTTGGGGCCCTCGGGTGCGATCACCGGTGCAACCAGCTTCGGCGGGTCCATCACCATCACCAGCTCGGCACCGAAGCCATCGCGGCGATAGGTACTGCGCAGGCCGACGAAGCTGACCGTGCCGGCCGGCACCAGCTGCGCGGGAATGCTCTTCAGGTTCAGCTGCTGGTAGTTGGAGGCCAGCGACCAGCTGCCGACCGTGAGCGGCTTCGTGTAGTCCTCGCCGGCCAGCGCAGCGGCGCGTGCGCGCACGAACAGCACCACTGCCGCCTTCTCGGCCGCGTAGTTGTAATAGTCGCGCACCTGCGTCTGGCGGTCCTCGAAGGCACGGTCGGACGGTGAGCGGCCGCTGTAGAACAGGTAGGCATAGGCATAGCGCGCCGCTTCCAGCCAGGCATCCAACGCCGCATCGCTCATCGGCGGATCGCCGGCAGCCGTCTTCTTCGGCGTCATCGCCAGCGCGGCCTTCACCCACAGTTCGGACAGCGCCGACAACCGCTGCTCGACATTGAGGTCGTCGGTCATCAGCAGCGTGCTGCGGCAGACCAGGAAGTCCTTTTCGCACTGCGACTCGTCCAGGCCTGCCGCGCTGAGCGTCTCGCGCGCGGCCGGGCTGAGCTTGCCCGTGTTGAGCACGTCGGCACGCTTGTTGACCAGCGAATCGCTGGACTTGACCTGCTTGACGGTAACCATCGCGCAACCGCTGCTACCCAGCAGCAGGAAGGCAGCGAACAACACCGGCAGCAGGCGCTGCCAGCGGCGTGGGAGGAATCGGGTCATTGCTGCGGGTCCTGCTCGGTGCCGGGCACGCCCTGGCGGATTACGGTGGAGAAGTGGTCGCCGCTGCCCAGGTCCAGCGCACGCTGGGTGATGCGGCCCTTGTCATGCAGCTCGGCGTACGGCACACCTGGAGCGAGCGCGCCGACCTCCTGCGCGTACTCGGCCAGGTAACCGGACAGCAGCAGGCGGTAATCCAGCGGCAGGCGCGGTGCGATGTGCCGGGCCAGGTCGAAGACGATGGTGGTGCAGTTGCTGGTCAGCGTGTTGTAGAAGCCGGGCTTGGCATCCAGTTCGCGTGCCTGCGCGATGTACGCTGCGAACAGCTCCTTCAGCTGCGCACGGTCCATGCCATGCAGGCGGTAGAGATAGACGTCCTCGCCGCGCGCGTTGGTGCGGGTGCGGATGATGTCGGTCTCCTCCGAAGCTACCAGGGTCATCTCGAACTTGCGGAAGAAGCCACCCAGCGCCGAGAACGATTCACCGCGCTCCTTGCGGATCTCCAGCGAGAACACCACGTGGCGACCGTCCTCGAAACCAAACGAGATCAGGGTGTGGGCGATGGCCGGGCCCATCCAGTACGACAGCACCAGATCGGCCGAGCGCAACTGGTCCAGGTCGTACTCGCGGCGCACCCAGCGGGCGTCGTAGTCGGTTTCGCTGCGCCAGGTGAAATCACGCACGTTGTCCAGCACGACGTGGCGGCCATCGAAAGACACCACGTGCAGGCGCTGGGCCACGTCATCGGCCCACACGCGGTCCTGGCGCGGGGTCAGCAGCAGCCACCACAGGCCGGCCAGCGCCAGCGATGCCCCGAACGCCAGGCCCAGGCGGCGCGAGGCACGGCCCCGCGCGACCCGCCACGACACCCACAGCGCTACCAGCAGCCACAGCCCGGCGACGCCGGTAGCCAGCCAGCCCGGCCCCGGCAACTGATAGGCCAGCAGCCCGGTCACCCACAGCGCCAGCAGCGCCATGGCACTTCCTGTCATCCATCGTCCTGCGGCTTTCACTGGCATCCTGTCGCGGTCCTGAAGCCGCATAGTTAGCCACAAGCGGGTTCACCGTGGCATCTACGGCCCGTTCAGGCACATCGGCGCACCGTCTGCGGCGGCCCCCGCGGCCAGACGGATCACACAGGAGCAATGATGGGCATCACTTCCGTGGCCGGCGTTCCGGTCCAACCCCAGCACCGCGCAACCTGCCACTGCGGCACCGTCGAGCTGCTGCTGGACCTGCCGGACGGCATCGTCGATCCCCGCCGCTGCGACTGCTCGATGTGCCGGCGCCGGGGCGCCATCGCCGCCAGCGTCCCCCGCCAGGGCCTGCAGGTGCTGCGCGGGCAGAACCACCTGCAGATGTACCAGTTCAACACCCATGTGGCCGAGCACTACTTCTGTGGCGTGTGCGGCATCTACACCCATCACCGGCGCCGCTCCAACCCCGACCAGTACGGCTACAACGTGGCCTGCCTGGAGGGCATCGACCCGTTCGCGTTGGGGGTGATCCCGGTCAGCGATGGGGTCAACCACCCATCAGACCGCACCGGCTAGTGGCGCGTGCGCCGCGGCGGCGTGGCCACCTTCTGCCAGGGCGCCATGCCGCTGCGCCCGGCCCGCGCCGGGCGTTTCAGCCAGGGCCGGCGCGGCGGTGCCGGTGGCGCATCCGCGGCCGGGGGAGGAAGCGGTCGACGGCCAGGCCAGAGATGATCGAGCAGCCACATGGCAGGTCTCCGTGGGGGACGGGGACGACCAAGCCTAGGCCCGGGTGGGCATAGGCAGCGTGAGCGGGACACGACAACGGGATGACGGCGAAGGCGGGCGATGAGCCTGCTACGCAGTACGCCCGACCAACGCGTCTTTACGTTTCCGCAGCAACAGGTGCAACAACGCAGCACATGCGGCGGTCAGCAGCGCCAGTACACGCAGCAGTGTTGCCAGCGCCTCGCTACTGGCGTGCTGCAGCTGCATGCGGCTCATCGCCGGTAGCAGTGCCTGCGCCTGTTCCCGCGCCCCGGTGGCCAGATAGGCACCGGCACGCGCCAGCGATGCCGGCGACGCGCCCTGCAGCTGATGGCCGATCAGCAGCGCGAGCAAGGCAGTGACTGCGGCCAATGCGATGCCTTCACCGGCTACACGCACGGTCCCGAAGATGCCGGCGGCCATGCCCGCACGCTGTACCGGCACCACGCTCACTGACAGCCCATCCATCAGCCCCCATGGCAAGGCCGTCCCTGCACCGACCAGCATCAGCCACGGCACCCACTGCGAAGGCGACGGCTGCGATGCATGGCGCGACAACAGGTACAGGCCAGAGGCACAGACCAGCAGTCCCAGCGTGCACAGCCGCGCACTTCCAACGCGCTCCGCCCAGCGCGCAGCCAGCATCGGCAGCACCAGCATCGGCGCGGACAGGGCCAGCATCTGCAGCCCCACCAGGGTCGCGCTCTGGCCGTGCACGCCCATCAACTGAAGCGGCAATACCACCAGCAGCACCACGTAGCCGAAGCAGGTTGCGACCGGCAGCAGCTGGACACCGAGGAACGCCGGTTGCGAGAACAACGAGAGGTCCAGCAGGGGTGAGCGGTGCAGTCGTTCGATGCAGATGAACGCTGCGCCCAACAGCAGCGTCGCCAACAGCGCCAGTTGCACGCGCACGGCATGCAGGCCGAACTCGCCCAGCCACAGCAGGGCCAGGGTCAACGCTGCCAGCATCAGGCTGAAGCCCAGCATGCCGCCGACATCCAGCCGCCCGCGTTCACCGTGGCTTTCGAGCAACACACGCGCGCCCAGTACGAAGGCGGCCAATGTCAGCACGCCGCCGACGGCGAACACACTGCGCCATCCCAATGCCTGCAGCAGCAGACCCGCAAGCAGCGGCCCCAGCGCCAACCCCGCACCGAATGTGGCGCCCAGCAGGGCGAACACACGGCCACGCATCGGCCCCTGCCAGGCATGCGCGAGCGCAGCCGTGCCGGACGCCAACGCCGCTGCGGCGGCAACGCCCTGCAACCCACGCGCCAGATCCAGCCACAGCAGCGTGGGCGCGAGGCAGACGACGATCGTGGCGACGGTGAAGCCTGCTGTGCCCAGCAGGAACAACCGCCGCCGGCCATAGCGGTCGGCCAGGCCACCGGCAGCGAGCAGCAGGCTGCCGAAGGTGAGCATGAAGGCGTTGGTCACCCAGGCCAGCACGCTCGGCGACGACGCCACGGAACGGGCCAGCGCGGGCACCGCGACGGCACCGGCAGAGAAGGACAACGGCAACGCCAGTGCGGCCAGGCAGACGGCAAGCAGGGTCCAGCGCTGCTGCGTCTGGACAGGTACAGGGAGCATCGAAACCGGGGCCATGCGGGCCTCCATCCATCAGGGGCATTGATGATGGACAGGCCGCTATTCCTGAAAAACAGGCTCGATGGACATTGATTGCGTCTCAATGTTCCGTAATCATGCCCCGCATGGACTCCATTTCTGCCCTGCTCGCCTTCGTCCGCACCGCGGAGGCCGGCAGCATCGTGGGTGCTGCGCGTGCACTTGGCCTGTCCGCGTCGGCGGTCGGCAAGCGCATCGCCCGCCTTGAACAGGAGCTCGGCACCCGGCTGTTCCAACGCACCACCCGCCGCGTGCATCTCACCGACGAAGGCGAACTGCTGCTGCAGCGCTGTCGGCGTGCACTGGACGAGCTTTCCGAAGCACAGGCGGACCTGGCGCAGCGACAGCATGCCCCCAGCGGGCTGCTGCGCATCGGCCTGCCCACCATCGGGTACCGCTTCCTGCTGCCGGTGCTGCCCGGCTTCCAGCAACGCTATCCGCAGGTGCAGCTGGAACTGGACTTCAACGACCGCATCGTCGACGTGGTCAGCGAAGGCCTCGACGCGGTGATACGCAGCGGTGAACTGGCCGATTCCAGCCTGACCGCACGGCGGCTGGGCGGCTTCCGTTTCATCCTCTGTGCGGCGCCGGGCTATCTGCAGGCGCACGGCACGCCCGGTGATGTGAGCGAGCTGCGCCTGCATACCGCGCTGCGCTTCCGTTACCCCACCACCGGAAAGCTGCACCCGTGGCAGCTGCCGGGCATCGAAGGCGATGCTGGAGCGCGCCTTCCCACCGCGATGACCTGCAACAACATGGAGGCCGTGCTGGCCGCTGCGATCGGTTGCATGGGCCTGGCCTGGATGCCTGACTTCCTCGCAGCCGACGCGCTGGCCGATGGCCACCTGCAGCGGGTACTGCCAGCACTGCCCACGCACCAGGGGCAGTTCTCGTTGCTATGGCCCGGTGGGCGCCATCCCAGCGCACGCCTGCGGGTGTTCATCGACTATGCCGTTGCGCATCTGTTCCAAGGCGACAAGGCGTAGCAGGTCCACAGAATCAGTTGGTGCCCGCTGTCTGCAGGAAATTGCGCAGCACCGGCGACGGCTGTTCCGGCCGCATGCAGAACGGCAGGTCGAAACGCGCTGCTTCGTCCTCCAGCACGCGATAGACGATCTCCTGCGGGCGGAAGCTGGCCATGCTGGCCGGGACGATCGCCACGCCGGCATCCACCGCCACCAGCGACAGGACCGCATGCATGCCCTGCGCTTCCTGCACGACGCGCGGGGTGAATCCCGCCGCAGTGCACAGGCCCAGCACCTGCGCGTGGAAGCCGATGCCCTCGCCCGCCGGCCATGAAACGAACGGTTCTTCAGCCAGCATCGCCACACTGACCTCCGGCGCGTCGGCCAGCGCATGAGCGCGCGGCAGCGCAATCGCCAGGCGGTCATGGTCGAAGTCGTGCAGTACCAGCTCGGCGGCGGGAATCGGTGGAATCAACACGCCAACGTCGATGCGCTGCTCACGCAGCCACAACTGCTGCTGGCGCGACGTGGCTTCCTGCAGGTGCAACTGCACCTGCGGGTACTGCTGGCGGAAGCGGCGGATCAAACCTGGCAGGCGGCCATACAGCGCACTGCCGACATAGCCTACGCGCAGGCTGCCGGACTGCCCCGCTGCAGCTTCGCGCGTGCGCTGCAACCCCTGCTCGGCCTGCTGCAGCGTTGCCCGCGCCTCCACCAGCAAGGTCTGCCCGGCCACGGTCAGGCCCAGCGTGCGGTTGCCGCGCACGATCAGTTCACTTCCGAGCTCGTCTTCCAGCCGTCGTATCGCCGCCGTCAGCGGCGGCTGTGACATGTGCAGGCGGGCGGCGGCGCGGTGGAAATGCAGTTCTTCGGCCACGGCGACATACTGGCGAAGCAGGCGCAGGTCGATCATCTCGAAGCAGGCAGTGGGAATCCGCCTAGGGTACGCCCTCAGCCACGCACGTCGACGCTGGCGCGGGCGATGGCCGGCCACTGCAGCGCCACCGACTCGATGCTGTCGGCACTGACCGCGCACAGATCCCTTGGGTACGCCACATGCTCGGCCTCCTGCAGGCGCAGTGCGTGGAACTGGCCATTGCTTGCGCGCAGCACCCAGCCGCCGTCCTGGCAGCGCGTGGATGCCAGATAGGCCACACCTTGCGCAACAGCTTCCGGATGCAGCTCATCGGGCTCACCCTCGATGCCCCACATGCGCGTCTTTGCCACCGGCGAAACCGCATTGACCACGATGCCATGCTCGGCGCCCTCCAGCGCCAGCACATTGACCAGGCCAAGCGCGGCCAGCTTGCCCATCGCGTAAGCGGACAGCCCGCGCTGTGCGTACTGCGGATACAGCGCGCGATCAGACGTGGTGATGACGATGCGCCCACCGCCCGCCGCGCGCATCGCCGGCCACGCCGCCTGCGCCAGCCACAGCGGCGTCTTCGCCGCCAGGCACAGCATCTGCTCCAACGCATCGTCCTCGATCGCTTCCAGTGGCTGGTACTCGACCCAGCCCGCGTTGTGGATCAGGAAGTCGATGCGGCCGTGCGCCTGCAGCAGTTCCTGCACCAGCGCATGGCAACCGCTGCGATGATCGATGGGACCATTTGCGGCCTGCACTGGCAAACCCTGCCGCTGCAGCGCTTCGACGCTGCGCAGGATGCGCTGTGGATCGGCGCCGCGGCCATCGGTACCGGCACCGACGTCTTGCATCACCACCTGCGCACCGCGCTCGGCCAGCAGGCGGCTGTAGGCCAGGCCCAACCCACCCGCGGCACCGGTCACCAGGCCCACCCGGCCCTTGAAGGAAATATGCGAAATCGGCTTCATGCGCACAGCTTCAGCCAAGCTCACCGCCCCCGCCAATACCGTTGACCATCGGCCACGATACGCTCTCGCTATCACCGGAAAAGGGGACGGAGGGGATTAAGTCGTAACTCGCCCTACCGTGCCTGAAACGACTTAATCCCCTCCGTCCCCTTTTTCGTTCAGCGGCTGAAGCGGCGCGCGCCGGCGACGCAGATCACCGCGACCACGGTCACCAGCACCATGCTGAGGCTGACCGATTCGTGCAGCAGCAGCGCGGCCAGGGCAAGGCCGAAGAACGGTTGCAGCAACTGCAACTGGCCGACGGCGGCGATGCCGCCCTGCGCCAGCCCGCGGTACCAGAACAGGAAGCCGATCAGCATGCTGAACACTGCCACATAGCCCAGCGCCCACCACGCCGAGGCACCGACCGCAGTGAACGAGGACGGGCGCATCAGCACCGTCAGCGGCAGCATCACCGGCAAGGCCAGCAGCAACGCCCAGCTGATCACCTGCCAACCGCCGAGATGACGGGCCAGCCGACCACCTTCGGCATAGCCCAGCCCGCACACCACGATCGCCGCCAGCATCAGCAGATCGGCCTGCAACGATGCCTCGATGCCGTTGCGCACCGCATAGCCGACCACGCAGGCACTGCCAAGCAGCGAGAACAACCAGAAGGCTGGGCGCGGTCGATCGCCACCGCGCAGCACGCCGAATACCGCAGTGCTCAGCGGCAACAGACCGAGGAACACGATGGTGTGCGCCGACGATGCGTGACGCAGCGCGAGTGCGGTCAACAGCGGAAAGCCGACCACCACCCCGAGGCTGACCACTATCAGCCCGGGCAGGTCACTGCGCCGCGGCCACGGCTGGCGCAGCAGAAGGAGCAGGCCGAGGCCGAGCACGGCGGCAATGGTGGCGCGTGCAGCGGTGACGAATCCGGCGTCCAGCTGCAGCACCGCCAAGCGGGTGGCCGGCAGGGAGCCGGCGAAGATCACCACACCGATGAAGCCATTGATCCAACCACTCGCCGACCGTTCCACGCCTGTACTCCTGAAGGTGCCGGACGATGCCCGGCTGGACCTGCATGGAAGCATCCGGCGCGGGAAGACCCCAGCTACAATCCAGTACAGTCGCAAGTAACTGTACTGCCCACACTTCCACTACGGTTCCACCATGCCGCGCCCGCTTACCCGCATCGAATCGGTCATCCAGACCGTCCGCACCCGCATCAGTGCACGGGTGGATGGCCCCGGCTCACGCCTGCCTTCGGTTCGTGCGCAGGCTGCGACGATGGGGGTTTCGGTCTCCACCGTGGTCGAGGCCTACGAGCGCCTGGCGGCCGAAGGCCTGATCAGTGCGCGCGCAGGCTCGGGCTTCTACGTCAGTGGCCCGGCCGCACCGCTGGCGCTGGCCGAACTGGAGCCACGGCTGGATCGCACGGTGGATCCGCTGTGGGTATCACGGCAATCGCTGGAAACGCCCGCGGGCGACCTCAAGCCAGGGTGCGGCTGGATGCCCAGTGACTGGCTGTATCACGATGGCGTGCGCCGCGGCCTGCGCCGACTGGCGCGTGCCGATGCCATGCAACTGGTGGACTACGCCGCCCCGCTCGGGCTGCCCGCGTTGCGCCAGCTGCTGCAAAGGCGCAGCGCCACGCTTGGCATCGATGCACCGGTGGAGCAGATCCTGCTGACCGAATCCGGTACGCACGCGGTCGATCTGCTCTGCCGTTTCCTGCTCAAGCCCGGCGACTGCGTGCTGGTCGACGACCCGAGCTACTTCAATTACCACGCGCTGCTGAAGGCGCACCAGGTGCAGGCCATCGGCGTGCCGTACACGCACAGCGGCCCGGACCTGGAGGCGTTCGCGCAGGCCCTGCAGGCACATTCGCCGCGGCTGTACATCACCAATTCCGGATTGCACAACCCGACCGGCGCGGTGCTTTCCGCAAGCACCGCGCACCGCCTGCTGGGCCTGGCCGAACGCAGCGAACTGATCATCATCGAGGATGACATCTTCGCCGACTTCGAACTGCAGCCGGCACCGCGGCTGGCCGCGCTCGATGGGCTGTCACGGGTGGTCCACGTCGGTAGCTTCTCCAAGACGCTGTCGGCAGCGTCGCGCTGCGGCTACATCGCCGCGCGCCACGACTGGATAGAGGCATTGACCGACCTGAAGCTGGCGACCAGCTTCGGTGGTGGCCATCTGGCCGCGCAGTTGATGCACATCGCGCTGACCGACAGCGGTTACCGCCGCCACATGCAGTCGATACGTTCGCGGCTGGCCGATGCACGCCGGCACACACTGCGGAAACTGCAGACGCTGGGTATCACGCCGTGGCTGCAGCCGGAAGCCGGCCTGTTCCTGTGGTGCCAGCTGCCCGATGGCCGCGACGCCGCCGCACTGGCGCGGCAATGCCTGCGCGAAGGCATCGTGCTGGCGCCGGGCAATGCCTTCAGCCAATCGCAGCGCGCGGCCGACTATGTGCGTTTCAACGTTTCGCAGTGCCAGGACCCGAGGATCTGGCAGGTACTGGCGCGCGCGCTGCGTTGAGCTGGTAATGCGCGACCAGCGCATCCACCACCACGCGCACGCCCGGCAACTGGCCGCGACGATGCGGCAGCAGCACGCTGGTGGTGACTTCGCCGGCATGCCACGCCGGCAGCACCTGCTGCAGGCGGCCGGCGGTAATGGCCGCAGCACACAGGCTGTGTGGCAGTACGGTGATGCCAAGACCCGCTTCTGCCGCCGCGATCAGCAGCTGCGATTCATTGCCGACCAGCGCCACCTGCGGCTCCACCTGCACGGTGCGGGCGTCGGCGCCGTGCAGCGTCCAGCGCGTTGCATGGCGCGCGGTCAGCAGGCCGGCATGCGCGCGTAGCTGTTCGGGCGTGTCCACTGCCGGCGCGGCTGCCAGATAACCAGGGGACGCCACCAGCACGATGCGTTCGCTACCGAGCATGCGCTGCACCAACCCGGAATCCGGCAGCGGACCGAAGTGGCTGCGCAGGGCGATGTCGATGCCTTCCTGCGCCAGGTCGATGAAACGATCACTCACTTCAACTTCGATACGCAGCCGTGGATAGCGGCGGGCCAACGCGGGCAGGCACGCGGCGAGCTCGCCCTGCACCACCGGAATCGAAGCGCTGATCCGCACGGTGCCGCTGGGTTCGGCCTGGCGGTCGCGGACGATGGCCTCGGCGGCCTCGACCTCAGACAACGCTGCGCGTGCGCGCTCGAAGAACTCCTGACCGACCTCGGTCAATGCGAAGCGGCGCGAACTGCGCTGCAGCAGCCGCACCTGGAGCTGTTCTTCCAGCAGCGCCACGCGCTTGCTCAGGGTCGAGCGCGGCAGGCCCAGATGGCGCCCGCCTGCAGCGAACCCGCCCTGCTCCACCGCCGTCACGAACAGGGCCAGATCGTTGAGGTTGAGCATGCGCAACGTCCACAGATGTGGACTTCAGGATGCCATTCAAGCGGCTTCCTGGGCAATGTCCACGCAGGCACGCTTTCCTCACCCGCCGCATCGCGGCTTGAACCGGAAACCTGCCATGACCCCGATCCTCTTCTACGGCGTGCCCTCGGGCTGCTCGTTCGGCTCCATCGTCGCCCTGGAATGGCTGCGCCAGCCGTATCACCTGTGCCGCATCGACATGCCCGGCCAGGTGCAGAGCGAAGACTACCGCCGCCTCAATCCGCTGGGTGAAACCCCGACCCTGCGCACCGCGCAGGACGAGCTGCTCAGCGAGAGCCTGGCCATCCTCAACCATCTGGCCGCGAACGGCATCGGGCAGGGGCTGGGCTTCGCACAGGGCACGCCCGGCTTCGATCGCCTCAACCACCGGCTGGCCTATCTCAACACCAGTTTCTTCGGTGCCTACGCGCCGCTCTGGCACGCACTGGAGCATGCGCAAGGCGATGACGGCGAGGCGCTGCGTGCCTATGGCACCACCAAGGTGCGCCACGCCCACCAGGCGCTGGAGCAGATGATCGGCACGGGCCCGTGGCTGCTGGGCGAACAGCGCAGCTTTGCCGATGCCTACTTCGCCGGCATCGCGCGCTGGAACGACTATCACCAGGTGGTCGATCGTCGCGAGTTCCCCAGGGTGCAGCAGCTGTTCGAGCGCCTGCAGGACGACGCCGGCGTGCAGTTCGCCCACGCCATCGAAGCGCAGCAGCCGGCAACCAGCAGCGGTGGCTTCCTCGGCGAGGTGCGGCTGGAAGACGTGCTTGAGGCAGCAGCGGCCTGAGCCCTGTCCTGCCCGTGTGGCAGCGGCGCGCAATGCCTCTTGCGCGCCGCGCTACAGTGGTATGTCCCCCGCCGCAGGAATCCGCGCATGTCCACGTTCTCCGACCCGCAGGCGGTGGCCCGCTATGCCGAAGCGCCGCTGCGCCAGGTGCCCGGTTTCCTCGCGTTGCAGCAGATGAGCCGCCTGCTGCTGGCCGAACGCGTTCCCGCGCAGGGCCGTGTGCTGGTGCTGGGCGCCGGTGGCGGGCTGGAGCTGAGGGCTTTTGCCGAGGCGCAGCCGGGCTGGCAGCTGCTGGGCGTGGATCCGGCCGCGCCGATGCTGGCCCTGGCCGAGCAGACACTGGGTCCGCTGATGCCGCGCGTGCAGCTGCTGGAAGGCTACATCGACGATGCGCCCGATCTGCGCTTCGATGGGGCCAGCTGCCTGCTGACCCTGCACTTCCTCGATGCCGGGCAGCGCCTGCACACGTTGCGCGAGCTGCACCGGCGCCTGCAGCCCGGCGCGCCGCTGGTTGTGGCCCACCACAGCGTACCGCAGGAACCGGCCGGCAAGCTGCGCTGGTTGCAGCGCTACGCAGCGTTCGCCGAAGCCTCGGGCGTTGCCCACGCCGATGCACAGCACGCGATCGAGGCCATTGCCGAGCGGCTGCCGCTGCTGGCCCCCGAACAGGAAGTGGCGCTGCTGCAGGAGGCCGGCTTCGATGGTGTGGAGCTGTTCTATGCCGGCTTCAGCTTCAAGGGCTGGGTGGCGTACACCGGTTGATGCCTACGGCACCACCGTGATGCCGATGCGCTGCATCAACAGCGCCACCTGCTGCACGTCCAGCGTGGCGCCACGCAGGTTGGTGCTGCGCAGGTCCAGCTCACCCAGCTCCGAGTTGGTCAGGTCGCAGTCGGTGAAGTTGGCGCTGTTCCAGTCGACGCCCTCGAACTGGCCGCCGGACAGGTCCGAGCCGGCGAAGCTGGCGCCACTCACATTCGCGCCATCCCATCGGTTTTCCCACAGCTCGCACTTTTCCAGCGTTACCCGCGAGAAATTGGCATAGCGCAGGTTCGACTTCTTGATGAACGCGCTGCAGAACCAGCTGCGCGTGGTGATCTGGTTCATGAAGCTGGCGTTGCTGAAATCCGCGCCCTGCGCACGGCACTCGCTGATCTCCAGGCCCAGCGCCTTGATGAAATTGAAATGGCACATGCTGATATCGCAGCTGCGGAAACTGGCTTCCTTCAGCGTGGCGCCATTGAACCGGCAGCCGGCGCGGCTGTCGGCATCGTAGAAACTGCAGTTGATGAGCTCGGTGCCGGTCAGGTCCGCACCGGAGAAATCGCACTCGTGGAACTGCTGGTCGACCACTTTCTGGCCGGTGTACTGGTCCGCGCCGATGCGCAGCTTGCGGTGAACGGTGGGAGACATCAGGGATTCCATGCCAAGTGCCCCGCCATGATGCCGGGCCGCGAGGCCGATCCATAGACCCCGGGGCGGGCGGGTTCACCGGCAGTCCAGCCGCCCTGTGCCCTCCCGAACAATGCATGTTGTTGCACGATTATGCACGAACGTGCAGACTTGCGGCATGAGCGCCGACCCCAGCCCCCTACCCGCCCAGCGCACCCGGCAGATCCTCGAGGAGCTGCGCCAGCAGGGCCGCGTGGTCGCCGCCGAACTGGCGCGCCGTTATGCCGTCTCCGAAGATTCGATCCGCCGCGACCTGCGCGAGCTCGCCGCCCAGGGCCTGTGCCAGCGCGTCTACGGCGGCGCCGTACTGCCGCCGCCCAAGGAACGGCCGCTGCGCGAGCGCCTGACCCGCGACCGCGGCGACAAGGCCGAACTGGCCGCCCGCGTCTGCGCGCTGCTGCAACCCGGCCAAGTGGTACTGCTCGATGCCGGTTCGACCAACCTGGCGATCGCCCAGCAGCTGCCGGCCGCTCTCGGGCTGACGGTGATCACCAACGCCCCGCAGATCGCCACCGCCGCCAGCATGCTCGAAGGCACTTCAGTGCAGCTGATCGGCGGGCGCCTGGCCAGCGGTGGCGGTGCGGTCGGTGCCGAGGCGTTGGCCCAGGTGCAGCGCCTGCGTGCCGACGTGTACCTGCCCGGCCCCTGCGCGGTGGACGGCGACACCGGTGTGTGGGCAATGGATTCGGAAGAAGCCACGCTGAAGCGCGCGATGGTGGCCTGCAGCAGCCGCGTCATCGTCGCCGCCACCACTGAAAAGCTCGGTGCCCGCGGCAACTGGCAGATCGCCAGCCTGGACGAGATCGACGACCTGGTGCTGACCACCACCGCACCGCCCGCCTTGGCGGCTCGCTTCCACGCCGCCGGTATCGCGGTGCACCCCACGCCTCCCTGACCGTACTGCTCATGTCCCTTGCCAACCGCGCGCGTGCCGAACAGCACGCGACCCGCGCTGCGTTCTTCATTCCCGGCTTCGCCACCGCGTTGTGGGCCACCCTGGTGCCCTTCGCCAAAGCGCGCACCGGGATCAATGACGCCACGCTGGGGCTGGTGCTGCTCTGCCTCGGTGCCGGCTCGCTGCTGGCGATGCCCTTGTCCGGCGTGCTGGCCGCACGCCTCGGTTGCCGCCGGGTGATGGTGGCCAGCAGCCTGCTGATCTGCCTGACCGTGCCCGGCCTGGCGCTGGCGGGTTCGGCCTGGACGCTGGGCGTGGTGCTGTTCGTGTTCGGTGCGGCCGTGGGTGCGATGGACTGCACGATGAACGTGCAGGCCGTCATCGTCGAGCGCGAAGCACGGCGAGTGATGATGTCTGGCTTCCATGCATTCTTCAGCATTGGCGGCTTCCTCGGCGCGGCCAGCATGACCGTGCTGCTGTCCGCACAGTTGCCGCCCTTGGCATCGGTGCTGATCGGTGTCGGCACCATGCTGCTGGTGACGCTGTTGTCGGCGACCTACTGGCACAGCGAACGCATGCCACACGACACACCGATGCTGGCCCTACCGCATGGCATCGTGCTGTTCATCGGCGTGCTGGCGTTCGTCGCCTTCCTCGGCGAAGGTGCGATGCTCGACTGGAGCGCGGTGTTCCTCAGCGATATACGTCGCGTCGATGCCAGCCTGGCAGGCATCGGCTATGTGACCTTCACCCTGACCATGACGGTCGCGCGCCTGTTCGGCGATGCACTGGTGGCACGCGTGGGCCGCCAGCGCGCGATCGTGTTCGGCGCGCTGCTCGCCGCTGCCGGCGTGCTGGTGCTGACCCTGGTCACGCCGTGGCAGATGTCGTTGGCCGGATACGTGCTGGTCGGCCTCGGCTGCGCCAACATCGCGCCGGCGCTGTTCTCGCTGGCCGGCCATCAGAACCACATGCCCGGTGCACTGGCGATCACGGCCGTCTCTACGCTGGGCTTTGCCGGCATCCTTGCCGGACCGGCGTTGATCGGCTTTGCCGCCAATCATTTCGGTCTGATTGCTGCGTTCATCGGTGTGGCCACGGCCTTGTTGCTGGTGGCCGTGTCCACACGTTGGCTGCGGGTTTAGTCCAAGGCATCAGCGCCGCCTGCGCCGCAGTTTCATCCGCAACCGGCGGTAGCCGATCACCGTGGCCGTTGCACACAACGCAGCGCCAGCCAGGCTCAGCAGCAGCAACACCGCCAGCCGGGCGGTGTCCTGACGCAGCATCGCCGGCAGGTCCCAGCTGTGCAGGAAGTAGAACAGCCAGCGACCCACGCGCTCGCGACGCCCCATCGTCAGCAACGGGTCGCCAGTGGCCAGATCGAGGTAGACCCGCGTCGCCTCGGCATCGTCGAAATCAGCCACCGCCACCGGGAAGCGGCGTACCGCTGCGCCGTTCATGGCTTCCGGTGCACGCGGGTAGAAGTACGCATCCGCTGCGAGCTGGACCCAGTACCCCTGCATGGGCGCATCCGACAACGCCCGCACCTTCTGCTGCAGCCATGCGGCCGGCAGCAACCGCGCAACCTGCAGATGACCATCACTGCCGGACACAATGCGGGTCTCGCCCTGCCCGTCCAGCAACACCGCGAACAGCTCACCACCGATGCGTCGCCACTGGATCTCCACCGGCTTGAAGCGCGCGTCGTCGACGGCCGCCAGCAGCGCCGCCGGTTCACCCAGCGCGCCATCCACCGCTACCGCGCCGCCACGATAGCGTCCGCTGTCGATCGCCTCGCGCGTGCTGCTGAAGACGCCCAATGGATTCATCGACATCAGGCCGCTGAAGATCCAGGTGAACACGAATGCCGCTGCCACCAACCCGATCAGGTGGTGCCAGCGCATCCAGGGCTCGACATACGGCGTCTTCGCGCCAGTGCGGTAGTGCCCACAGAAGCGCCAGCGCCACACACCCACCACGATGCCGCTGATCGCCGCCACCGTGCACAGCGCGGACAGCACGATCACCACCCACGTCCAGACCGGGTCCACCGACTGCATGCGCAGGAAGTACAACCAGTGCAGCCAGGCGCCCACATAGTTCCAGCGCTGCTGCATATGCGGTGCGTCCTGCACCACTTCGCCGGTGTGTGAGGACACATACACATCCCCTGGCTGCGCGCCGCCCACTTCAACCCGGTACAGCGGCCGATGCGCATCCAGCGCACGCGAATGCGTCCAGCGGTCTTCATCCACGCGTGTCGCGCCGACGAAGGCTTGGCCGCCCGCGAACTGTGCGGCGGATGCTTCGGCTCGCTGTGCCGACACCGGCAGCAGCGCCTGGCCGGTCACGGCAGACCAGGCGCCCACGTTGCTGCCGTTGCGCACCACGTACGCAGGCTCGCCACGCAGCGTCGTCAGCGCCACAACCTCCGGCTCGGCCTGCACCACGGCAGGCAGTACCGACAGCCCCTGCAGATCGCGAGCATCCCCCAGCACCGGCAACGCCGCCAGCCGCTCACCGGGTGTCAGCTTCGGGTAACCAATGAACAGCATCACCATGCCGCTGACAAACCACAGCAACATCAGCAGGCATCCGCCGATGCCCAGCCAGCGGTGCACCAGATAGGTCCAGCGCTTGGCGGTGGATCGCAACGTCATCGCCAGCCTCCTCAGAAGCGATGATCGACGGTGAATTCGACGCGCCGGTCCGCACCCAGCAGCCACTGCGTGCTGGTGTAGTACGCGGTGGCGTAGTACGCCTTGTCGAACACGTTGAACAGCCGCGCCGACAGCCGCGTGCGCGGTGCCGCCTGCCAGGTCAGTGCCAGGTCGGTGGTGCTGTAGCCGGGCAGCTCCAAGGTGTTGGCGTTGTCGGCGTAGCGCTTGCCGACGTAACGCACGCCGCCCGCCGCACTCCAGTCCGGTGCAAACTGCCAGCTCAGCCACACATTGGCCAGGCGCTCGGCCACGTTCGGTGGCACGTTGCCATCACGCGACACCAGCACCGCCGGCGAACCGGTGGTTTCCAGGAAGTCCTCGAACTCGGCCTTCAGCACCGTGGCATTGGCATCGAGCGACCAGCGCGGCGCGAAGTTCCAGTTCAAGGACGCCTCAATGCCACGCGAGGTCTGTGCGCCCACCTGCACGCGGCGATCCGGCACCAGCGGATCGCGGCTGAGCAGCCCGGTCTTGCGGATGCGGTACGCCGCCAGCGTCCACTCGCCGCCATCGAAGGGCTGCTTCAGGCCCACCTCGATCTGCCGGCCCTTGGCCAGGTCGAAGGCACCGTTGGCCGGGCTGATCATCAACAGGCCACTGACCGGGTCCGCCGCCTGCGAGTACTGCGCATACAGGCTCAGCGTCGGCCGCAACGCGAAAACCGTGCCTGCACGCCAGCCGGTGCTGCGGTAGGTCTTCGAGAACGCGTTCTGGCCGCTGATCAGATCGGTACGATCAATGCGCGCGCGGTCGTGGCGCAGCCCACCCAGCACCGACCAGCGCTCGCTCAGCGCCAAGCGGTCTTCCACGAACAGCGCGTACTGCTCGGCACGATTACGGTAGCGCGGCAGGTTCGGCGCGTCGCTGGTGAACTGGCCCGGCACCGGATCGAACGGATCGACCGGGCCCGAGCTGCCGGCATAGGTGTTGTTGGTGTGCTTGAAGTGCGCGCGGTTGGCATCGAGGCCCACGGCGAAGCTGTTGGCCAGGCCCACAATGTTCCCCTGTACCCTCAGCGTCGAGGTCAACCCGGTCTGGTCCTGGTCGTGGGTGATCTCGGTATTGCCTGAGCGATCGATCAAGCCGGTAGCGCGGTTGTAGACGTAGGCTTCGGCATTGCGCCAATCGCGCTGGCTGTCGATCTGGTAGAGGCGCGTGCGCCATTCGACGCTTGCATTCGGCGTCCACAGCGCATCGAGCTGGGTCCAGCGGTCGCGGTAGCGGATGTCGCTGTCTTCCACGTTGTAGTTGCGGTGGCGCAGCGCCTCCAGCTGGCGGCCATCCACCAGTGGCGTGCCGAAGTAGCGCATCGGTTGCTGATAGCCTTCCACATGGGTGAGCGACAGCTGCAGATCCGCACGCGGTTGCCACAGCAGTGCGCCGGAGAAGGTGGCATCACTACTGCGCCCGCGATCAACCCAGCCACCGCTGTAGTTGCCACTCACATCCAGCCGGTAGGCCAGCTCGGGCGTCAGCGCGCCGCCACTGCCGAAGCCCAGACGTGCGGTGTCCTCGCTGCCCACGGTCACGCTGATCTCGTTCTCGATGGCACCGCGCGTCGGCTTCTTCGGCACGATGTTGATGACCCCGCCAATGGCACCATCGCCATGGATGACCGGGGCCGGACCGCGCAGCACTTCGATGCGCTCGATGGACCAGGTATCGAACGGAAAGGTGATGCCCACGCCGCCATACTGGCGCAGCCCGTCATACAGGCGCATCACGGAAGCGCCATCGGTGAAGCCACGGCTGGACAGCGCACTCAGGCCGTTGCCCGGGTGCGGCATCGCACTGATCGCACCGGCGCGGCTGATCGCATCATTGAGGTTGGTGTCGCCGCGCTGTTCCAGCTGCTCGCGCGAAATCACCGTCAGGCTGGCCGGTGTCTGCAGCACGCTCAGGCCCAACGCAGAGCCTGCGCTGGAGGTGGAAGACAGCTCGCCGCTGCGGGTATCGACCACGCGCACGGTATCCAGCGTGGTCGGTGGTGCCGCATCGGCGGCAAGTACAGAGGCGGTGTGCAGGAGCAACGCGCACATGGCAGGCAGCGTCGCCCGGCGCAGGCGCGCGGAGTTGGGGTTCGTTTTCATCTGTTCACGGCATGCAAGGCCACCCTGCAATGGCAGGGCAGCAATCAGAAAGGGACAGACACGCGCGTGCGGGCACCGGCCGTGGCCGGCAACCTCATGAAAAAAGATCAATGCACCGCGCGTGTGGCTCAGGCAGCCATGAAGGCCGGTGGCCCGCGCGCTCCCAATGTGCCGCTGACCCGCTGCGGCAACGCCTGCACTGCACCACGCAGCGCACGGCATATCGATACCATCGGTGCCAACAGCAGCAATGCCGCCACCAGCAGGGTGATCAGCCGCGCGGCGATCAGGCAGTAGTCGCAGTCCACGCCCATCTCATGCGCGGCGTGTGGATCGGCGGGCGGCTTCTTTGAGACCTCGCCCTGCTGCATCGCCATCGCGTGGTGGTCGTGATGGCCCTCCATCGCATGCTGCGCATGCTGGGAATGGTCCATCGCCGCTACCGGCACAGCCGCTGCAACGTGACCATGCGCCAGCCAGCGGCTCACCAGCGGGGCAAGCAGCACCAGCAGCATGGCTAGCCATGCCAGGGCCTGGAACCGGCGGTGGAGGACAGAACGACGCACCCGGCCATTCTACGGGCCTGCGGTCAACCTTGGACCACGTTCAGGGTTGCCCGGCGGCCAGTGCGACGTTATGACGCAGCCTCCAGCGCAGGGGATCGTCCACTGCCCGAGGGGGACGGAAGGCAGCCTGGCCGGCCCCTTCCGCCCCCGCACCGGATGACTAGAACCGCGCCGGTTGCTGCACCGCGCGCTCCAGGAACATGAAACCCGCCTGCAGGCTGTTGCGGGCGTTCTCCAACCAGCGCTCCGGATCGGCTACCGCAAATCGCTCCTGTGCATCCACATCACCCGAGTCGGCCAGATCAGCCAGCTGCAGATGGATGTGGTTCTCCACCAGGCTCACCAGCACGGCGAGCTCGGCCGATAAACCGGCGATGCGTTCGGTGAAGCCAGCGTCGTTGCTGTTCAGAGACATGTCCCCTGTTCCTATGCGTTGCGGTGTTGATGGATGGCTTCGAAACGCTCGGCACAGGCAGGCCCGCAGAACAGTCTTGCCGGATCGTTGTCGAAGTCCTCGCTGCAGTCCGGGTTGTGGCATTCCCCCATGGGAGTGAGAGGGGCAACGTTGCTGGCCCGCGTTGCGTGCTGGGCCAGGGCGCGTTGCAGGTGGCGCGCTTCCATTTCCTGCGCTTCGTCGATGGTGTCCGTCATGCGGGTTGTATTTTATCGAGGGGTGGTCGCACCGGTTGAGAACGTCGCAACGACGGTCAACGACGCGGATTCCGCGGCGGATCGGCGTTCGTGGTTGCAGTGGATTTCAGGCATGCAGGCTCCTTGTGCACGGGCGCCCGAAGGCGCGATGGAGAGAAACGATGGGCCCTCGTTGACGGCGATCGCATCATCCGAAAACCGGTTCTCGCCAACTGCGACGCATCGGCACGATCACAGTGATCTGCGAACGCCATCGCAGATCCAACGGGTACTGGGTGGCGCCATCGCGGCCAGGGATGCAAGGTGTTGGAAGGTGTTGCAAATGAAGCCCCGTTCCGACACCATGACCGTATCACCACTCCCACCACATCCTGACCACACTGAGTCGGTCGGCCGCTGCGTGACCTGCGCACGCCGGACACTGCACAGCACGTTGGCCGCCATCGGCCGCGGTGGACCGATCCACGTTCCCAGGGGCCTTGTCGAATGCACACACCGCATCCCACGCAGGACATCGTTCCCGCGTTCCTGCAGGCCATGCACGCGCACGGCATCGTGCCGGACGCGCGCGGCCGCGACGCGCTCAACGCCGATGGCACGCTGGTGCGCTTCCATGTGGAAGGCGACCGTCGTGGCACGCGCAATGGTTGGGCGGTGTTGTTTGGAGACCACGTGCCGGCCGGCGAGTTCGGCAGCTGGCGGACCGGCACCCGCCATGCCTGGTGCGCGAAATCGCCGACCGCGTTGAGCGCCGCCGAGCAGCGTGCCATCAGGCAACGCCAGGAGGCGGCCCGCAGCGAGCGCGAACGGCATCAGCGCGAACGCGAGGACGCCGCCGCCAGGGCGGCCAACGTGCTGTGGAACCGAGCCATTCCTGCCGATGCCCACCACCCCTATCTCGTACGCAAGGGCATCCATGCACATGGCCTGCGTGTGGCGCCATGGCCGGTGCGCAACAGCGATGGCCTTGTCTTCCGCCACATCGACAACGCCCTGCTGGTACCGGTGATGAACAGCGCGGGCCGTATCGTCTCGTTGCAGGCGATCTTTCCCCGCGTGGATCCAGCACTTGGCCGCGACAAGGACTTCCTTTCCGGTGGCCGCAAGCAGGGCTGCTTCCATGTCATCGGCAAGCCGGTTACCGGCCAACCGATCGCCATTGCAGAGGGCTATGCCACCGCCGGATCCATCCACCAGGCCACGGGCTGGTGCGTGGTGGTGGCCTGGGATGCAGGCAACCTTGGCGCGGTCGCCCGAGCCTGGCGCGGCGCCATGCCGGACGGGTCATTCGTGCTGTGTGCCGACAACGATCAGTGGACGCGGCAGCCGCTGGACAACCCTGGCGTCACCCTGGCCACGCAGGCTGCCGCGGACATCGATGCCCGCGTGGTCTGGCCCGAGTTCGCCACGCTGCATGGCGACGATGACCGCCCTACCGACTTCAACGACCTGCATCTGCGCGAGGGGCTGGACACCGTGCGTGCCCAGTTGTTGCCCCCCATGCCGCCGGCAGTGGGCGACGACGTGGCACTGGACGATGCGCCGTCATCGGCCAGCGCGCGCTACCAGGTGCCTGGCAACCTGTCCGCATTCGATGCCTTCACCCCGTTTCCCGATACCAACGCGCGCGGGCGGCCGTTGCCAACTGCCCGCAACCTGGCCGAGCTGTGCCGTCGTACCGGTGTGACCGTGCGCTACAACGTCATCCGCAAGGATCTGGAGATTCTGGTCCCTGGGCTGCAGACGACCGTAGACAACGCCAAGGAGGTCGCGGCGGGCGAAGTGATGGATTGCATGCACCGCACCGGCATGGCCACCGCCAGCTTCGAGACCAACCTGTGCCAGGTGGCCGAAGCCAATCCCTACAACCCGGTCGCCAGCTGGATCACCTCACGGCCGTGGGATGGCCAGTCCCGCCTGCAGGCGTTCTTCGATACCGTGCAGGAAGCCAAGCCCACGCACATGGCCGACGGCCGCGTGCTGAAGGAAGTCCTGATGCGGCGCTGGCTGATCTCCGGCGTGGCCGCGGCGTTTGAGCCCGATGGCGTGGTCGCGCGCGGCGTGCTGACGTTCGTTTCGAAACAGAACCTGGGCAAGACACGCTGGGCGCGGCAGCTGGCGCCGGTAGAGCTGCAACTGATCGCCGACGGGGTGGTGCTGGATCCGGCCAACAAGGACAGCGTCAAGCAGGTCATCTCCAGATGGATCGTCGAGCTGGGCGAAGTCGATGCCACCTTCCGCCGTACCGATATCGCGGCACTGAAATCATTCATCTCGCGCAGCCATGACGAGATCCGTCGCCCCTACGCGCGCACCGAATCCCGCTATGCGCGGCGCACCATCCTGTTTGCCAGTGTCAACGACGAACGCTTCCTCCGCGATGCCACCGGCAACACCCGCTGGTGGACCGTGCACGCCGTGGCGCTGGGCGAACCGGCGCGGATCGACATGCAGCAGGTCTGGGCTGAGGCCCATGCGTTGTACTGCAGTGGCGAGACCTGGCACTTGAGTGCCGAGGAACTGGATGCGCTCAATGCCACCAACAGCGAACACGAGCCCATCTCGCCGATCGCCGAACTGATCGATCGCCATTTCGACTGGTCGCTCCCTGCCGAACACTGGAGCGCGCATTACCGCGCCACAGAGATCGTCATCGCGGTGGGCATCGACAGGCCCAACCGTCGCGAGGTGAACGAGGCCGCCGCCTACGTGGTGAAGCGGCATGGCGTGCGCACCCGCGTGGTGGGCAAGGAGCGGGCCAAGGTCTGGCTGATGCCACAGCGCAGACGCAGTCTGGCCGAGCACGCGGCAGGGCCGTTCTAGATGCCGCGCCTCCATGATGGTCGCGACGTTGACAGCAGCAGCGGCGACTGGCGCCTGCACTGCGAAGCACGTCGCCTGCTGCAACTGGACGGCTACCGGCGCGTGGGCACCGACGGGCGCTGGACGGTGGTCAGTCCGCGCCGGCACCGCCAACAGTATCTCGAGGGTGTCCTGGCCGCACGCGGCCCGGTTGAGCGTGAGCGCCTGGCAGCAGCGGCATTGCGGCTGTGGATCGCCAGCCCGCCCGCCCAACCGCACCACACTGAAAGTAGATGGAAGGTGTTGACTAGGAGCATCTACAGGGGCAAGATGCAGGTATCGGCCCGCCACCTTCCAGGAGCGCTTCCGCCATGCCCCGTCCCCGACTGCATGCCTTCGAAGGTGAGCAGCTGACCGTGCAGCAGATCCAACAGCGGGTACCGGTGCTGTCCGAGCGGACCATCCGCGACCACCTTGCTGCCGGCCGGCGTACCCGCACCGCCATGTTGTGCTTTGACCCGATCGCCGCAGCGGCCCGGGGCGGACGCATCACCCAGCGCATCCTCCGCGCCCGCAGCATCGCCGGTCGCGATTCCTGATCCTCCGGCACCTGCCGCATTTCTCCAGGAGTAGATTCCGCATGATTCCCGCCTCCCTCGACAGCGGTCATCGCCTGATTGCCGACACACTGGCCGCGTTCCGTGCCGGCCCTGCACTGGGCAGCATCGCCCTGCGGCCGGCGCCACGCTCTCGTGTGCCGCTCTACATCGGCATCGCCGGCAGCAAGCGCTCGGGCAAGGACACACTCGCCAATGGACTGGCGTCGGCGTTGTCACTGCCATGCGACAGCTTCGCGGCCCCACTGCGGCAATTGGTCGCCTCCCTCCTCGGGCTCTCCCTGCACGAACTGGACAGCCGCAAGGAGGACGCCATCGACTGGCTGGCCGAACTCACCCCGCGCCACCTGATGCAGACCGCCGGTACCGAGTGGGGGCGTGACCGCGTCCATCCCGAGCTGTGGGTACGCTCGCTGTTCGCACGCCTGCCCGAGGGCGGGCTGGTACCCGACGTCCGCTTCGCCAATGAGGCCCGCGCGATCCGGCGTCGTGGTGGTGTCGTGATCCGCGTCAATCGCCCAGGCCATCGCAGCAGCGACCCTCATGCCAGCGAGCAGCCGCTGCCGCATGAGCTGGTCGACATCGAAGTCGACAATGACAGCACCCCGGCCGATCTGGTCCGCAGATCGCTGGACCAGCTGCGTTCGCGCGGTGTGATCTGATCCGGAATGCCGGCCCGCCATCCGGTCCATCCCCCGAACCCAGCGCAGGCCCCGACCCATCATCGGCGAAAATGATGTAAGGTCATCCCCCCATCACCGACGACACCTGTCGTCACCCTGCATCCCCAACCCATTTCGCAAAGAGGAAACGCCATGGAGGTCGAACAGTTCACGTCGACGCGCCTGAAGGCCATCGAGTTGTTCAAGTCCCAGCCCAAGGGCAGCAAGGACATCGTGAGCCTGGATGCGATCTTCATCTCGCTGTGCACGCTGGCCACTGCCCGGGCAGGCGCAGGCAGCGCCCAGCAGACGCGTACCGTGGCCCGCCCGGGCAGCCAGCAGCCGCCCGCGCCATGGTTCGTCGAAACCCTTGCGGCCCTGAAGGGCAAGGGCGAGTCGATCACCGTGGCGCGCTTCCTGATGTTCGCCAACCGCTTCCCGGTCAAGCGCATGGACCAGGTCAACGCGGCACGCTGGCTGCGCGACGCCGGGTACATCCCCCGCAAGACCGGCGGCAACCTGGTGTTCGATCTTTGATCCAGCGCCCCCTGCAGTCCTGAAGCCCCGGCATCGTCCGGGGCTTTTTCGTTTCCGGCCAGTACACGGCGCATGAGGCTGTGTGGCAGGTGGCCGTCCTCACCCTGTACCTGCCCCATCCCCTTGATCTGCCTCTGTTCCTGCCAGGTGAGGACAACGAGTACGGATGTACAGGAAAACACCAGCGGCCAGAGCAAGCGGATTCGGCTCACTGCAAGCAGGCGTGTCGTGCTCCTCCCCACTCCTCACGCACGACTGAACGTCTTCAGCGCGCCGATATAAAAGTAGATGAAAGGTGTTGATTAGTCATGCGGGATGGCAACAGTGGAGATCAATGCCACTGAAGACATCCTCCATGAACGCCCTGCCCGACAGCATCCAGACCCTGGCCGAGGTCATCGGCGAATCCGCAGCCCTCACGCTGGTGCGTGCCTGGCCGCCGACCACCTCCAGCACCACCGGCCGTCACCGCGTCATCGTCTACGTACCCTCCACCCTGCCCGACCAGCACCGGCTGATCGACATCCTTGGCCACGACGTCGCCCAGCGGCTGGTCGCGCACTTCGGCGGCGAACTGTTGTTCCTGGCATCCTGCTTCGCTGCCGGCGCGCACGAACGCCGTGAACAGATTGCCCGCGCGGTCGCCAGCGGCATGCCACGCGACCATGTTGCGCGTGAGTACGGCGTCTCACAGACCACCATCAAGCGCGCCCTGCGCGGTGCGCGCACCGCGTTGCCACCGGCTGTCCACCCGGCCCTGCTCAAGGGATACGCACGCGCATGAACGAGAGCGACCTGCTGGCCGGCGTGCCGGATTGGGCCAAGTACCTGGGCGGGACCTCGGGCGTGCTGATCGCGGTGTCGCTGTGGCTGCGCCAGTGGTTGTCGTCGGCCAAGGTCGACCGCACCGCCGATGAAGCCACCAGCAACACCCTGCGCACCCTGCAGGAACAGCTCGCGGCCGAACGTACACGCGCTGATGGGCTGATGCACGAGCGCGAGGCAATGGCCCAGGAGATCGGGCAGCTGCGCGGTGAAGTCAGCGCCCTGCGTGCACAGATCGCCCAGCAGAGCGTACAGATAGACGCCCTGCTGGCCCTGGTGCGCAAGCAGCCGGGGGCCGCCGCATGACCTCCGCTGCAGCCAGCGCCCTCGGTGGCACCAACGTTGCTGCGTTCCTGGACATGCTGGCGGTGTCCGAAGGCACCGATATACCCAGCCAGCGTTCGCGTGACCGCGGCTACGACGTCATCGTCGGTGGCCAGCTGTTCACCGACTACCGCGACCATCCCCGCGTGCTGGTGTCGCTGCCGCGCTACGGCATCAAATCCAGCGCCGCCGGCCGCTACCAGTTCCTGCGCAGCACCTGGGATGACCTGCGCGCGCGACTGGGCCTGCCTGACTTCGGCCCGGTTTCGCAGGACCGCGCGGCCGTGGCGCTGCTCAAGCAATGCGGTGCCTACGAGCTGATCCGGCTGGGCCGCTTCGATGCCGCCGTCACTGCGGCTCGGCGCATCTGGGCATCGCTGCCGGGCGCCGGCTACGGCCAGAAGGAGCACGCGCTGGAAACACTGCGCGCGGCGTACCGTGCCGCCGGCGGAGCCCTGCAGTGACGCCCGCGGCACTGAGGTTGGGCATCGGGTTGCTGGTCCTTGCCGGCAGCCACGCGAGCTGCGCCTGGCTGGGATGGACCCTGCGCGACCGCACTGCGGACCTTGCCGTTGCCACCACCCGGGCAGCGCAGCAGGAGGCCCGCACCGATGCAGTCCAGCGCGCGAACCAGCAGGCCCTCGCCAACAGCGCCGCAGGCGCGCAGGCCGAATCACAGCGCCTGGCCCACCAGGCCCGGCACACCGAACAGTTCAACACCCTGCAACGGGACATCGAGACCCATGCCAAGACTCCTGGTCGTGATCGCGGCGACGCTGACGCTGAGTTCGTGCGCATCTGGCGCGAGGCCAACGCCGGCCACGCCCTGCCGCGCTGACCTCAGCATCGCACCTGCCCAGCTGCTTCCCCCACCCCGCCTGCCGGACCTGCACGCAGCCAGCGATGACGCGCTGCTGCGCAATCACGTTGCGGTCGCACAGCAGTACCACGCGCTGGCCGACCAGCTGAGTGCGCTGCTGTGCAGCCTCGGCAGCCAGCGCGGCATCACCATCAATGGCGCCGTGCCGGCAGCACCCGCCGACTGCGGCAGCAGTGCCACTCCCACGCACTAAGCCTGCCGGATACGGCCACGCCTGCAATGCCACCCCACTGCGGTGATGGCAACACTGGCTGCAGACCGCGCGCGCCGCACGGGCCACGCCCTTCTTCCCTTCCCTGCATGAGCTGACATGGCGAACGATTCCTTCCCTCCCACGCTCGATCCGCTGATTGCCGCGATCGAAGCCGCTATCCGCGCACGCTTTCCGGGGTTTGCAAGCGTCGAGTTCCATCGCGACGCCAACGCTGAGGGGATGCCCCTGCCGGCCTGCCTGCTGGCGATGACCCGCTGTGACCGCAGCAGGGACAACAATGATGGCAGTGGCCTGCTGCAGGCCACGCTGCGCTTCGAAGCGCGCATTGCGCTGCCGGCAACCGATGCAACCACAACGCTGCAGCTGCGCAACGCGGCCCTCGCCCTGGCGACCTGGCTGCACCAGCTCGGCCGCTTCCCCGGCGTTGCCAGCGGTGCGATCGATGTGATTGCAGCATTGCCGGAAGACCCCGCGGCGGCACAGCCGGGCCTGCGCACTTGGATCGTCGAGTGGTCACTGCCGGTCGCGCTGGGCGACAACCCGTGGGACGACGCCGGTGGCGTGGTGCCGCAGGCGTCCTACAGCTTCGCGCCGGAGATCGGCCGCGCCCATGAGTCCCGCTACCAGCCGTTGCCGGAGCGCGCACGATGAGCGCCGAACACGCGCGGCTGATCGGCAACCTGCTGATGATCGGCGTGGTGCGCGAACTGGACGAGGCGAACGGGCGCGTTCGCGTCGATGCCGACGGCATGCTTACCGACTGGATTCCCTGGCTGGAACGCGGCGCGGGACCGGGCGTACGCACCTGGTGCGCACCCGAACCCGGCGAGCAGGTCGTACTGGCGTGCCCCTATGGCGACCCGGGCCAGGCGCTGGTACTCGGCAGCCTGTACCAGGACCGCTTTCCGCCGCCGGCCGACTCGCGCCTGCGGCAGCGCACCGAGTTCGCCGACGGCAGCAGCGTCGAGTACGACCAGGAAACCACCACGCTCAACGTCCATGTCGGCAGCGGCAAGGTCATCGTCACCTGCGCGAATGCACAGGTGATCGCCAGCGAATCGATCGTGCTCGATACACCCTCGATCAAGGCGACCGGCGATCTGGATGTCAGCGGCGCGATCAGCGCCGGCAAGGACATCAGCACACCGGGCGAAGTCAAGGCCGGTGCCATCGGCCTGAAGGCACACAAGCACACCGCACAGGGTCCGACCGCACCCACCACGCCCGCGCAGCCCTGAGCGGCCACGCCTGCAATGCCCTGAAAACCCGCACTCCACGACGATAGAGGCCATGCGAGGAATCGACGCCAACACCGGCAAATCACTGGATGGGCTCGCCCATCTCCACCAGTCCGTGCGTGACATTCTCACCACGCCTCTTGGCTCCCGCGTACTGCGCCGCGAATACGGTTCACGCGTGTTTGAACTGATCGATGCGCCGACCAACCGCTCGCTGCGCATGGACCTGATCGCGGCCACCGTCGACGCGCTGGCGCGATGGGAACCGCGTCTCCACGTCGAGAACGTCGACGTCTCCCTCCCCGCCCCCGGCGTGATGATCCTGGCAGTGACCGGGATCCACCTGCCGGACGGCGAGGCCATCACCATCGAAGGAATCGAGGTTCGCTAACCGTGGCATCCGGCTCGTTCACCAGTGTCAATCTGTCCCAGCTGCCTGCACCGGCGGTCATCGAAGTGCTCGATTTCGAAGCCATGTTCGATGAATCGCTGACCGCACTGCAGGCCCTGGATCCCACCTTCGACGCGCTGCTGCCGTCGGACCCGGCCTTCAAGATCCTGGAGGTCTGCACCTACCTGCGCCTGCTCGATCGCCAGCGTGTCAACGACGCCGCGCGTGGCGTGATGCTGGCCTATGCCGGTGGCAGCGACCTGGACCACCTCGCCGCGATCTTCGGCGTCGCCCGCCAGGTGCTCGACCCGGGCAGGCCGCAGGAAGGCATTCCACCGCGATATGAGAGCGATGAGGACTTCCGCCGCCGCATCCAGCTGGGCCCGGAAGGGTTCAGCGTGGCGGGGCCGGAAGGTGCCTATGTATTCCATGCGCTGAGCGCGGACCCGCGCGTGCTCGACGCCAGTGCGACCAGTCCCGCCCCCGGCGAAGTGGTGGTCTCGGTGCTGTCGCGCGAAGCGGATGGAACCGCCACCCAGGGGCTGCTGGATATCGTCGAGGCGAAGCTGAGCGCCGATGACGTGCGACCGCTGACCGACCACGTGCTGGTGAAGCCGGCCACGATCGTCACCTACTCGGTCGACGCCACGCTGTTCACCTTTGCCGGCCCGGATTCGCAGGTCGTGCTTGCCGAAGCGCGCACCCGCCTGGACCGCTACATCAGCGAGTCACATCGTCTCGGCCGCGATGTCACCCGTTCGGGGTTGTTCGCCGCATTGCATGCCGAGGGCGTGCAGCGCGTGGAGATCGTCCATCCGGCTGCAGATGTGGTGGTGGACCGAACCCAGGCCACGCACTGCACCGGCGTGACCCTGACCCACGGCGGCACCGATGAATGAGCCGAGCACGCGCCTGATCAACGCGCGCCTGCGCGGCGCGATCGATGGCCGCAACCGCACCTTCCGCCACCCCGGCGGCGCGCTGGCGAGCCTGCAGGCTGTGTACCGCACCGATGCACGGGGGCGGCAGCCGCTGCAGGGCAGCGTCATCGAGGGCAGCAGGGTCACCCTGGCCACTGCACCGGCGCCCGGCGAGGTCATCGATGGTGACGCCCAGGTGGTGGTGCCCTCGGCGGCAAACCTGCTACCCACCAACGCCACCCATGCCGAGCGCGCGCTTGCCCGCGCCATCGTTGCACGTCCGTTGCCGGTGGACATCACCGCGCTGTGGGATGCCGACCGCTGTCCGACCGCACTGCTGCCCTGGCTGGCCTGGGCACTGTCGGTGGACGAATGGAAGGCCTACTGGCCCGAAGCGGTGAAACGCGCACGGGTGCGCACGGCCATCGCCATCCAGCGCCGCAAGGGCACCGCCGGCAGCGTGCGCGACGTGGTGGCCGCCTTCGGTGGATCGGTGCTGATCCGCGAGTGGTGGCAGCTGCAGCCCAAGGGCGCGCCGCACACCTTCGAAGCGGTGATGACCATCGCCAACCAGGATGGCCAGTCCGCCACGGCGATGTTCGTCGAGGACGTCATCGGCGAAATCACCCGGACCAAGCCGGTGCGCTCGCATTTCACCTTTACCCAGGGCATGCAGGCCGACGCCGCCATCGGCGCACTTGCAGCCGCCCACGCCACGGCCTTCCGCCGCCTTCAACTGATCGGAGAGTAACCCCCGCATGCGCCTGAAAATCACCGATGCCGGCTTCGCCAAGCTGGTCAATCCGCCGAACACCGGCACCAACGCCGTCCTGATCACCCAGATCGGCCTGACCTCGACCGCCTTCGTGCCGTCGGCGGGGCTCACTGCACTGCCCGGCGAGATCAAGCGCGTCGCCACCTTCGGCGGCCAGGCCGTGGGCGATGACACCGTGCACGTCACCATCCGCGATGACAGCGCCACCTCCTACACGCTGCGCGGTTTCGGCCTGTACCTGGCCGACGGCACCCTGTTTGCCAGCTACGGCCAGGCCGATCCGATCATGGAGAAGTCGGCCGCATCGATGCTGCTGCTGGCCACCGATACCCGCTTCAGCGGGATCGACACGACGCAGATTCAGTTCGGCGATGCCGGCTTTCTCTATCCACCGGCCACCACCGAGGTCGTCGGCGTGGTCGAGCTGGCCACCAGCACCGAAGCCGAAGATGCGACCGACACCCAGCGCGTGGTGACCCCGCGTGGCGTGCGTGCGTACACCGACAAGCGCTTCGGCGCCAGCGCCCCGACCGCGCTGGCGAAGACGCTGCTGTCTGCGGCGAACACCGCGGCGGCGCGCACTGCGCTGGAACTGAAGAGCGCCGCGCTGAAGGACACCGGGCATGGCAACGGCCTGGACGCCGACACCCTGGACGGCAAGCACGCCTCCGAGTTCGCCCTGGCCGGTGACTTCGCCACCGTGGGCCACAAGCATGTGATTGCCGATGTGACCGGGCTGCAGTCGGCACTGGATGGCAAGGCGTCCAGGGGCGGCAACACGTTCACCGACCAGCAGTTCATCAGCGGCACGTATCCGTTGCTGGGCTTCGGTGCCGCCGGTGCCGAACAGTCCTTCATTGGCGGCTGGGGAAATTCCAGCCTGTGGCGCGTGTGGAGCGCGGACCGCAGCGCCAGCAGCGAGATAACCATCAAGCATGGTGATGGCCCGCGCTGGAATGGATCGATGATGTGGCATGCCGGGAACTTCGCGCCTGAAGCGAAGATGGACAAGAGTGGCGGGACGTTCACTGGACACGTCGGCGTGAATGGAAACTCGCTTCGTTCCTATGGATGGAATGGTGTGGCCAACGACGGCGTACTCGTGCTCGGCGATACCAACTCCTACATTTTCAAGAACGGCTCGAACTTCACTTTCGCCAACGCGGCAGGCGGATACACCGCCATGCTCAACGCGGGCGGCACTGTTTGGACCAGCGGCAATTTCGATCCAGCAAGCAAGGTAAGCAAAGCCGGCGACACGATGACCGGCGAGTTGAAGAATCTCTCGCACATCACCGCTGGCCCGGCAGCCAGCAATAAAGTTCGCATCACTGTTTCCGGGGACGGCTTCCCGTGCATCATGGGTACCAACCCAGCTGTCGATGCATATGTGCCGATGAACTACTACGGCACGCGGCACAACTTCAACTCCGGAATTTTCGCGAGCGGGCCGTCATTGTTCCGTGCTGCGGGCGATTCCCAGCCAGGCATCCGATTCCACTCGCAGACTCTCAACGGCTATCCACGTACAACGATTGAAGCCGTCACCGGTGACAGCAGCAGCTTCGCGGAAATGCATGCGATCAGCAACGGCTTCCACTTCTACAACCCCTCGTTGCGACGTGGTATCCGCATGTCCAACTCGGGACAAGTGACCACTACGCCGGAGTTCACTAACCCCGCCACCGGCATCACAGGTTTTGGCTTCACTTCGGAGGGTTCATTTGGCGGCGGATTCGGCATGCTGGACAACTCCATCCAGGGTGGATGGTGGATGGCCGCCGGCACCATGCAGTGGGGCATCAGCACCTATCCGAACAGCATGGGTGCAGCAATGATCCTTGGTGGTAACGGCGCGCTCACTACGACGGGTGGTTACGACTTCGGATCTTCGCGCAAGCTGAAGAACATCGATGGCGAACTCTCCTACGGTCTGGCTGTTGTAGAGAAGATGGAACTGGCGGCCGGTCACTACAAGCCCGAATACAACGACGACGGTCGCCGTCGCCTGTTCTTCGTCGCCGAGCAGCTGGCCGAACTGGTGCCGGAAGCGGTCGACCTGGAAGGCGTCGAGTTCCAGGGTGAGCGCGTGGCATCGGTCAAGCTCGACCAGCTGCTGCCGGTCATGGCCAAGGCCATCCAGGAACTGGCCGCCGAAGTGCGCGCACTGAAAGCGGAGCGCTGACATGCCCAGCGGATATCGCTCTTCCGGTGTCGACTTTGACGACCTGTTCGATCCGTACGTTGAAGGTCCACTGGCGCAGGATTCGGGCCGCCGTATCGGCGGCGGCGACCTGAGCCGCCGCTATGCCCACATCCAGTACGGCAGCAAGCGTGCCGACGTAGGCCATCGCATCAACGGAATGGACGTGTCCAACCTGTGGGCGGCCCGGGGCACCGCAAGCTACCGGCCGCCCTTCCATGGCAAGGACTACTCAGCCGGCAATGGCGCCAAAACAAACTCATTCGGCGATGTCACGGCGTCGGTGCAGATCAGCCTGCTGTCCGACGGCAACTTCACCGTCCACAGCAACAGTTACGGCGGTGGCAACGATGCCACCGCCCAGGTGGATTCCGGTCGCTGGGCACCGGCGGGTGCAAACCCCAGCCAGTACGAAGTGCAGTTCACGGCCAGCAACACAGGGGCTGCTTCGTTCAGCACAAGCGCACCGTCATTCTCCTCACTTGCGACATCGCGCTCGGCAACCGTATCCATCAGCATTCCTGCGGCATCTTCCATGTACGAGAGCATCACGGTTGAGATAGCCGTTCATCTCCGTCGTTCCGGTAGCCCCGCTCAGGTTTCAACCGTATACGCCAACGTCGCCGTTTCGGGCTGGTACTGATTGCACAGCGGGCCACCGCTGCAATTATCGCGACCGCCACATTCTCCGAACATTACCCCGTCGCCTGCACAAGCCGGCACACACCCACACCGAGGAAGAACCCCGAATGACCGAATTTCTCCATGGCGTACAGGTCGTCAACATCGATACCGGTGCCCGATCGATTGCCATCGCCTCCAGCAGCGTGATCGGCATCGTCGGCACCGCACCGCTGGCCGACACCGAAGCGTTCCCCATCAACACGCCCGTGCTGGTGACCTCGCCGTCGCAGGCCGCCAAGCTGTCGGCCACCACCGGCACCGATGCCGGCACCCTGCCCGGTGCGCTCGACACGATCTTCGACCAGTCCAGTGCCGTCGTCGTCGTCGTCCGCGTCGAGAAGGGCGCCAATGAAAGCGCCACCCTGGCCAACGTGCTGGGCGGCGTGAACGCCCAGACCGGCGCCTACGAAGGCGTGCATGCGCTGCTGGCCGCCAAGTCCATCGTCGGCGTCAAGCCGCGCATCCTGGTCGCACCCGGCTTTACCCATGTGCACCCGGCCGATCCGACCAAGCCGGAGGCCGTGCTGGCCAACCCGGTCGTGGCCGAGCTGCTCGGCATCGCCGACAAGCTGCGCGCGGTGATCATCAAGGATGGCCCGAACAGCAACGACGACGCTGCCAAGTCCACCACCGCCCTGACCGGCTCCAAGCGCGTCTACGTGGTCGACCCCGCGCTGCTGGTGCAGTCCGGTGATGCCATCGTCACCCGCCATGCCTCCGGTGCCGTGGCCGGTGCCATCGCCCGCAGCGACAACGAGCGCGGCTGGTGGGCGTCGCCGTCGAACCTGGAACTCAACGGCGTGGTCGGTACCGCGCGTGCGATCGACTTCGGCCTGTCCGATGCCACCAGCCGCGCCAACCTGCTGAACCAGGCCAACGTGGCCACGGTCATCCGCGAAGGGGGCTTCCGCCTGTGGGGCAACCGCACCACCAGCATCGATCCGAAGTGGCAGTTCCTGTGCGTGGTGCGCACCGCCGACATCATCGCCGACAGCCTGGAAGCCGCCCACCTGTGGGCCGTCGACCGCGGCATCAGCAAGACCTATGTCGATGACGTGCGCGAGGGCGTCAATGCCTTCCTGCGCGGCCTGAAGACCCAGGGCGCGATCCTCGGCGGTAACTGCTGGATCGACCCGGAACTGAACGCAGCGGACAGCGTGGCCCAGGGCCGCTTCTACTGGGACTTCGACTTCACTCCGACCTACCCGGGTGAGCAGCTGACCTTCCGCATGCACATGAACAACAACTACGTCTCGGAGATCTTCTAAGCATGGCGCGCAAGATCCGTAAAAACTTCAACTTCTACGTCGACGGCAAGGGTTATGCCGGCAGCGTGATGTCCTTCACCGCCCCCAAGCTGTCGCTGAAGACCGAGGACTTCCAGGCCGGCGGCATGCTGGCCCCGACCGAGATCGTGCTCGGCCATGAAAAGCTGACCGCCGATGTGGAGTTCGCCTCCGACGACGCGGAGATCATGAGCAAGTTCCACGTCATCGAAAGCAAGGAATACGGCTTCACCGCCCGCGAGGCACTGGAAGGCGACGACGGCGAAGTGACCCAGGTCGTGCACAACATGCGCGGCAAGGTGAAGCTGCTGGACCGTGGCGAAACCAAGGTCGGCGAGAAGGGCACGATCAAGGTCAGCCTGGCGCTGAGCTACTACAAGCTGACCCATGGTGCCCAGGTCGTGCAGGAGATCGACGTGGTCAACATGATCGCCCGCCAGGGTGGCGTCGACGTCCTGGCCGGCATCCGCGGCGCGCTGGGCATCTGAGCCCACGCCGCACCGAAGAACCCGGGGGCGCCTCGCGCCCCCGCATCCATCGCACCGCATCGCATTCCAGGAACGCATCCATGTCCAGCAAGACCAAGACCCCCACCGACACCGTCATCGAGCGCGATGGATTCGCCGAGATCACCCTCACCCGTCCGCGCCAGGTCAATGGCATGGAAACCGCCGTGCTGCGCATGCGCGAGCCGACCGTGGAAGACATGGAGCGCTACCAGGACGACAAGGGCAGCGACGCCCAGCGTGAGGTGCGGATGATCGCCAACCTGTGCGAGATCTCGCCGGACGACGTGCGCAAGATGCCGTTGCGCGACTACGCACGACTGCAGGCAGGCGTCGCGCTTTTTACCACCTGACCCTGCCACAGATCAGGCAGGGAGTGCTTGCTCTGGCCGGTCATACCGGCTGGGGCCTGCGCGAAATCATGACACTGCGGGTGTCGAAGTTCATCTGGTGGATTCAGGGATTGCCGGTACATGGCCAGTAACGTTCAAACGACAACGATCACGATCGGCGGTGAGGTGTCCAAGTCGCTGAAGGACGCATTGTCCTTCGCCAATGATGGCGTGAAGCGCCTCGGCGATGAAGCCGGCAAGCTGGAGCTCAAGCTCGCCGCGATGAAGAAGTCGGGCACCGCATACACCCGCATGCGCGCGCAGGCCGATGCGCTGCGCGCCTCACAGGAAGCGCTGGAGCGTGTCGAAGCCAAGCGCACCGCCAACCTGGAGAAGCGCGAGAAACTCGGCGCCTCGTTCAAGGCAGCGCGCGGCACACTCGGCACCGCCGTCACCGCACTGGCCAAGCCGGTCGAGAACGCCTCCGGCTTCGCCCGCCAGAACCAGCAGATCGGCGTGGCAGCCAACCTCAGCCGCGCGCAGGTGAGTGCGCTCGGCCAGGCGATCCTGCAGCAATCGCGTGCAACCAACCAGGGCGCCGACGATCTGCAGCGGTCGATCAAGCTGATGGTCGCGGCCGGCATGGACGCACAGTCCGCGCAGGCCAGCCTCGGTGCTGTCGGGCGGACCACCACCGTCACCGGTGCCAGCATCGATGATGTGGCCCAAGCTGCGGCCGCCCTGCAGCAGTCGTTCGATATCGATCCCTCGCGCATGCAGAACGCGCTGGACGTGCTGGTGGTGAACAGCCAGCAGGGCAGCCTGGGCCTGAAGGACATGGCCCAGGTGCTGCCGGTGCTGGGTTCCTCGTTCGAGGCGATGAAGCTGCAGGGCACATCGGCGGCGGCTACGCTGGGTGCGGCACTGGAAGCCACGCTGGACTCGGCAGGTGGCGCCGACAAGGCCGCCAGCAACATGAAGAGTTTCATGTCCGAGGTGCTCTCGCCGGACATTCAGGAGAAGGCCAAGAAGAGCCTGAACCTGGATCTGCGCAAGATCATCGGCGATGCACAGACCAGCGGCGGCAATCCCTTCGATGCTGCGATGCAGGGGATCATCCAGGCGACTGCGGGCGACCAGAAGAAGATCGGCATCCTGTTCAGCGATGCACAGGCGAAGAACTTCGTCCAGCCCATGATCGAGAACTGGGACACCTACATCCGTGTCCGCGACAAGGCCTTGAATGGATCGGCGGGTACCACCGATGCGGCCTATGCCGACGCGATGCAGACCGATCCGCAGAAGATCGAAGGCGCCAAGATCGCCGTGGACAACCTGTCCAAGGCGTTCGGTGCGGCGCTGCTGCCCGCGGTGGGCGAGGCCGCGGTCAAGCTGACCGAGCTGTTGAACGGGGTTACCTCGTTCGTGCAGGAAAACCCGAAGCTGATCGCCAACACCACGCAGATCGTGGTCGGCATGCTGGGCATGCGCGCGGCGGTACTCGGCGCTCGCTATGCCTGGACCTTCCTGCAGGGCCCGATCCTGGGCGTGCAGAAGGCCATCCAGCTGTTCCGTGGCGGCAGCCTGCTGGCACAGCTGGGGCGCTTTGGGCCGATGGCCATGCGCCTGGCATCGGGTTTCCGCATCGTCGCAACTGCCATTGGTGCCATCGGCGGTGGCCCCATCGCCGTTGCCGTCGCCGCCATCACCGCCGGCGCCCTGCTGGTGCGCAAGTACTGGGAACCGATCAAGGCATTCCTGGGCGGCGTCTGGGAAGGCCTGAGCGGTGCAGGCACCGCAGCGATGGGTGAACTGATGCGCGCGGTTGAACCACTGCGCCCCGCCTGGGAAGTCATGAGCGGGCTGATCGGCCAGGCCTGGGACTGGCTGTCGAAGATGCTGGAACCGGCGCAGTACACCGGCAATGAATTGTCACGCGTCGCCCAGATCGGCTCGCTGGTGGGTGAGACGCTGCTGACCAACTTCCGGCTGGTGATCCAGGTCATCGGCGGCGTGGTGGGGGCGGTGGTGTGGCTGGGCGAGATGCTCGGCACCGTCGCCGGCTTCATCAACGAAACCCTTGGCAACATCTGGGAGTCGATCAGCCAGAAGGCGACCGCAGCGTTCGACCGCATCCTGGAAAAGCTCAAGCCAGTCATCGAAGGCGTCGGCTGGTTCATGGACAAGCTTGGTGGTGGCGTAGGGGCTGCCAACGACAAAGCGCTGGAGGTCGCCGAGGGCGGGCTGCAGACCGCAGTGGGCGCCGCCAACATCTACAGCGGCATGAAGGCGCGCGGCGGTGGTGGCATCGGCGACATGGCGCGCGTGGCGTACGCGGTCGGCACCAACGACAACGATGGCCTGAACCGCCGCATGGCCGAGCTGAGCGGCGCGCAGGGACGCCGTGCGCCGGACATGCCCTCGCCCACGATGCGCGCACCGACCACCGTGCAGCAGCAACAGACCAACAACATCACCATCCACCAGCAACCCGGTGAATCCAGCGAATCGGTGGCGCGCCGCACGGCCGACGAGCTGCAACGTCGCAACGCGGTTGCCGCCCGTGGTGGCCTGGCAGACAGGAACTGAGCATGAAACGCGAATTCGTAACCGGCACTGTGGACAAGCTGCTGTCGCAGTTCAAAGCCAATGACTCCGGCAACGCCCCGGTACTGCTGATGCTGGGCGGCTTCAAGTTCAGCCTCAACACCGCGGTCTTCCGGGAGATCCAGCAATCCAACGAGTATCGCTGGCAGGCGCAGGACCGCATCGGCCAGATGGCGGCCCTGCAGTACACCGGACCGGGCTCAGCCAGCATGACCCTGCCGGGCGTCATCTACTACCAGTTCCGCGGCGCCGGCAATGAGCTCTCACAGCTGCGCAAGCTGGCCGCGCAGGGCACGCCTCATCGACTGCTGACCGGCAAGGGCGGCAACCTGGGCCTGTGGGTCATCGAGAAGATCGATGCCACCGCCAGCGAGTTCACCGCCGACAGCGCGATCCTGAAACAGGAATTCACCCTTTCACTGCGGAAGCACAGCAATGGCACGAACGTATAGCACCCGCGACGGCGACGTCGTAGACCGTATCGCGTACGCGCATTATGGCGAGCAGTCACCGGCCATCCTGCGCGCGGTGTTCGATGCCAACCCGGGCCTGGCCGCACGCGGCCCGGTACTGCCTGCCGGCGTAGCGATCACCCTGCCGGAGGTGCAGCGCCCGGCCAGCGAGCGCAAGGGAGTCGCCCTGTGGGATTGAACATCACACCGGCCTTCCGCGTGGTGGCCAACAGCCAGGACATCACCGACAAGATCATGGCGCGCTTCAAGTCGCTGCGCATCACCGACGAGACCGGCAACACGTCCGACACGCTGGAACTGCAGCTGGCCGACCACGATCCGTCCGATCCGATCCAGCTGCCACCGGTTGGCGCGGAACTGGAGGCCTTCATCGGCTATGACGGCGAAGTGCGGCGCGTAGGCCTGTACATCTGCGACGAGGTGGAGATCTCCGGCTTTCCCGGCAGCATGACGCTGCGCGCCCGCGCGGCACCGTTCGAGACCAGCAAGGGGGGCAAGAGCGACCTGCAGACGCAGAAGACACGCACCTGGAAGAAGGGCACCACGATCGGCGACATGGTGCGACGCATGGCCGGCGAGCATGGGCTGAACGCAGCGGTGAGCGCATCGCTGGCGACCATCGTGCTGCCGCTGACGGTGCAGTCGCAGGAGTCGGACATGAACCTTCTGCTGCGCCTGGCCAAACAGCACGATGCCATCGCCAAGCCCGGAGGCGGGCGCCTGGTGTTCGTGAAGCGGGGCGAATCCACCAGCGCCAGCGGCGAGCGCATTCCCGATGTCACCCTCACCCCGGCCGATGGCAGCGACTACCGGGTAACCCTTGCCGCACGCGAAGATGCCGGTACCACCATTGCGTACTACCGCGACGTGCGCAGTGCCAAGCGCCAGGAAGTGAAGGTCGGCAGCGGTGAACCGATCATGCGCCTGCGCATGGCCTATGCCGACCGGGAGAGCGCAGAAGCGGCGGCGCGCGCCAAGCATCGCGAACAGGCACGGCAGACGCGGACGCTCAGCTACACCCTGCCCGGCCGCGAGACGCTGATGGCCGAGGCCACGGTGGTGATGCAGGGGTTCCGCGAGGGCGTGGATGGCCAGTGGCTGGTCAAGCGTGCCGAGCACAGTATCGGCAGCGAGGGCTACGTCACGCGCATCGAATGCGAACAACCCAACAGCGCCGACGCAGTAAAAGCGGCCAGCAATGCCCCGGCCAGCGAAGGCGAACAGGTCGGCAGCGAAGTGTAGATTCACGCCATGCGTGGTGCTTTCCGCGCATCAACTCACGTACTGCGCCACGCCATTACCGAACGACCAGTTCTCCTTCTTTACTTCAACAAGATTGATGAACACATCCTCGCGGCGGATGCCCACCGCCGCGTGCAGTCCATCGGCGATGCCGGCGTACAACGCCTTCTTCTGCTCCAGCGTACGCCCTTCGTTCCAGGTGATCTGGATGCAGATGAAATCGTCGGTGCGGTCCACGCCCAGATAGCCGGGGTCGTAGATCAGCGTACCGGCGTCGTGCTGCTGGAAGATCTGGAAGCGGTCGTTCTCCGGCACGCCCACCGCGCGCATGGCCTGGTAGATGGCTTCGCCGACACGTTGCAGGTAGTCGGCGGATTTACCTTTGCGAAGATCGATGCGGGCGAGCGGCATGGTGGCACTCCAGAGTGGATGGGCACGGCAACGGGCTGAGAGTACGCCTGCCCGGGGCGGCGGGACAGCACAGGGATGGAACCCTCTGGCTCCATGCGTGGCATGGTCCCGCCTCCGGCGCGCGGGGTGACGCGATTGCCATGGCGGCATCCCTCCGGAGTCGTCATGTGCACGGTCGGCAGGGCCGGCGATGTGCGCCATCAGTGATGGGCCGCACTACTCGCAGGTGTCGGACGGCACACAACGGGAGATGTCTGGCCTGCCTAGGGACGGTTGAGAACTTTCCTTACAGACCGATGTGATTGCCCGGCCAGATGATCGCCGTGCCGAGGCAAGACGCCTTGGCCGGGATTGGCGTCTCGAATAAACGAACAGGCTCACAGGATGTTGCGATATCGATCGCAGCAAAGAGAATGCACCGATTGCCTTCAATGGCGGGCGGTGCGTGGGGATCGCAAGATCCGCCGGGCCTTTTCTCCCTGTGAGCTTTTCAGCCTTGGTACGCCAACCCGCACCGTCCGCCACCTTCACTCCGGAAGGTGGCCCTACGCCAGTGAGGGTTTCGCCATGACCAACCGCACCGCCATCCATCCCCGCCTGAACGCCCTGATCGGCGACGTCGCAGCCGACGTGCCCGGGGACCTCGCACGCGAGATCGAGTGCGCCTTGAACGAACAGAACCTTCCGGCGCAGTCGGCCACGTTCTTCGCCCGTCTCAATGCGATCAACCATGCCGACGGTGATGACGGACAGCCGTGCATCAGCCTCACCCTCGGCGCCAGCAATCACGCTTCGTTGCGCCGCTCGCTATCTGGGCTCGGCGCATTGCTCGATCTGCTGCAGGCCGCCAACCATGCGCGCAACGAAGGCGGCCCGGACGAACAGTTGGGCGCCTTCCATATCGACGGACTGATCGTGGCCGCACGACAGTTGGTGCGCGAGGCACATCATTGCCTGTCCAGCGGCGATGCCTGACCGGCCCGGATGTGCTCCCGCTACAATCCCGCAGGGAGCGCAGGAGACAGCGATGGACGCCGAACACCTGGAGTACTTCAAGGCCGCACTGGAAGGCCGCGCAAGCGTGGGCTGGAACGTCTGGTTCGCCGCCAACCAGCAGGCGCTGGCACAACAACTGAGCCGCCCTGCACTGCTGCGCCTGAAGTTCAGCACACTGGATGAAGCCGAACGCCTGCTGGCAGAGGCCGGCATCGTGCCCCGCAGCACGGCGGGCAAGCGCTACGAAATGTACTGCGCGCAGTTCTCGGCGGACGTGGTGGACGCGAACGGTCGCCCGCTGCCGGCCATCTGGCGCGCGGCGCACGGCGGTGCCATCGGCCTGCTGGCCGATGGTGAGCAGGAGGCCGGCCAGGCGAAGCTGCTCGCGGAGTTCCGCCGCGTCCGCAAGCGCGGGCTGCAGCAGGCCCATGAATGGTTGGCCGATCTGTGCTTTGAAGGCGAGATGGAACTGACCAGCGGTAGTGCCGAGGTGGGCCGTAGCCTGCTGGCGGTGGTGGTGCAGGCCGGCAGCGGACACGACCTGCTGGATGCCACTGCGATGATCGCGCGCGAGCTGCTGGGGGACGTCGGGATGGCCGCGGCTACGCCCGGCCGAGAACGCTCCCAGCAATGCTGAACGCGGCCCGTTTGCATTGAGGGCAGGACATGCCACACTCACCCTGAGGCCCAGCCGATCGAATCCCTCGGAGATCCGAGTGCCACGGACGTGGATACGGGAAACCGTTAGATCGCTCGGCCTTTTTTTATATTCGGCGCTCACCCATCCGAAGCGTCCAGATGCCCATATGCGGCGACCAACTGTTGGCGATCTGCAACGACTCCAAGTTGGCCCGCCTGGCAATATGCTCTGCCACAGCACGCTTGTGCGGAGATGCAGTTGGCACCAAATGCATACGGTTCTGATGGAAGCCAACAGCACCAGTTAGAAGGTCGGACAGCTGAAGTAGTCGGCAGGTGCGCGAGTCTCTGTAAATCACGGTGCGAACGTGAGGAGATCGATCAGCGAGGTCTCGCCTTAGCGCGTTGTTCAACACTGCCCGGAGATCTTCCAAGTCGTATCTGAGCGTCGTGCGCTGATCTAGAACGACGTGCACGTCTTCATCAGGCAACGCGTACTGAGCGATGCGCTTTACAAGAAGGTTGTACAAGCACTTGTAGAAGCAGACGTCTCTGTCGCCATCGTGATACCCCCGGACGTCCAACTGATGCTGATCGATCACCATCGACTGAAACCAACGGCCGGCCGCAAGTTCTTGATCAGTGGTTCCATCGAAATATTGGTCAGCGATCGCGAGCTCGCGCTCCCGCTTGGCCCTGGTGATACCGCTCCACTTCACTTCATCTGACAGGCGGCTAGCTGCGACCGTAGCTTCGATCGCAGCGCGCAGATCACTGATCTGCTGCCCGCAAAGAAACAGCGCTCCATGGATGAGGTAACGGTTCCTACCATCCGCGCAGCTTTCGTCTACGTACACAGCTAGCATTGCCAGACCCAAACTGAGGTTGGCCGGATAATAGTACTGCCGGAGTAACGTCGGCCATGGACAAGCCTGTGGATATCTCTCCCGTGGCGAGGCGCCCATAGGAGCATGCCCAGGACTGCTTCAACGCGATGTCTAGCCAGTGGGCCGTGCGGCAGTCCATGGCCGGGGGCTGCTGTGGACGATCGCCAATAGGCGATAACGCGCTGGCAAATCACGGGAAGAGGCTAATTTCCCGTTTGCTTCAACACGACAGCCCAGAAGTCCTTGCTCAGTTGCTGAGCTCGGGCCGCAAGGCATCGCATTGAATCCAAGTCAATGTCTTCGTACTTGTCGCGCCGGTCATTGACAAACGCCTTGATCGCAACCGCAGTGCCATCGGTGAATATGTTGAAGGCAATCCCGGAATGCAGGACAGAGTTACGGCGGTCACGGAGTTCATCAGCTTCCCCGACGACGCGCTCAAGCTCTGCGCCGATCCCCGGTTTGAGGTTGCCAATGTTCTCCCTGAGCAAGCATAGCCGCACAGCGAGCGACTCATCCTTCTTTAAGGGGCAGTCTGCGGCAGCGAGAAGAATGTCCGTCGCCCACTCGATCTCCCCTAGAGCTATGGCGAACCGCCCCACCTGCGCGGCCCATTGCTCCTCAAACTCCTCCCGACCTAAATCGCTCATCAGGTTCAACTCCTGTGTATTCGCGACGGCCCCCGACGAATCCGGCGGCATCAACTGAGACGACAATGCATTAAGAAAACTTAAAAGGGCTACTTTCTGAGAGAAGTGGATAGATCCAGCCAGCCCGCGAAACGGCGGAGATAGATTGGTCGGCTCGTGGATTCGAAGTACCGCGAACTGAACATACGCGACATGAGGCCAGCCTGCATCCTCGGAAGCAGGCTGCGCCAGCGGTAAATTACCGGGAAGTCGGCGATTTAGCCCCCACTCGGTGGTACCGAGTGAGGGCTACGATCACATGTGCTCGTGAAGCCACTGAGCGCCAGTTTGGTTGATACCGTAGGAGGCCCAATCACCGCTTGCGAGCAAGGCAACCAAGAGCTCATCGTCTCCGTCGAGGAAGGGTATCAGCGCGTCTCGGATTGCCTCCGAAGTACCGTTATGACCAATCAACCAAGTCGAATCGAGATGATGCCAGTAACCATTGCTGATCTCTTTGATCTTAGCGATCAGATCCGCGTAGTTCTTGCCTGACTTGTTCAAGTCGTAACCCACCATATAGACAGCCATCTTCGCTCCATCAAACCTGCCTTAGCGCCTCATTGCGCGTCCCGATTGAAGCAAGGAATTGGACAGGTCGCCACTGGCTGGAAGCGGTCGCTCGGATGCCTGCCGCTGACTATGCGGCCTTACGACCCATTGGCCTGGAGCGGTATCGTCAATCCGGTCGGACGAGGACCCGTAAATGACTTTGACCGACCAGGTAGTTTCGATAAGCGGTGATGCTCGCTTCCCAAGCTGCTCTAGCAACTTCGGAACCACTGGCAAGCACATTGCCGGCGTCATCTACGACAGCCAGAGGGGCAGGGTTCCCAGCTGCATCCGTAACAGTGATTCCTTCGAAAACCACGGCAGCAATTGCCACAGAAGAACTACGCGCTGTAGCAGTCATGGTGCTGTTACCCTGCAGTTACGAAAAAACCGGCTCTAGGCCGGTTTCGTCGCAACACTTTGATTGTATTGGTGGGCGGTACAGGGATCGAACCTGTGACCCTTGCCGTGTGAAGGCAATGCTCTACCGCTGAGCTAACCGCCCGGTGTGTTGCTGAGCCGCTCATTATAGGGGCTTTTCAGAGGCCGTCAACACTTTTTCACATTCGTGTTCATGGGTGTTTTCCGGGGCAAGCAGCCGAGCATGGCTCGGCTCTACAGGAAGGCCCGGCGTGCCACCTCACATCGTGTGGGTCGGCTTGTCCGAGCCGGTAAGCCCAGCCAGCAGGGTCTCGATCTTGTGGCGTACGCCCTCGCCTTCTGCACCGTCGGCCAGCTGCACGCCGATGCCGGCGGTACGGTTACCCTGCGCGCCGGCCGGGGTCACCCAGATCACCTTGCCGGCCACCGGCAGGCGCTCGCTGGAATCGGGCAGGGTCAGCAGCAGGAACACCTCGTCGCCCAGGAAGTAGCGCTTGGGCGTGGGCACGAAGATGCCGCCGTTCTTCACGAACGGCATGTACGCGCTGTACAGCGCGGCTTTGTCCTTCACGGCCAGGGACAGGATGCCCTGGCGGGCGTTGCTGGCACTCATCGATTTCCCCTTGCGGCAGGCCGCTCGTTCACCTTGTTCCAGGCCAGCAGCAACTCGACCACCGCAAGGTCTGCACGCACCGTGGTGCGCAGCAGGTCGCGGGTGCGGTTGGCCGCATCGAACCAGGCTGCAAGCTTGTGCAATCGCTCCGGCGTGGTCAAGGCATCGGTGCTGGCCTGGGCCAGCGCCAGGTCGGCGGCAAAGCGCAGGCGCAGCGCCGCGTTGTCGTCACCACACCACTTCTGCGCCAGCTCCACCGCGCCGGTCTTGCCGGCGGCCAGCTGTTCCAGATCTCGACCGACTTCGCGGCGCAGGCTCAGGCCGTCTTCGCGCAGCCAGTTGTCGGCCTGGCCGGGATGGCCGCGGGCGGCCTCCAGCGCTTCGCGCGCCAATGCTTCGCTGTGGCCCTGCTGCTGCAGCCAGGCCAGCGCTTCGTGCTGCGGCGGCAACTTGAATTCCAGGCGCTGGCAACGGCTGCGGATGGTCTGCGGCAGGCGTGCCGGGTCGCTGCTGATCAGCCACAGGTAGCGGCCGGGCTGCGGCTCTTCCAGCGTCTTCAGCAGTGCGTTGGCGGCCGAGCGGTTGATCGCATCGGCCGGGTCCACGATCACCACCTGCGCCACGCCGTACTGCGGGGTCAGCGCCAGCTTGTCGGTGATCTCGCGCACCTGCTCGATGACGATCTCGGTACGCAGCTTGTCGCCGCTCTTGTTCGGAATGAAGCTGACCAGCTGCAGGTCCGGATGGGTACCGGCGGCGATCAGCTGGCGCGTGCGCGTGGCGTGCGCGGCATCCCCGCGCGCCAGCACGTGGTCAGCCAACGCCAACGCCACCTCACGCTTGCCCAGCCCGGCCGGCCCGCAGATCAGCAGGCCATGGCCGAGGCGACCCGCATCGAGCGCGGCCACGGTCTGGTCGAACGCGCGCTGCTGCCAGGGCGAAAACGTGCTCATGCGCCCTCCCCGTCCTGCAGCCAGCGCTCGACACGCGCAACTACATCAGCGGCGACGCGCGCCTGTATCTGGCCGGCGTCGATCAACGCGAAGCGCTGCGGATCCTGCTGCGCACGGCTGCGGAACACTTCGCGCACGCGCTGGAAGAAATCATCCTGTTCGCTCTCGATGCGGTCCGGCCACAGATCACGGCCATTGGCGCGTGCCCGGCCGACGGCCACGTCCACGTCCAGCAGCAGGGTCAGGCCCGGCAGCAGGCCCACCGCGCGGCGCTCCAGATCGGCAATCCACTGCGGATCGAGGCCACGGCCACCGCCCTGGTAGGCATAGCTGGAATCGGTGAAACGATCGCTCAGCACATAGGCACCGCGCTGCAGCGCCGGCTGGATCACCTGGCGCACATGCTGCGCACGTGCAGCGAACACCAGCAGCAGCTCGGCTTCGGCGCTGAGCGGTTCGGCGGCGATCTCGGCATCGGGCTTCAGCACCAGGCCGCGGATGCGCTCGGCCAGCGGCGTACCGCCCGGCTCGCGGGTCAGTACCACCTCATGACCGTGGCTGCGCAGGCAGTCACGGATGGCATTGATGGCGGTGGTCTTGCCCGCGCCCTCGCCGCCTTCCAGGCTGACGAAACGCGGGTGGCGAAGCAGCGCGGGACTCATTGCGCCGGGGTCTCCTGGGTACGTTGCTGGCGCAGCTGCTGCAGGTAGCGGGCGACTGCGGCGTTGTGCTGGTCCAGGCTGGGCGAGAACACGTGCGCGCCGCTGCCATCGCCCACGGCGACGAAGTACAGCGCGTCGCCCGCTGCGGGTTGCGCGGCGGCCATCAGCGCGTCGCGGCTGGGCATCGCGATCGGGGTCGGGGTCAGGCCGGCACGGGTGTAGGTGTTGTACGGCGTATCGGTGGTCAGGTCGCGACGGCGGATGTTGCCGTCATACGCGGCACCGAGGCCGTAGATCACGGTCGGGTCGGTCTGCAGGCGCATGCCGATCTTCAGGCGGCGCATGAACACGCCGGCAATCTGCGGGCGTTCGCTGGCCAGCGCGGTTTCCTTCTCGATGATCGAGGCCATCGTCAACAGCTCGTAGGGCGTGTTGATCGGCAGGTCCGGTGCACGGCTTTCCCAGGCCTCATCCAGCGCCTTTTCCATTGCGGCATGGGCGCGCTTGAGCACGTCCAGATCGCTGTCGCCACGCTGGTAGACATAGGTCTCCGGCAGGAAGCGGCCTTCCGGATGCTGGCCACCGAAGCCGAGGCGCTGCATCAGCGCGGCATCATCAAGATTGTCGGTGGTGTGCAGCAGCGGCTCGGCGCGCTTGAGCGCAGCACGCAGCTGGCGGATGTTCCAGCCCTCGACGATCGTGACGCGGTGCTGCAGCACCTTGCCCGCGCGCATGCGCAGCAACAGCTCGCGCGGGGTCAGGTCGGCGCTGAGCGCGTACTCGCCCACTTTCAGTTTGCCGGCGGCGTCGAGCTGGCGCGCCAGCAGCTGCCATTGGGTGTCCTGGCCCTCGTCCACGCCGGCATCGCGCAGCTTGCGCAGCACGCTGTTCATGCCATCGCCGCTGGCGATGACCACGCTCTCGGCAGTCGGGGTGATCGGGGCATCGGCGAAACGCGTCTGCTGGTAGAAGAACCACGCGCCCACGCCGGCCACGACGGCGCCCAGCACCACCACCAGCGTTACCACGAACAGACACCCGCGCTTGGCTCCCGCCATGGACTACCTCTGAACTCGATTCCGTCGTGCAGGATACCGTGCTGGTGGATTGGGGTCATGACCGGGGCCACGCAGCCGTGCCGACCAACGGTCGGCACCCACCGGAACAACGGCACCCGCCGGCACTACCCCTGCTGGCCCAGCGCGCGCAGCAGGCCGCGGGCCTTGGCGCGGGTCTCGTCCAGCTCCTTGTCCGGGTCCGAATCGACCACGATGCCGGCGCCGGTGCGGAAGCTCACCTCGTGGCCATCCACTTCGGCGGTACGGATCAGGATGTTCAGGTCCAGGTCGCCATCGCGGTTCAGCCAGCCGAACGCGCCGGTATAGGCACCGCGCGGCACCTGCTCCAGCTCGCTGATGATCTGCATGCAGCGCACCTTCGGGCAGCCGGTGATGGTGCCACCCGGGAACGTGGCGGCGATCACCTCGCCGGGCGTGACCTCCGGGCGCAGATAGCCGCTGACGTTGCTGACGATGTGGTGCACGTGCGCGTAGCTCTCCACGGTCATCAGCTCATCGACCACCACGGTGCCCGGCAGGCAGATGCGGCCCAGGTCGTTGCGCTCCAGGTCGATCAGCATCACGTGCTCGGCGCGCTCCTTGGGGTGGCCGACCAGCTCCAGGATGCGCGCGGCATCGTCGTCGCCTTCGAAGCGTGGCCGCGTACCCGCAATCGGACGGGTCTGCGCATGGCCGGCGTGCACCGACACCAGCCGCTCCGGCGAGGAACTGACCACATGGCGGCCGTGCGCGCTGAACAGGCCGGCAAACGGCGCCGGGTTGGCACGACGCAGCTGTGCGTACAGCGCCTGCGGGCTGACCGGCGCAGCGAACTGCGCGTTCCAGCGCCGCGACAGGTTCACCTGGAACACGTCGCCGGCGCGCAGATACTCGATCACCCGGCGCACGCCATCGGTGAAACGCTGCGGCGCGTCCTCGCCGACCGCCTGCGGTGGCTGCCAGCCCTGCCCGGCTTCGGGCAGCGCGGCCGAGGCCATCGCCACCAGCGCATCCAGCAACGCCTGCTCGCCGGCTTCGGCGATGACGAAGCTGGCATCGTTGTGGTGGTCATGCAGCACCGCCGCCGGGCAGCGCAGCGCCAGCGCGGTCGGGCGACCGTCCCCGCGAGCACGCGCTGGCAGCACTGGTTCGATCTGGCTGGCCACTTCGTAATCGAGCATCAACGCCCAGCCGCCGCGGAACGGCAGGCTGTGGCTGCCGTCATGCGGCAGGCGCTCATGCTGCCAGGCGCGATCCAGTGCCTGCAGGAACGTGCCGGGCTGCACCAGGTCGTGCTGGTCGCGCACCTGGCCGTCGGCATCCAGCCGCAGGCCATCGCCCTGCGCGACCAGCAGCAGGCTCCAGCGGCCCTGGGCGGTGCCCGAGGCGGTGGATTCCATCAGCAGCGGGAAGCGCGCCGGGTCGTGCTGCTGCAGGGCCAGCAGATCGATCGGGTGCGGCAGCGGGTGGATCAGCGGTGCGTGGGTCATGGCAGCCAGTTCGGGAATTCAGATGCACGGAAGCCGCCTTGCGGCGGCTCCGTGGTGCACGGCGTTGATCCGCTTGTCGGATTGCCGATGGGTAGAGTCGACTGTCAGTCGACTGCTTTCCCATCAACGATCACCGCGGCGGATCGAAAGGCAGTCGACTAACAGTCGACTCTACCAATGCGACGTCGAGCGTGGCGCGGCGTCGCAACACCACTCAGACGCGCTTGAAGATCAGCGTGCCGTTGGTGCCGCCGAAGCCGAAGCCATTGGACATCACCACGTCCACCTTGGCCTGGCGTGCTTCGTTCGGCACGTAGTCCAGGTCGCAACCTTCGCCCGGCTGCTGCAGGTTGATGGTCGGCGGGATGACGTTGTCCTGCAGCGCCATCACCGAGAAGATCGCTTCCACGCCGCCCGCTGCACCCAGCAGGTGGCCGGTCATCGACTTGGTGGAGCTGACCATCATCTTGTAGGCGTGGTCGCCGAAGGCGGTCTTCATCGCCATGGTCTCGCCCAGGTCGCCCAGCGGCGTGGAGGTGCCGTGCGCGTTGAGGTAACCCACCTGCTCCGGGGTCACGCCGGCATCCTTCATGGCCATGACCATGCAGCGCGCGGCGCCTTCGCCGTTCTCGCTCGGTGCGGTCATGTGGTACGCGTCGGAGCTGGCGCCGAAGCCAGCCAGTTCGCAATAGATCTTCGCACCACGGGCCTTGGCGTGCTCGTACTCTTCCAGGATCAGGATGCCGGCGCCGTCGCCCAGCACGAAGCCGTCACGGTCCTTGTCCCACGGGCGCGAAGCCTGTTCCGGGGCATCGTTGCGGGTGCTCATGGCCTTCATCGCGCAGAAGCCGCCCAGCGCGGTCGGCGACGAGCCACGCTCGGCACCGCCGACCACCATCACGTCAGCATCGCCGTACTGGATCATGCGCATCGCGGTACCGATCGAATGGTTCGAGGTCGCGCACGCCGACACCGCCGAGAACGACGGGCCCTTCAGGCCGGTGATGATGCTCAGCTGGCCCGGCAGCATGTTGATGATGGTCTTGGGCACGTAGAAGGGCGAGATCTTCTTGCCCTCGTGGAACTCGATGGTCTGCTCTTCGATGCCGAGCAGGCCGCCGATGCCGGCGCCGACGATGGCGCCGATGCGCTCGGCATTGGCGTCGGTGATCTCCAGGCCCGAATCGTGCAGGGCCATGAACGAGGCACCGAGGCCGTAATGGATGAACGGGTCCATCTTCTTGGCATCCTTGCCGCTGACCCGGAACCTGCCGAACAGTTCATTATCGGCGGTGATGTCAAATCCCTTGACCTCACCTGCAATCTTGGTGGTGAACCGATCCACGTAGGCATCAGCAACGTTGGTCAGCGGACCGATGCCCGAACGACCGTGGGTGATGCCTTCCCAGCTGCTGGCCAGATCATTGCCCAACGGCGAGACGATACCCAGGCCGGTTACGACGACGCGACGCTTCATTGCTGTTTCTCCTGACCCGGATGATTTCTACGGGTAACTCGGTTTGCTTCGATGTGATGCCCAAACACACGGGGCCGCAACAGCGGCCCCATGGGGTGCGGTGCGCGGCAAGGAAATACCTGCACGCGCACTGCCGTCTGACATCAGGCCTTGACGTGGGCCTTGACGTAGTCGATGGCGGCCTGCACGGTGCTGATCTTCTCGGCTTCTTCGTCCGGGATCTCGCACTCGAATTCTTCTTCCAGGGCCATCACCAGCTCGACGGTGTCCAGCGAGTCAGCGCCCAGGTCATCGACGAACGATGCGCTGTTGGTGACTTCTTCTTCCTTGACGCCAAGCTGTTCGACGACGATTTTCTTGACGCGTTCTTCGATGGTGCTCATGGGATCTCGCTCCAGATGGAGTTGTGGTTCAAAAGTGGTCGCCATCAAAGGCGATGGCCGTGGGATAGTGTAGTGGAAACCGGCGCGGCCTTGCATCGCAGCAAAAACCTCAGCAGATCAACCACTTGCGGCGCAATCCCTGCGCCCCTTGCTTACGGCATGTACATGCCACCGTTCACATGGAGGGTTTCGCCGGTGATGTAACCGGCAGCCGGGCTGGCCAGGAAGGCCACCGCATGGGCGATGTCCTCCGGCGAACCCAGGCGTTCGAGGGCGATGTCGTTGATCAGCGCGGTGCGCGCTTCTTCCGGCAACGCCTTGGTCATGTCGGTGTCGATGAAGCCGGGAGCAACCACATTGACGGTGACACCGCGCGAACCGATTTCCTTGGCCAGCGACTTGCTGAAGCCGATGATGCCGGCCTTGGCGGCCGCGTAGTTGGCCTGGCCGGCATTGCCGGTCACGCCCACCACCGATGCGATGTTGATGATGCGGCCCTTGCGTGCCTTCATCATGCCGCGCATCACCGCCTTGCTGGTGCGGAACACGCTGGTCAGGTTGGTGTCGATGATCGACGCCCAATCCTCGTCCTTCATGCGCATCAGCAGGTTGTCGCGGGTGATGCCGGCATTGTTGACCAGGATCGAGATCGGGCCGAACTCCTTGGCGATGCCGTCCAGCACGCTGTCCAGCGCGGCAGCGTCGGTCACGTTCAGTGCACGGCCGTGGCCGCCGTGGGCGGCCAGGCGCTCACCGATCGCGGCAGCGCCGGATTCGGTGGTGGCGGTGCCGATGACGGTGGCGCCCTGGGCGGCCAGCAGATCGGCGATGGCGGCACCAATGCCACGGCTGGCGCCGGTGACCAGTGCGATTTCACCCTGCAGGGGCTTGCTCATGATGTTTTCCTCAGGCTGGGGCGGCCGCCGTACCCGTACCGCGTGCAGCGGCCACCGGTACGGTCGGCAGGAACAGGGGGAGTCAGGCCGACCATGCCTCGCGGGCGGCTTCGAAGTCGCCCGGGGTGGCCAGTGAACGGCCGTCGATGGCCTTGTCGATGCGCTTGACCAGGCCGGTCAGCACCTTGCCCGGGCCGCACTCGGCGATCCGGGTGATGCCACGGCCGGCCAGCGCCTGCACGCATCCGGTCCACTGCACCGGCTGGTACAGCTGCTGGACCAGCGCGGTACGGATCGCGTCGATACCGTCATGCACCTGGGCATCCACGTTCTGCACCACCGGCAGCTGCGGCGCCTGCCAGGACAGGCCGGCCATCACTTCGGCGAGGCGGTTGGCGGCTTCGCGCATCAGCGGGGTGTGCGAGGGCACGCTCACGGCCAGCTTGACGGCCTTGCGCACGCCCTTCCCGGCCAGCAGCGCCAGCGCGCGGTCAACCGCATCTGCGTCGCCGCCGATCACGATCTGGCCCGGCGAATTGAAGTTGGCCGGCACCACCACCTGGCTGCCCGCGGCTTCGGCGCAGACGTCCAGCACCAGCTGGTCTTCAGCGCCGAGCACGGCGGCCATGGCGCCGACACCGGCCGGTGCGGCTTCCTGCATCAGCTGGCCGCGCAGGCGCACCAGGTGCGCACCGTCATGCAGGCTCAGCGCGCCAGCGGCGACCAGGGCGGTGTACTCGCCCAGGCTGTGGCCGGCCAGCACCGACGGGCGCGGACCGCCCAAGGCGTTCCAGGCACGCCACACGCCGATGCTCGCGGCCAGCAGGGCCGGCTGGGTGTATTCGGTACGGTTGAGCATTTCCTCCGGGCCACCCTGGGACAGCGCCCACAGGTCGACGCCGGCACCATCGGATGCTTCGGTGAAGGCTTCACGCACCTGCGGGTGCAGTTCGGCCAGCTCGGCCACCATGCCCACAGACTGCGAGCCCTGGCCGGGGAAGACAAAAGCGAGGGTGGATACGGTCACGCGGTCATCCGCTTGTTGCAATCGAAGCGGGCCATGATAAGGGCGAATCCGCTGTGTCGTCTGTACGTGCGCGTATGCAGGCGTATGGAGCGCCGCCGCGGGACAACCCCGCATCCGGTGCGGTGCCCCGCCCAGGTAGAGTCGAGTGACAGTCGACTGCCCTTCGATCAGCCGCTGAAAACCTGCGCTGCGCGCGGAAGTCGACTGACAGTCGACTCTACCGCAGCGCCAACCTGCCAGCAGCGCGAACCTGCCATCAGCAGAACAGCTGCAGCACGTCCAGGTCGCCGTCGGCGAGGAAGTCCACGCACAGGCCCACCAGCATCAGTACGCCCGCCGTGCTGGCGCCATGGGCGATGAAGATCGAATGCGCCAGCGCGCGCGCTGAACGGCCCAGCTTCATGCAGACCCGGGCCAGGCTGCGCAGGCGGCCGCTGACCGCGTGCACGTGTTCGCGCACAGGCGCCTGGGCCTCGCCCATCGCCTCGGCCATCATCGCCTGCAGCTGCTCGGGGCGGTCGGCGTAGTACTTGGCCACGCCGTAACCGAACATCAGCCAGTCGCGGGCCTGCGCTTCGGACAGATCCATCACTTCCAGCGGATCTTCCTCGAAGTCGATGAAGCCCACCTTCTGCCCATCCCAGGTGAGGTTGCGCGGCAGCGGCTGGCCGAAATAGGCGCCGCGCGCATGCGCTTCGGCGATGGCCTGCATGGCCGCCATCACCAGCCGGTCGCGGCCGGCCTCATCGGCCTGGCGCAGGCAGGTATTGAACGAGCTGCCGTTGTCACCGATCACCAGCGCGGCGTGGCCGCTGCCCAGCACGTCGGGCACGTTCACGCCTTGCGCCTGCAGTTCTCCCAGGCGACGGGCTTCGGTTTCTCGCGCGGCATCACCACCACGGTGCGGCGGTGGCCGCAGGGCGTCCAGATGGAAACGGCGGGCAACGAAATTGAGCAGGCCCAGGGCCACTGCGCGGCTTCCCTTGCCGTACTGCTTCAGCCAGGCGCGCTGCCCTTCGATGACGATGGGCTCAACCATGACGTGTACTCCTTTAAACGCGTTACGGCCCCAGAGGGGCCGTAACGACAAAACTTCACATTGTCGTAACTTGCACTATCAATAGCGCAGCAGGGCCGAACCCCACGTGAAGCCACCGCCGAAGGCTTCCAGCAGCAGCAGCTGGCCGCGCTCGACGCGGCCCGAACGCACCGCAGCGTCCAGCGCCAGCGGCACCGAGCCGGACGAGGTATTGCCGTGCTTGTCGACAGTCACCACCACCTGGTCCATCGACATGTCCAGGCGCTTGGCGGTGGCTTCGATGATGCGCAGGTTGGCCTGGTGCGGAATCAGCCAATCCAGGTCGGACTTGTCCAGGCCATTGGCAGCCAGGGTCTCGTCCACGACCGAGTCCAGCGCCTTGACGGCGTACTTGAACACGTCGTTGCCCTTCATGTTGATGGTGCCACCACCGTTGGCGCCGTCCTTGAAGCCGGTCGAGACGCCCACCGGGTTCCACAGCAGCTCCTTCTTGCTGCCGTCGGCATGCAGGTGGGTACTGAGGATGCCGGTTTCTTCGTCGGCCTTGAGCACGACGGCGCCGGCGCCATCGCCGAACAGCACGCAGGTGGTGCGATCGTTCCAGTCGACCATGCGGGTCAGCGTTTCGGTGCCGATCACCAGCACGTGCCTGCAGTCGCCGGAACGGATGAACTTGTCGGCCACGCCCAGCGCGAACACGAAGCCCGAGCAGGCGGCGTTGACGTCAAAGGCAGGGCACCCCGCAACACCGAGCTTGGCCTGGATCAGGCACGCGGTGGAGGGGAAAATGAGGTCAGGCGTGGTCGTACCGACCACGATCATGTCGAGCTGCGAAGCGTCGATACCGGCCGCTTCAAGTGCGCGCAACGCGGCCTGGTAGCCGAGGTCGCTGGTGGTTTCGCCTTCGGCCGCGATGTGCCGTTCACGAATTCCGGTGCGCGACTGGATCCACTCATCCGAGGTTTCGACCATTTTTTCCAGGTCGGCGTTGGTCAGGACTTTTTCCGGCAAATAGCTACCGGTGCCCGCGATCCTCGAATAGATCCGCTTGCTCATCATGTTTCCTGTTGCGCGGGCCGCCGATCACCGGCACGCCCGGGAAAGAAGGCAAAGGCCGCTGCCCGGGGGCAGCGGCCTTCCCGGCACATCAATCTTCTTCGACGGCCGAGGTCTTGGTCTGGATGACCTTCTTGCCGCGGTAGAAACCGTCGGCAGTGATGTGGTGACGCAGGTGCACTTCGCCGGTGGTCGGGTCGGTCGACAGCTGCTTGGCGCTCAGGGCGTCATGCGAACGGCGCTGGCCGCGGCGGGACGGGGTAACACGGGATTTCTGCACAGCCATGGGATTGCTCCAAACTCGGTTCGTTTTGCTTCGTCGTATCGTCGCGCAGGACGCCAGCGCCCAGCACACTTTCGCTTTCGCCGCAGCCGCCGACGACAATCCGGCTGCTATTGTTTCTTCAATGCCGCCAATGCCGCGAACGGATTGGCCTTCTTTGCTTCTTCTTCGCTCGGCGCCCAGTCCTTGTCGACTGCTTCACCGTCGGGCGACAGCGGAACCACCGGCACCGCCAGCACCAACTCGTCCTCGACCAGGTCCAGCGGACGCAGCTGGCCGTCTTCCGGCACCAGCAACGCCTCGTACTCCTCCGGCAGGGACGATTCCTCGTCCTCGTCGCGGATCAGGCCAAGCCTCTGGGTCACCTTCACCGGCAACAGGAATCGCTGCATGCTGCGCTGACAGGTCAGCGGCAACGCGGTGTCGATGGTCAGTTCCACATAGGATACCCGCAGGACTTCGTCGCGACCGAATTCAAGCGAGTAGGAACACTCGCCGTCGGTATCTGCGACCAGCCCCTGCAGGCGGGTCAATTCAGCCAGGGAAACCTGGCCGTCGAAGCGCCTTCGCGCTACGACCATCCGCCAAGCATCCAGCGATTCGGGCACGTTCGCGGACATAAGCCGCTGAATACTAAGGATCGGGGGGGCTGCTGTCAAATGCCCGCCATACAGCACTTGCTGCTGGCGCTGCGCACAGGCCAGACTGCCGCACCCTGCCCCGGTATTCTCGCATGTCACTGGTCCTGGCCTCCACCTCCCGCTACCGCCGCGAGTTGCTGCAGCGGCTGGGCCTGCCCTTTGACTGCGCGCGCCCGGAGGTGGATGAAACCCCGTTGAACGGTGAGACGCCGCTGGCCCTTGCAACGCGCCTTGCCACGGCCAAGGCAACCGAAGTCGCCGCCCGCCACCCCGGCGCCTGGGTGATCGGCTCGGACCAGGTGGCGGACCTGAACGGGCGGCCGCTGGGTAAACCGGGCACGGCCGGGGCGGCCTGCGCGCAGCTGGCGGCGATGTCCGGGCAGACAGTACGCTTCCATACCGCCATCAGTCTCACGCGAGACGGAGAATCATTCAGTGCCGTGGATCTGACCGAGGTCCGTTTCCGCGCGCTGGGCCAGGAGGAGATCGCACGCTACGTGGCCACCGAACAGCCGCTGGACTGTGCCGGCAGCTTCAAGTGCGAGGGCCTGGGCATCAGCCTGTTCGAAGCGATCGACAACCGCGACCCGACCGCGCTGATCGGCCTGCCGCTGATCGCGCTGTGCGGGTTGCTGCGCCAGGCACGGTTCGCGGTGCCCTGAAGGCGACACACTGATTGCCGGCACCGATCGCGGAAACAGGCCGGACATGGGCCGGGTAGGACCTGAGCCGGGTAGCGTCGACTGTCAGTCGACCATCGCGCGCAGCGCGGGGTTTTGCCGGCGGCTGGAAGAGCAGTCGACTAACAGTCGACTCTACCAACGTGGAGCCCCCGACCAACCTGGAGCACCCGACCAACCTGGAGCACCCGACCAACCTGGAGCACGCAACCAACCTGGCGCGCGACCACCTGGACCGCGCTCCGCCTCAGCGCCCGCGAACCTCGAACGGCTGCTCCTGCCATTCCTCCACGCTGCCATCGCGACCGTGCAGGCGCAGGCCCAGCCAATGCCGTCCCGGCGCCAGCGTGCTCGTGTCCAATGAAGCATCGAAGCCCACCGCAGGATGCTGCGGATCGGTGCTGTCCGGCCAGGTCTGGCGCACGTCGAATGCGCGGCCATAGCGCGCATCCCCCATCGAGCGGCCATCGACCAGCACCTCAACCCGTGCCAGGCCGACACCATCCTTGAACGCCCATCCCTTGATCGCCAGCGTGCCAGACACCTTTTCGCCGTTGGAAGGCGTATCCAGCCACGCCATTGCCGGAGTCACGCACGCCCCGGACGCGCGCTGCGCCGGCAGCCGGAACAGCAGGAAACGCTGGAAGCCATGGTCACTGCTGACCACCCGCGGCGCCGGCAACGGCCCCACCTGTCCGCAGATGGCGTGATAGCGCGCCAGCAGATCGCGGTAACGCTGGTCGCTGGGTGAAAGCACCAGCAGCATCGGCGTCGAGCGCTTGCCCTCATGCAGCAGTTCCCACTGCGCCAGCTGCGCGGTGCGCCCATGCTTGTCGTTGAGCGGATGCGGCAGCACTTCGATATCGCCATTGCCGAGCTGGAAGCCCAGCTCGGCCCCCACCTTGAAGTTCCCCGCCAGCACCCGCGTGCCCGCCGGCATCTGCTGCAACTCTTCGCGCACCGCCATCGCCAACGGCTGCCAGCCAGCGAAATTGCGCGGGTAGTACTTGCTGCCTGCCAGCTGCTCGCGCAACGCAGGCGTGGAGGCCATCAGGTAATAGCCGAACGCCAGCACCATGCCTGCGCCCGCCAGCCACCAGCCGGTGCGCCGCAGCCAGCGTGGCCAGCCGTTGAGCACCACCGGCACCGCCACCAGCAGGGCCAGGTAGCCCGGCAGCGGCCAATGGAAACTGATCCGCTCGACGTCGGTGAAGAAGCCCAGCAGGAAGATGCCCAGCGTGGATACGCCCCCGACCAGGCCGAAGTAGCGCCACTGCACGCGCGTGCCGCCGCCCCTGCGGGTACCGGCCAGCGCCACCTTCCACATCGCCATGCACAGGATCGGGGTGACCAGCATGGGCTGGATCACCAGGAACCACAGCCCGTTCCATTCGAACGTCCAGGGATGGCGCTCGACCACCTGGAACTTCAGGCCGGCGTCGTGGTTGTCCGCGTTCCATGCCAGCAACGGCAGCCACGCCAGCACGCCCACCGCCAGCGCGACCCATACGCGCGGATCGGCCAGCATGCGCCGCCCCTGCGGCAGCGCCAGCAACGCGATGAAGCCAACGCCGATGACACCGATGAAACGGTAGTGACTGAGCGCACCGATCGACAGGCCCAGCGCAAGCTTCATCGCCGACGATGCATCAACGTTGTGCAGCAGCCGCGCACCGGCGTGCAGGCAGATCACCGCGGCCAGTGCCATGGGCACATCCGGCACCGCCAGCAGGCCCAGCGTCGCCGACAACGGCATCAACAGCGTGAGGCTGCCCGCTTGCCAACCGGCCACATTGCCGAACCAGCGCGTGGCCGTGCGCACCACCAGCAACGGCAGCAGCGCGCCGATGGCCAGGAACGGCAGGCGCAACGCGAGCACATGGTGGCCACCGATCTCCACACCCAGGCGCGCCAACCACGCGGTCAGTCCGGGAAGGTCCGAATACGCAGCGGCCAGATGCTGGCCTTCCTGCCAATAGAACGCCTCGTCAACAAACAGTGGCAGCCGCGCAGCCACTACCAGCTTGGCCGCTGTGACCAGCGTCCATAACCAGAGAAATATTGTCCGCGCGCGCTGTTCGCCCTGCATTGCTCTATGGATAATCGAATGGATTCCAGACCTGAGACGATCATGCCAGCCTCGTCCCCCAATCCCAGCATGCTAACCGATCAACTGCGCCAGGCCCTGCGGGAGGCACAGGATCAGGTAAACGCACTGGTGCTGGGCAAGGTGCCAGAAGTCAGGCTGGCTTTCGTCGCCCTGCTTTCCGGTGGCCATCTGCTGATCGAGGATCTGCCCGGCCTGGGCAAGACCACGCTGGCGCATGCGTTGGCCAGCAGCCTGGGCCTCAGTTTCCAGCGCGTGCAGTTCACCTCCGACCTGCTGCCCGCCGATGTACTGGGCGTTTCGGTATACGAGGCCGGCAGCCGCCAGTTCCAGTTCCACCCGGGGCCGGTGTTCACCCACGTGCTGCTGGCCGATGAGATCAACCGTGCGCCGCCGCGCACGCAGAGCGCGCTGCTGGAGGCGATGGCCGAACAGCAGGTCACCCTGGATGGGCAGACCCATCCCCTGCCCGATCCGTTCTTCGTGATCGCCACGCAGAACCCGGTGGACCTGTCCGGTACCTTCCCGCTGCCGGATTCGCAGCTGGATCGTTTCCTGCTGCGCCTGGCGATGGGCTACCCCAGTGCGCAGGCCGAACGCGAACTGCTGCGTGGTACAGACCGCCGCGACCTGATCGCACGTGCCGTACCGAAGCTGGATGACACCCAGGTACGCGCGCTGCGTGAAGCCGTCAGCCAGGTCCATGCCAGCGATGCACTGGTCGACTACGTGCAGGCCCTGCTGACCCGCAGCCGCCAGCACGCCGGCGTGCGCGTGGGCCTGTCACCGCGTGCCGGCCTTGCGCTGCTGCGCGCGGCCAGGGCGCATGCACTTCTGCTGGGCCGCGGCCACGTGGTGCCCGAGGACGTGCAGACCCTGTTCGTGGCGGTGGCCGGTCATCGCCTCGTGGCCGAAGCCGAGTCCAGCTCGGGGCCGGCACTGGCACGGGCCATCCTGCAGACCGTTGCGGTGGATTGAGGGTGGCCACGCGCTGGGCACGACTGCAACTGCTGGCACGCCCGCGCAGGCCTGAAGCACTGCCGCAGCGCCTGGACCGCCATCGCATCTACGTGCTGCCCACCCGTTTCGGCCTGTTCGTCGCCGCGCTGCTGGCGGCAATGCTGCTGGGCGCACTGAACTACAACAACAACCCGGCGTTGCTGCTGGCCCTGCTGCTGGCGGCAGCGGCGATCGCCAGCGCCATCGCCGCGCACCTGCAGCTGTCCGGCGTACAGATCGACGCGATCTCCGCCGAGCCGGTTCCTGCCGGGCAACCACTGCGCCTGCGCGTGGACCTGTCACTGCGTGATCCGCGCGCACGCCACGGCCTGCACCTGCAGCTGGGTGACAGCGAGGCCTGGACCTCGCTGCCTGCACACGGCCGCGGTGAAGTGGAGCTGCACGTTCCCAGCGAACGCCGCGGCTGGCTGGAGCTCCCGCGCATCCGCCTCTCCACCACCCAGCCACTGGGCCTGGTGCGGGCATGGTCGTGGGTGTGGCCGGAACAACCGCTGCTGGTCTATCCGCAACCCGAGGCGCTGGCCCCTGCACTGCCGGAAAGCGGCAACGATCCGCTGCACACGCGCGCCCACGCCAGTGGCGAGGAACTGCATCAGCTACGGCCCTATCGTGCGGGCGATGCGCCACGCAGCATTTCGTGGAAGCACTCGGCACGCCGCGACAGCCTGCTGGTGCGCGAGTACGAAAAGCCGGTTGGCATCGAAGTCATCCTCGATTGGCGCACGCTGTCCCCGCTGGGCCATGAAGCACGCATCGCGCGTTTGGCGCGATGGGTCGACATGGCCGAGCGCGAAGGCCGCCGCTACACCCTGCTGCTGCCTGCACACCCGCCGTTCGGGCCAGGCCAGGGCGCCGGCCACCACCACCTGTGCCTGCGTGCACTGGCATTGATGCCGCATGACTGAGACCACGCCCGCGCTCGACCGCAATGCCCGCAACTGGACCCTGGCCAGCGCGGCGTTGGCGCTGTTGCCGTTGCTGCTGCAGTTGCCGCCCCTGCTGGCGGGCGTGATCGCGGCCGCAGCGCTCGTGACTGCGGTCCTGTCGTGGCGGAAGGTGCTGCCCATGCCGGTGCGCCTGCTGCTGGTGCTGGCCATGCTCGGTGCCATCGCCTGGCAGATGGGGATGGTCCGACCTGGGCGCGATACCGGTTGCGCCCTGCTGGCAGCGATGCTGGCGATCAAGTCCAGCGAACTGCGCAGCCGGCGCGATGCCCGCAGCCTGCTCGGGTTCGCGCTGTTTTCCCCGTTTGCGGCGTTCCTGCTCGACCAAGGACCACTGACCACGGTGTTGGCCGCACTGGCGGGGATCAGCGCGCTGCTCGCCCTGCAACGGCTGGCCGGGGATGAAGGCCACGCCGCGCCGCTGCCCTTGCGAGGGCAGCTGCGCGGCGTTGGCCGCCTGCTGGCGATCGGCCTGCCGCTGGCATTGGCCTGCTTCTGGCTGTTCCCGCGCCTGGCCACGCCACTGTGGGGTGTTCCCGAGCGCGCCGTGGGTACGCCGGGGTTGTCCGACAGCATGGAGCCCGGCCAGTGGCTGGACCTGATGGCCGACGATGCCCCGGCGCTGCGCGTGCAGTTCTTCGGCGAGGTACCCGAGCCGATGCAACGCTACTGGCGAGGACCGGTACTGACCGCCTTCGATGGCCGGCGCTGGACACGTGACCGCGCCAGCGAGCGACGGCCGGCGGCCGTGGTCGAGGCCGGCACGCAGGGCTGGGACTACCAGATCGACTACGAACCCACCGACCGCCGCCAGCTGGTGGCACTGGACCTGCCCAGCCGCGCGCCTGCAGGCAGCACGCTGGATGCGGACATGAGCCTGAGCAGCGAGCGGTCACTGGCGTCGCTGAGCCGCTGGCGGTTGCATTCGGCGCCACCACAACGCTTCGACAGCACGCTGTCACCCTATCTGCGACGGGCCGCGCTGCAGTTGCCCAGTGGCTTCAACCCGCGCACCGCCACGTTGGCGCAGCAATGGCGGCAGCAGGCTGGCAGCGATGACGAGGCCATCGTGCGCCGCGCGCTGCAGTGGATCACCACCGACTTCTCGTACACGCTGGACACCCCTGCGGCAGGGCGCGACCCGATCGACGAGTTCCTGTTCGGCTACAAGGCCGGCTTCTGTGAACACTTCAGCTCGGCCTTCGTGGTGTTGATGCGCAACGCCGGCGTCCCGGCACGGGTGGTGACCGGCTTTGCCGGCGGCACCTACAACCGCCTTGGCGACTACTGGATCGTGCGGCGGATGGACGCCCATGCCTGGGCCGAGGTATGGCTGCCGCAGCGCGGCTGGGTACGGGTTGACCCGACCGCAGCCGTGGCACCGGAACGCATCCTGGACACACTGGACGACCGCCTGCAGGCCGGTACGGACACGCCACTGCAGCAACGCTGGCAGCAGCTGGGGCAGATGGGCGACTGGCTGCGCCGCGGCTGGAACGACCTGGTGCTGTCATTCGATGCACGCCGCCAGCAGCAACTGCTCACGCCGTTCGGGCTGGATGATCTGGGCCCCACGCAACTTGTCGCTGGCTTCGTGGTGGCAACGATGCTGGCCTTGGCGTGGATGGCCTGGCTGCTGGCCCGTGGCGAGCGCGAACGCGACCCGCTGCTGCGCGCCTGGCACCGGCTCGGACGGCGCTACGCCCGCCTCGGCCTGGCCCGTGAACCGCACGAAACCGCACAGGACTGGGCCCAGCGGGTACACCGGCAGCGCCCTGACCCGGCCCTGCTCGCACTCAGCCAGCGTTTCGCCGACGCGCGCTACGCTGGAACTTGCACCGACCTCGCTTCATTATTGCGGGACCTGCGCAGGCATCGCCCGACTTCCGGAGCCTCCCCATGAACACCAAGTTCCTTCTCACCGCTGTGGCCACGCTGGCCCTGTCGGCCTGCGCCACGGCCCCCAAGCCGCTGCAGGGACAGTTCAGCCTGGTCTCCCCGCGCGACTCGGTCGCTACCCAGCAGGTCGGCACGCCGGTCCGTTGGGGCGGTCGCATCATCGAAACCAAGCCCGGCCAGGGCGAGACCTGCTTCCAGATCATCTCGCGCCCGCTCAATGGCAGTGGCCGCCCGAACACCACCTCGTCCGACGCCAGCGACGGTCGTTTCATCGCCTGCCGTGCCGGCTTCTACGACCCGGCCGTGTTCGAAGCCGGTCGTGACGTGACCTTCATCGGCAAGATCGACGGCTACCAGAACACCCGCATCGGCGAGTACGACTACCGCCTGCCCAAGCTGTCGGCCGATGTGATCTACCTGTGGCCGGAACAGCGCCAGGTCGACGTGGTGCCCTACCCATATGGCCCGTGGGGCCCGGGCCCGTATGGTCCGTACTGGGGCGGCTATGGTCGCTGGGGCTGGTGGTGATCGTCACCGCACAGGCATGACGGAAAAGGCCGCCCTCGGGCGGCCTTTTTCATCCGCGCATGGCGTGGACAGGGGCTTCAACGCCCAGGCGCACCGAAATGCCCCAGCGGCGCACCGGCCAGCAGGTGCATGTGGATATGGAACACGGTCTGCCCGGCATGCTCGCGGCAGTTCATCACGATGCGGTAGCCGTCCTGTGCGAAGCCCTCGCGGCGCGCATACTCGGCGGCAGCCAGCGCCAGCTTGCCGATCAGGTGCGCCTGCGACGGCTGCAGGTCATCCAGGGTCGGAATGATCTCGTTCTTCGGAATGAACAGCACGTGCACCGGTGCCTGCGGTGCGATGTCCTTGAAGCCCAGCACCTCGTCATCCTCGTAGACGATGGTGGCCGGGATCTCGCGACGGATGATCTTGCTGAAGAGGGTTTCGTTGCTCATGGTCGGCCTCGGCGGGGATGTCATCCGCATTGTAGGCCGGCCGCGCCGGGGGATGCCCGGCCGGCATTCAATCGCGGAATTCGCTGCGCGTTCCGAACGCGTGCGAGAGCGTGCCGCGATCGACGTATTCGAGTTCACCGCCAAGTGGCAGGCCCTGCGCCAAACGGCTCGGCTGCACCTTGCGTGCGCGCGCCAGCTGCGCCAGGTAATGCGCGGTGGCCTCGCCCTCGACAGTGGCGCTGGTGGCGATGATCAGCTCCTGCACCTCGCCTTCGGCCAACCGTCGCTCCAATTGCTCCAGGCCCAGCTCGCGCGGGCCGATGCCATCGAGCGGCGACAGCCGCCCCTGCAGCACGAAGTAGACACCGCGGAAGCCGGTGGCGTTCTCGATGGCCAGGCGGTCGGCCGGCGATTCGACCACGCACAGCTGGCTGCGCTCGCGGCTGCCGTTGGCACAGGTCGGGCACAGCTCGGTTTCGCTGAAATCGCGGCACTGCACGCAGTGGCCGATTCGCTCCACCGCCAATGCCAGTGTCTCGGCCAGACGCTGGCCACCTTCGCGCTCGCGCTCGAGCAGGTGATAGGCCATGCGCTGTGCAGTCTTCTGGCCGACGCCAGGCAGCACCCGCAATGCGTCGATCAATTGTTCAAGCAGGGGTGCGGACACGGCGGCATGCTTTCATGGCGTCGAGCACGCTCGACAGCTGTCTGTAGAGTCGAACCATGCTCGACCGAGGGTTGGAGCGGGCACCTGCAGCGGCAGGCGCCCCCTGGGAAATCAGAACGGCAGCTTCATGCCCGGCGGCAGCTGCATGCCGGCGGTGGCCGACCCCATCTTCGACTTCGACTCGGCATCGATCTTGTTCGAGGCATCATTGAAGGCGGCGGCGATCAGGTCTTCCAGCATCTCCGGGTCGCTGGTCAGCGACGGGTCGATGCGCACCTTGCGGCATTCCTTGGCACCGGTCAGGGTCACGCTGACCATGCCGCCGCCGGCGCTGCCGGTCACTTCGATCTTGGCGATTTCTTCCTGGGCCTTCTGCAGGTTTTCCTGCATTTTCTGGGCCTGCTGCATCAGTTGGGCGATGTTTCCGCGCATGGTGTCTTACTCGTCAAAAGAACGGATGGAATCGGAAACAACCCGGGCACCGTGCTGTTGGATCAGCACCTGCACTTCCGGGTCGTCCATGAAAACGGCCTCCGCCACCTGCTGCCGCTCACTACGCTGGCGGTCGGCACGCTGGTGCAGAGTCTCGGCCGGAACGTGTTCGGTTTCCACGGTCTCGACCACGATCTTCGGCGCCTGGCCGAGGGCCTTCTCCAGCATCTCGCCCAGGGCGGCCAGCGCGCGCTCCGAGCGCAGGTATTCAAATCCGGGCGAAAGGCCCAGTTTCAAGGTCCCGTGCTGGCAACTGATGAAGGCAGCGTTGGCGGCCAGCTGCCGCGACGGGCCGCTCAGGCCACTGTTGGCGACCAGATCCAGCCAGTCCTCGGCGCTGGCCAGGTCGCTCACACCTTCCAGCGGCGCATTCTCCTGCACTGGCGCCGGCTCGACCGGCGCGATGGCAATGCCTTCAGTGCGGAACGGGCGCTCGGGCGGTGCAGGCTCGCTGGGAGCCGCGACGGGAGCCGGCGGCTCATGCCAGGGCGCCACCATGGCAGCTTCCGGCCCAGCCATCTCGGCCGCCAGCGCCTCGTCACGTGCCTCGGCTTCGTCGGTGGCCCACGGCGGCAGGTCGTCGCCCACTTCTGTTTCAACGGACGGCGGCGCCGCTGCTTCGGCCTTCACCGGCGGCGGTGACACCGGCTCTTCCACCGGAACCGGCTCGGGCTCCGGCGTCGGGTCCGGTTCGGGTTGCGGGGCCGGCTCAGGTTCGGGTTCAGGTTCGCGCGGCGCGGCCTGCACCGGAGCGGCCACCTGCGCCACCACGGCCGGGCTTGCCGAAGCGGCGGCAGTCGCCGGCGTCGCTTCGTGGGTACCCGCACGGGTGCCACCACCGGCAGCATTGCCACCCGGCGCATTGCCTGCCCCCTCCACCGACTTCGGCACCGGCGGGACCGCCGCGGCCGGGCGGAACGCCAGCATGCGCAGCACGGCCATCTCGAAGCCCGCGCGCGGGCTCGGCGCCATCGGCAGGTCACGACGGCCGTTCAAGGCCATCTGGTACCAGAGCTGCACCACTTCCGGGCGCAGGCGCTCGGCGAATGCGGCGGCATCCAGGCCTTCGGCAACGGCCGCACCCGGTACCAGCTGCTGCACCTGGATGCGGTGCAGGCCTTCGGCCAGCGCTTCCAGCACGCCACTCCAGTCCGGCGAGAATTCGGCCAGCGCGGCCACCACCTGCAGCAGGCGCGGGCCATCGCCGTCAGCCAGCGCATCGAGCATCGCCGCCACCTGGGTGCGGTCGACCGTGCCCAGCATGGTACGCACCACGTCCTCGCGCAGCGCGCCGCCGGCATAGGCAATCGCCTGGTCCAGCAGCGACAGGCCGTCCCGCAGGCTGCCATCAGCGGCCTTGGCCAGCTGCACGATGGCACTGCCGTCGGCCTCGATCTCCTCGGCCGCCAGAATGCGGGTCATCTGGCCCTGGATCTGGTCCTCGTCCAGGCGCTTGAGGTTGAACTGCAGGCAGCGGCTGAGCACGGTGACCGGCAGCTTCTGCGGATCGGTGGTGGCCAGCAGGAACTTCACGTGCTCCGGCGGCTCTTCCAGCGTCTTCAGCAGCGCATTGAACGCCGCCTTGGACAGCATGTGCACTTCGTCGATCAGGTAGACCTTGTACTTGCCACGCGAAGGCATGTACTGCGCGTTCTCGATCACCTCGCGCACGTCGTCCACGCCGGTGTTGGACGCGGCGTCGATTTCCAGCAGGTCGATGTAGCGGCCGGCGTCGATATCCAGACAGGCTGCACACTGGCCGCAGGGATCGGCACTGGTGCCCTGTTCGCAGTTCAGCGACTTGGCGAAGATGCGCGCGATGGTGGTCTTGCCCACGCCGCGGGTGCCGGTGAACAGGAACGCGTGGTGGACCCGGCCGCTGTCCAGTGCGTTGCTGAGCGCACGGACCACGTGTTCCTGGCCCACCAGCTCGGCAAAACGCTTTGGACGCCACTTGCGGGCAAGGACGAGATAGGACATCAGGCCACCGTTTTCCATCGGATGTTCCATTGTGCCATGCCTGTCCAGCCCCCCTCGCCTCCGGCACATCTTTCGCGGGTTCCTGGCCGGGGTGCTTGTGAAGTGCCGCGCAGCCCGCTAGAATCTGCGCCCCTGCTGAGGCGTTTGCCGATGGCAGGGATCCGGAGAGGTGTCCGAGTGGTTGAAGGAGCACGCCTGGAAAGTGTGTAAGCGTCTAAACCGCGCTTCGGGGGTTCGAATCCCCCTCTCTCCGCCAGACAAACGCAAAAGGGCCGCCCACAGGGTGGCCCTTTTGCGTTTGTCTGGCGGATGGGATGGGTGGTGAGAAGCCCCGCCGGGGTTCGACGGTTCTGCAGGAGCAGAACCGGACAGCCGCAGGCTGGTCCCGGGGCGCAACGCGCATCGGGATCGGGTGCAGGGATGCACCCGACAATCCCCCTCTCTCCGCCAGATAAATGAAGAAGCCGCCCACTGGGCGGCTTTTTTATTTGGCTGGCGGGAAGCGCGGCAGATACTACCGAACTGAACAGGCCCTGCCGCCAGGGGCAGGTCCAACGGTCCGCCCGCCGACAGCGCGCGATCCGCTGCGAGTCACCTGCGCCGGAGCAGTCCCCGCACGCAGGCGCCGACGAACGCCAGCCCCAGCAGCATCCACACGACCGTCATTCCCCACAGCGCACCGAACGTGTCCAGGACCGGGTCCAGGCGCGGTTGCGCCGGATCGTACAGCACGCGTACCGGCTGTCCAGGCTCATAGCCGAAGATCATGCCACCCTGCGGGTAAGAGACGCGTTGGCCGGTCGCGGTGGTGAACGCAATCTGCGGATGCGATCCGCCCGCGTTCAGGCGCTCGACCTGGCCATCGACGGCCTGCGCGATCTGCAGGAACTCAAGGCGATGCGTCACTTCGAAGGCGGCCACGGCAAGGATCAACAGCCCCACCGCGCCAAACAGCAGACCGCGCATGACCTGGGCAGTCCGGGAAAGAGAAGGGTCGGGCATCGCTGGGCAGCTCCGTTGCAGGCAGGAAGACGAATGGGGCCGGCGGATCCTGCCGCGCGGTCAGTCCCACGTGTCGAAAGCATAGCCCAGGAGCCGCCGCGCCCCGCTGCATGCCATCGCGGCCGCATGCGCCTCGCCACTGACGCACCCGCCTGGTGCAGGCGCCTGTGTTCCGCACAGTCATTCGAAGTGGGCGAAATCATCCGTGAGAAGATCGACTCCGCTCCATGTACCTTGGAGCACTTCGGCGCCCCTGCGGCCTCGTCGTGCGATACCCCCCCTCGAGAAGGACAACGTCTGGACGGTTGAAATGCGCCCGGGCAACGCCAAGGCATTTTCCATGAACCTCCGCCTCTACCGCCCCGCCGATGCCAGCGCCTGCCTGTCGATTTTCGACAGCAACGTGCCCACCTACTTCGCGCCCGAAGAGCGCAGCGACTTTGAGCGCTTCCTGCAAGAACAGGCCATGGACTGTGCATTCCAGGTCATCGAGCGAGATGGCAGCATCGTGGCGTGCGGCGGCCTGTCGCGACGCGGCGACGGCAGTGCCGGTTTCTGCTGGGGCATGGTACAGCGCGCGCTGCACCGGCATGGACTGGGCCGGGAACTGGCGTTGGCACGCCTGCGCCAGGCCGAAGCGGATCCCTCGATCAAGCGCATCACGCTCAGTACCAGCCAGCACACCCAGGGCTTCTATGCTGGCCTGGGCTTCCAGGTGACGCGGATCGTTTCCAATGGCCACGGCGCCGGGATCGATGCTGTGGAGATGGAGCGGAGGGTCTAGCCCTCCGCACCGCCCTGGATCCACGCAGGCGTGGATCCAACGTCGCCCCACTCTCCTCAGAAGCCCACACGCAGGTTGATCTGCCCGCCCACGTCGCGGCGGCCATCGCCGTGCTGGCCCTGCACGAACATCGACAGCTGGCTGTTGCGGCCGAGGCCCACCGCCACGCCCACCTGACTGACCAGCGCATTGCGTGCCATCACCGCGCTGTAGACGTCGAAGGCATTGCCGCCCACCGCGAAGCGGTTGCGGCTGGCCACATCGGTATCACCCGATGCATGCTGCCAGCCTAGGCCAACCGTCAGCTGCGCCGGGAAGCGCTCGCCGCTGCCCACATCCCAACGGCCGCGCACGCCCACGGTGCTGACATTGAGCGTGTCCTTGCCGCCTTCCAGCACCAGCGCAGCCGTGCCGCCCTGCTCCACCGCACGATCGCTGTCGACCCAGTGCCTGGTGAACTGCACATACGGCTGCAGTTGGGTCCTGCCATGGGTCCAGGTCCAGCTGCCCTCCACCTGCGCGATGGTCACATCCGAATCCTGGCGGCTGTACAGGGTCTGGCCCAGCAGCGGCACCTCACGCGTGGTACGCGTGCGGTAGTCACCGCGCGATACGCTGCCACCGACCGCAAAGCCGTTGTTCCACTGGCCCTGCGCATACAGGCCGAACGTGTTGCCGCGCAGGCGGGCCCGCGAGCTGCGATCGTACAGACGCGTATCCAGCCGCTCGTTGCCTGCGGCCGCACCCAGCACCACGTGTTCGCCCAGCTGCCAGTCCACGCCCGCCATCAGTGCATTGCGGTTGGAGCGGATGTCGTCGCCGTTGCCGTCACTGTCCTGGCGGAACACCTTGCCGCTGCCGGCCAGCCAGGCCGAGGCACGCTCGCCACGCACGGTCGGCAGTTCGCTGCCGAGACGCTGGCGGATGCCCTCTTCCAGGTAGTTGTCGTACAGCAGCACCGCACGGCTGGCCGCATGTACCTCGCCGGACAACTGGTCGAACGCCGCACGCGCGGTACCCGCGTCATACATCAGCAGCGTGTTGTACAGGCCCAGTGCCGGACCACTCTGCGGCAGGCTGTCCAGCGCTGCAGCGGTGTTGTACTGGTTGCGCGTCTTCGCCGCCGTGGTGAATGCCGCGGTCTGCGCTACGTCGATCTGCAGGTTGGCCGTGTTGGCGGTATAGACCGGGGTGATGGTCAGGAAGGCCGACGGCGAGGTCGCCGAAGCGAACTGCCCGCTGACGCCACCACCCGCGTTGATCACGGTGTACTGCTGGCCCTGCTGGTAGCTGGTGTTCGGCGAGATGGTATTCACCTTGACGATGCTGCCACCCACGTTGGCGCTGCCGCCCACCTGTACCGTATCGCTGCCGGTGGCACCCAGATCGACGCCCAGCGTGCTGCCCGGCGACAACGTCAGGTTACCGCCCACCGTGATCGTGCCGGTGCCATTGCCCGCACCACTGCCGTTGCCCGGGCCATTGCCCGGCGACAGCACGCCGCCGCTGGACACCGTCACGCCGCCACCCGTGCCACCGATGGTCCCGGTACCGGACAGCGTGGTACCGCTGCCGATGGTCCACTGGCCACCGATGTTGCCGGTGACATTCAGGCCACCGCCGGTGACCTGGCCGGTGCCGCTGAAGCCGCCGCTGTTGCCGCCCAGGTTCAGGCCGCCCGGGCCTGCCTGCACGATGCTGCCACCACCGCTGATGGTGCCGCCCAGCGTGGTGGTGCCGCCGGTGTTGATGACCAGGCCACCGTTGTTGGTGATGTTGCCGGTGATCGAGCCGCTGGCGCCGCCATTGCCGACCTGCACGGTGCCGCCGGCATTGATGGTGGTGCCGCCGGTGTAGGTGTTGTTGCCGGTCAGGGTGACCGTTCCGGTGCCGGCCTGGGTCAGGCCACCAATGCCGCTGATGGTGCCTCCGACGGTGGTGTTGCCGCCCACGTTGAACACCAGGCTGCCGTTGTTGCTGACGTTGCCGGCGATCGCACCGCTGGCGCCGCCGTTGCCAACCTGCAACGTGCCGCCGGTGTTGATGGTGGTGCCACCGGTATAGGTGTTGTTGCCGCCCAGGATCAACGTGCCGCTGCCGGCCTGGGTCAGGCCACCGCTGCCGCTGATGGCGCCACCGACCGTGGTATTGCCGGCCACGTTGAACACCAGGTTGCCGTTGTTGGTGACGTTGCCACCGATCGCGCCGGTCGCACCGCCGTTGCCGACCTGCAGCGTGCCGCCTGCATTGATCGTGGTCGGCCCGGTGTAGGTGTTGTTGCCGGTCACGGTCAGAGTGCCGCTGCCGGCCTGGGTCAGGCCGCCGCTGCCGCTGATGGTGCCACCCAGCGTGGTGTTGCCGGCCACGTTGGACAGCAGCGTGCCGTTGTTGGTGACATCGCCAATGATCGAGCCGGTCGCGCCGCCATTGCCCAGCTGCAGCGTGCCGCCGGCGTTGATGGTGGTACCCCCGGTGTAGGTGTTGGTGCCGGTCAGCACCAGCGACCCACTGCCCGCCTGGGTCAGGCCCCCCGTACCGCTGATGGTGCCGCCCAGCTGCGTGTTGCCGGCCACGTTGGAGATCAACGCGCCATTGTTGGTGATGTCTCCAGCGATGGCGCCGGTTGCCCCGCCGTTGCCGACCTGCAGCGTACCGCCGGTATTGATCGTGGTGCCACCGGTATAGGTGTTGTTGCCGACCAGGGTCAGCACGCCGCTGCCGGCCTGGGTCAGGCCACCGCTGCCGCTGATCGCGCCACCGACGGTGGTGTTGCCGCCCACGTTGAATACCAGGCTGCCGTTGTTGGCAACGTTGCCGGTGATCGCACCGGTCGCACCGCCATTGCCCACCTGCAGGGTGCCACCGGCATTGACGGTGGTGCCGCCGGTATAGGTGTTGTTGCCGGTCAGCACCAGCACGCCGCTGCCGGCCTGGGTCAGGCCGCCACTACCGCTGATGGTGCCACCGAGCGTGGTGTTGCCGGCCACGTTGGACACCAGCGCGCCGTTGTTGGTGATGTCGCCGACGATCGCACCGGTCGCACCACCGTTGCCGATCTGCAGCGTGCCGCCGGCATTGATGGTGGTCCCTCCGGTGTAGGTGTTGTTGCCGGTCAGCACCAGCGTGCCGCTGCCGGCCTGGGTCAGACCGCCATTGCCACTGACCACGGCGCCCACGGTTGCCGTGGTGCCAAGGTTGTAGACCAGGCTGCCGTTGTTGGTGATGTCGCCCAGCACCGAACCGGTGCTGCCACCGCTGCCGATCTGCAGCGTGCTGCCACCGTTGATGGTGGTACCACCGGTGTAGGTGTTGTCGCCGCTCAGGGTCAGCGTTCCGGTACCGCTCTGCACCAGGCCGCCGGTACCACCGAGGACGCCGGCAAACGTGGTGCTGGCGTTGTTGCCGCCGGTGGTCAGCGTTGCGCCGCCCAGCGCCACCGTGCTGCCGGCAACACCGGCCAGGCCGCCGATGCTCTGGTTGCCACCGGCACTGATGTCCAGCGTGCTGGTGCCGGCCAGGTTCACCGTGCTGGCGCCAGACAGGCTGCCGCCCGCACCCACCGCCAGCGTGCCGCTGTTGATGGTCGTGGTGCCGGTGTAGCTGCTGGCGCCGCCGAGGGTAACCGTCGCCGCGCCATCCTTCAGCAGGCCGCCGGCACCGCTGATCGGGCCATTCAAGGTCAACGCGTTGCTGCCGGCCAGGGTCAGCGTACCGCCGGCCAGCTGCACGCTGTTGGCCAGGGTCAGCGCGCTGGTGCCGTCCAGGCTGGCGTTGCCGCCTACGGTCAGCGCGCCGATGCCCAGCGAACCGCCGTTGCCCAGCAGCAGGCCACCGGCATTGAGGGTCACGCCGCCCGTGAAGACGTTGACGCCAGTCAAGCCCTGGATGCCTGCGCCGTTCTTTACCAGGCCACCGGCCCCTCCGATGGTGCCGGCGAAGGTGGTATTGCCCACGCCATTGAGGGTCAGCGTGCTGCCGCCCAGCGCCACTGTCGAACCCGCCACGCCTGCCAGCGAACCGATCGCCTGCGCACCACCCGCGCTGATGTCAAAGGCGGTACCGGCATTGGCCAGGTTCACCGCACCAGTCGCCGCGAGGCTGCCGCCGGCACCGATCGCCAGCGTGCCGGCGTTGATGGTGGTGCCACCGGTGAAGGTGTTGGTGCCGGTCAACGTCTGGGTGCCCGAACCTTCCTTGATCAGGCCACCGGAGCCGGCCACCGAGCCACTGAAGGTGCCATTGGCAGGGCCTCCGATCGTCAGCGTGTTGGCGCCCAGATTCACTGTACCGCTGCCGATCAGGGTACCGAACTGCTGCGTGCCGCTGCCTGCTGACAGATCGAAGGTCGCCCCCGTGGCCAGGTTGACGGTGCCTGAGGAGGCCAGGCTGGCGCCAGCACCCAGTGCCAGGGTGCCGGCGTTGATGAAAGTACCGCCGGTATAGGTGTTGGCACCATTCAAGGTCAGCGTCGCGGCACCCTCCTTGGTCAGTGAGCCGGTACCACTGAGGATGCCGTTGAGGGTGAGGTTGTTGCTGCCGAGGACGGTCAACGCGTTGTTGAGGGTGAAGTTGTTGGCGAGGGTGACCGCCGTGTTCGAATCGAGCGTCGCAGCGCCTCCGACCGTCACCGCACCGGTGCCCAACGCAGCATTGTTGCCGACCACCAGGCCACCGGCGTTGAGCGCTACGCCGCCGCTGAAGGTGCTGGCGCCGTTGAGCGTCTGCACGCCTGCGCCGTTCTTGACCAAGCCGCCGTTGCCACTGATCGCACCGCTGAAGGTGCTGTCCACGGTGCCGCCCAGGGTCAGCGTGCTGCCGCCCAGCGCCACCGTACTGCCGGCGACGCCGGCCAGCGAACCGATGGCCTGGTTGCCCGCCGAAATGTCGAACGTGCCGGCACCGGCCAGGTTCACTGCGCCGGTCGCGGCGAGGCTGCCACCAGCACCGATCGCCAGCGTGCCGCTGTTGATGGTGGTGCCACCGGTGTAGGTGTTGGCGCCGCTCAGGGTCACCGTGGCCGCACCGTCCTTGATCAGCCCGCCCGTGCCGGAGATCACGCCACCCAGGGTCAGCGCCTGGCTGCCAAGCAGATCGAGGTTGGCACCCGATGCGAGGTTGATGCTGTTGGCCAGGCTGACGCCGGTCGATGCATCCAGCGTCGCGTTGCTTCCCACCGTCAGCGCACCGCTGCCGAGCGCAGCGTTGTTGCCGACCACCAATGCGCCGCCATTGAGCGCGACGCCACCGCTGAACAGGTTGGCACCGCCCAGCGTGAGGCTGCCGGCGCCGTTCTTGACCAGGCCGCCGGTGCCGGAGATCGCGCCATCGAAGATGCTGTTGCCAACGCCGCCCAGGGTCAGCGTCTGCGCCCCCAGGCTCACCGTCGAACCCGCCACGCCGTTCAACGCCCCGATGGTCTGGTTGGCGCCGGCAGTGGAGATATCGAAGCCCGTGCCTGCCGCAGTGAGCGTCACCGCACCGGTCGCGGCCAGACTGCCGCCGGGGCCGATCGCCAGGGTACCGGCGTTGATGAACGTGCCGCCGGTGTAGGTGTTGGCACCGGTCAGCGTCTCGATGCCGGCACCGACCTTGGTCAGGCCACCGGTGCCTGCGATCGAGCCACTGAAGGTGCCATCGGTGGCGCCGCCCACTTCGATCGAGTTGGCACCGAGGTTCACCGTACCGTTGCCGACCAGCGTGCCGAACTGCTGCGTGCCACTGCCGGCCGACAGGTCCAGCGTGGCGCCGGTGGCAAGATTGACGGTACCGCTCGCGGCCAGGCTGGCACCGGCCCCCAGCGCCAGCGTGCCGGCGTTGATGTTGGTGCCACCGGTGTAGGTGTTGGCGCCATTCAACGTCAGCGTCGCGCTGCCATTCTTGGTGAGGCTGCCGGTACCGGAAAGGACGCCGTTGAGCGTCAGTGCATTGGTCCCGATTACGGTCAGCCCGGCATTGAGCGCAATGTTGTTGGCCAGCGTTGCCAGGCCGGTGGTATCCAGCGTGGCAGCACCACCGACGGTCAATGCGCCCGTGCCCAGCGCCGCATCATTGCCGAGCACCAGTCCGCCTGCATTGAGCGTCACGCCGCCACCGAAGGTATTGGCGCCGGACAAGGTCTGTACGCCCGCGCCCACCTTGACCAGGCCACCACCGCCGCTGATCACGCCATCGAACGCGGCGTTGCCGGCGGTACCGAAGGTCAACGAATTGCCGCCCAGCGTCAGCGTGCTGCCGCCCGCGCCGTTGAGCGCGCCGATGGTCTGGTTGCCGCCGGCACCGGAGATATCGAAGCCTGCGCCTGCGCCCAACGTGACATCACCGACTGCGGCGAGACTGCCACCCGTGCCCAACGCCAGCGTGCCGGCGTTGATGGTGGTACCGCCGGTGTAGGTGTTGGCACCGGACAGCGTCAGCGTGGTGCCGCCATTCTTGATCAGGCTGCCATTGCCGCCTACCACGCCGGACAGCGTCAGCGCATTGCTGCCGGGCAGCGTGAGTGCGACGCCCGAGCCCAGCGTGACCGCATTTCCGAGCGTCACTGCAGTGCCTGCATCCAGCGTGGTGCTGGCATTGACCGCCAGCGCACCGGTACCGAGCGCACCATTCGCGCCGACCACCAGGCCACCACCGTTCAAGGTCAGCCCGCCACCGAAGGTGTTGGTGTTGTTGAGGGTCAGCAGGCCCGCACCATTCTTGACCAGGCTGCCATTGCCGCTCAGCACGCCTCCGAATGCAACGTCACTGGTTCCACCCAGGGTGAGCTGGGTGCCGGCACCGAAGTTCACCGCGTTGGCCAGATTCAATGCCACCGTGCTGTCCAGCGTGGTGGTGCCGCCAATACCCAGCGCACCGGTACCAAGCGCACCTGCATCGCCCAGTACCAACCCACCCGCGTTGAGCGCAAGGCCACCACTGAACGTGTTTGCACCGGACAGCGTCTGCACGCCCGTGCCGGTCTTGACCAGGCCGCCGGTACCACCGATCACACCGGCAAAGCTGCCATTGCTGGCACCGCCAAAGGTCAGCGACTGCGCGCCCAGCGCCAGCTGGCTGCCCGCCACGCCATTCAACGCGCCGATGGTCTGTGCCGCACCGGCTGCGGAGATGTCCAGTGTCGCGCCCGCACCGGCAAGATTCACCGCACCGGCTGCAGCGAGACTGCCGCCTGCGCCCAGCGCCAGCGTGCCGGCGTTGATGGTGGTGCCTCCGTTGTAGGTATTAGCGCCCGACAACGTCAACCGCGCCGTGCCGTCCTTGATCAGCCCACCGGCACCGAATACCGGACCGGCCAGCGTCAGGTCATTGCTACCCAGCACGGAAAGGTTGGCACCGGCAGCGAGACCGATGTTGTTGCCCAGCGCCAGCGCCGTTGTGGCCTCCAGCGAAGCGTTGCCGCCCACCTCCAGCTGGCCGGTACCCAGCGCCTGCGCATTGCCCAGCTGCAGCAGGCCCGCGTTGAGGCCGACGCCCCCGCTGAACGTATTGGCGCCGTTCAACGCCAGCGTCGCCGTACCGTTTTTGACCAGGCTGCCAGTACCACTGATGAGACCGCCCAGCGACACGTTCTGGCTGCCCAGCAGATCCAGCGCCGCGCCTGCCCCAAGGTTGAGGTCGTTGGCGAGGTTCAGCGCTACTGAACTGTCCAGCGTGGCATTGGCGCCCACCGACAGTGCACCGGTGCCCAGTGCGCCGGCGTTCCCCAGGAACACGCCGCCGCCGTTGACGGTCAGCCCACCGCCGAAGCTGTTGGCGCCGTTGAGGGTCAACGTGGTGGCACCATTCTTGACCAGCCTGCCGGCACCGGACACCACGCCACCCAGCGTGATCGCCTGCGAGCCCGGCAGCGACAGCGCGGCACCCGCGCCCAGGGACACATTGTTGGCCAGGTTCAGCGGGGCGCCGCCATCGAGCGAGACGCTGCCGCCAATGCCCAATACTCCCGTACCGAGTGCGCCACTGTTGCCCAGCAGCAGACTGCCGGCGTTTGCGCTCAGTCCACCGCTGAAGGTGTTGGTACCGTTCAAGGTCAGTGTCGACGCGCCATTCTTGACCAGGCTGCCGGTGCCGGTGACGTTGCCGGCCAGGGCCAGGTTCTGGCTGCCCGGCAGGGTCAACGCCGCGCCGAGGTTGATCGCATTGCCCAGGTTCAGTGCAGCAGTGGCGTCCAGCGAACCGTTGCCACTGACGGTCAGCGCACCGCTTCCCAGCGCACCGGCGTTGCCCAGCACCAGGCCACCGGCGGCAAGATTCACCCCACCGCTGAAGGTGCTGGCGCTGGTCAGCGTCTGCACGCCGGTGCCCTGCTTGATCAGGCCACCGGTGCCGCCGATCACGCCGGCGAAGGTCTGGTTGGTGGCATCACCGAAGGTCAGCGTGCTGCTGCCCAGCGCCAGGGTGCTGCCAGCCACGCCGGACAACGCACCGATGGTCTGGTTGCCACCCAGCGAGATATCCAGTGTGCTGCCAGCGCCGGCCAGGCTGACCGCGCCGCCGGCGGCCAGGCTTCCGCCGCTGCCCACCGCAACCTTGCCGGCATTGATCGCCAGGCCGCCGGTGAAGGTATTTGCGCCACCCAGCGTAAGCGTGGCTGCACCGTTCTTGACCAGGCTGCCGGTGCCACCGATGGCGCCGCCCAGCGTCAATGCACTGCTGCCCAGTACATTCAGCAGGCCACCTGCGCCGAGGTTGATGCCATTGCCCACGCTCAGCGCCGCGCTGGCATCGAGCGTTGTCGCACCGCCGACATTCAGCGCGCCGGTTCCGAGCGCGCCGGCATTGCCCAGGACCAGGCCACCGGCATTGAGCGCCAGCCCACCACCAAAGGTATTTGCAGCGTTGAGGGTCAGCGTGGTCGCACCACTCTTGACCAGGCTGCCGGTGCCACCGATCACGCCGTTGAACGTCAACGCCTGGTTGCCGAGCAGATTGAGGCTGGCACCCGAACCGAGGTTGACCGCGTTGGCCAGTGCAAGCGCCCCCGTGGTTCCATCGAGCGTCACGTTGCCGCCGACACTGAGCGCACCGCTGCCCAGCGCAGCAGCATTGCCCAGCAGCAGGCCACCGCCGTTGAGTGCCACGCCGCCACTGAGGTTGTTCACGCCCGACAAGGTCTGCACGCCGGTGCCCAGCTTGACCAGGCCACCCGTGCCTGCGGCGAACGTACCGCTGTAGCTGGTATCGCCCAGCCCCGCGAGGGTGAGCGTGTGGCTGCCCAGGTTGACCGAACCGCCGAGGCCCGCCAGCGAACCGATGGTCTGGTTGGCGGCCGCCGACAGGTCCAGGGTGGTACCGACGCCGACCGTGATCGCGCCGGTGGGTGACAGGCTGCCGCCCGCGCCCAGCGCCAACGCGCCTCCGGCCAGGTTGAAACTGCCGGTCAGCGCATTGGCGCCGTTCAAGGTGAGGGTGCCGGCGCCGCTCTTGGTCAGGTTGCCGGCACCGGAGATCGAACCGTTCAATGACAACGCATTGCTGCCCAGCAGGTTCAGCGAGCCCCCGCCATTGATCACCAGATTGTTGCCCAGGGTGAAGCCCGACGTCGTATCCAGTGAAGCGCTGCCACCCACGGTCAGGTTGCCGCTGCCCAGCGCGCCCGCATTGCCCAGCAGCAGGCCGCCGGCATTGAGGTTGACGCCGCCGGAGAACAGGTTTGCGCCGCCGAGCGTGACGATGCCGGTGTTGTTGACCGTCAGCCCGCCAGTACCGGACAGCAAGCCCCCCAGGCTGAACGCATTGGTCCCTGCCAGGGACAGATTGCCACCAAGGCTGAAAGGGTTGGCCAGGTTCAGACCGGCCGTGGCGGAGGCGATGGCACCGCCGTTGGCGGTGAACAGCCCTGTGCCGAAGGAACCGGCATTGTTGAAATTGACCAGGCCATCATTGAGCGTGGTCGTACCCGCACCCGCCCACGCACCCTGCAGGTTCCAGGTGCCGCTGTTGACGGTGAGCTTCTGGAAGTTGAGGTACTGGTTCCAGCCCAGCGTGGTCACCGCTCCGCCGATGCCGGACCCCGGACCGCTGACGACGTTCTGCAACACCAGCGTGTTGTTGGCCGCACCACTGCCGGTACCGGCGTCGACCGATCCCGCTGCCGCAACCTTTACCCCGGTGACACCGGTAATCACGCCGGCAAGAGCGCTGCCGCCGCCGCTCACAACGCTGGAACCCGACACTGCGGTGAAGGTGTTGCCGCCGGTTGAATCACCCAGGTGAACGCTGCCACTGACCGCCCCCGCATTGAGGAACGTGTTACCGCCAGAAGCACCCAGGCCGACGCGTCCGTCGATGGTGCCTGTGTTGGTCACATTGGCGGCTGCACCACCATAGGTCACCACCGTGGTCGCGTCGGAAACGCTGCCTGCACCGATCAGCGACGTGCTGATCAGGCCGGCGTTGTTGATGGTGGTGGTGCCGTTGACATTCTGTGCCACCAGCGCCTGTCCACCGAAGCCCAGCAGCGTTGCGATGTTGACGACACCCTTGATCTGTCCGCTGGCGTTGTTGTTGACGACGATCGCGCTGTTGTTGGCAGAACCATTGCCGATGACCAGGCCGGGCGAGGCGAGGATGATCGAGCTCGGATCGATCGTGCCATTGTTGTTGACCGTCACGTTGTCGCCGGTCAGCGTTGCTGCGTTGCCGCCACCTACGACCGGCGGCGTACGCAGCAATGCACCCGCGGCGATGTTCAGCGTGAGGCCGTTGGTCGCGTTGGAGTAGTTGTTGATGTTGGTGGTGCTGTCGCAGTTTACGGTTGTGGTGCCGGTGCACGCTGCAAACGCCGATCCGCTGGCCAGTGTTGCGGCCAAAGCCACCGCCAGCTGGTGCGCCCGCAATCGCGGCACCCGCCCTGCGCTGACCGCGCTTCCGCCGGGATTCCGGGCGACCTCCGAAGCAACCTGCATTACCCCAAGGGCACGATTGAAAACCAGACGGTAAATGCGGTTCATCGGTAAATCTCCATGAAAAGACCGGATGGCACAGCTGGCAGGTTTTTTGGAGACAATGCGGCCCACCCCGGCTCCCGATACGGAAACAAGGTTTGAAGACATTAACTCCTGAAAATCTTCACATCTTCACGCCGTCGCACCCGGTGACAGGTACGACAGCGTGTCCCTCAAGGCGAAAACTCCCCGGTTTCGCCCGACGAATGGCGGCACTGTGCGACCGTCGGTGCCAGCGGCATGTGAATCACGCTCGTTATTTTCATGACGTACGTCAAATAAAACGGGCGGACAAAATGGTCTTGCCGAAAATGCATATACCTGCTGCAAGCGGAGATTCCTTTCCCCGCCATAAGTAAATCATTCAGCTGCTCGAGAGTTTCATCAGCACCAGGCCGGAAACGATCAGCACCGCTGCACCGATCCGCATCGGGCTGACCTGCTCGCCGAGGAACACGATGCCAACCACGAACGCACCGACCGCGCCGATGCCGGTCCAGATCGTATAGGCGGTGCCCAGCGGCAGGCTGCGCATGGCCACCGCCAGCAACCAGAAGCTGGCGATCATGCCGACGATCGTGACCACGGTGGGGGTGAGCTTGGTGAAGCCTTCGGACTGCTTCATGGACACGGCCCAGACGATTTCCAGCAGGCCGGCGAACAACAGATAGATCCAGGCCATGACGGCCCTCCTCTTGGTAGGGCCAGGCCGTCCTGGTCTTTGATTCCCGATATGGGGGAGGCCGTTCCTCCTGGCCGGCATTCTAGCAACGGCGGGTGGCCCGGGCCGCCATGGGCGGGAACGGGTTACAGCGGATTCAGCGCGTGAAGCTGGCGTCGATGCACCTGCCTGCGCTAGACTACGCGTCTGCCATCGGCCAGCCGATGCGCAGTCCGGCTGTGGTCTCTGGCGCATCGCGCGCTGCTTCCCCTGGTCCGTGAACTGGCTGCCCTCCGGGCGGCCGACGTCTCTATGGTGGCCCCGTCGGCCCCTCGCGACGCTAGGTCGAAAACCCCGCCAGGGCCGGAAGGCAGCAACGGTATCGATCGACGCGGGCGCCGAGGTCAGCCGGCGGGGCCATCGCCTTTTCCGGCGACGCCCCGCCCCTGGCAGGTGCCACCCCTGGTTGGCGCCCTTCGCCGGACATGACCCGGTCCTACCGTGCCTCGGGCGTGCCCTGGTGGAACAGCATGCGCCATCCATCCCCGTGCCGGCGCCACAGCGAGCTGCGCAGCACCCAGCCTTGCGGCTGGCCGTCGAGGTAATGGCGGCTGCGATAACGCACCTGGGCCAGACCGTCGGCCAACAACCACACCGCGTACTGTTCCGATTCGATCAGCACCTGCGCGCGCTCCAACGGGATCTCCTGCAAGGCTGCATCACGGCCATAGCATTGCCCGGAACTGCCGATCTCGCTGAAATCCTCGTCCAGCAATGCGTCAAGGCGCTCAGGATCGGCCCGCACCGCAGGCGCATGCAGCGCGCGCTCCAGCACCTCCAGTCCGGCGGCCAGCGTCGCGTCGGCGGGCTGGCCGGCACCGCTCACGGCGGATCCTGCGCCAGCACGTGCGGTGCAGTCGGGGTTGCCAGCGGCACGCACTGCCCCGGCTGCGCCACGCGGTGGCCGCGCGCGGCCAGCGCCACACCATCAGCCACGCTGGCGTAGTGGTAGAGCATCATCCGCGCCTGCAGTTCCGCGCTGTACTCGCGCTCCAGGTCGTCCACACCGGTATGCGACGGATTGCCGTGCAGGCCGCAGTCGTGGGCGATCAGTTCGTTGTCATTGGCGAAGCGGGCCAGCATCTCCGGAATCGGCCGGGTATCACCACTCCAGGTCAGCGCGCCCTGCAGGCGCAGGCCGTACGCCGTCTCCGGCCAGTGGTGGCGTACCGGGAATGCTTCCAGGCGCACGCCCTCGTGCCAGAACGCCTCGCCCACCACGATCAACTGGAACGCATCCCAGAAGTTGGCACCGCCCTCGGCCAGCACGTTCGGGTAGTCACCGATGCGCTTGTGCAGCAGCGGCACCACGGTGGCAGGCACATACAGGCGCACCTTGCCGCGGCGCTGCGTGCTGAAGAAGGTATCGACGAACAGCCGCTCGAAACCGGCCACGTGATCCAGGTGCACATGGGTGACGAACAGTGCCTGCGGCATGTGCCCGTAGTGCGCCTTGAACGCGGTCAGGCCTTCGCCGCCGCAGTCGATCGTCAGCCATGGCCGCCCGTCCCGCTCGATCACCGACATCGGCGACCCCAGCTCGACCGCCGACGCGTTGCCGACGCCGAGGAAACGCAACGACCAGCCCATCAGGTGCCCCGGTTCCAGGCCATGTCATAGGCGCGCCTCAGCCGCGCGTAGTCCTTCTGCACGTCCTCCACGCTGCGCTCGCCGCGCAGCTTGATCAGCGAGCGCAGCAGGCGCTTGAGGTTGCGTTCGCGCCAGGCGGTGGCCGGAATGCGGATCACCCCGCGGTCGAAGTCGATCAGCCAGCCATGGCCGTTGCCATCGAACAGGATGTTGTGCGCGTTGAGGTCGGCATGGTCCAGGCCGGCACGGTGGAAGCGGGCGATCAGCCGCCCGGTCTCTTCCCAGGGCGCGCCCCGTCCGGCGACCAGCGCACGGTCGGCCAGCGAGCGCACGCCCTCGATCCGCTCCATCAGGATTGCCGCCCGGTAGCGCAGGCCTTCGCGCATGTAGTACGCGGCGATCGGCCGGGGCACCGGCAGCTTCTTCTCGCGCAGGGTGCGCATCAGGCGGAATTCGGCAAAGCTCCGGGTCCGGTCCGAGCCACGCCAGAGGTACTGGTCATGGCTGATCTTCGCTGCCAGGCCGCCGCGCAGGTAGTGGCGCAGCACGCTGGCGCCGAACGGCGCATCGATGAACCAGGCGCTGCCGCGGCCGCCCTCGCCGACCGGCCGGGCCTTGCTGCCCCAGTGCTGGGGGGAGAACAGGCCAACCTCGGCTTGCCGCAGCCGCTCGCGGTCGAACAGAATGGCCCCGATGCCGCGACCCTCGCGGCATGGCGTCAGCGCTTCATTGGCGTCGAATGCGACCATTTCATTGAGTCTAACAACACATGGCATCAGCGTCCTCCTCCTTGTGCCTCCTGCGCCTGTCCGCACTCGGCGATGTCACCCACGTGGTGCCCCTGGTGCGCACCCTGCAGGCTGCGCGTCCGGACACGCCGATCCACTGGATCATCGACAAGGTCGGCCACAAACTGCTCGATGGCCTGCCCGGCGTCACCTTCCACGCCTACGACAAGAAGAGCGGCATGGCAGGGGTCAAGGAGCTGCGCAAACAGCTGCCACCGGGGCGTTTTGAAGCGCTGCTGCAGATGCAGGTGGCGTTCCGCGCCAACCTGCTGTCGGCGTTCATTCCCGCCGAGCGCCGCATCGGCTACGACCGCAGCCGTTCCAAGGACCTGCACGGGCTCTTCATCAACGAGCGCATTCCCGACCGCCCCGGCATTCATGTGCTGGATGCCATCGGCAGCTTCTGCGAGCCGCTGGGCCTGCGCCAGACCGAGGTCAGCTGGGACCTGGCCGTGCCACAGTCCGCATATGACTGGGCCGCTGCGCAATGGCAGGACGATGGGCGCCCGGTGCTGATGATCTCGCCCTGTTCCAGCCACGTGCGCCGCAACTGGTATGCAGACCGCTATGCAGCCGTGGCCAACCACGCCGCGCAGCGTGGTTGGCAGGTGGTGCTGTGCGGTGGCCGCAGCGAACTGGAGCGCAGCATGGCCGATGCCATCCAGGCACAACTGCTCACGCCGGCGCTGGACCTGGTCGGGAAGGACACCTTGAAGCAGCTGCCTGCCCTGCTTGCCCGCGCCAACCTGGTGATGACTCCGGACTCGGGCCCGATGCACATCGCCAACGCGATGGGCGCCAAGGTGCTGGGCCTGCATGCGGCCAGCAACCCGAACCGCAGCGGACCGTACTCGGACCGCCGCTACTGCGTGGACCGCTACGACGACGCCGCACGCAAGTACCTGGCCAAGCAGGCCGCCGATCTGAAATGGGGCACCAAGATCGAGTTCGACGATGTGATGGAACTGATCACTGTCGAAGACGGCATCGCGGCTTTCGAGCGTTACGTGGCCGATCATCTGGGGTGATGGGCCGGCCGGGCGTTGGCCTGCGCCCTTCGGTTTCATCCACGCGTGACGTGGCCCCCCCCCTTTTGGCCGCCGGGATTACGCGCGCTGCGCGTAATCCTGGTAGGACTTCTCTTCCACGTACGCCGAGCCCAGCGCCAGGTTGATCGCCTTCTTGATGCGCGCACGCTCGTCGTTCCGCAGGTAGACGCTGCGCGCCAGGTCGACGAAGCCCTGGTCGAACGCCTGCGCCTTTTCCTTCAGGCGGATGTCGTCCTCGATGTCCCACAGCTGCTCGTTGACCGCCTTCAGCTCGGCACGCAGCTTGGCGATGTCCTTCACCGCCGCCGGGTGCGCCATCCAGGTCTGCTCCAGCGCCGACAGCTCCCTGCGCACGTTGGCCAGCTTGCCCTCGTCGCTGATGCGCTCGGACTTGATCTGCAGGATCGAGATCTTGTCCAGCAGCTCGCCGAAGGACACGGGGACAAGGATTTCAGCGCTCATGGGGGAAGGCTCCAGCAGGTGATGCATACATGGTAACCCGCGCGGCGCAAACGCTGCGCCCCGGCGCCTGCATGGTCAGCCGAGCGCGATGACTGGGGGAGAACCCCCCGCAGCTGCGTTAGCGGTCTGGAGAGGCGGCCTGTCGCCCTCCTCGCCCGGCCAATCCAACGGCCGAGCGCGCGCGACCCGCCGCCCTGCCCACGCTGCAACGTGTTGAAACCACGCCGCATCAGCGTGTTCATGCAGCGAAAAAGGGGCGGCAACCGCACTTCACTCCTTTCCGTGGAACTCCGCATGCATCGACATCCCGCCCTCCCCACCCGTCGCGCCACCGCCCTCGGCAGTGCCCTTGTTGCAGCGCTTCTCGGCATCGCTGCCTCGCCGCAGGCCCATGCCAGTGCCTTCCACGTGAATGGAGACACGCTCTACTACACCGGCAACGTGCTGGCGACCGATCCGCAGACGCTGGAGGCCTACATCCTCGCCGCGCAGGCCCGTGGTACGCCGCTGCGCCAGGTGGTGTTCCGCAACTCGCCGGGCGGGGCCGCCTCCGGTGGCGTGGGCATGGGCGCCATCATCCGCCAGCATGGGCTGGATACCGTGCTGGACGGCGGCTGCTACTCGGCCTGCGCCGACGCCTTCGTTGCCGGCGTGAAGCGCAAGGTCACGCAATTCGGCCTGCTGCCGGCGCACGGCAACTACACGGAGACGGTGCTGGGCATCCATGGCGAATCCGGCCCGAACGGCCCTACCCCGTACCCGGGGCAGGACAAGTACATCAAGTACTACCGGGACATGTTCGGCCCGACCGACTTCGCGGTCATCGAAGCGCGCATCGTCCAGGCGCACTATGAACTGACCCAGCAGTCGGGCTTCCTGCGCTACTTCGACCCGAACGTGGCGGCCGTGGCCACGCGCTTCTGCCCGACCCGCGACCAGAGCGCGGCAGGCAACTGCACCGCGTATCCCGGTGTGACCTTCTACAGTGATCGCGTCGTCACCGAAGCCGGTTACGTCCAGACCGGCGACGTGCTTTCCGTCGACAAGGACGTGAGCGGAGACCTCAATCCGAACCTGGCCGTGCGCGGGCGCTACACCAATGCGCTGGCCAACCTGCGCTACTTCCAGCAGTCGGCCCCGGACATCCGGCTGGACGACGCCTTCGGTGTGATCCGTATCGGCAAGGGCGGGGTCTGGTCGCTGGATACCGCTTCCGCCGCCCAGTATGTGGTCGCCGATGGCGGCACCCTGCGCCTGCAGCAGAATGGCTGGATCCACCACGCCGAAGCCATCGGCGCCCGCAATGGCGGGCGCATCGAACTGCAGCAGGGCGCACTGCGCAGCCTGACCGTGATCGAACGCGGCGGCGTGCTGACCGGGCACGGTTCATTGAATGCCACGATCGACATCAACGAGGGCGGAACGCTCGCGCCGTCCGGCATCGTCATGCGCCCCTACTCGCTGGAAGCACTCGCACCGGGTGGCGACGACGTGTTCACCAGCGAGCGCTTCCGGATCGGCAAGGGTCGCTACATCAACCTCAATGACGGTGCGAACCTGGCCTTCGAGGTCGACAGCCAGCGCACTGCACCGGCACTGACGCTGGAAGAAGCCCGCTACTTCCTGGTCGATGAGGACCGGCAGACGGGGGACTACAACCTGTTCGGCAACATCAACCGCGCCGTGCTGAGCATTGCCCCCGCCGCCAGGCTGACGCTGGACGTCAAGCAGGCGTTCTTCCCGGCCGGGCAGCAGAACCACCTGGTGGGAACCCAGGTGGATGCCAGCGCCCTGCAGCTGCCCATCGCCCCCTGCAGCGCGTCGAACGGTGAGTACGCTGGCCTGTGGTGCCGCACCGCTACGCCCGATACCCTGACCCGCGCAGCGCCGGTGTCGGACTTCATCGAAGGGCGCTTCCAGTACGTCGAGCGCAGTGGCGAGGCCGGCAGCGCGGTGGACCTCACCGCTCCCGGCGCTGTATTCCGCCCTCGCCACAATTCACTGCTCAGCTTCACCGTCAATCAGACCGGCAGTGGCCTGTGGCTGACCGCCAATCCCTCCTTCGACGACACACGCTTGTTCGGCAATGCCCCGTCCGGCGACGGCCTGGGCATCGCACTGCAACAGGCGGCTGCACAGCGCACTTCCTCGATGAGCGGACTGCTGGGCGCCCTGCAGTTCGCTGACCGCGATGACATCGCGCGCCAGGCGGGAGCACTGCGTGGCGACGGGCATGCCAGCCTGCGCCTGGCCGATTCCGCACTGGTCGGCAGCATCGGCAACGTCGTGCAGCAGCACCAGGCAGCATCACGCAGCGGTGGCGATGCGGACGGCCTGGCTGCACAGGCCGCACAGACGGCCTCGGCACAATCTGCGATGACCGGCAATCGCCTGTTCAACCAGCTGGCGATGCACCTGGTCGCACCGGCGGATGCGGGCAGTGATGCGGGCGACGCCGGACGCAACCGCAGCTTCTGGGCGCGGGGCTTCGGCAGCCACGGCCGTATCGAGGGTGATGCCGGCGTCGCCGGCCTGAGCCACACCATCGGCGGCATCGCACTTGGTGCCGATACCCGCCTGGCAGACGACCGTGTGACACTGGGCGTGAGCCTTGCCGCGGCCGACATGTCGACCAGGCCCAGCGAAGGTGCAGGATTCAGCGGCGATGTCCGCGCGCTGGATATCGGCGGCTACGTGGACGCGCTCTATTCGCGCGGCTACCTGTCCGCCGCTGTCCGCTACACCGATCTTCGCCACGATACCCGTCGCAGCATCGAGGGGATCGAGGGCCTGCAGGCACCGCTGCGTGCGAAGTACAGCAACGACGCGATTTCCGCGCGCGTGGAGCATGCGTTCTCGTTCACCACCGGCAACGGCCTGGTGATACAGCCGCTGCTGCCGGTGATCGACTACATGCGCACCTCGGCCACGCACTTCAACGAAGGCCAGGACGCAGCCGCACTCATCGGCCGCAGTGGCAGCCTGGAAAGCATCCGCGTAGGCGCCGGCCTGCAGTTGTTCAAGACCTTCGACGGCAACAACGGCGAGCGCATCACCCCGCGGGCCCGCGTGGTCTGGCAGAAGGAGCTGGGCGATACCCAGGCCCGCTACAGCAACGGCTTCGCCGCCGCCCCGGACCTGCTGTTCAGTGCCAGCAGCCAGCCCGTCGGTGAGCAGGTCCTGGCCTGGAACCTGGGCGTGACCAGCCGTGCCAGCAAGCGCCTGTCGGTGATGGTTGATTACGTGGGCGAGCGGCGCGACGGCCAGACCCAGAACGGCATACAGCTGGGGCTGGGCTACACGTTCTGAGCACACGCCATTCGCACAGGGCATGGATCCCCACCCTGTGCGAATGGCCTTGCCTTCCACGCCGTGCGTGGATGCACCCAGCGGGCAACGAGCGGCGCAACGTCTCGGGCGACGCGCGAAACGCGCGTCGCGTTCCCGCGCCAGATGAAAGAAGAAAGGCTGCCTTTCGGCAGCCCTCTCCAGTCGAGGGGATGATCACCGAACTCATCCAGGCAATGACTTGCATCCGCCACACAGGGAATCGCCGGGTGAAACAAGTCCCTCTGTTGAGGGGCTGCCCCGACAGGGGCGGGGAGAGGCAGGCAAAGGGAGGGGCCCACGCGTTGCCACGCAACGTGTGGGGCGACGCGCGAAACGCGCGTCGTGTCCCGCGCCAGATAAAAGAAAAGGGCTGCCTTTCGGCAGCCCTTTTCTTTTATCTGGCGGAGAGGGGGGGATTCGAACCCCCGAGGCGCTATAAACGCCTGCCTGATTTCGAGTCAGGTACATTCAACCACTCTGCCACCTCTCCGGGTGGTCCCCGGCGGACCGGGGACGCGCATCATACGAGGAAGTGAGGCCGACGACAAGTCATTCCGGCCAACGAACTGAAAATTTCCTGGGCACATGCCTTGCCGGATGCCTGCGGCCACCCGATGATGCCTGTCTCCCCGGCAATACCCCGCCCTGCCTACCATGATCGAATTCGGACACCTCACCCACCCCGGCATGCGCCGCGAGCTCAACGAGGACACCTACTACGGTGACAGCGAGCTGGCCCTGTGGCTGGTGGCCGACGGCATGGGCGGGCATGCCTGCGGCGAAGTGGCCAGTGCACTGGCACGCGAAACCATCGTGCGCGAGATCCGCCGCGGCGCACCGCTGGCACAGGCCATCCGCACTGCCGACGAAGAGATCATCCGCGCCTCGCGCCGGCGCAACGACACGTTGCCGATGGGCACCACCGTGGTCGCCGCGCGTGTGCAGGGCAACCGCTATGAAGTGGCCTGGGTCGGCGACAGCCGCGCCTACCTGTGGCGCGACGGCCAGCTCGCGCAGCTCAGCCAGGACCACAGCGTGGTGCAGGAACTGGTCGCGCAGGGCAACCTGACCGCCGAACAGGCGCGCGCGCATCCGCATCGCAACGTGGTCACCCAGGCACTGGGCGTGACCGATCCAGCCCACCTGAACGTGGCCACCACCAGTGGTGAGCTGCGTCCGGGCATGCAGCTGCTGCTGTGCAGCGACGGTCTCACCGAGGAAGTGGATGACCGCGGCATCGCCCGCACCCTGGCATTCGAAGATGCCAGCGCGCAGGAATGCGTGGATACGCTGGTCGCCGCCGCACTCGATGGCGGTGGCCGTGACAACATCAGCGTGATCCTGGTGCGCTGCCATTAACCGGTAGAGCCACGCCGTGCGTGGAGGCGGTAGTGCCGGCCGCTGGCCGGCTCACCCGGGGAACCTCGTATCAGGACGATGCCGGCCAGCGGCCGGCACTACCTCGATGTATTACGCGCTGGCGGGCTCTTCCACCTTCGGGCCATCCCACAGTGCGTGGCCGGCCTTCTTGCGCAGCCGTTCCAGCCGCGCAGCGTGCGCTTCCAGTTCCGACGGCGTAGCCACCACGCGCGGACGCGGCAGCAGCTTGCTGGTATCGAAAGCCTGCAACGCCGCGCCGGCGCCGCCGCCATCGTCATCGCCCAGGCCGAAGCCGATCTCTTCCTGGCCCGAGGTCAGTGCGATATAGACATCGCCCAGGATCTGCGCATCGAGCAGGCCGCCGTGCAGCGCACGGTGCGAGTTGTCCACGCCCAGCCGCTTGCACAGCGCATCCAGCGAGTTGCGCTGGCCCGGGAAGCGCTCACGCGCCATCGCCAGGGTATCGATGACCGTGCAGCGGTCGGCGATCTTTCCGTACTGCGGCCCCAGCAGCGACAACTCGTTGTCGAGGAAGCCAAGGTCGAACGCCGCGTTGTGGATGATCAGCTCGGCGCCATCGATGAACGCCAGGAACTCATCGGCGATCTGCGCGAATTCAGGCTTGTCATCGAGGAACTCCAGGGTCAGGCCGGTGACTTCCTGCGCGCCCTGTTCGAACTCGCAGTCCGGCTTGATGTACTGGTGGTAGTTGTTGCCGGTCGGGCGGCGCTTGAACAGCTCCACGCAGCCGATTTCGACGATGCGGTTGCCCTTCTTCCACTCCAGGCCGGTGGTTTCGGTATCGAGGATGATCTGACGCATGGGCTCAGTTTACCGGGCTGGCGTCGCGGATCTGGATCGCCGCGTTGCGGGCCAGGGTATCCACCCGCTCATTGTCCGGGTCGCCGGAGTGACCCTTCACCCAACGCCAGTCGATCTGGTGCCGCAGCGTGGCCGCGTGCAGGCGCTCCCACAGCTCGCGGTTCTTCACCGGATCACCGCCAGCGGTCTTCCAGTTCTTGCGGATCCAGCCGGGCATCCACTGGGTCAGGCCCTGCCGCACGTACTGCGAGTCGGTGTAGAGCACGATGTTGCACGGCTCGGTCAGCGTCTCCAGCCCGGAAATGGCCGCCATCAGCTCCATCCGGTTGTTGGTGGTGTGCGCTTCACCGCCACTGAGCTCGCGCTCGTGGCCCTTGTAGCGCAGCAACGCAGCCCAGCCGCCGGGGCCGGGATTGCCGAGGCAGGATCCGTCGGTGTGGATTTCGATGGTTTTCAATACAGCTCCAGAATCAGGTAGCAACGGTGCCGTGCCAGCGCACCGGCAGCGGTTTCGGCCCGGGCAGGGCCAGCGTGCGTTTCTCCGCATGGAACAGGCAGGCCGCGCGCAATGGCGCCCAGCCCCCCGGGCGACGGCTGCCGGCACCGCGCCAGAGCGGGCCGAGGTAGCGCATATCGTCGCACTCCAGGCCATGGCGGCCGAGCAGCAGGCGGATCCGCTGCGGCGTACGCACCACCAGCCCATGCTGCCGCCAGTGCGTGCGGTAGGGGCTGAACGGATTGAGGCTGCTCAGCCACAGATGGCCGCCCGGCATCAATACGCGCTCGCACTCGTCGAGCAGCAGGTCGGCATCGCCGGTGGTGACATGCTGCAGCACGATCGCATTGACGCTCTCGTTGGCCAGGGGCAAGGGCAGCCCGCAGCGGGTATCGCCGTCATAGCCCGGTCCCGCCCCCTGCCGGTACAGGCGCAGGCCGCGCCCACCCAGCTGCGCATCCTCCAGCCAGGCCGCACTCGGCGCGATCCACAGCCAGGGCTGCGCGGGCAGCGCCGACAGCTGCGGAAGCAGCAACTGCCGTTCCAGGACGCGCAGCGCCGCCGCCGGCTCACTGTCGAACCACGGGGTCTGGCTCGCTTGACGGGTGCTCTGCAGCGCGGGCATGGTCCAATTCTATGCGACTGACTGCCCTGCCCGCATTTGCGGATAACTACATCTGGACGCTGATCGCCGACGATGGCACTGCCGTGGTCATCGACCCGGGTGACGCCGCGCCGGTGCTCGCACTGGCCGATCAGGGCCTGCGCGTGGACACGATCCTGCTCACCCACCACCACGACGACCACATCGGTGGCGTGCCCGCACTGCAGGCTCGTTTTCCCGGTGTACGGGTCATCGCGCCGGTCGAAGAGCGCATCCCCACGGCCACCGAACGGGTCGGCGAAGGTGAACGCGTTCAGGCACTGGGCCGGACGTTCCACGTACTATCCGTGCCCGGGCATACCCGCAGCCACATCGCGTTTCACACTGCTGAACATCTTTTCAGCGGAGATTCGTTGTTCAGCCTGGGCTGTGGACGTCTGTTCGAAGGTACGCCGTCCCAGCTGCTGGCATCGATGCGCAAGCTGGGTACCTTGCCCGCGCAACTGCTGCTTTGTTGCGCCCACGAGTACACCGTGTCAAATGCCGTCTTCGCGCGGCATGTCGACCCCGCCAACGCTGCCCTGTGGCAGCGCCAAGAGGAGGCTTTGGCCATGCGCCGCGATGACCGTTCCACCCTGCCGGTAACCCTGGCCAACGAATTCGACTGCAATCCCTTCCTGCGTGTGCACGCGGCGCCGATCCGTGCGTCGGTCTCGGCACACCTGGGCCGTGACCTCGTTGACGACGCCGACGTGATGGCCGGTCTCCGGCACTGGAAAGACGGCTTCCGCGCATGATGCGCCGAAGTCTGCCGCTGGCCCTGGGCCTTGCCCTGGGGCTGGCCGGAACCGCGGGCGCACAGTCGCTGGGCGCCGGCATCAGCCAGAACCTGACCGCCGCTGCGGCCCTGCCGCTGGATCCGGCTGCGCTGCCCGCCGCTTCGGTGCGCAACGGCCAGGAGATCTTCACCAGCTTCCGCGACGGACTGGCCGAACCCAGCTGCGACGCCGAGGCCACCAGCCCGCGCTGGCAGAAGCAGTTCGCCCACGCCCCCTCGCGCCTGGCCAACCAGGATGATGATGCGCTGGTCCTGTTCGGCTACGTGGTCGAAGAGCTGCGCAAGGCCGACCTGCCCACCGAGTTCGCGCTGATTCCCTTCGTGGAAAGCGGCTACCGGCCCAATGCCCGCAATGGCAGCGGCCCGACCGGCCTGTGGCAGTTCATCGCCACCACCGCGCGCAACCATCGCGTGCCGATGACCAACGGCTATGACGGCCGCCTGTCGGCGGTCGATTCGACCCAGGCCGCAGTGCGCTACCTGAAGACCCTGCACGGCATGTTCGGCGGTGACTGGCGCCTGGCCACGATGGCCTACAACGCCGGCGAGTACCGCGTGCTGCAGTCCATGCGCAAGGCTGGCATGAACGCGCAGAACGCCAAGCCTTCAGCGCTGCCCGGCCTGTCGCCGGTCACCCATGCCTACGTCGAGAAGCTGCATGCCCTGGCCTGCGTGCTGGAAGACGTGGAAGACCAGCCTGGCGTGATGGCCTCGCTGGACCGCACCGTGCCGGTGCTGAAGGACCACACCCTGCCTGCGGGCACCAGCGTGCAGCAGTGGGCCACACAGCGCGCCCTGGACCCTGCCAGGATCGCCCGCCTCAACCCGGCCCTGGCCTCCGGTGGCCGTCCCTCGGGTACCACCCGCGTGCTGGCGCCGGTCTCGGCCGCAAATGCGACGGTAGCGGAGGCAGCGACCGCGCTGGTCGCCACCACCGCACCGGTGGCGGCCGCTGTACCGACGCCGCAGGTCACCAGAACCGTCGCCGCGATCGCCGACCGTCCGCGCAGCCGCCGCCACACCGTGCGTGATGGCGAGTCGGCCTGGACCATCGCCCGCCGCTACGGCATGCCGGTGAAGGCCCTGCTGTCGCTGAACGGCCTGAGCGGCAGCAGCGTGCTGAAGCCTGGCGCGGTGCTGCGCGTCGAGGATTGACGCACAGGCCAAGCGCCTCCCGTATAGAGCCGAGCCCATGCTCGGCTTTTTCATGCCTGCGCCCAGCGGATGCAGTCGAGCACGGCTCGACTTTACAAACGGCGGTCGAGCAAGCTCGACCACTACCAGAGGCCAAGCGCGCCACAAACGACGCGAAGACAAAAAAAGGCCCGGCATTGCCGGGCCTTCTTCGATCCTGCCCGCCGCGAGGCTTACAGGTTCGCTTCGGTGGTCTGGATCACGAACTTCTTGCGCATCGCCTCGACATAGGCCTTGGCCGCAGCCATGCCATCGATCTGGCTCAGCTGGTCCTTCAGCTGCTTCTGCTGCTCGGCGGTCACTTCCTTCACGTCGCCCGGGTTCACCTTGTTCACCGCGAACAGCAACGCATGGCCGTTGACATCGACCTTGCCGTAGCTCGGCTTGCCATCGGCCGGCACCGGCGCGCTGAAGATCGCGCGGTTGATTTCCGGGGTCGGCACCGGCTGGCTGCGCGGCAGGCCGGGCATCGGGCTCAGCTGCAGCTTCTCGCTGGCCGCCAGCGACTGCAGGGTGGCGCCCGCCTTCAGCTTGGCCAGCACGGCATCGGCCGCCTTGTCGCTGGCCTGGCGCTGACGGTCGGCACGGATCGCGGCGATCACCTGCTCGCGCGCCTTGTCCAGCGGCATGGCCTGTTCCGGGGTGTGCGCGGCCACGCGGATGACCACACTGTGGTTGGTCGCGCCGCCCAGCGCGATCGGGTCGCTGGCGGTCCCGTCCTGCACCAGCACGTCGGAGAAGGCCGCACGCAGCACGCCCGGGTCAGCGGCGATGCCACTGGCGGTGGCACGGGTGATCGGGCCCAGCGTCTGCAGCGGCAGGTTCACTTCCTTGGCCGCGGCAGCCAGATCGCTCGGGCTCTTGTTGATGGCGTCGACCAGACGGCCGGCCAGTTCGTTGAAGCCGCGCTCGCCGTCGGCCTTCAGCTGCTCGGCAGCCAGCGTGTCACGCACTTCCTCGAAGGACTTGCCCTGGCCGCCACGGACCGCAGCAACCTTGATGATGTGATAGCCGAACTCGGTCTTGACCGGACCAATCACGTCACCGGCCTTGGCAGCGAACAGCGCATCTTCGAACGGCTTGACCATCGCGCCGCGTTCGACCCAACCCAGGTCACCACCCTGGCCCTTCGAACCCGGGTCTTCCGAGTTGGCCTTGGCCAGTGCAGCGAAGTCGGCGCCGGCGGCCTTGGCTTCGGCGGCAATCTTGTTCGCCTTGGCTTCGGCACCGTCGCCGGTGATCAGGATATGCGAGGCCTGGCGCTGCTCCGGCGTGGTGAACTTCGCCTTCTCGTCTTCATAGCGCTTGCGCAGGGTGGCTTCGTCGGCGGCGGTCGGTGCCGGCAGGTTCGCACCATTGATCTCGACGTACTCGAGCGAAACGCTCTCGGCCTGGCGGAAGTCCTTGCCATGGCTGTCGTACCACTGCTTGATCTGCGCGTCGGTCACCGGCGCGGTATCGGCCGGCACTTCCGGCAGCGCGGCCAGCTCGACATCGCGGGTCTCGCCCAGCAGCTTCAGCAGGCGCTCGGTCTCGGACTGGGTAACGAAGCCCGAGTTCTGCAGGCCCGACGGAATCACCGACTGCTGCAGGCTCTCACGCACCAGTTCCTGGAACTGGGTCGGCGTGCGCGGCGGATTGCCACCGGCAAGCGCCAGGCGGTAGTTGTTCTCGTTGAACTTGCCGTTCGAATCGAGGAAGGCCGGGATGGTGGCGATGTACTCGCGCACCGCGCCATCGCCGATCACGACACCGGCCTGCTCGCCGACCAGGCGCACGACCTGCTCGTCGATCAGCTGATCGAGCACGGCCAGCTTGTTTTCAGTGCTTTCAAACGCGCGCGGGTCGAAATTCTCGCCCTGCTGCTGGCGCTCACGCATGCGCTCCTGCTCGAAGCGGGTGCGGAAATCCTGCGCGCTGATCTCATGGTGCTGCCACAGCATGCGCACCGGCCACCACGACGGTGCCGAACGCCACCAGGTCGGCGGCGCGGAAACCTTGGCCACGTTCTGTGCGCCAACGCCACCGAGGTAGCTGTTGTCGATCACGAACAGGAACGGAATCATCAGCAGCCCCAGGATCACGGTGACGATCCAGCCTGAGGTCTTGTCGCGGAGTTTCTGCAGCATGGTGAGGAATCACAAGGCCTGATTGGCGAGCCCGGCAGTGTAACCCGCTTCGTCGCAGGGACCAAAAGCAGCACCGGCGTGGCCTGCGCACCGCTTCCGACGGCACAAAGAAAAAGCCCCCGGCTTGCGCCGAGGGCTTTTAGAGTTGGCGGAGCGGACGGGACTCGAACCCGCGACCTCCGGCGTGACAGGCCAGCATTCTAACCAGCTGAACTACCGCTCCGCGCTGAAACTTTGCAGGTGCCCAGTATATCCGAAGACTCCCTGGAAACCCAGCCCGATGAACACTTTTTTCAAAGTTTTTTCACAGGGACTTAAGAATTCTGCAATGGCGGAGCGGACGGGACTCGAACCCGCGACCTCCGGCGTGACAGGCCAGCATTCTAACCAGCTGAACTACCGCTCCGTTCTTGCAAAACCTTTCGCCTTCTTCCCGAACCTTCCGGGGAGAAGACAAGGCCCCCGGCTTCAGGCCGGGGGCCTCGATGTAGTGGCGGAGCGGACGGGACTCGAACCCGCGACCTCCGGCGTGACAGGCCAGCATTCTAACCAGCTGAACTACCGCTCCGCATTGTTGCTTTTTTTGCTTTCCAGCCGGCCTGGACCGGGAAGAAAACAAAGCCTCCAGCTTTTGGCCGGAGGCCTCGTTGAATGGCGGAGCGGACGGGACTCGAACCCGCGACCTCCGGCGTGACAGGCCAGCATTCTAACCAGCTGAACTACCGCTCCACACTCAAACTTTACCGCGGTGCTGTGGTGGGTGCTGAGGGTTTCGAACCCCCGACCCTCTCCGTGTAAAGGAGACGCTCTACCGCTGAGCTAAGCACCCCAGCGAGCCGCTTAGTTTACAGCATCCTTCAGGGCCTTGCCAGCCTTGAACGACGGATTCTTCGAAGCAGCGATCTTGATGGTGTCGCCGGTCTTCGGGTTGCGGCCGGTGCGTGCAGCACGGTCGCGGACCTGGAAGGTACCGAAGCCAACCAGGGTGACCGCATCGCCGTCCTTCAGCGCCTTGGTGATGGCAGCAACGACGGCATCGACAGCGCGGCTGGACTCGGCCTTGGTCAGGTCGGCAGCTTCAGCAACGGCATCGATCAATTCGGTCTTGTTCATTCTCTACAACTCCTTTGGCGGTGGGTTCCGCTTATTCGACAGGGAAGCAACCGCATGCCTTCTGCATGCGGCCACCATGTGGAAACGGTTCGCCGATTCAGTCATCGCTGACAGCGATCACTCATTCGCGAGTGCTGCTTTTATACCAGTGGCCCTACCCCCACGCAAGCTGGAAAGCCAGCAATGACGCGGGTTTCGGGCCATTGGACAGCGCGCGTCAATGCTTGACGCGCGCGCTTCCACTCGGTTTGGCCTTGCTGCGCACCGTGACACGCTGCGCACTCTTGCGCGCCTTCTTCGGTGCCAACGGACGCTCCAGCGCCAGGTCCAGGACCTCTTCGATGTACTTCACCGGCACGATCTTCAGATCGCGGGTGACGTTGGCCGGAATGTCGGCCAGGTCCTTGCGGTTCTCTTCCGGGATGATGACCGTGCGGATGCCGCCACGCAGTGCCGCCAGCAGCTTTTCCTTCAGGCCACCGATGGCGGTGACGCGACCACGCAGGGTGATCTCGCCGGTCATCGCCACATCGGCACGCACCGGCACCCTGGTCAGCATCGACACCAGCGAGGTGACCATTGCCGCACCGGCGCTCGGGCCGTCCTTCGGGGTGGCGCCATCGGGCACGTGCAGGTGCACGTCGTGCTTCTGCAGGAAGTCGCTGTCGATACCGAAGCCGACCGCGCGCGAACGCACCACCGACAGCGCCGCTGAAGCCGATTCCTTCATCACGTTGCCGAGCTGGCCGGTCAGGATCAGCTGGCCCTTGCCCGGCACCAGCGTCGATTCGATCTGCAGCAGATCGCCGCCGACCTCGGTCCAGGCCAGGCCGGTGACCAGGCCGATCTCGTTCTCTTCCTCGGCACGGCCGAAGTCGAAGCGACGCACGCCCAGGTACTTGTCCAGGTTCTTGCTGGACACGCTCACCAGCGCCTTCTTCTTCGCACCCTTCTTCGCCTTCGCCGCCGGCTGCGGGCCGGCCAGCGCGATCTCCTTCACTACCTTGCGGCAGATCTTGGCGATCTCGCGTTCCAGGTTGCGCACGCCCGATTCGCGCGTGTAGTAGCGCACGATGTCCTGGATGGCATCGCTGCCGATCTCCAGCTCTTCCGGCTGCAGGCCGTTGGCCTTGACCTGCTTGGGCACCAGGTAGCGGGTGGCGATGTTGAGCTTCTCGTCCTCGGTGTAGCCGGGGATGCGGATCACTTCCATGCGGTCCAGCAGCGGGCCGGGAATGTTGAGCGAGTTCGAGGTGGCCACGAACATCACTTCGGACAGGTCCAGGTCCACTTCCAGGTAATGGTCGTTGAACGCGTTGTTCTGCTCCGGGTCGAGCACTTCCAGCAGCGCCGAAGACGGATCGCCACGGAAGTCCATCGACATCTTGTCGATCTCGTCGAGCACGAACAGCGGGTTCTTGCTGCCGACCTTGTTGAGGTTCTGCACGATGCGGCCCGGCATCGAACCGACGTAGGTACGACGGTGGCCACGGATCTCGGCCTCGTCGCGCACGCCGCCCAGCGACATGCGCACGAACTTGCGATTGGTGGCCTTGGCGATGGACTGGCCCAGCGAGGTCTTGCCCACGCCCGGCGGCCCGACCAGGCACAGGATCGGTCCCTTCATCTGCTTCACGCGCGACTGTACCGCCAGGTATTCAAGGATGCGTTCCTTGACCTTCTCCAGGCCGTAGTGATCGGCGTCGAGGGTGTCCTGCGCAGCCTTCAGGTCCTTGCGCACCTTGCTGCGCTTCTTCCACGGCACGCCCAGCAGCCACTCCAGGTAGTTGCGCACCACCGCGGCTTCGGCCGACATCGGCGACATCTGCTTGAGCTTGTTCAGTTCGTTGCGCGCCTTGGCTTCAACGGCCTTCGGCATGCCGGCTTCGGCGATCTTGCGGGCCAGTTCTTCCAGCTCGCCCGGTGCGTCGTCCAGGTCACCCAGTTCCTTCTGGATGGCCTTCATCTGTTCGTTGAGGTAGTACTCGCGCTGGCTCTTCTCCATCTGCGACTTCACGCGGCCGCGGATGCGCTTCTCCATCTGCTGCACGTCGATCTCGCCGTCGACCAGGCCGACCAGCATTTCCAGGCGGTCGCCCACGGCCAGCGTTTCCAGCAGGCGCTGCTTGTCGGCCAGGCGCACGCTGATGTGCGCGGCGATGGTGTCGGCCAGGCGCGCCGGCTCATCGATGCCCGACAACGTCTGCAACAGCTCCGGCGGCAGCTTGCGGTTGGTCTTGACGTACTGCTCGAACAGCGACATCAGCGAGCGGGCGATGGCCTCGACCTCGCGCGCTTCGCGCTCGTCAGTGGCCTCGATCTCCACCGCCTGGCCGTGCAGCGAGCCGTTGCGCTCGTCGACGTGGGTGACCTGTACGCGCGACAGTCCTTCGACCAGCACCTTGATGGTGCCGTCGGGCAGCTTCAGCAGCTGCAGCACCTGCGCCAGCGTACCGACCTGGTAGAGGTCGGCCGCATGCGGGTCGTCGGTTTCGGCCGACTTCTGCGCCAGCAGCAGGATGCGCTTGTCCGCCTCCATTGCCTGTTCGAGCGCGTGCATGGACTTGTCACGGCCGACGAACAGCGGGATGACCATGTGCGGGAACACCACTACGTCGCGCAGCGGCAGGACCGGCAGGTCGAGGGTTTCACTTGGGGAACGGGCCATGGGGGCTCCAGGGAAGGGGGAAAACCGCCTCCGGGAGGGCATCTTCCGGAGACAAAAAAAGCCGATGGCCCCGTTATGGGGCCATCGGCTTTCAGATGCAAGGCATTCCTTGAAAATCCTTTCCAATCAACAACCTGGAAGAATCACTCGGCGCCTGCGGCCTTCTGTTCAGGGGCCGCCGGGGTCTGGTAGATCAGGTACGGCTCTGACTTGTGCTCGATCACCGACTCGTCCACCACCACCTTGCTGACGTTTTCCTGCGACGGCAGGTCGTACATGGTGTCCAGCAGGACCGATTCGACGATGGTGCGCAGGCCGCGGGCACCGGTCTTGCGCTTGAGCGCCTTGCGGGCAATGGCCGACAACGCGTCCGGGCGGAACTCCAGCTCGACGTTCTCCATCTCGAACAGCTTCTTGAACTGCTTGGTGATGGCGTTCTTCGGCTCGGTCAGGATCTTGATCAGGGCCGGCTCGTCCAGCTCCTCCAGGGTCGCCACCACCGGCAGGCGGCCGACGAACTCGGGAATCAAGCCGAACTTGATCAGGTCTTCCGGCTCGACTTCGGCCAGCACCTTGCCCACTTCCTGCTTGCGCTCGCTGCTCTTCACCTTGGCGCCGAAGCCGATGCTGCCGACGTCGGTGGAACGGGCCTGGATCACCTTGTCCAGCCCGGCGAACGCGCCGCCGCAGATGAACAGGATGTTCTTGGTGTCCACCTGCAGGAATTCCTGCTGCGGGTGCTTGCGGCCGCCCTGCGGCGGAACGCTGGCCACGGTGCCTTCGATCAGCTTCAGCAGGGCCTGCTGCACGCCTTCGCCGGACACATCGCGGGTGATCGACGGGTTCTCGCTCTTGCGCGAGATCTTGTCGATTTCATCGATGTAGACGATGCCCTGCTGCGCCTTCTCGACGTCGTAGTCGCACTTCTGCAGCAGCTTCTGGATGATGTTCTCCACGTCCTCGCCCACGTAACCGGCTTCGGTCAGCGTGGTGGCGTCGGCCATGGTGAACGGCACGTTGAGCAGGCGGGCCAGGGTCTCGGCCAGCAGGGTCTTGCCCGAACCGGTCGGGCCGACCAGCAGGATGTTCGACTTCGCCAGTTCGACGTCATCGTTCTTCTGCCGGCTCTCGATGCGCTTGTAGTGGTTGTACACGGCCACGGCCAGGGTGCGCTTGGCGCGGTTCTGGCCGATCACGTACTGGTCGAGCACCTCGAGGATCTCGCGCGGCTTCGGCAGCGAACTGCGCGCCGACTGCGCCTTTTCCTCAAGCTCCTCGCGGATGATGTCGTTGCACAGCTCCACGCATTCATCACAGATGAACACGCTCGGACCCGCAATCAGCTTGCGCACTTCATGCTGGCTCTTGCCGCAGAAAGAGCAGTAGAGGATCTTGCCGGTGTCCGTGGAACGACCTTGGCGGTCTTCGCTCATGCTTCGCTTACCCAGTTACCCCACCCGCTGAACGGGGGTTCGATTCGAGAATAGCACAGGGCCGAGGGGACACCAGTCCCGCCCGACCCTGCAGGAACGAGGCCTCCATGGCCCCGTGAAGGCCGGTCAACCGGCCTGGATCGACTCATCCGGACGACGCTCCAGGACCTGGTCGACCAGACCGTAGGCCTGCGCCTCGAAGGCGCTCTTGAAGTTGTCGCGCTCGGTGTCGCGGGCGATCGTCTCCAGCGACTGGCCGGTGTGCTTGGCCAGCACCTCGTTCAGGCGCGAACGCAGGGTCAGGATCTCACGCGCGTGGATGTCGATGTCGGTGGCCTGGCCCTGGTAGCCACCCAGCGGCTGGTGGATCATCACGCGCGAGTTCGGCAGCGCATAGCGCTTGCCGGCTTCGCCCGCGGCCAGCAGCAGGGCACCCATCGAGGCAGCCTGGCCGATGCAGGTAGTGCTCACATTCGGCTTGATGTACTGCATGGTGTCGTAGATCGCCATGCCGGCGGTGACCACGCCACCCGGCGAGTTGATGTAGATGTTGATGTCCTTTTCCGGGTTTTCCGATTCCAGGAACAGCAACTGCGCCACCACCACGTTGGCCATGTGATCGTCGATCGGGCCCACGAGGAAGATCAGGCGCTCCTTCAACAGGCGCGAATAGATGTCGTAGGCACGCTCGCCGCGGCTGGTCTGCTCGACCACCATCGGAACCAGGTTCAGGGCTTTGGTTCGGTTGTCCATTACGTGAGGTACCTATCTTGGGGGGCAACAACCCCGCGCCGGCAAAGGCACGGGGCATCCGGTGATCCGCCCGGGCTTACTGGCGGATCGCGTCCTGGAACGACAGCTTCTCTTCGGTGTGCTGGGCACGCTCGGCGATCCAGTCGATCACCTGCTCTTCCATCACACGGTTCTGCAGGCCAGACATCAGCTGGGGGTCGTTGCGGTACATCTCAATGACCTGCTCCGGCTCTTCGTAGGTCGAAGCGATCAGACGCATCGTTTCGTTCAGGCGCTTGGCTTCCAGGCGCAGGTCGTTGATGCGGGCCACTTCACCGACCAGCAGGCCGACCAGCACGCGCTTGGCGGCCGCTTCCTTGAAGCCTTCGTGGGCATCGGCCGGGATCTCGCCGACGCTCTGGCCGTTGCGGCGGATCTGCTCGACCTGCTGGGCCAGCATGGCGCGGGCTTCGTTCTCGACCAGGCGCGGCGGCATTTCCACCGACGAATAGGCGGCGATCAGCTGCTCGCCCACTTCGCGGCGCAGGCGGTTCATCAGGGCGCCCTTCAGCTCGCGCTCCAGGTTGGCGCGGATGTCGCTGCGGAACTGCTCCACATCGCCACCCTTCACGCCAAAGCTCTTGATGAAGGCTTCGTCGACCGCCGGCACGACCGGCTCGGACACTTCGGCGACCTTGACGGTGACCTGCACGGTCTTGCCGGCCAGCACCGGCACGCGCCAGTCAGCCGGGAACTCGACGTCCAGGGTCTTCTCTTCGCCCTTGGCCAGGCCGACCAGGCCCTTTTCAATGGTCTCGAACATCATGCCCTGGCCGAGCACGATCGAACCCTTCTCGGTGCCTTCGGCCGGCAGGCGCTCTTCACCGGCCTGCGACCAGGTTTCCACCGCGACCAGGTCACCGTCCTGCGCGCCACGGCTGACCGGGGCCCAGGTACGACGCTGGTTCTGCAGGTTCTCGATCATCTGGTCGATGTCGGCGTCGGTGATCTCGGCGGTGTGGCGCACGACAGTCAGCTTGCTGACGTCGATGTCGCCGAAGTCCGGCACCACTTCCACGGTGGCCACGAAGGAGAATTCACCCTCGTCGCCCTTGTCGATGCGCGGGCTGCCGACGATGCGCAGATCGTGCTCGCGCACGGCCGCGTCGAAGGTTTCGCGCAGCAGGCCGTCCAGCGCCTCGCCACGGACCTGCGCGCCGAAGCGCTGCTCGATCACCTTGGCCGGCACCTTGCCCGGACGGAAACCCTTGATGCGGGTGGTACGGGCGATTTCGCCCAGGCGGCCGACGATGTGGCTCTGCAGACGGTCTTCCGGCAGCGAGAAGCTCAGGCGGCGTTCCAGGTTGCCGGTGGATTCGATCGAAGCTTGCATGTTGACTCCTGCCACCGGTGGCCCACGCCCCCGGCTCGATGATTGGGATGAAACGGTTGTAAGGACACGACGTCTGGGACGCGCCTGCTTGCCGCAGCCCTTTAGTTTCGCCCAATTCGGCCTGCACTGCCAGCGCGTGCCGGTCAAGGGGGGCAGCGGGGCCCGATCAGGGCGGGGGACAGGCCGGCACTGGTGCGAAAGGGGGGACTCGAACCCCCACGCCTTGCGGCACTGGAACCTAAATCCAGGGCGTCTACCAATTCCGCCACTTTCGCGTGGCCGGCACAGGCGTTCATTGTCGCAGGCGGGCGCAGGAAGCGGAAGGCCTGCACAAAGCTGAACATGGCCATCCTCGCGACTGGCGCGCGGGGACCGCCCCGGCGAGCGGCCGCTCAGCCGGGGCAGCGGTGGTTCAGTGCTGCGACCTGGCCTCGGCAGGCGCCGCATCGGCTCCCTGCCCGGCCGCAGGATCCACTTTGCGGATCTCCACGCCCCCGTCGTCGGTACGGCGCAGGGCCACCGACTCCGGCGTGGCCTTGCGCACATCCACCGAACCATCCGCATTGCGCTGCACGTCCACCGCGTCGGGCAGGACCTCCCCTTCCGCAGGCTGAGCCGGCTGCATCTGCAGGGCGTCACCGACCGGGCGCGCCGGAGTGCTCTCCGTGCCAGCATCGCGCTCGACGGTCTGCGCAGGATCATTGGCCGGCGCACAGGCAGCCAGCGCCATCAGCGCGAAGGGAACCCACAGCGTGCGGTGCAATCGATTGATACCAGCCATCAACATCTTCCTTCGTACATGCGCCATCGGCGCGGAAGATCCATTGGGTGCGATGCAGGACGCGATGCGCTGAGAAGCAGCGCACAGCATTGAAAACACTGATGACGCGTATGCCCCTGATTTCAGCATCGCTTCAGTAGATCCACGCCATGCGTGGATGAAGCGCAACCCGGCATACAGGCAAGAAAAAAGCCACTTGGCGAACCAAGTGGCTTTCGTCTGGTGGGCTGTCAAGGATTCGAACCTTGGACCTATTGATTAAGAGTCAACTGCTCTACCAACTGAGCTAACAGCCCGAAATCGGGGCGCGAATTATGACCCGATCCGCTCGGAGGGTGCAAGCACTTTCTTCAACATCGTTGAAACCAGCACTGCGATCCCGCTGCGTTGCAGATCCACGCCAGGCGGGGCCCTGCAACCTGTGATCCATCGAAACGAAAGGGTCACACTAATAAGAAAAAAGCCACCTGGCGTACCAGGTGGCTTCCGTCTTGGTGGGCCGTCAAGGATTCGAACCTTGGACCTATTGATTAAGAGTCAACTGCTCTACCAACTGAGCTAACGGCCCGTGAAACTCAGACGCACATTGTAGCGTGCTTTCTGTTTATTGCAATACCGTTTCGGCTGCGCCGATGCGGTTGAATCAGTGGGGTGGCTGAGGGGATTCGAACCCCCGACCACCGGAATCACAATCCGGTACTCTAACCAACTGAGCTACAGCCACCACTGAAACTTTCACTCCATCGCCGATACCGCTGACGCTGGAACCTCAAACCTTTGCCTGGAGACTGTCACCGAAGTTCCGGTCCGCCGAAGCGAGTCCGATATTCTGGTGGAGTCTTTACCCTTTTGCAAGCACTTCTTCACATCCGCCGATGCGATCCCGGTGCTCGCCGATGGCGCGCCCGACAGGAATCGAACCTGTAACCGCCGGCTTAGAAGGCCGGTGCTCTATCCAGTTGAGCTACGGGCGCCCGAACCGGAACGGTGTCCAATCCGACGTGATGTGGGATTGGTCGGGGTAGAGGGATTCGAACCCCCGACATCCTGCTCCCAAAGCAGGCGCGCTACCAGACTGCGCTATACCCCGGTCTTGCAATCCCCTCGGGCCGGGCCCGGGGAGTCGTTCATTGTGGCCAAGCACATCGCGAACTGTCAACGCAGGCGAGACCGGTCATGAACCTGCCACGGCGCCATGCGTGGTCATCGGCTATGCTCGCAGTCATCGGCCGGATGGCCGTCCCGACCTTCATTCGCACGGAGAACTCGCATGCGCAGCGGCAACCCGGCTCTTTCCGAGTCGACCTTCCTTGATCTCGCCAGCGGTTCGGTGGTGACCCACCCCGACCAGGTGATGACCCTCAACGGCACCGCCAACAAGACCGGCCTCCTGCTGCTGCTGACCGTGCTGACCGCAGCGTTCGCCTGGAGCCAGTCGGTCGACGAGTACGGCCAGATTTCCGGCAGCGCAAGCCTGTACGCCATCGGTGGCGCGATCGGTGGCCTGGTGCTGGCACTGATCACCATCTTCAAGAAGGAATGGTCGCCGGTGACCGCGCCGATGTACGCGCTGGTTGAAGGCCTGTTCCTGGGCGCCGTGTCTGCACTGTTCAACATGAAGTACCCGGGCATCGTGTTCCAGGCGGTGTTGCTGACCTTCGGCACCCTGGCCGCCCTGCTGTTCGCATACCGCAGCGGCGTGATCAAGGCCACCGAGAACTTCAAGATGGGCGTGGTCGCCGCCACCGGCGGTATCGCCCTGCTCTACCTGGCCTCGTTCGTGCTGGGCTTCTTCAACATCAACGTGCCGGTGATCCACGACGCCAGCTGGCTGGGCATCGCTTTCAGCCTGTTCGTGGTGGTCGTGGCCGCGCTGAACCTGGTGCTGGACTTCGACTTCATCGAAACCGGCGTGGCCCAGCGTGCGCCGAAGTACATGGAGTGGTATGGCGCATTCGGCCTGATGGTGACCCTGGTCTGGCTGTACGTGGAATTCCTGCGCCTGCTCTCGAAGATCCAGCAGCGCTGAGTCCAGCCACGCCGTAAACGACAGGCCGCGATCCGCAAGGGTCGCGGCTTTTTTGTAGAGTCGAGCTGGCCCACACGTCCCCTGCCCCCCCATGCCCGACACCTTTCACAGCTACCGCCCGGCGGAGGGCCACCGCCTGCCGCATGACCCGTTCAACGCCATCATCGGCCCGCGCCCGATCGGCTGGATTTCCAGCCAGGACGCGGGCGGCACGTTGAACCTGGCGCCCTACAGCTTCTTCAACGCCTTCAACTACACCCCGCCGATCATCGGCTTCTCCAGCCAGGGCCGCAAAGACTCGCTGCGCAACATCGAAGCCACCGGAGAGTTCGTCTGGAACCTGGCCACCTTCGACCTGGCCGAGGCCATGAACGAAAGCTGCCGCGCGGTTGCACCGGATGTCGACGAGTTCGCCCTCGCCGGCCTGACCCCGCTGGCATCCACGCAGGTCGCGCCACCGCGTGTGGCACAGAGCCCGGTGAGCATGGAATGCCGCTGCACCCAGATCGTGCGCCTGCGCGATGCCGCCGGACAGGACACCCACGGTTGGCTGGTGCTGGGCGAAGTCGTGGCGGTGCATATCGATGCACGGTTGCTGGTCGATGGCATCTACGACACCGCGGCGGCGGCACCGATCCTGCGCGGCGGCGGCCCCGCCGATTACTTCCGTATCGGCGCCGAACAGCGCTTCCGCATGTTCCGCCCAGCCTGATCCCAGCCCTTTGCGGGGCAACCCGCAGAGTCACCGACGCTATCACCACCACGGCTGCAGCCGCGCGGCTACCCCGCCGAACCCATCGCTGCAGCGTAGTGCGCCGCAAGGTGCTCGACCAGCGCGCGCACCTTGGGGGCGAGCGCGCGTGCATGCGGATACAGCGCGAAATAGCGCCGCTGGCCGGCATGCCAGGCTGGCAGCACGCGGATCAGACGACCGGCGCGCAGGTCCTCCTGCACGGTCAACGCGGTGAACAGGCTGATGCCCATTCCGGCCAGCGCGGCGGCATACAGGGCGGGGGTGGCATCCACGCGCAGGCGCTGCCCGGCGTCAACGCTCACGCTCGCGCCACGCGGCCCCTGCAATTGCCAGGGCGGCATTGACGGCGTGGGACTGAAACCCAGCAGCGTGTGCTGTTCGAGATCTGCTGCCTGTCGCGGCAGGCCATGGCGAGCCAGGTAGGCCGGTGCCGCGACCAGGATGCGCGGGCAGCTGGCCAGCTCGCGCGCGACCAGCTGGCTGTCCGGCAATGAAGCCGCAATGCGCAGGGCCAGGTCGAAACCACCGCCCACCACATCGACCAGCTGATCATCCGCCGACAGGTCCAGCGTGACCTGCGGGTAGCGCTGCAGGAACGAGGGCAGCCAGTGCGGCAGCTCCTGGCTGGCCACCACCTGCGGCACGCTGATCCGTACGCGGCCACTGGGTTGCGCCTGCCCGGCGCGGGCACGGTCGTCGGCCTCCTGCAGGCGGTCCAGCAGCGTTGCCGCCTCGCGGTAGTAGTCGCGCCCGGCCTCGGTCAATGACAACCGACGGCTGTTGCGATCGAGCAGGCGCACCTGCAGGTGTTCTTCCAACTGGCGCAGCTGCCGGGACATCGCCGAGTGGGTGGTCCCCAGGCGTTCAGCGGCCGCGGTGAAACTGCCCGCGTCAACGATGGCGCGCAGCGCACGCAGGGCGGCGAAGTGATCCATCGGCGGGCAGCTCCGTCTGGCGGGGCCCACGGCATGCGGGCCCCGCCAGCTTATCAAGCGCCGTCGCCAGCCTTGCGCACCGGCAGTGCGAGGATCGCGTCAGTCGTCATGACATCGCCGAAGGTGTCCTCGATCTGGGCCAGAGAGGCTTCATGCAGCGCGCGATGGCTGATGCGCTGGCCGCCGGCCAGGTCCAGGTCACGGCTGGCACTGGCATCGGAGGCCACGATCACCCGATAGCCGCGCGGCGCGGCGGCCGCATCGCGCGCGGCACCGGCCACGCAGGCGTGGGTCTGCAGGCCGGTGACGATCAGCGTGTCGATGCCGGCGCTCTTCAGCACCTGGTCGAGCACGGCGGCGGACGCGCCGGCGAACACGCTGACGTTGTCCTTCTGCACCACGGTCTCGCCCTGGCGCGGCTGCAGGTCGCGATGGAAGGCCGCATTGACGCTGCCCTGCGCAAACAGCGGCGCGCCGGCCGGCAGCACATGCTGCACGTGGATCACACCGATGCCATTGGCGCCGGCAAATTCGACCACCCGCTTCGCCTGGCGCAGTGCGGCCATGCCGTCGGGGATGACCATGCGGCCACCGGCAAAGCCCGGTGCGGCGCTGGCATCGAAGTACTCGTTCTGGAAGTCGATCACCAGCACGGCGGTCTTCGCTGCATCCAGCGAGGTCGCGACCGGCGCGCCGGCCATCTGGCGGATGGTGGGATGGGCCGGATCAACGGCGGCAACCGGGGCGGTGGCGGCCATGCCGATCAGGCTGGCCAGGCCGAAGGTGGTGAGGTTCATGTGCGGATTCCTGCGATGGGTGTGGAGCACAGGATGCGGAGCGCCTGGCGCACGAACCAGCCCCACAGAGGCACATGATCTGTGCGAAGCTCGCACAGGCCACATCTGTAGCGTCGAGCCATGCTCGACGGCCTTTCTGCGGTTGCCGACACGAAGATCAGTCGAGCATGGCTCGACGCTACACCGGCGGAGAAACGCAACGGGGCGCCCGAAGGCGCCCCGCTGTGGATCCAACCGAGGTCGACCGGCCGCTTACAGGCGGCTGGCGATGGCCTGGGCAAAGCTCATGGTGGTGCCGGTACCGCCCAGGTCGCCGGTCAGCGAATCCTTGGCTTCCATGGTGGCCACGATGGCCTTGCGCAGGCGCTCGGCGTTTTCCGGCTGGCCGATATGGTCCAGCATCTGCGCGGCTGCCAGCAGCAGCGCGCACGGATTGGCCTTGCCTTGGCCGGCGATGTCCGGCGCGGTGCCGTGCACGGCTTCGAAGATCGCCGCCTCCTTGCCGATGTTGGCACCCGGGGCCAGGCCCAGGCCGCCGACGAGGCCGGCGCACAGGTCGGAGATGATGTCACCGAACAGGTTGGTCGTAACGATCACGTCGAACTGTTCCGGACGCATCACCAGCTGCATGCAGCAGTTGTCGACGATCATTTCCTGGAACTCGATGTCCGGGTACTGCGCGGCCACTTCACGGGCGACGTTCAGGAACAGGCCCGAGGTCGACTTGATGATGTTGGCCTTGTGCACGGCGGTGACCTTCTTGCGGCCGGTGCTCTTGGCCAGCTCGAAGGCGTAGCGCACGATGCGCTCGGAGCCCTTGCGGGTGATGCGGGTGCCGGAGAAGGCGGTCTCGCCGTCGGCCGACACTTCCTGGCCTTCGGCCAGGTAGGCACCCTCGGTGTTCTCACGAACGGTGATCAGGTCGACGTTGTCGAAACGCGACTTGGTGTTCGGGAAGGTGTGGGCCGGACGCACGTTGGCGTACAGGTCGAAATGGCGGCGCAGGCTGACGTTGATCGAGGTGAAGCCACCACCGACCGGGGTGGTCAGCGGGCTCTTCAGCGCGACCTTGTTGCGCGCGATCGATTCCAGGGTCACCGCCGGCATCAGGTCGCCGTGCTTTTCCAGGGCCACCAGGCCGGCGTCGGCGTCTTCGTACTCCAGGCCAGTCTTGAGCTGGTCGAGCACGAACAGGGTGGCGTCCATGATTTCCGGGCCAATGCCGTCGCCGCGGATGACCGTAATTTTCTGCGTCATTGATCGATGTTCCGAACAGGGGGAAAAACGCCGTCCGGACGTGCCCGGAAACGCCGGCGCAAAGGAAGTTTCACCGGCAATTATGCCTGAGACGGGGCCGAGGTCCCAAATAGACCATGGTCCCAGTGCCCGGCTCAGGCATAATTGCCCGCGCATTCTTCCTCTACCCCCGCCTGTCGGCGCGCCCCTTCAACAAGAAGGGGCTCCTGGGCTGTTGGATCGCGGGACAGGCCCCAGCGCGCTGGCGGTAGTGCCGGCCGCTGGCCGGCAACCTCGGCCCTGCCAGGTTCACGGAATGCCGGCCAGCGGCCGGCACTACCGGGAGGTCCGCAATGGGCCGGTTCCCGCAGGCTCAGTGCTCGTGCGCTGCCGGAGCGCTGGCGCCGCCTTCAAGCTGGTCGAGGAAGTCGACCGCGCGGCGCAGGTGCGGGATCACGATGGAACCGCCCACCACCAGGCCGACCGAGAAGGTCTCGAAGAACTCTTCACGGGTTACCCCGGCGTCCTTGCACTGGGCCACGTGGTAGCTGATGCAGTCGTCGCAGCGCAGCACCATCGAGGCCACCAGGCCCAGCAGTTCCTTGGTCTTCACGTCCAGCGCGCCGGCCTGGTAGGTCTGCGTGTCCAGTGCGAAGAAGCGCCGCACCACCTGGTTCGGTTCGCCCAGGATGCGTTCGTTCATGCGCTTGCGGAAGTCGGTGAATTCGGCGATGCGGTCCTTGCTGCCGTCGTCGGCCGCGCTCATGCCTGGCCCTGCCCGGCCAGCAGTGGCTCGAGCTTGCCTTCACGGTGCAGGGCCATCATGTCGTCGTAGCCGCCCACGTGGACGTCGCCGACGAAGATCTGCGGCACGCTGGTGCGGCGGGTCAGTGCCATCATCTTCTCGCGCTCGGCCGGGTCCAGGTCGATGCGGACCTCGGTCCACTGCTGGCCCTTGCTCTTCAGGAAGTTCTTGGCGGCCACGCAGTACGGGCAGACGGCGGTGGAATAGATGGTGATGGCGGGGGCGCCGCCGGCGGTCTGGGCTGTCACGGGAAACTCCACGATGGATCGACGGTCTACATATGGTACCGGTGCGCTGGAAATTCCACGCCACCGCCGCAACACTGTGGGTTAACGAATGGTTGCCCCCTGCCCTGCCACGCTTGGCGCGCCCTGCCCGAGGACCTTCCGCTTGCGAGCCCTGCTGCTGACTACCGCCGTTACCCTGGCCCTGGCCATGCCGCTGGCCCAGGCCCAGGAGAAGCTGCCCGACATCGGCTCCTCGGCCGGCGAGCTGCTGACCCCGGCGCGCCAGGCCGAGTACGGCGCGATGATGCTGCGCGAGCTGCGCAACTACGGCTACCTGCTGGACGACCCACTGGTGAACGACTGGCTGCAGACCATGGGCACCCGGCTTGGCTCCAACAGCGACCAGCCGCGCCAGCCCTACACGTTCTTCGTGATGAAGGACCGCCAGATCAACGCCTTCGCCACGCTGGGCGGCTATATCGGGGTCAATGCCGGCCTGGTGCTGACCGCCGAGCGCGAGGACGAGGTGGCTGCAGTGCTGTCGCACGAAATCGCCCATGTCACCCAGCAGCACGTGCTGCGCGGGGTCGAACGCGCCCAGCGCGACCAGATCCCGATCCTGCTCGGCATGCTGGCGGCGGTGGTGGCCGCGCAGGCCAGCAACAGCACCTCCTCCGGCAACGCGACGATGGCCGCGATCAGCTCCGGCATGGGCCTGATGCAGCAGCGGCAGATCAACTACACCCGCTCCAACGAATCGGAAGCCGACCGCCTCGGCATCCGCACCCTGTCGCGCAGTGGCTACGACGTGGATGCCATGGCCGGCTTCTTCGAGCGCATGTCGGCGGCGATGCGCGGCAACGAGGGCGGCTACAGCGTGCCCGAGTTCCTGCGCACCCACCCGGTCAACATCACCCGCATCAGCGAGGCCAAGGCCCGCGCCGAGCAGATGAAGAAGGACACAGTGCTGCTGACCACCAGCACCCCCAGCGGCGAGCGCAGGGAGCGGGTGAATCCAGCCGACCCGGGCCTGGCCGAGCCGCTGCTGCGCGGAAACAACCCCTTGCTGCCCAGCAGCGTGCTGCGCGTTCCGGTCGGCCAGCTGGCCCGTGGCGCCAGTGGCGACTTCGAGTGGGCGCGCGAGCGCCTGCGCGTGCTGAGCGCCGATTCCACCGCCGAGCTGGAGCGCGAATACGCGGACATGGCCAAGCGGCAGAAAGACGGTCTCAACGACGCCCAGCGCTATGGCCAGGCGCTGGCGGTCATGCGCGGCGGCCGCAGCGGTGCCACGCAGGCCCGGCAGACCCTGGCCAGCCTGCTGCAGACCCGCCCGGACAACCTGTGGCTGGCACTGGGCCTGGGCGAGGCCGAATCGCGTGCCGGGCTGGGCGCGCAGGCCAACACCCGTTTCGAGCAGCTGCTGCGCGAGCACCCCAACAGCCGGCCCGTGGCCCTGACCTACGCCGAGATCCTGAACGAACAGGGCACCCGCGAGGCGGGCCAGCGCGCGCAGGCCATGCTGCGGCCCCTGCTGTCGCAAAGTGGTAACGATCCGGTCTTCCAGCAGCGATACGCCCGCGCCAGCGAGCTGGCCGGTGACAGCGTGCGCGCCAGCGAGGCCTATGCCGAGGCCGCCTTCCTCAGCGGCCGACCGGAGCAATCGCTGATGCAGCTGCAGGCCCTCAAGCGCAACCCGGCGCTGGACTACGTGGGCCGGGCGCGGGTGGATGCGCGAATCGAGGCGATCACCCCCACCGTGCTGGAGCTGCGCCGCCAGGGCGTGCAGGACCCGGACCTGGACCGCCGCTGAGTGCTGCGTGACCGGTCGATGGCAATCCCGACCGGTTCCGGCCAGGCAGTCACAAACATGTCATCAAACCGTAGTCTACTGACACCACTCCAGTAACCGAGCCCTACGGTGTCCTCGTGCAGAAACGCATCCTGATCGTCGATGACGAGCCCGCGATCCGTGAAATGGTCGCCTTCGCCCTGCGCAAGGGCGATTACGAGCCGGTCCACGCCGGCGATGCCCGTGAGGCCCAGACCGCCATCGCCGATCGCGTCCCCGACCTGATCCTGCTGGACTGGATGCTGCCCGGCACCAGCGGCCTGGACCTGGCCCGCCGCTGGCGCAAGGAAACGCTGACCCGCGAAGTGCCGATCATCATGCTGACCGCCCGCGGTGAAGAGAACGACCGCGTAGGTGGCCTTGAAGCCGGCGTCGACGACTATGTGGTCAAGCCGTTCTCGGCGCGCGAACTGCTGGCCCGCATCCGTGCGGTCATGCGCCGCGCCCGCGAGGACGACGAGGACGGCAGCGTGGCCGTCGGCCCGATCCGCATCGACGGCGCCGCCCATCGCGTGTTCGCCAACGACCAGCCGGTGCCGATCGGCCCGACCGAGTACCGCCTGCTGCACTTCTTCATGACCCACCCCGAGCGCGTCTACACCCGCGCCCAGCTGCTGGACCATGTGTGGGGCGGCAGCGTGTACGTGGAGGAGCGCACCATCGACGTGCACATCCGCCGCCTGCGCAAGACGCTGGAACCGTTCAACGCCGAGAACATGGTGCAGACCGTGCGCGGCGCCGGCTACCGCTTCTCCACCGCGACCTGAGTCTCGTCGTGCCGACGCCGCGCACCGCGGGTGCCGGCGCCGGCAACTCTGCTATAACCCTCGGTTCACCCCAGTGAACCGCCGCACTTCAACGACGAGATCGCAATGCCCCGCCACATCCGCTCTGCCTGGTTGAAGACCCTGGCCACCGTTGCCGCGGTACTGCTGTTCTCCGGACTGGTGGGGTGGTTCACGGGTCACCTGTGGCTGTGCATCGCACTGGGCGCGCTGGCCACCCTGGCCTGGCATTACTGGCGGCTGCGCAGCGTGCTGCGCCGGCTGACCGCGCGCCAGCGCTGGGATACCGCCGAGGAAGGCACCGGCGTCTGGAACGAGCTGGACCGCCTGCTGTACCGCAACCAGGTGGAAATGCGCGTTCGCAAGCGCCGCCTGCTCGACATGCTGCGCAGCTACCGCGCCGCTGCCGCCGCGCTGCCCGATGCCGTGGTGGTGCTGGACCGCAACAGCCAGCGCGTGCAGTGGTTCAACGAAGCGGCCACCGCCCTGCTTGGCCTGCATCATCCGGGCGACCTCGGCGAGGCGCTGGTCGAACGCCTGCAGCCGATGCCGCTGGCGCACTGGCTGGCCGGCGGCCGCAACGCCGAGCCGATCCTGGACGTGCCCTCACCGGTCGATCCTGCGATCCGCCTGAACCTGCGACTGATTCCGTATTCTTCGGACTACTGGCTGCTGATCGCCCGCGACGTCAGCAAGCTGCTGCGCCTGGAACAGGTGCGCCGCGACTTCGTCGCCAACGTTTCACACGAACTGCGCACGCCGCTCACCGTGGTCCACGGTTACCTGGACATGATGGACCCGGAGGATTTCCCGGGCACCGGTCCGATGCTGGAAGAAATGCGCAAGCAGAGCCAGCGCATGGCCCAGCTGGTGGAAGACCTGCTGACCCTGTCGCGGCTGGAGTCGCAGGAGCACAGCGAGGAAGAGACCGTCGCCATGCAGCCGATGCTGGCCACACTACGCCGCGAGGCCGAAGCGCACAGCCAGGGCCGCCACCAGATCAGCATCGACGATCTGGCCGGCGTCGACCTGCAGGGTTCCACCAAGGAGCTGCATAGCGCCTTCTCCAACCTGGTCACCAATGCGGTGCGCTATACGCCGGCCGGTGGCCGCATCGCCGTGGAGTTCCGCCGCGAAGGCGAGGGCGCGGTGCTGGCAGTGCGCGATTCCGGTTACGGCATCCCGGCTTCCCACCTGCCACGCCTGACCGAACGTTTCTACCGTGTCTCCAGCAGCCGCTCCCGCGAAAGCGGCGGTACCGGCCTGGGCCTGTCCATCGTCAAGCACATCCTCGGCCTGCACCACGCGCGGCTGGAGATTGAAAGCGAGGTCGGCAAGGGCTCGGTGTTTTCCTGCCATTTCGATGCCGACCACGTGCGCCCGCGCGAGTCCGCCCCCCTGACTTCCATCGAAGAATGACGCCATGAGCAGCCTCGGATCCCTCCCCCTCCCCGTGAGCCCGGACAACGATCCGTTGCGCGACCCGGCGCTCTACATCAACCGCGAGCTGTCGCAGCTGGATTTCAACTTCCGCGTGCTGGCGCAGGCGATGGATCCGCAGGTGCCGCTGCTGGAGCGCCTGCGCTTCATGTGCATCTCCTGCACCAACCTGGACGAGTTCTTCGAGATCCGCGCCGCCGCCGTCCGCCACGCGCAGGAATTCGGCCTGCCACCGGCACCGGACGGGATGAGCCCGCAGGCGATCCTCAACGCCATCCACGACCGCGCGGCACAACTGGTCGACCAACAGTACCGCTGCTGGAACGAGACGCTGCGCCCGGCGCTGATGGAGGCCGGCATCGGCGTGCTCGGCCGCCACTCCTGGACCGATCGGCAGAGGCGCTGGCTGCGCGCCTATTTCCGCAACGAGATCATGCCGGTGCTGTCGCCGCTGGGCCTGGACCCGGTGCACCCGTTCCCGAAGATCCTCAACAAGTCGCTGAACATCGTGGTGGTGCTGAAGGGCACCGACGCATTCGGCCGCGCCGGCCATCTGGCCATCGTGCGTGCGCCGCGCTCGCTGCCGCGCATCATCCAGCTGCCGGAGAAGCTCGGCGGGTCGCAGAATTTCGTGTTCCTGTCCTCGGTGCTGTCCACCTTCGTCGATGAGCTGTTCCCGGGCATGGAAGTCCAGGGGGCCTACCAGTTCCGCGTCACCCGCAACTCCGAGCTGGTGGTGGACGAGGAGGAGGTGGAGAACCTGGCGCTGGCACTGCGCGACGAACTGGTCGATCGCGGCTACCGGCCGGCGGTGCGGCTGGAAATCGCGCAGGACATGCCGCGCGAGATCGTGCGCACCCTGCTGCAGAACTTCGGCCTGACCGAGAACGCGGTGTACCGCATCGACGGCCCGGTCAACCTCAACCGCATCATCCAGTTGTACGACCTGATCGCACAGCCGGACCTGAAGTACCCGCCAATGACCCCGCGCACGCTGCGCGACAGCGACGGCATCTTCGAGACCGCGGCGCGCCAGGACCTGCTGCTGCACCACCCGTTCGATGCTTTCACCGCGGTGCTGGACCTGATCCGGCAGGCGGCGATCGACCCCAACGTGCTGGCGATCAAGCAGACCCTGTACCGCACCGGCAAGGATTCGCTGATTGTCGATGCGCTGATCCAGGCTGCGCGCAACGGCAAGGACGTGACCGTGGTCGTTGAACTGCGCGCACGCTTCGACGAAGAGGCAAACCTGGGCCTGGCCGATCGCCTGCAGGAAGCCGGCGTACAGGTGGTGTACGGCGTGGTCGGCTACAAGACCCACGCCAAGATGCTGCTGATCGTGCGCCGCGAGGGCCGCAAGCTGCGCCGCTATGTACACCTGGGCACCGGCAACTACCACAGCGGCACCGCCCGCGCGTACACCGACATCAGCCTGATCACCGCCGATGCGGACATCGGCAACGACGTGCACCTGCTGTTCCAGCAGCTGTCCGGGCTGGCCTCGAAGATGAAGCTCAAGCGCCTGCTGCAGTCGCCCTTCACCCTGCACACCGGCATCCTCGGCCGCATCGAGCGCGAAACGCGCATCGCCGCCGCCGGTCGCCCCGCGCGGATCATCGCCAAGATGAACGCGTTGAACGAACCGCAGGTGGTGCGCGCGCTGTACGCCGCCTCGCAGGCCGGCGTGCAGATCGACCTGATCATCCGCGGCGCCTGCACCCTGCGCCCGGGTGTGCCGGGCATTTCGGACAACATCCGCGTGCGCTCGATCGTCGGCCGCTTCCTGGAGCACAGCCGCGTCTACTGGTTCGGCAACGACGGCGCACCGGAGATGTACTGCGCCAGCGCCGACTGGCTGGAGCGCAACCTGCTGCGCCGGGTCGAGACCTGCTTCCCGATCCTCGACCCGGAGCTGGCCAAGCGAGTCTACCGCGAGGTGCTGCAGAACTACCTGGACGACAACCTCAACGCCTGGGAACTGGATGCCGACGGCATCTACCACAAGCGTGCCCCGGCGCACGACGAAGCCCCGCATTCTGCGCAGATGGCATTGATGCAGGGCCTCTGATCCGGTACGTGTCGACCAAGGTCGGCGCGTTTGGACTCATCCACGCATGGCGTGGATCTACCGTGTCGACCAAGGTCGACACCCACCAGCAGCCGCACAGCACGCCGTCCCGGCAGATCGCAGGGAACTGTCGAAGGCGGGGTGGGTCCGGTTGCGGGGGTGTCCGCGGCATGGATGCCGCGGCCAAGCCCCCAAGGTGAAGTGACCCCCGAGACTTGGACGGGGTCAGGCGGCCGATTGGGCCCGCTCCCGGTACTCTACCGGGCTCAGACCTTTCAGTTTCAGTTTGATGCGCTCCTGGTTGTAGTACTGGATGTATTCCACCAGCCCAGCCTC